>JAWXUL010000042.1:0-14867 GCA_044432725.1 Eubacteriales bacterium
CCATCGAGGACTGTATGATTGGTGGATGAAACATCTGCTCGTGGATGCGAGAGTGGGACACCGATACTTCTGCGTGATGGCTTTGGCAATCTACGGACGGAAATGCAACATCCCATCGGACGAAGTGAGGAGGGACGCATTTTCCGTGATGGGCTATCTTGATTCTTTGACACAAGAAGAAACGAACCACTTCACAGAACAGGATATCATCGCAGCATTGGAAATGTACAACGAAGATTATATTACGTTCCCAAGGCGAGAAATTGAAAAGCTGACAGGGGTATCTATGCCAGCCAACAAGAGGAATGGAAGAAAGCAAGAAGTTCACTTGAAGATAGCAAGGACAGCAAGGGATGCCGACCATGAAAATTGGAGAGAGGGCAACGGCAGACCAACTGAAGAAAAGCGAGTGAAAGAGTGGAGGGAGAACAATCCTTGGCAAAAAAAAGCAGACTGCATAAGGGAAACAGGATTATCAAAGAAAACAGTGTACAAGTATTGGTAAAATTTGGGCAAAAAGGTGGAAAAAATATATTGATAAAATAAGCCCCCCTTTAGGCTATTGCCTAAGTCTTTTTGTTTAGTCTGCACGTTGTAAACTTGTTGGTAGGGGTAATATATTGACGAGGTGCTTCGTTGGGTAAGATTTGTTTGTTTTTGGATGACGGTTAGGGTACAGGTTTTAAGAAAGGGCATAGATTTTGGGTCAAATTTATGCCCTTTCTTCGTTCCCACCTTCCTCCCACCTCAGTGGGCAAGTTCCACTTTTCGTAGAAAATGGTATAACTTGCTACACCATTCCTAAAAGTCCGTTGACACCCTGTTTTATTTGCGTTATAATGGGGTTTGATTGGTTCGTTCCCACCGTTTTGTTGGATGGAGGGGGAAGTGCGTGGCAAGCATCCTATTTGTCTTACAAAGAAAATAGGGTTCCTGCTTTGCAGAAGAGAGAAATTAATTTCTCTTGTTTTGAAGGGAGTGTTTCTTTGGCTCACTGTGAAAAATTTGGGAAATCAGCAATGGGGAAGATGTTTTGTCATTATGCTAGATTGAATGGAGAAAGGAATGGCAACCAAGAGATTGACCATTCCAAGAGTTGTTTGAATTATAATTTGGCTGTCCATCAGGAGATGGCTCAGTTAGATTTTTTGAATCAGAGGTTGGGGGAGATTCACGTCCACAACAGAAAGGACGTGAATGTGTTCTGTGATTGGGTAGTTACGGCTCCCAAGGATTTGCCAGATACAGACCTTGACTTATTTTTTAAGTCCACCTACGGCTTTCTGGAGGGTAGATACGGCAAGGAAAATGTTATCTCGGCTTATGTTCACATGGATGAAACAACACCCCACTTGCATTTTGCCTTTGTGCCTGTGGTTCGAGATAAGAAAAGGGACGGATTCAAGTTGTCTGCGAAGGAAAAAATATCTCGGATTGAGTTGAAGCAGTTCCATCCAGCTTTGTCCTCTCATTTGGAAGCCGTGTTTGGACGTGATGTTGGGATTTTGAACGAAGCAACCAAGGACGGAAACAAGAGCATTGCCCAGTTGAAGGCACAGACCAAGGGTGAGTTGTCGGCTGAAGTGAAGGCGTTGGAGCAGAAAAAGAAGCAGTTGGATGGTGAATGTTCTGCTGTTGAACTAGAATTGAGTTGTATTCAGACGGAATTGAGCCAGAAAGAGCATGATTTGACCGTGGTTTCTGGTGATTTGGATGTTGTTTCGGCTGAATTGAGGGAAAAGCAAGGTAGTTTGGAGCATTTAGCAAAGGCTGTTCAAGTTTTGCAAGGACAGAATGATTCCTTAAAGAGTGATCGTCTTATTTTAGAACGAATGAAAGTGGATTTACAAGGAGATTGTGCTGAAATCTCTAATTTCTTAGAGCAATCCAATGACAAATTGAATGGAATGGAACGTGAAGTGGAGCAGGTTACTTCACAACTAGATGAAGTTCAAGAAAATCTTGTTGTTTTAGAGAAAAAGAAAGATAAAGTGGAGAAACAGACCAAGCAAGCAGAGAGAAAATTGAAAAATGCCAACCAACAGATTGAGGTGGCTGCTGTTCAGTTGAAAGAAGTCTTGGATAGCAAGGCGAGGGCTTCGGAGATTAAAAAAGGTTTGTTTGGGGATAAGAATGTTCAGAGTTATCATGCAAGTATGTTAGAAAAAACGCAGAATATAGGAAACGAAGCCTATGATAATGTGATGAAAGCAATGGAAGAACAGCAAAAGGTTGTTGTGGGATGGAATAATCTCAAGGAGAAGGAAGCACAGATAGAGCCGTTGCATCGGGAAGCGCAGGAGTTTCGAGACGAAGCCAAATACATGATGGATAACCAGTCCAGATTGATTCTGGAAAAGGCGAAAGAGATGGCAATGGGGATTGCAGAGGGCATGATTCGGAAGATTGAAGAGAAGTTTTCGTGGTTGAAGTCCGTCATCCGTAAATACCTAGAGCCGATGAACAGAGTGGAGGACTTTGAAGCCTTTTGTCAACAGGAGGAGCAACGGAGGACGCAGGAGCAAGACAGAAGGAGTGGGCAGAGTTGGGGGGATAGGTAGAAAAAATCCCCCTCTCTGTTGCAAGGGGGGATTATCGGTACAATTTTCTATTTTTCATCTTGATATTTGGTAAGATGAGTCCCTTTGTAAATCAAATATTCCACACAAAACAGAATCAGTCCGTATAGAATTGCAATGTAGTAACGTCCGCTTTCTACGACCATCCACATGGAAGCCAGTTCCGTGATACGAAATACAAACAACTTGGTTTTATCCAGAACACATTCTTCTGTGTCCCCTGTTTTTCTGTTTAGTGCGAAAAAACGAGACCAACATATTGCTGTCACTATCCCAAGGATACCGAAAAATCCTTGAAATACATTGAGATTCTCTGCATTACACACGGCAAGCACAGTACAAGCACTAGATATGAGTGCCAGAGCAAAAGCCTTGTTGGATTTATTATTTTTCATAAACTCCACCTCTTTCTCAAAATTATCGACCAATCTAGGTCAAAAGTTCAATCAATTCAACCAAATTAGGGACACCCAGCAAGGGTAGAACATACCATGCTGTCAAAATCCCCAGTATCAGCAAGGAAACGACCTTGCCAGTCCCCAAGCCTTGTTCTTTTTTCTTGTTCATCATAGAAATCACCCTTTCTTGTCTGTGTCCGTTGGAAGGAATCCCCATCCCCTCGCTGTTGCAAGGGGGGTGGAGATTATATCGAATTGAGTTTTTTGTATTTCTTGAAGACACTAGCCCCAACAAACAGGGTGACACAAGTGACCCAAGAAATGAGTGCTGTTGTTTCAATGCCTGTACGTTCCCCAGTGAAAAACAGCATATATGCAAAGATTCCTTGGAAAGTCCAGTAAATAATTGTCCCTTCCTTACGAATTTCTTTGGCAAATTGACCATTGCACCCCATTTTCAAGATGGTATACAGTGCTGTCATCAGAATCCAAGCAAGAACAATCCCTTTATCTATCGCACTGCGTTCCCCAGAAAAGAGAATGCCGTATGCAAAAAGAACCTCAAAGAAAACTGTTACAATAACATCTAATCTTTTGATGATAAATTCATAACAACTTCCTACAAAATGACCCATTTTCGACATTTCTTGTGGTTCTTCTGGAAGTTCATGACTAAAGAGCATAGCCAGACAGCCCACTGGAAACACAAGGAAACCCACCAATGGCAACTGTACAATGAGGTAAAATCCTACGATAGCCATGACCACACCTAACGCAAGGAGTGGCTTATTTCTAACATTCATTTTCATAAAATCAATCCTTTCTTTTCCTTGTCCGTTCTGATGAATTACCTTGCCCCTTACTGTTGTAAAGAGGGGATTTAGCTGTTCTTGTTTTTTCCATACTGGAATGCTCGGTAAACAATGGGCAAATAAATAGCCGTAAACAAAGCAAGAATCCCAATTTTCACTGGCAAAGGCAATGCTAGAGCATGAGGTTGAAGTCCCTCAAAAATCCCCCAGTCACCATCGTGGTATGCTCTTTGGTACCCTCCATACATCACCAAAAGACCAGACACCATAAAAATCCAATAGCAAATTCTGTTGATTGTCAATTTCATAAGACAACACCTCTTTCTCAAAAATTTATTGATAAGCCTATTCTACCACAGTAAATGCGACACAGCATGTCTAGTTCAAAAAAGATTTTGAAATTTATTTTGGCATTGGTCATAGGAGATGTACTCTCCTTGAAACTCCACTTCCGTTGGAACAAAAGAGGGAATATCAGCTGTTTTCAGTAGTTTATAATCATCTTTATAGCAAAATAAGTGAATGCCGTCAATCTTGTAGACATAGCCTAAAGGCACGACTTCAAACACGTCATTTATGGTGGCATATACTTTTAAGTCTAAACAATGGTTAATCAGGGTAAAAATATCCTTGTCAAAGTCCACTGGTGGAGCATAGAGGTCTAAAAACAGGTGACGGCTCACATTTTCTTGGAAAAAGGAGGTCAATTCTGGGTTCATCAGCACAAGTTTCTGGAAAACCTCGTTATTTTGAGGGTTAGCCGAGAAGGTCTTGGCGATGTGCAGTGCCGTGATGATGTAGCCGATGTCCTCGGGCGTGAAAAAGCTTTGGTCAAATTAGTCATTTTCGTCCAAAATCACCCCACCACCTGCCCCCTGCTGACAGTAAACAGGGATTCCGATGGAGGATAGCCTGTCAATATCTCGCTCGATGGTCTTTCGGTTCACCTCGAAGTGGTCGGCAAGTGCCTGTTGGGTGGTTTTCTTGTGCTGAAGTAGGTATATCAGCAGTTCTAGTTGTCGGTTTTTCATAAATTCACATTCTTTGTATCGTTTTTTATCAAGATTACCCCAATTATCACAACAGAGTGTTGAGTAGCCCTATTCAGCCATCTTTTTAGAAAAGTTTTCTTTGGTTTTTATTCCAGCATGAATCAGGCAAGCACTAACCCAAATACCGAAACCAATAGGACCGATGGTGATACTACCATTTTTCATAAAATCATGAATGAACCATGCAAAAATGATAATATTTAATGGAATATGTCCTTTTTTCAAGCAGAATGCAATAGAGCGAGCCACGACATCTCCCCAGTTTTCCGAGAATTGACAACTGAACGTGATAGCCATCAAAACCATAACGCTTGCCATCGCTCCATAGTGGGGAGCAGCAAGCCAAAGAACCCCAGCGATAGGGATATTGACCATCGCCATAAAAAACAGGAATTTGTTGTTGATTTTTGCTTTTTTCATAAAAAACACCTCTTTCTTGATTTGTTTTACAATTTATTGGAAACTGCATTGTTGTCCCCTATTTCTTTGATTAACTCCTCTGGGGCAATGCCGAACAATTTCGCCAGTGCCACCAGATTGGAGGTGCTTGGGTCTGATGTTCCGTTCTCCCACTTGGACACGGCTTGCCTGCTGACTCCAAGGGTTTCGGCAACAAACTCTTGGGTCATCTTGCTGTTGGTACGGTGTCCCTTCAAGGATTTGCCCAAGGATTGTTTGGTCTGGCTTTTCTCTTGCCGTACCTCACTGGATTTGATGTACTTGCGAAGGGCTTTCCCAAACAAAAACATGATGTACACAAACCCTACCAATAAAATCCCCCAAGCCAGTAGGAGAAACCCATGAGCGATGATAAGTGAACTGGAACCATTCATCAGCCACACCCCTTTCTTCATCTGATTTCTTATCTAGTTTACCAGATTTCCTTGGTTTTTGTCTAGCAACTATTTGTAGAATATTGGTTGCGTTTTGGTTGCGAAGGGGAAAAACAAAGAAAAAGACGTTATTTTTTGTGAAAACAACGTCTTTCCAAATTTTACTTTGGTATGAACTCCAGCTTCATTTTCATGCCCAAGCCATCGGCTATCCGTTGAAGCATTTTGTAACTGGGATTGCTGTTCCCCTGCTCCAATTTACATATATCCGTCCGATGAATCCCTGTTGCATCGGCAAGCTGTTGCTGGGTCAAAGATTGCTCCATCCGTGCTTGGTAAATGATACGTCTTAACTCTAATTCTGGTTGCAAGGCTTCGTACTCTGTTCTGACTTCTGGGTTCTCCATAGATTTTGCTTTCATTTCTTCATAGGTCATGATGATTTCTCCTTTTCCCTTTTTAGAAATTCGGTTCGGTATCGTTTGGCTCGCCTAATCTCCTCTGGTGGAGTTTTCCTTGTCTTTTTTATAAATCCATTGGTCAGTACAATCTTCTTGCCTGTATGGAAGAAGTAAAGAACCCTTGAAATATCGTTGGAGAACTGGATGCGCAGCTCAAAAATACCATCGTCTAGGTGCTTAGAGTGTTTTGTGTCTAAATTGAAGCCTTGCACTTGCAACAAATCAATCTCTCCGTATATTTTCGCTGTCATTTTTGGGTTTTGTGCTTCAATAAACTCAAAAACAGGGACAGAACCATTCTCCTTTACAAAAGGGATAATCTCAAATTGCTCCATAAGATACCTCCACGATACTATTATAGTAGGATATATCCCACTTGTCAAGTGCCAATTGTTTCCACCAAGAGAGTTTGAGCGTGACAGCATTGGGACATCGGAAGGACAATTCTGGGACAAAATTGGGACACAAGTGGGACAAATGAGTGAAATTGTCCCACTTGTGTCTTTCCAATATACAAAAATGATTTGAATTTGCACCACTTTGATGTCACAGCAGATTATTTGACATCAAAGTGGTGCAATTTGACTTCCGTGATTGATTTGATTTTGTGTATTACATAAAATTACGTTGTAATTCACTACACTACTATTGACTTTTGGGGTAATCCGTGGTACAATGAGGTATCAAACCGAAAGGACGTGGCAAAATGGCAGAATTAAAACCAAAATCATTCCGAATTGATGAGGAAACGTCGGAAAAATTCAAGGAAATCGCTCAAGCAATGGGGGAAAACCAACAAGAAACCCTAGCACGGCTGATTCAAACCTATGAATTAGAGCAAGCGAAGTTGGGGGTACAGGGTCACACCTCCCAAATTGAGCAAATGCAACAGTACACAACGGCTATCGTGAGTATCTACATGAACGCACTCCAGACCAACCAAGACTTGAGAGCCACCGTCTACGAGGAATTCTCAAGCCAACTGAAGGCGAAAGACAGTGCCTTGACCTTGCTTCAAGAACGAATGGACGGCATGGAGCAAGAGGTGAAGCAGGTAGCCACCGTGAAAGAGGAGAACGAGAAACTGAAATCGGCATTGGCAGAGAAAGAAGCCATCATCTCTAAGCTGATGGAGAGCCAGTCCGTCACCGATGGAGTGCAAGCTATGTTGCTCCGAGTGGAAAAAGTCCTCGCCACCCAGCAAGCAGGCACGGCAGAAAAACAGCCAGAGCCACCAGTGGAGGAAGTGGACGAGAACCAACAAACTTTCGATTCAATCGCCCAGCAAGAGAAAAAAGAAAAGCAAGCGAAGTCAAAACTTAAAAAACCATCAATAAAGCAAGAGTAGGGTATGGATTTGAGCCGTAGTGGAGGTGAAAACAGTGGCAAAACTAAGTAAAGCGAAAGAAATGTATCACTTAAAGAACGAAGAACTGGATTCTTGTGGAACGAAAGTGACTCCAAAGGAATTTTATCGAGATTTGTTCCCAGTGGGTTCCTTTGAACGGAAAATGATGTATGATGACCAAAAGCCGAATGGAATTGTCCTTGAAATCTTGGATGACGGAAAGAAAGTTTATCGTGAATTGGTCACGGATGACCACAGAGGCTTCCTAAAGCCCCGTGACGGATTTACAATCACCTCCCCTATCTCTTACTATGGGAAGCATAGGACAGGAGCAAACGCTCGTTATTTGCACGCATTAGCCTTTGACATAGACGGACAAGAGCCGAAGCACTTGAGGGATTTGATTCACCAAATGCAGATTAAACACCTTCCTATGGCGAACTATATTGTCAACAGTGGCAACGGAGTACACGTTTACTATGTATTTGATGAACCAATACCACTTTTTCCACAGAATCAGAAGTATTTGAGAGCAATTAAGCACGCATTAACAGGGCGATTATGGAATCTTTATACCTCGAAGTTCAAAGAAGTCCAATATCAAGGGATAATGCAAGGGTTTCGCTTGGTGGGGTCTATCTCCAAGCTGGGTGAGGATTATCCTGTGTGTGCGTACAGGTTAGGCAATGGAGAACGAACCTCTATACGATACCTCCTTGACTTCATACCAGAAGGAAAATATTGTGGCAAGCAAGAGATAAGGGCATTGGAAAACGAAGTTAGAATGCCAATGGAAGAAGCGAAGGAGAAATATCCAGAATGGTATCAAAGACGCATCGTGGAGCAAATGCCACGAGGATATTGGATTTGCCATCGAGGACTGTATGATTGGTGGATGAAACATCTGCTCGTGGATGCGAGAGTGGGACACCGATACTTCTGCGTGATGGCTTTGGCAATCTACGGACGGAAATGCAACATCCCATCGGACGAAGTGAGGAGGGACGCATTTTCCGTGATGGGCTATCTTGATTCTTTGACACAAGAAGAAACGAACCACTTCACAGAACAGGATATCATCGCAGCATTGGAAATGTACAACGAAGATTATATTACGTTCCCAAGGCGAGAAATTGAAAAGCTGACAGGGGTATCTATGCCAGCCAACAAGAGGAATGGAAGAAAGCAAGAAGTTCACTTGAAGATAGCAAGGACAGCAAGGGATGCCGACCATGAAAATTGGAGAGAGGGCAACGGCAGACCAACTGAAGAAAAGCGAGTGAAAGAGTGGAGGGAGAACAATCCTTGGCAAAAAAAAGCAGACTGCATAAGGGAAACAGGATTATCAAAGAAAACAGTGTACAAGTATTGGTAAAATTTGGGCAAAAAGGTGGAAAAAATATATTGATAAAATAAGCCCCCCTTTAGGCTATTGCCTAAGTCTTTTTGTTTAGTCTGCACGTTGTAAACTTGTTGGTAGGGGTAATATATTGACGAGGTGCTTCGTTGGGTAAGATTTGTTTGTTTTTGGATGACGGTTAGGGTACAGGTTTTAAGAAAGGGCATAGATTTTGGGTCAAATTTATGCCCTTTCTTCGTTCCCACCTTCCTCCCACCTCAGTGGGCAAGTTCCACTTTTCGTAGAAAATGGTATAACTTGCTACACCATTCCTAAAAGTCCGTTGACACCCTGTTTTATTTGCGTTATAATGGGGTTTGATTGGTTCGTTCCCACCGTTTTGTTGGATGGAGGGGGAAGTGCGTGGCAAGCATCCTATTTGTCTTACAAAGAAAATAGGGTTCCTGCTTTGCAGAAGAGAGAAATTAATTTCTCTTGTTTTGAAGGGAGTGTTTCTTTGGCTCACTGTGAAAAATTTGGGAAATCAGCAATGGGGAAGATGTTTTGTCATTATGCTAGATTGAATGGAGAAAGGAATGGCAACCAAGAGATTGACCATTCCAAGAGTTGTTTGAATTATAATTTGGCTGTCCATCAGGAGATGGCTCAGTTAGATTTTTTGAATCAGAGGTTGGGGGAGATTCACGTCCACAACAGAAAGGACGTGAATGTGTTCTGTGATTGGGTAGTTACGGCTCCCAAGGATTTGCCAGATACAGACCTTGACTTATTTTTTAAGTCCACCTACGGCTTTCTGGAGGGTAGATACGGCAAGGAAAATGTTATCTCGGCTTATGTTCACATGGATGAAACAACACCCCACTTGCATTTTGCCTTTGTGCCTGTGGTTCGAGATAAGAAAAGGGACGGATTCAAGTTGTCTGCGAAGGAAAAAATATCTCGGATTGAGTTGAAGCAGTTCCATCCAGCTTTGTCCTCTCATTTGGAAGCCGTGTTTGGACGTGATGTTGGGATTTTGAACGAAGCAACCAAGGACGGAAACAAGAGCATTGCCCAGTTGAAGGCACAGACCAAGGGTGAGTTGTCGGCTGAAGTGAAGGCGTTGGAGCAGAAAAAGAAGCAGTTGGATGGTGAATGTTCTGCTGTTGAACTAGAATTGAGTTGTATTCAGACGGAATTGAGCCAGAAAGAGCATGATTTGACCGTGGTTTCTGGTGATTTGGATGTTGTTTCGGCTGAATTGAGGGAAAAGCAAGGTAGTTTGGAGCATTTAGCAAAGGCTGTTCAAGTTTTGCAAGGACAGAATGATTCCTTAAAGAGTGATCGTCTTATTTTAGAACGAATGAAAGTGGATTTACAAGGAGATTGTGCTGAAATCTCTAATTTCTTAGAGCAATCCAATGACAAATTGAATGGAATGGAACGTGAAGTGGAGCAGGTTACTTCACAACTAGATGAAGTTCAAGAAAATCTTGTTGTTTTAGAGAAAAAGAAAGATAAAGTGGAGAAACAGACCAAGCAAGCAGAGAGAAAATTGAAAAATGCCAACCAACAGATTGAGGTGGCTGCTGTTCAGTTGAAAGAAGTCTTGGATAGCAAGGCGAGGGCTTCGGAGATTAAAAAAGGTTTGTTTGGGGATAAGAATGTTCAGAGTTATCATGCAAGTATGTTAGAAAAAACGCAGAATATAGGAAACGAAGCCTATGATAATGTGATGAAAGCAATGGAAGAACAGCAAAAGGTTGTTGTGGGATGGAATAATCTCAAGGAGAAGGAAGCACAGATAGAGCCGTTGCATCGGGAAGCGCAGGAGTTTCGAGACGAAGCCAAATACATGATGGATAACCAGTCCAGATTGATTCTGGAAAAGGCGAAAGAGATGGCAATGGGGATTGCAGAGGGCATGATTCGGAAGATTGAAGAGAAGTTTTCGTGGTTGAAGTCCGTCATCCGTAAATACCTAGAGCCGATGAACAGAGTGGAGGACTTTGAAGCCTTTTGTCAACAGGAGGAGCAACGGAGGACGCAGGAGCAAGACAGAAGGAGTGGGCAGAGTTGGGGGGATAGGTAGAAAAAATCCCCCTCTCTGTTGCAAGGGGGGATTATCGGTACAATTTTCTATTTTTCATCTTGATATTTGGTAAGATGAGTCCCTTTGTAAATCAAATATTCCACACAAAACAGAATCAGTCCGTATAGAATTGCAATGTAGTAACGTCCGCTTTCTACGACCATCCACATGGAAGCCAGTTCCGTGATACGAAATACAAACAACTTGGTTTTATCCAGAACACATTCTTCTGTGTCCCCTGTTTTTCTGTTTAGTGCGAAAAAACGAGACCAACATATTGCTGTCACTATCCCAAGGATACCGAAAAATCCTTGAAATACATTGAGATTCTCTGCATTACACACGGCAAGCACAGTACAAGCACTAGATATGAGTGCCAGAGCAAAAGCCTTGTTGGATTTATTATTTTTCATAAACTCCACCTCTTTCTCAAAATTATCGACCAATCTAGGTCAAAAGTTCAATCAATTCAACCAAATTAGGGACACCCAGCAAGGGTAGAACATACCATGCTGTCAAAATCCCCAGTATCAGCAAGGAAACGACCTTGCCAGTCCCCAAGCCTTGTTCTTTTTTCTTGTTCATCATAGAAATCACCCTTTCTTGTCTGTGTCCGTTGGAAGGAATCCCCATCCCCTCGCTGTTGCAAGGGGGGTGGAGATTATATCGAATTGAGTTTTTTGTATTTCTTGAAGACACTAGCCCCAACAAACAGGGTGACACAAGTGACCCAAGAAATGAGTGCTGTTGTTTCAATGCCTGTACGTTCCCCAGTGAAAAACAGCATATATGCAAAGATTCCTTGGAAAGTCCAGTAAATAATTGTCCCTTCCTTACGAATTTCTTTGGCAAATTGACCATTGCACCCCATTTTCAAGATGGTATACAGTGCTGTCATCAGAATCCAAGCAAGAACAATCCCTTTATCTATCGCACTGCGTTCCCCAGAAAAGAGAATGCCGTATGCAAAAAGAACCTCAAAGAAAACTGTTACAATAACATCTAATCTTTTGATGATAAATTCATAACAACTTCCTACAAAATGACCCATTTTCGACATTTCTTGTGGTTCTTCTGGAAGTTCATGACTAAAGAGCATAGCCAGACAGCCCACTGGAAACACAAGGAAACCCACCAATGGCAACTGTACAATGAGGTAAAATCCTACGATAGCCATGACCACACCTAACGCAAGGAGTGGCTTATTTCTAACATTCATTTTCATAAAATCAATCCTTTCTTTTCCTTGTCCGTTCTGATGAATTACCTTGCCCCTTACTGTTGTAAAGAGGGGATTTAGCTGTTCTTGTTTTTTCCATACTGGAATGCTCGGTAAACAATGGGCAAATAAATAGCCGTAAACAAAGCAAGAATCCCAATTTTCACTGGCAAAGGCAATGCTAGAGCATGAGGTTGAAGTCCCTCAAAAATCCCCCAGTCACCATCGTGGTATGCTCTTTGGTACCCTCCATACATCACCAAAAGACCAGACACCATAAAAATCCAATAGCAAATTCTGTTGATTGTCAATTTCATAAGACAACACCTCTTTCTCAAAAATTTATTGATAAGCCTATTCTACCACAGTAAATGCGACACAGCATGTCTAGTTCAAAAAAGATTTTGAAATTTATTTTGGCATTGGTCATAGGAGATGTACTCTCCTTGAAACTCCACTTCCGTTGGAACAAAAGAGGGAATATCAGCTGTTTTCAGTAGTTTATAATCATCTTTATAGCAAAATAAGTGAATGCCGTCAATCTTGTAGACATAGCCTAAAGGCACGACTTCAAACACGTCATTTATGGTGGCATATACTTTTAAGTCTAAACAATGGTTAATCAGGGTAAAAATATCCTTGTCAAAGTCCACTGGTGGAGCATAGAGGTCTAAAAACAGGTGACGGCTCACATTTTCTTGGAAAAAGGAGGTCAATTCTGGGTTCATCAGCACAAGTTTCTGGAAAACCTCGTTATTTTGAGGGTTAGCCGAGAAGGTCTTGGCGATGTGCAGTGCCGTGATGATGTAGCCGATGTCCTCGGGCGTGAAAAAGCTTTGGTCAAATTAGTCATTTTCGTCCAAAATCACCCCACCACCTGCCCCCTGCTGACAGTAAACAGGGATTCCGATGGAGGATAGCCTGTCAATATCTCGCTCGATGGTCTTTCGGTTCACCTCGAAGTGGTCGGCAAGTGCCTGTTGGGTGGTTTTCTTGTGCTGAAGTAGGTATATCAGCAGTTCTAGTTGTCGGTTTTTCATAAATTCACATTCTTTGTATCGTTTTTTATCAAGATTACCCCAATTATCACAACAGAGTGTTGAGTAGCCCTATTCAGCCATCTTTTTAGAAAAGTTTTCTTTGGTTTTTATTCCAGCATGAATCAGGCAAGCACTAACCCAAATACCGAAACCAATAGGACCGATGGTGATACTACCATTTTTCATAAAATCATGAATGAACCATGCAAAAATGATAATATTTAATGGAATATGTCCTTTTTTCAAGCAGAATGCAATAGAGCGAGCCACGACATCTCCCCAGTTTTCCGAGAATTGACAACTGAACGTGATAGCCATCAAAACCATAACGCTTGCCATCGCTCCATAGTGGGGAGCAGCAAGCCAAAGAACCCCAGCGATAGGGATATTGACCATCGCCATAAAAAACAGGAATTTGTTGTTGATTTTTGCTTTTTTCATAAAAAACACCTCTTTCTTGATTTGTTTTACAATTTATTGGAAACTGCATTGTTGTCCCCTATTTCTTTGATTAACT
Organism: Eubacteriales bacterium; assembly: GCA_044432725.1. GTDB lineage: Bacteria > Bacillota > Clostridia > Oscillospirales > Oscillospiraceae > JAWXUK01. Next base: position 13,691 of record JAWXUL010000042.1, read on the forward strand.
CCTCTGGGGCAATGCCGAACAATTTCGCCAGTGCCACCAGATTGGAGGTGCTTGGGTCTGATGTTCCGTTCTCCCACTTGGACACGGCTTGCCTGCTGACTCCAAGGGTTTCGGCAACAAACTCTTGGGTCATCTTGCTGTTGGTACGGTGTCCCTTCAAGGATTTGCCCAAGGATTGTTTGGTCTGGCTTTTCTCTTGCCGTACCTCACTGGATTTGATGTACTTGCGAAGGGCTTTCCCAAACAAAAACATGATGTACACAAACCCTACCAATAAAATCCCCCAAGCCAGTAGGAGAAACCCATGAGCGATGATAAGTGAACTGGAACCATTCATCAGCCACACCCCTTTCTTCATCTGATTTCTTATCTAGTTTACCAGATTTCCTTGGTTTTTGTCTAGCAACTATTTGTAGAATATTGGTTGCGTTTTGGTTGCGAAGGGGAAAAACAAAGAAAAAGACGTTATTTTTTGTGAAAACAACGTCTTTCCAAATTTTACTTTGGTATGAACTCCAGCTTCATTTTCATGCCCAAGCCATCGGCTATCCGTTGAAGCATTTTGTAACTGGGATTGCTGTTCCCCTGCTCCAATTTACATATATCCGTCCGATGAATCCCTGTTGCATCGGCAAGCTGTTGCTGGGTCAAAGATTGCTCCATCCGTGCTTGGTAAATGATACGTCTTAACTCTAATTCTGGTTGCAAGGCTTCGTACTCTGTTCTGACTTCTGGGTTCTCCATAGATTTTGCTTTCATTTCTTCATAGGTCATGATGATTTCTCCTTTTCCCTTTTTAGAAATTCGGTTCGGTATCGTTTGGCTCGCCTAATCTCCTCTGGTGGAGTTTTCCTTGTCTTTTTTATAAATCCATTGGTCAGTACAATCTTCTTGCCTGTATGGAAGAAGTAAAGAACCCTTGAAATATCGTTGGAGAACTGGATGCGCAGCTCAAAAATACCATCGTCTAGGTGCTTAGAGTGTTTTGTGTCTAAATTGAAGCCTTGCACTTGCAACAAATCAATCTCTCCGTATATTTTCGCTGTCATTTTTGGGTTTTGTGCTTCAATAAACTCAAAAACAGGGACAGAACCATTCTCCTTTACAAAAGGGATAATCTCAAATTGCTCCATAAGATACCTCCACGATACTATTATAGTAGGATATATCCCACTTG
>JAWXUL010000043.1:0-14700 GCA_044432725.1 Eubacteriales bacterium
CCTTGCCCTCTACCTTAAAAGTGATAAAAATACACGCCTTTTATTCTTGCAAAAGACTATCAGAAATTATTTTTTCAGAGAATTTGAAAGAAATTGAAGATCAAGCCTTTATCAAATGTAATAAGCTGAAAGAGATTCAATTTCCCGAAGGCGTGAAGTTGGGGAAAGAGTTGTTTGAATATGAAAAGTGATAATCTAAAAAAATAACAGTCAAAAAAGATAGGAGAAAATAATGGCAAAGAAAAGAGTAACATTGGTAGACGATTTTCAGTCTATTCTAAACAGTGGTGATTTTGAAGCATTCAAAAATGTGTTCAAAAAGTGTGACATTAATGCAAGAAAAGGTGATACAAACGCCTTTGGGTGCAGACCACTCACCCGTGAGTTTGCTTTTTGGTTAAAAGAGCAAGGCTGTGACATTGAATATAAAGATAAGTACGATGAAACACCGATTTTCAAGCAAGTTACCCCCAATGAGGATAATTTTGACCTGTTTGTGGAATTGGGAGCAGATATTTTCGCTAAAGATAAGAGTGGTTTGACTTTATTACACGCAACTGCACGATGGGGCAATCAAGTGGCGATGGATAAATTGATAGGCTATGGCTTTGACATCAACTTGATGTCTGACAAAACTATCTTGGGAATACCTAGCACCCCCTTGGAATATGCCTTGATTTATGACTGTTCGACTTTGGATAAAACACTTACTTTGACTGAATTTATGTTAGGAAAAGGGGCGAACCTGACAGAGAAGGCAAAAGAAACCATCACGAAAAAATGCGAGGATTTTGCTTTTCGGAAAGATTCCCTTACCAATAAGGAATTTGTGGAAGAAAGTCAAGTTGCTTATGAAAAACTGTTTGCTTTGATGGGTCTCGATACCCCAGAAGAAGTAAAAAAACACGATGGCATTTCTGATATTGCTTTAATTGGTGAGAAACCTACTGATATTTACAACAATTTATGGGAGTTTCTTGTTCCCGGAAGTGGACGAGCCAAGTCTGGGCAGGGGGAATGTATTCGCCTGATTGGTAGATTGTCTAACGAGATTTTGAATAATGGTGGTATGAACTGGTGCAATGATTTCAAGCTGATGGCAAAGACTTTTGGCGAATATTTGAAGTCTGGAGAGCCACTGGAAGAGGAAATGCTGGAACAAGTAGAACGAATCACGAAAAAAATCAGTAAAAACACCAGCAAGGACGATGTAGAATTACTTATGCTTTATGCCGTGGCTTGGATTGGCTTGAATCCAAAAGTGTTGCCACTGATTGAGGCGGATTATGTGAGGTAATATGGATTTAAGTTATCAACTAAAAAATATTTCAGATTGTGTTGATATTACACTGGAATTTGTAGATGAAAATCAAGCACCTTATTGGTCAGATGTCTTTTTTGAATATTATCCTGATATTAACCGCAGAGAATTTGAAGTTTTATCTTTAGAAAAGAAAAGAATTTTTCTTACTACTTATTTCGAGAAATTATGTGAAGATAAAGAAAGTTTACTGTCTGAAAAATTAAAATATTATGAAAGTCATTGGGAACTTCATAAAAACCAAGTAATTGATGCACTAGAAAACGCTTTTGATACTGATTTAAAAGAGATTTTCAATGATACGAAAGGGAATATTTCCTTTTTCCCTATTTGTCCAAGGTATTTGTCGGAGCATTCTTTTGATGTTTTTTATCAATGTAGCGAAAAAGGTGCTTTGGGGATTGCACTCCATGAAATCATACATTTTATCTGGTTTCATGTTTGGAACGAGTTTTTTGATGATGATATTTCTGAATACGAAACACCTCATTTAAAATGGATTTTAAGTGAAATGGTAGTGGATTGCATCATGAGGGACGAAAGATTAAGCACAATTAACCCCTATTTTGAAGAAGGATGTGCCTATTCTTACTTCTATACTATGAAAATTGAGGAGATTCCTATTTTAGAAACACTTTTCAATATGTATCGTTCGATGAAAATACAGGATTTTATGAAAAAAAGTTACGAATATTGTTTGGAGTGGGAAACGGAAATACGGGATCATATACAGCAAGCTGAAAATGGATAACCAGACCCGAGATACGCAAAAAAAGCCTTTACCATCTTTTGAACGGTAAAGGCTTTTCTTAGTTTAGTTCGTAGTAATGTTGACGGATCCCATAGAGGTTTCGACAAAAATTGAAATGTCACCATTTGAGGTGATTCTATTGCCACCATTGATGGATAATACCCCCATCTCCATGTTCGTTGTAAAAAGATACGCACTTTCCTCTTGTACTAGGTCAATTTCCATGGCTCCCATTCGATTGACTAAGGTTCCTGATGTTAAAATATCCAGATTTTTTGAAGTAAAAGCTCCCATATTTAATTCAGCACTTATATCGTCAAATACACAAGAATTCAGAGTCACATTTCCCAAATTTGCATTTAATTCCACTTGGCTTGCCGTGATTTTTTCCATTAGTATGTCTCCAAGTGATGCTTCGATGTCTATTTCGGATAAATTCAAGTCAGATAAGGTAATCCGTCCTGATGAGTCAATCTCTATAGAATTCACATACTGAGGTACTGTGATTTCTATAAAACCAACGTCGGAATTAGTCATGCGTATGCCAAAACTATTTAATTTGTTCCATGAAGATTCTACTTCTAAGGTATTATTATTGATTTTATAGCTAACATCTCCATAATAAGAAATCGTGAGTGTGTCCCCAGAGGTAAAAATGACATCACCCAAGCCACTTTCCAACTGAATGGCAGTGACTTTCTCCTCTATCGTTGCAAATTGCAAATCGAAATTTCCGATTGGGTGGTTAGAAAACATACTATAGAACTGCAAACCGTTGGAACCTATGCTAAAACTTGTAGCACCACCAAGAGAAACACCGATTCCGAGCAAAATTCCACCAAAAATGATCGCTCCAACACAAATACTCCAATATAATTTTTTCTCTAAGATTTTCATATTAGTACCCCCTAAGCACTTGTAAGGTGTTTTTCCAAAGGGAAACAAACAGCCCAAATGTAAATTGTGTTATCTTTATAAATAGCATACAGCTGCCAAAAGATAAAATACCTATCCCCAAAAAGGAAATAGCACTGGGAAGATCGGTGAAAATGGCTGGAAAAATGACGATAATACTGGAAATCGCCGTGATTCCAGTGGCAATGACCATAGAAATAGGTACAATGACAATGAGAGAAAAAAGAGCGACAAACAAACCGAAGCCTAAGGGTCCGAACAATATAGTCACCACCACGATTCCTGTGATGGCAAGTGGAGAGTAATATCTTGCTGGATATTTTTCGATGCCTAATTCATTATACAAATTTTGGGCGATTTCACTGGGGTGAGGAAGATTTTAAATGGCGATTTCTTCATTTTCACACTCATTAAAATGCTCATTATAGTATTCCAGTGCATTTTTTTGTTCCTCTTTGGGCAAACCTCTAATCTCTTTGGTTAAAATTTTGAGAAAAGTTTGTCTATTCATGGTTCAATTCTCCTTCTAATATGGTTTCGATGGTTGACGTGAATGTAATCCATTCCTTTTTGAAAAATTCAAGTTTATGCAAACCCTCTTCTGTGATGCGGTAGTATTTCCGATTCCGTCCATCAAATTGCTTGTCATAAGTGGTGAGCAAACCATCTTTTGAAAGCCTACGAAGAACTGGATAGAGAGCAGATTCTGAAATATTGATGGATTGACCTACTTTTTGCGTTAAATCATATCCATAAGTATCTTCTTTCTGCAAAATACCAAGAACACAAGCATCCAAGAGTTTTGCAGATACTGGGAAAGTCATGTTCCACCTCCTATTCTCTTAATAATACTATTTTCAAAATAATATCATTGACTAAATTATACATCACTAGATTTACCTTGTCAAGAGGAAATTTAAAAAATCTCAAAAAATTTGAAACTATTTCCCTTCCTGAATCGTATTCCTAGTAGAAAGGAGGCAAGCACCATGACAGACCAACAACTGGAATATTTGATAGAGCAATATGCTGACACCATACTAAGACTGGCTTATAGCTATTTGAAAAATGTTCATGATGCACAGGATATTTCCCAATCCGTTCTGGAAAAATTGTATGTAGGCAATCAAAAATTTCAGGATAGCACTCACGAAAAAGGTTATATCATGCGAATGACCGTGAATTTGTGTAAAGACTACCTGAAATCAGCACATCACAGAACCATATCTCCCCTTGAACTTTGTGAAGATGTGGTAGCACCTGAAGAAAGTGACGGTACTGTCCTTTTTGCAGTGAATCAGCTAGAGGAAAAGTACAGAATCACCATTTATCTCCACTATTTTGAGGGTTATACAGCCAATGAGATAGGGAAAATCCTGAAAACGCCAGCCCCCACCATTCGCACTCGTTTGGTGCGAGGTCGAGAAAAACTAAAAATTTTACTAGGAGGACAAGACGATGGAACAATACAAGAAAGAGTATGAAATCCAGATGGAACAAGTCCGTTTTACCAAGGAAGGGAAAGAAAACATGATGAAACGTATCAAAGAAAAGGGAAAAGAAAGTAAAAAAGGAGTAAACATGGCAAAATATGCTGGAGTGGCTGCCTGCCTGTGCATTCTCTCTGGCACAGCTTATGCTACTGGAATCTTGCAACCTGTCAGCGAGATTTTCGCCCCAATTTTCGGTGGTTCTGTGGCACAAACGGAAATTATTGACCAAATTGGTCGCCCTTTGAACGCAAGTGACACGGATAAAGGTGTTACTATCACGGCTGAGGCAATTATCGGTGATAAAAACAACGTGTGTGTGGTATTCAAGGTGGCACAAAAGGACGGCTCTCCTCTGGAACTTCCTGATGAGCTCGTGAACGAACCTGCTTGGCACTTGGATTTTTGGAACGCAGGTATTCGTATACCAGTTTTTGGTGGAAGTATAGGGACAACTTACTTTGAAAATAGTGATGACGGACATTACCGCTTAATTCAAATGCAAACCTATGACGTAGACATTCCTCAAGGGGAAACAGTGACAGCTAGTTTTGAAGATTTATACTATTTTTCCGAAAATGGCGAAAAAGAAACCTTAGTGAAAGGGAACTGGGATATGAAATTCCAACTGAATTATGAAGATACCTCTGTATATTTAGATGTGAATGAGTCTTTTGTTCGTGATGGTGTCAACTTTACCATAGATTCTATTCAAGTTTCGCCCATCGGTTACTTGGTGAATTATACTATTGATACAGTGGTGAAACCTGTGGAATTTGGTGGAACTTCTACAAGCAGTCAGGCAGAACATCAATTATACTGGGCTGGCATCGAACTTCTTTTCACTCTGAAAGATGGTACTGTGCTAGATTGTAGTAATCAAAGTGGTGGTATGGCACCGAAAGAAGACTATATTTTAGCACATAAATCTGATATTTTCGATGAAATTATCCCTCTGGAAGATATTTTCTCCGTCACTGTGGGCGATGTTGTGGTGATTTTGGAATAATTTCTTCCCAGCACAAGAAATAAATCTCTCCCAGATGATACCTTTTCGGTGTTATCTGGGATTGTTTTTTATTGAAAACCATGGTATAATTTAGGTAGAATTATGTAACAGTATGGAAAAAGCTGGTATAAAAAGGAGAATTTATGAAAAAACTATTTGTGGCAATTCGCCAATATGACCATGAAACGGCAAAGGCTATTCTGGAGAAAAAGCCTGACCTGATTTCTTGCGTGGCAAAGCAACCACCAAAAAAAGACGATGGGCAATCATTGTTGCAGGTGGCAATCAAGTGCAACAACTTCGCCATGCAACATCATTTGTTGGATTTAGGTGCTGATGTGAACTTTATGGAGGCGGAAGAATGTGCCAATATTTGGATTGCTCCTGTGGTTCACGATGCCATCCGTTCGGCAATTCGCCATAGTCGATTTTTTCCGAGAAATTTCTCTGGGGAGGGATTTCGTCAAGAAAATTCACAAGAATCAGCAGAAGAAAGCTATACTATCCTAAAAAGAATGCTTGCTTTGGGTGCCAACCCCCTAAGTTTTGACTGCAATCGTCAATCTACTTTAGGACAATCTGGTATCATGGTAGCTTGTGAAACTGTGTTGGAACGCACACCTCACTATGATCGCACCGCAAAAGAGTTCGAGGACAGCAATTACCAATATACCGAGGAATCGAGAGAAGATTTCACGAAAGTCTTTGATTTGTTGCGAGAATATGCTCCTGATATGGTTTTGTTTCAGGAAAAGGACTATATTCAAGGAGAAATGCCGAATTTAGAGGTGTCTAGGCGTACGTTCAATGGATTACCTAACAATCCAATTATCCTCAGTTTGGTGAAGGGGATTTCCTTGGAAGAAGGAATAAAACAAGGAATGGAGAATTATTTTAGTGAGTAAATTTCATTTTTTTTGGAAAACTATGAAAAAATGTGACTGGCGTACCAAGGGTGACGGGGATTCCGAAAAAGTCCTAAAACCTGTGGTGGACTATTTGGCAAGTTTAGACGATATACAAATATTTCAGTTTGGTAGTCAGATGACCAAGCTACTCTATGACCTTGATACCAGAAAAAACTTTGAAGAATATGTAAAAGTAAGTGGGCATTCCAGTGATGACGGCTTTTTATATGCCAGATGTGTGGCTCTCATCAATGGGGAAAAATACTATGAAGATGTGAAGTCAGGTAAAAATAGCAAGGTTTGGAGTATGGAATTTGAAGCTCTACTGTATGTGCCAGAAAATGCGTGGGGACAAAAGCACGGAAAGGACAGTAGCGAATGTCCTCATTATTGTCTGATTAGTTATGAAACTGGGAGCAATCAGGCGATGTGGCGAAAAGAAGAAACAGAAGAAAGCGAAGACGGAGGTTCTTCAATTTTGGCATACGATAAAGCCATTTGGCACATAGAAAATGGTGTCAGTGAAGAAGAAATTGTGGCGAAATTCACAGTCATTTTCGCATTTTTGAAAGAAAAAGAGATGTTGAACGAGGACGGATTGGAGTTGCTAGAAGATGGCATTGATGAAAGTATCTCTTTGCACAAAAATCTTGTCAATGAAAAGGGACGTGGTTTTTTAGATGAATATTACACTCAAATAGTAGATTCCAGTTTAGAAAACCTGAAAGATGTATTGGAACAGAATTTTTTAGAAGGAAAATACAAAGACTTGGTAGACCGATTAGACGAAGCTGTTCACTTTAAGGAATATCAAAACTACACACTGAACTTTTTGAAAGGTGCGACACTGAAAGGCAGCAAATTAGGGGGCTGTCCTTATATGCCAAAAGGTGGGAAAATTCCCAGAAATGCAAAAGGGGAGCCACTTTTGATGATTGCTCAAGTGAATTTCTCTGAATTTCCAGATTGTCCTCTGCCATATAAAGAGGGAATTCTTCAATTTTGGATTGGTATGGATGAAAATTATGGAGCAGACTTCCAGAACCCTTGCTCAGAGGAAAATGCTCGTGTGATTTATTATCCCAATATCCAACCATCACTGACCAAAAAAGCCGTAACAGAGTTGTTTTCGGAGGTAGATTTAGAGGGTGACTTGCAATTTCCTCTGGAAAAATCTTGGAGCAATGAATATAAACTTAAAATTGGATTCTTCAAGTCTGAATGTCCATGCCTCAAAGACGTGAATTATTCCAAACATTTGGTAGAAATATACAACCAAGCCTATCCAGACCAGCCGATTACCAATGTTTTTGACGATATTCTCACCCCAGCAAAAAACTTTTCTCGTTCAGAAGAGAAAGCGAATAGATTCCTGTCTGATATTGAGGAAAACGATGCTCAATTCTTAGGTTATCCCACTTTTCTCCAAGAAGACCCACGAAAAAGTGGGTTTCCAGAACTCCGTGACTATGTGCTTTTGTTCCAACTTTCCAGCAAGAAATTGAAACAAGGCGGGTTAAATTGGGGAAATGAGGGGATTGCTCGTTGGATGATTCACCCTGATGACCTTGCCAAAGGTGATTTTTCTAAGGTTTGGTATGGTTGGGATAGTAAATGATATAAAGCCCTTGACTGCAGTTTCTGTGGTTGAGGGCTTTTTCTGAATACATAAAAATTTTATAAATATATGCAACCAACTCCCTCTGAATCTTGTATTAAAAAGTGAAAGGAGGTTTCAGCCATGACCGATGAGCAATTAGTCGCACTGTTTTTTGCAAGAGATGAACAAGCTATCGTAGAAACAAAGGATAATTATGGGAAGAAACTACAGCGAATCGCACTTCGTATCGTTCAAAATCACGAAGATGCTGAAGAGTGTGAGAACGATACCTACTTGTCAGCTTGGGAATCAATCCCACCTCACAATCCCAAAACCTATTTGTTCTCCTACTTAGCAAAAATCACACGGAATCACTCTATTAACCTCTACAATAAGCAACATACCCAAAAACGATATGCAAATATTGTTGTTTTAACAGAGGAAATGGAGGAATGTATCCCAAATCCCACAGAAGAAGCAGTTGATTCTAAACTTGGTTTGAGTGAGGTTTTGAACAAATTTTTGTGGAAATTGCCAGAAACACAAAGAAATATCTTTATTCTTCGCTACTGGTACGGAAAATCTATGGAAGAATTGGCGAAAGACTTTGGCTTTTCCCAGAGCAAAGTAAAATCTATGCTCTTTCGGACAAGGAACAAGTTGAAGTCGCATTTTGAAAGTGAGGGGTATTTTTTATGACAGGAAAACAACTCTTTGAAGCATTGACTGATATTGACGATGAGTTGATTCAAAATGCGATGTCAAGTATAGAAAAAGCAGAAAACACGGACTATTACAAGATGAAAAGGAGAAAAAAGATGAATACAATGTTAGGAATCGCAGCTAGTTTTGCTGTTTTATTCGGAGGGAGTTTCCTCCTTGGAGAGCGAGATGGACAAGAAATTTCTGTTCCACAGGACAATCTACCACAAATTACACTGGAATTTGAGCAAGGAGCAATGGGTTTTGAGGGCTATCTTGCCTATAATGTCAGTGATATTGTCACTGGAAACCCTTGGAGCAAGGATTGGGAACTGGGCCACCTGCCTGTCTTTGAAAATCCCTTAAACTATGATAGTCAGTTTATTCAGTCAAACACGGACTATCAGTGGATGGAGGAAACCTTGCTGAAAACTGGCTCTTTATTGGGAATGGACGTGGAAAATTTGCCCATAACTGATGATGTACCTGATGAAGAAGCACAGAAAGAAATCGCAGAAAAATATGGTGAAGAACTGCCAGAAGGCTATTTTAACGCAAGTCGTTTCTGTCTGGAAGATGAGAATTATAAAGTGGAGGTCATCAATGACTATCGCACAGAAATTCACTTCGCCACCCCTGTCACCTTGCCTGAACCTTTGGTTTTCACTCATTATGCAACTTATGAACAGTTGGAAGCAGTGGGCGAGTATCTTCTGGAACATTATTCTGCTATTATCGATATGGAAAAGCCAGTTTTGAACATTTCTGGTGGAGATTACAACTATCTTGGCGAGCAAATGTACAGTATTTCTTTCTATGAGCAGGGAGAATCAGAAGCAGATAGCTTACTCAATCATCAGTTCCACGTCACTCATTTTTACTGTAACGATGAGGGTCAACTTGACTTCGTTCGCAGAGAAACCATGGATTTAAGCGAAGAACTGGGAAATTACCCACTGATTTCAGTCCAAGAAGCAAGAGATTTGATGGATAATGGGAATTACGTCACCAACGTGCCAGAGGAATTCCAAGATATTGACACCATTAAAAAAGTGGAGTTGGTTTATCGTTCTTCTACAACTTCGAAGAATTTTGTGCCATATTATCGCTTCTATGTGGAATTGCAAGAGCAAAAAGTGGAAGGCTTCAGTAACTATGGTGCGTATTATGTTCCAGCCATTGAGAGCGAGTATATTGCAAATATGCCACTTTGGGGTGGAGATTTCAATTCTTAACAGAAGAAAATCAGTAGTATGCTATTCTTTCTATCGAAATATTGTAATATATCAGACTTTTTTTCAAAAACTATGATATATTTTGTTCAAAAGAAACAAATTCCCTCCCAAGCCAATAAAAAGGCTTAGGAGGGAATCTTTTTGCCCAGTTTGATAAAAATTAGGGAAGAAACTTCTCTTTGTAGATTTCTCTGGCATTCTTTTGCCAAGTGGGTTCGTTTTGACCTTCTGCAATGTCACCATCACCATCAAAGGATCCAGTACCAGAAAACAGTCTGCCGTTTTCAAAGTTGTAAGCAAATTGACCAAGATTTCCTTCCGAGCCACCCACCAAGATGACAAAACCATTTCCATCTTCGTCCACCTCTTCATAGGCGAAAAAGTCCGTTGCCGAGCATTGCTCTGTGATATTTTCACGGTTTCCATTGTAAATAAAGAAAATTTCCCCATCCACTACCTCATACACAGCGTTTTCGTCACCAATGGTGGTACTGACAGTACCAGATGTTGTGTCTGTGAGAGGGTCATGGTTTTCTGTATAAGTTCCGCCCAAAGCCAAGTGCTTCACCACGATATTTCCTGTCCATGCCACTAAGGAAAGGCTCAATGCTGCTGCCACCCCTATCACCACCATTTTTTTAGGGGAGTAAAGGCGATGTGTGGTTTTCGCTTCTGCTACCAAGTCCATATCCACACCACTTACGATTTCTGAAATTTGTTCTCTTGTCATGTTGATTCCTCCAATTTGTCTAAAAATTCTTTTAATTTCTTCCGTGTTCGCTTCAAACGAGAAGAAATTGCGTTGGGTTTACAGCGAAACTGTGTGGCAATGTCAGAAATAGATTCTCCATACCAATAACGAAGCAGAAAAATACTGCGATTTTCTTTGTCTAGCAGAATAAGAAATTTGTTCAGGTTTTCTTGATATTCTTTCAAAATCAAGTCATCTTCAGGTGTTTCATTGGTTGTCAGAATCTCAGCAAGTTCATCTAAAGCAACATCGTAGAAACTATTTCTTTTTTGTGCTGAATTGTGTTGAAATTTCTTCAAAGATAGGTTTCTCACCACTAGACAAAGGTAATTTTTTAGGGATTTTGGTACTTCTGGTGGGATAGATTCCCATGCACCTAAATAGGTATCTTGCACACATTCTTCTGCATCTTCACGGTTATTCAGGATATTATGGGCAAGTTTATGAAATAACTTCCCATATTTTTTGTTTACCTCAGCAATGCCTGTTTCTTGCCGTTGCTCAAATAAACGGACGATCTCTTCATCCTTCATGTTGTCCTCCTTTCTGTCCCTCATATATATAGTACGGATTGAGAGAGGAATCTGTCGCAGAATTTATAACTTTTTTATTGTATGGAAAATTTGAGTATTTGTCAAGAGGAAGCTTTCCGTGAAAACTTAGAAGACGTAACCTGTGTGTGAAATGTATAGAGATTTTTTTAACTCACTTTCCAATACATTCCAAAGTCGTGAAATGTTAAGACAGCAAGCACAGAAAGTTGTTGATAAATAAAAGTAAAAATTTAATGATTAACATTAAAAAACTCTTGACAAAGATAAATTCACCTGTTACAATGAAATGGAAAGGTGGTCAACGACTATGAAAAAATTTATCCAGCAACTTATTCCTCCCTTAACAACAAAAGCAGAAGTAAGCAAGTGTAATAAGGATCTTTACAAAATTACTCGCTTTTTTCTTTATGGGACAGTATTATGCATTTTGATTTTTATCGGTAGACTAGGATATTACGGAACCTTACCGCCAGAAAACTTCAGCAGTGAAATTGCGACGTCTTCTTATAAATCGGTGGCTTTTTTGCAGTATAAAGACATTTTCACAGAAATACTGGAAGTTTCTTTTGACGTAAGCGAATATACCACCCCTTTAGAGCAAGGTTTTGCAGATTTTGTGATAGAAAATCCGAAACAAACTTACATTGTGTATGGAATACTCTACCAACTCATACCACATCTTTTCTTTTTATGTAGTATGTTTGTAGTCACAAAACTATTTAAAACCATGTGGCAAAAAGAAATTCCTTTTGGTGGAGAATGTAGTACTTCAGTTATGTTTTTAGCACTACTTTTTTGGATATTTACCTACTATCGAAACTGCGGTGTGTATTATTTGCTGATGCTCGTTGGGGTGTGTAACAGTGTGTCACACTACCTATTAGACCCTGTTTCTACAATAATAGCAACACTTTTAATCGGACTTTCTCACCAAATGAAGTATGCAAGCCACTTGCAAGAAGAATCTGATGATACAGTTTAAGGAGAGTGAATTATGCCAATTATTATTAGGCTTGACCGTATGATGGCAGACAGAAAGATGTCACTGAACACACTTTCAGAAAAAGTGGGAATTTCTAATGTTAACTTATCAAAATTAAAAACAGGGAAAGCCAGTGCAGTGCGACTTTCCACACTAGAGGCGATTTGCAAGGCGTTGAACTGTCAGCCTGGGGACATTTTAGAGTATCAACCTGAAGCAACCGAGGAGTTAGAATGAGAGGTACAGTATGGATTTAACAACAATATCCAATAAGAAAATATGTTTCTTTCTCTTTTTGTGCTTTGTTGCACATTTCTTAATACAAGCCTTCGTGGTACTACCCTTGGCTTTTATACTATCTGATATAAACATTGGTTTACAAATGATAATAATCGCATTCTTCTACATTTTAGTCACAACATTATCACTGAAAGCCCTAGTGAAGAAAGGTTTTAACTTGGGCTTGTCAGATTTTCGGATTGATAAACCAACTTTGAACCTATTTGCAATCCTTTCAGGAGTAGGTTTGGTATCTTTTGTTGTGCTAAGTTATGTGTTTTTTGTCAAAGGAGAGTTGGTTATAAATTCCTTATCACCACTCCAAACCTTCAATACCTTTGCACAAACCTTCTTTTTTATAGGTTTAGGTGCTTCCATTACAGAAGAATTTGTGTTTAGAGGGGTTGCGTTGGGATTAGTAGAAAAGAAATGGGGTATAAAAGCTGCGATTGTCCTGCCGAATCTAATATGGGCAGTCTTGCACATCCTAACTTCGGATTTTTCAGATCCTATAGGTATTTTGATGCGAGTAGGGAGCATAAGCTATGTAGGAATTATTTTTTCTATCATTACCATCAAAACCAATACAATTTGGGTAGCAGTGTTTTTTCATTCTATTTGGAATTACACAAACACTGGCATTATTTACATCTCGACTAAAGAAAAAGCTGAATCACCATTGAATTTTGTGATTGAAAGTGAAAATTTATTTATTACAGGTGGTACATTTGGGATAGATGGCAGTGTGATCACTATGCTTGGTTTTTCGCTTTTATTGGTCGCTTACCTCTTAAAATATAGGAACTCTGTTTCCCATGGATGATGGACAAGAATAATGTTTTAATGGTACTTCCTACGATGGAAATTCCAGTGATTATGATATCGCCATCTACTATTTACCTGAAGAATTCTACAGCTAGGTGATTTATATGACACCTAGCTACACTTCTGTTACGGAATTTGGAAAGAATCCTATGGAAATCCCACTGTATTAGTGTAAAAATACAGCATAGCATTCTCCAACTGGTCATACTGGACTTATCCCCAGTGTGACCAGCTTTTTTATGATTTTTCTGAAATACCTTGTTTTTTCTGGTGAATTGTGGTAGAATTATACTGTAATTCATCACCGATATTCAAGTAACAGGTAAGGAGAAGAATATGGAAGTAGAACAAATTGTGGTGCAGTTAAAAGAAAAAATCTCAGGAGCCATTCACTGTATCGTAACGAAAGAATTTGCGAAAATATTAGAGTATGTGAAGCTGGGTGAGGAACAAAAAGTGGATGGGAAAAGTGACTTAGAGTCCATGAAAGACTGGGAAAAAGTCATAAATGGTCAACTTGCTCTGTGTGAGGAAGAAGATGATGAGGGGCTGTATTCTCATCCTTTAAAAGTAGATGAATTTGACGAAACACTCTGCGAGGATGACCTTGATGAATGTGCAGAGGAATTATTGGAAGAAGGGGAAACCTGTATTTCCTATCAACTTCGTTCTAATGGAGAAGTGATTGACTACTTGACGAACGAATTTAGAGTTGAACTCAGCCAAGAACAAGTGATTGAGGTTTTTTGGAGTATCAATGGTTAAACTTTCTCCAAATAGAATTTCTAGTAGGACAAAAGCCGTTATTGACTTCTTTGGTCGGTGACGGCTTTTTCTTACGCCTTTTTCACCCCACGCACCACTTTGAAACCACTCCATCACAGCTTGCACTACAATGATACCACCCCATCACAGCTTGCACCACTTTGACACCAACCAAAAACGAAGAAAGCGAGGGAATCAGCCATATTGAGAATGAAAAAGAAAACACTGCGACCACAGAACAGCCGTAAAACTCACCTTAACCAACTGAATATCTGTGATTTGAGCCTTTATTGACGTGACTAGACGTTGGTAAAGGCTATTTTTATGCAGAATTTTAGAAAGTAAGGTGATTTTATGAACGAAAAACAAGAAGTAACCCCAGTTTGGAATGAAAAAGAATTAGCACCCACCACGCAGGAGCAAGACCACGCACCCACCGAGGGAAAGACTTTGCGACCAAAGGAAGTCCCTTTAGGGAAAAAGTTGCCAGAAAGTCCGTCCATCGCTCCCCCATGCCGTCACGAAAACGAGGGAAACCCAGAACCCACCTACCACGAGCAAGCCACAGAGGACGAGCCAGAGAGCGAAAAAACAGACCTCTCTACCCACCAGA
>JAWXUL010000044.1:0-14024 GCA_044432725.1 Eubacteriales bacterium
GATAAACAATTATCCTAGAAAAGTCCTTGGTGGTTGTTCAGCAAATACGGCAAAATCAAGAGAAAATGTCGCTTAAATTTTATCAGATATTTTTGGACAGTTTATATTGCAATTTACAAATTTTCTCTTGTGCCATAGTTTTCCTTGCCTTTTCTGATATCTTAGTGTATAATGTTCTGTGGTACTTTGAATGATAATTTCCTGAAAGGAGAAACACCCTTATGAGTCTTGCCATGATCAATCGTATAGATCCTGACAGTCCGGCTGAAAAAGCTGGGGTTTCCTTGGGGGAGCGTGTCATTTCAATCAATGGGAAGACGATTGTCGATGTATTGGACTTTAAATTTTACAGTTACGAGAGAGAAATCTCGATAGAACTGGCAAAAGGAGAAGAAACTCGCAATCTGACCTTGCAAAAAGAAGAGGGAGAAGATCTGGGGCTCGGTTTTGAAACCTATCTCATGGACAAGGCTCGTTCTTGTGCCAATGATTGTATTTTTTGTTTTGTTGACCAAATGCCACCCAATATGCGAGAGACACTTTATTTCAAAGACGATGATGCAAGACTTTCTTTTTTGACAGGGAATTATATCACCCTGACCAATCTTTCCCAAAGAGAAATACAACGTATCATTGATTTGCGTATTTCTCCCATTAACATCTCAGTCCATGCCACCAATCCAGAATTGCGTAGCAAGATGCTAAAGCATCCCAAAGCAGGAAATTGTTTAGAGATTATGGAGAAATTCGCCAAGGGAAAGATTCAGATGAATTGTCAAATTGTGTCTTGTCCTGATTGGAATGATGGCGAGGAGCTTCGTCGCAGTCTCTTGGATTTGTCCAAGCTTTATCCACAGGTGAATAGTGTGTCTGTGGTGCCAGTGGGTTTGACAAAATATAGAGAAAATCTACCAGAAATCAAACCCTATGACAGAGACACAGCAAGGGCTGTTTTGGATTTGGTCGAGGGCTTTGCCCAACAGCATTTGGCGCAATATGGCACGTCCTTTGCTTGGTGTTCTGACGAGTTTTATTTGCTGGGGGAAAGAGAACTACCACCTGATGCATACTTCGAGGACTATAGCCAGTGGGAAAATGGGGTCGGTATGCTGTCTCTCTTTCGGACAGAGTTTCTGTTGGGAATGAAGATGTTAGAAAAAACTGACAAGGCAGATGACTTTACCATTGCGACAGGTACAGCCTCTGCGACTCTTTTAAAGGAACTTGTTTCACTGGTGATAGACCGAGAGAGTGAATCAGGGAACTCTATTTCAGCTCAGGTGATTCCCATTCTCAATGACTTTTTTGGTCATACTGTTACGGTGGTGGGGCTTCTCACTGGTAGGGATTTGATTGCCCAGTTACAAGAGAAAAAGAGACAAGGGGAAAGACTTGCCCCTCGTTTGCTGGTGTCACAATCTATGCTTCGTCACGGAGAAAAAGTGTTTTTAGATGATGTGACCACAGAAGAAGTGGAAAGAGCCTTGGGGGTAGCGCTGATTGCTGTGCCTCAGGACGGAAATTCTTTGGTAGAGGCGATCTATGGGCTGATGGATGTTCCAGAAATAGGAGAAGAATTTCCTGTCATCTCACAGGAAGCACATGATTATAATATAAATTAAGGAAGTAAAAAACTATGTCAAAACCATTAGTTGCTATTGTGGGCAGACCCAACGTTGGAAAGTCTATGCTGTTTAATAAATTATGTGGACGACGTTTGTCCATCGTAGAGGACACCCCAGGGGTCACCCGTGACCGTCTTTACAGCACCTGTGATTGGTGTAACCGTGTCTTCGATTTGGTAGACACAGGAGGCATCGAGCCAACCTCTGATGACCAAATCCTCTCTTTCATGAGAGAGCAAGCAGAAATCGCCATTGCCACAGCCACAGTCATTGTGTTTGTTTGTGATATCAAAACAGGGGTCACAGCTTCTGACCAAGATGTGGCAAATATGCTTCTTCGTTCTCGGAAACCAGTGGTTTTGGCTGTGAATAAAGCAGACCAAGTGGGACGAGAAAATGCAGATATTTACGAGTTTTATAATCTGGGGTTAGGCGAGCCAATCGGGGTTTCTGCGGTCCATGGACATGGGACAGGGGATTTGCTTGACGCTTGTTTCGAGCATTTTCCTCCAGAAGGGGAGGAAGAGGAAGAAGAAGACATCATCAAAGTGGCAATCATCGGCAAGCCAAATGTGGGGAAATCTTCTTTGGTGAATCGAATCTTAGGGGTGGAACGGGTCATTGTGTCTGATGTGGCTGGTACCACTCGGGATGCTGTTGATTCTGCCTTTGAAAATGACAAGGGAAAATACTTGTTGATTGATACTGCTGGTATGCGAAAAAAAGCAAGGGTAGACGATAGAGTAGAGAAATTTTCTGTGCTTCGAGCCACCATGGCAATCGAGCGAAGTGATGTTTGCTTGATTATGATCGATGCCAGAGAAGGTGTGACAGAGCAAGACACCAAAGTGGCTGGCATGGCACATGAAGCCGGGAAGGCTTGTATTATCGTGGTGAATAAATGGGATATCATTGAAAAAGATGGGAAAACCATGGATAAAATGCGAGAAGATGTGCGACATGATTTGGGCTATATGCCTTATGCCCCTATTTTGTTTATCTCTGCGTTGACAGGACAACGTGTGCCACGGCTTTTCGAGCTGATTAACTTTGTTTCGCAGCAAGCAGCCATGCGCATTACCACAGGTATGCTGAATAATGTATTGGCAGATGCCACCTCCAGAGTGCAACCTCCCACAGATAAGGGTCGCCGTTTGAAAATCTATTATATGACACAGGTTGGCATCAAGCCACCACATTTTGTCTGTTTTTGCAACGAGGCACAGCTTTTTCACTTTTCTTATCAGCGATATATTGAAAACCAAATTCGCAATACCTTTGGTTTAGAGGGCACTCCCATTCGCCTGACCATCAGACAAAAAGGGGAAGAAAAATAAAAAAAGGGGATAACAGTAATGGATGAATTGATAAAATATTATTTACCCGCCCTTGTGATCACCATCATATTAGCCTATTTTTTTGGCTGTTTTAATGGTGCTGTCATTGTTTCGAAATATATCTTAAAGGACGATGTGAGAAATCATGGCTCTGGAAATGCAGGTTTGACCAATTTCTATCGTACTTTTGGTGGCGTTTTAACATTAGTGGTGATTTTCACCGATTTTTTCAAAGGCATGTTGAGCGTTTTATTGGGGGGCTATGTGGCAAAACAACTGGGTGCCTCGGAAGAGATTATTCTCTATTTTAAATACTTTGCCGCTGTTGGCTGTCAGATTGGGCATATGTTTCCTGTCACCTTTAAATTCAAGGGGGGAAAAGGTGTTCTTTCTGGAGGTGCCATTGCCTTGATGTTAGATTGGCGTGTGATGGTAGCTGTCTGGGCTGGCTTTTTGATTTTGGTTGTCTTGACACGCTATGTGTCATTGGGCTCTATTTGGGCTGGCATTTCTTTTATTGTGGCAAATACATTGATTTATTTTCCTGATCCTGTGATTATTGTCCTAAGTTTCATCTTAGGAGGACAGCTTTTGTGGGGTCATAGAAGCAATATCAAGCGTTTGCTGGCAGGAGAAGAGTCAAAATTCCATGGAAGAAAAAAGGAGTAAAGAATGAAAATAACTGTTGTTGGTAGTGGAAGCTGGGGGACAGCCTTAAGTCTGGTTCTGGTCAAAAATGGAAACGATGTCACCTTATGGGGCTTCGATGAAAAACAAATCGAAAACATGAGGAAAACCAGAGAAAATCCTTTGCTTTCTGGGGTGAATCTTCCAGAAACATTGGCATTGACCACTGATTTGATGTCTTGCCAAGATTCTGGTGTGGTGGTTTTGGCTGTGCCTTCTTTTGCAGTGCGAGAAACAGCTAAAAAATTAAAGGATATTTTGAAAGAGGGAACTGTCATTGTCTCTGTATCCAAAGGCATTGAAAAAGACAGCTTTTTGCGACTTTCTCAAGTGATTGAAGAAGAAGTCCCTCAATGTCCTGTGGTGGTGCTCTCAGGTCCTTCTCATGCAGAAGAAGTAGGGGCAGGAAAAGCCACAGGCTTGGTGGTGGCAGCAGAAGAGCAAGTCCACGGCGAGATGATACAGGATCTGTTCATGAACTCGAAATTCCGTGTGTATACCAGTTATGATAAAATTGGCACTGAATTAGGGGCTGCATTTAAAAATATCATGGCAATTTGTGTGGGATTTTCTGAAGGAGTGGCACCCAGTGATAACACCAAAGCCATGCTGATGACCCGTGGACTGGCTGAAATGGCACGTTTGGGGGTTTCTCTAGGGGCGAAGCGAGATACGTTTAATGGTTTGGCTGGGGTGGGGGACTTGATTGTCACCTGTACCTCGGATCATTCCAGAAATCGTCGTTTTGGTATTTTGATTGGTCAGGGAAAAACCTTGGAAGAAGCACAAAAACTTGCCGGTGGTGTGGTCGAGGGCTATTATGCCACAGCTACAGCCTATGCACTGGGGAAATCAGCTGGGGTCGAGCTTCCCATTGTGGGGGCAGCCTATCAGGTGATGTTTGAAGGCAAGCAACCTCTTGCTGTGATGGAGGGGTTAATGTTACGAGCCAAGCGTTCAGAAGAGGATCCAGTGTGGTGATTTGTACCATAAAGGAATAAAAAAAGGGGTGGTTTAATGAGACAAAAGATGCTTCTCTTTTGTTTGTGTTCTTTTCTTTTGACTTGTTCTGTCTTTGCTGTTGATTTGACCCCTGTTCAGGTAGAGGGGAAATATGGCTATGAAAATAGCGAAGGCGAGCTGATTGTTCCTGCCATTTATCAGACAGCAGAGGTATTTAATGAAGAAGGGCTTGCCTTGGTATCCCAAGATATACAGGGGAACGGATGGCCATACGAGCATGGATATATTGATGCCACTGGTAGAGAAGTCATTCCTTTGCGTTATCAGCAACTGAGTCAGTTTTATGAAGGCTTTGCCCTTGCCCAAAGAGATGGAAAGTATGGATATATTACCACTTCTGGGGCAGTGGCTGTGGAGTTTATGTATGACGAAGCATCTTTTTTTGAAGATGGCAAGGCAGTGGTAAAAAAAGACGGCGAAACATTTGTCATCGAACGACCAAACTGGGAAGAATCCACTTTAATGCTTCGGGAAACGGATTATATTGCCTTTAACACTGTGGGGCAATTTGTAGAGTATTGGTCCCAGACTTTAGGGGCTTTTGTGGGCAACAAAGCTTCGGAATCAGATTATTTGGTGATGGATAAATATCTTGCTGTTCTTTTGACCAAGATGACCCCTTTGAACGCACAGGTCGAGGGGAATACAGTGATGATACTCAGCGCCAATTATGCCAGTATCTTGGCAGAGTCAAAGGGCATTTATGCCACTTTGACAGAAGCTTTAGAGCTTTGTGACATTACCCCCACAGAATCAATGGAGGGGTATTTACGACTGATTTATAATGGTGTAGCAAATGTGCAATACGAGGGGCAAAGTGTCAGTATTGACAGTAATATTAACTATCAAGTGGTGCCCTTTCCTGTGCCATATTTTGATTATACTGTTTATAGCAAATTCACCCAAAATAGTGAATTTCAAAGTTATCTGTCCCAAAGATTAGCCACAATGGGGGATGAAACCCCCAACGCCAGTGGTGCAGAGGGCTTGGTGGATTTTATCAACCATATCTTTTTGCATTTAGAGCCTATGCACATTGATTCTTCGTGGAATAAAGTGACAGTCGGTACGGAAAAGCAAGAAGATTTTTTCAAAGGGATGGTTGATTTGACCAATCAAATCAATGATACCTTGGTGCAGTATAACATCAGTTTAAGCGAAGACATCTCCAACACCATGTTGATTTTGGTGGATAAGAATGACATGGACAAAAAAATCAAATTTCAGTTAAATGCTGAATATTTGTTGCCCTATTTGCCTAGCATTGATGGGATTCGTATCATCATCGGCAACCAAGGACAGGGGGTTTATCTCCCCTCTGCAGAACTTTTTTATATTTTAAGTGGTCGCTCTACTTTATATTTCGAGATTTTATATCAAGAGAACTCCAGTATTTTATCCCTGTATGCAGCCGATGGCAAAACAGAGGTGACGGAAATTCCAGCACCGATTTTTATGATTTTGCCAGCTGAAACCAAAACCACGACGGTGATTGCCATTTTGACAGATCGCACGTCTGGGAACTGGGGTGGGATTGTGAAGCTGAACAATACCATAGAATTTAGCACCTCTTTTGCTGGAGAATATTACACCAGAGAAGCCAGATCGGAGATCAACGATATTGATGAATTATCCTTCGACACTCAAGAGAAGATTCATTTCATGGTGTCTCAGGGATTTTTCACTTTGACATCAGGTGATTTTCTGCCAGAAGAAACCATGACCCGAAGCGAGCTTGTCTGTGCCTTGGTAAAATTATTTTTTGCACAGGACAGCAATGCAACCTCTCAATTTATTGATGTATCTCCTGAAGATGAAGATTATGCCTTGATTTCTGCGGCTTATCAAGCTGGGATTGTCAGTGGCTATGAAGATAACACCTTTCAAGGAGAGAATTTGACTACCCGATATGAAATTATTTCTTTCTTAACCAGTACTTTGGTGGAATATAAAGGCTTTTCCCTGATGGGAGAACCAGAGGAAATCATCCAAATCTTTTCAGATTATGCAATCATACCAGAATGGGCGATTGAAAATGTGGCAATCGCAGTGGAGCATAACTTAATTGAAGGCTTAGGGGCATTTCAAGGGACAGACCAAGTGTCTCGGCGAGAGGTGGCTGTGTTGCTCTACACCTTATTCATAGAGCTTTATGACTCTCCCTATGCCAATGCCACAGCGTTAAATATGTACAAAGTCAGTGAAGGCTTCAGTATTCCCATCCTTCCCTTTGTGGTCATCGGAGTGTTGGCTGTCCTTGTCCTTGTGATTGCCAGTGTGCGCAGAAAGGCACAACGTCGGAAACACGTGATGGAACGCATGAAAATAGTCACAGAAACTTTGACCAGAGATTTAGAGGAAAGGGACAAATTTGATGAATATGGGTAACACTTCAGACCCGTACCATGGAAAAAGAAACAATCACGAAGTATTTTTCTTATTGCCCCGATGAATCCATGAAAATTCAGGGGAATCCTCTAAGAAAAAACATTTCATCGGTTGTTTTTAATAAAAAAGAATCCACAAAATGAGAGATTCTTGATCGTAGAAATCAAATCACAGAAATCACAAATTAAGGAGAATGAAAATGAACAAGAAACCATTTATTGAAAAAGAAGCCTTAGAGGCGATTACAAACAACTATCCTACACCTTTCCATCTTTATGATGAAGAGGGCATCAGAAGCAATGCCCAAGCATTGCACAAAGCATTTTCTTGGAACAAAGGTTTTCGGGAATATTTTGCTGTGAAGGCAACACCAAATCCACAAATTTTGAAGATTTTGCAAGAAGAAGGCTGTGGCGTGGATTGTTCTTCTTTGACCGAGTTGATGATGAGTGACCGTTGTGGTTTTTCAGGAGAGGACATTATGTTTTCTTCTAACGAAACACCTGCAGAAGAGTTTATTCTTGCTGAAAAACTGGGGAGCATCATCAATTTAGATGATATCTCTCATATTGATTTTTTACAAAAAACCATTGGTAAAATTCCTAAGAAAATTTCTTTGCGATACAATCCAGGTGGAACCTTCTCTGTGGGAGAATCCAAAGAAGGATTTCAAGTCATGGACAACCCTGGTGAAGCGAAATATGGCTTGACTCGCCCACAAATGACAGAAGCATTCAAACGCTTAAAAGAAATGGGTGCTGAAGAATTTGGGATTCATGCTTTCCTTGCGTCCAATACCATTTCAAATGAATATTATCCTGCCCTTGCTGCTAATTTGTTCCAACTCGCAGTGGAATTAAAGGAAGAAACAGGTTGCCATATTACATTTATTAATCTATCTGGTGGGGTAGGGGTTCCTTATCGTCCAGAACAAGTGAAAAATGACATTGCCATTATCGGTGAAGGTGTGAAAAAGGCTTATGAAACCATCTTGACACCTGCAGGAATGAGCGATGTGGCAATTTGTACGGAATTAGGACGTTTTATGCTTGCTCCTTATGGTCATTTGGTGACAAGAGTGGTCCATGAAAAGCACACCCATAAAGAATATATTGGTGTGGATGCCTGTGCAGCCAATCTCATGCGTCCAGCCATTTATGGTGCTTATCACCATATTACAGTGATGGGGAAAGAGGATGCCCCTTGCGATCACAAATATGATGTGGTGGGTTCACTTTGCGAAAACAGTGATAAATTTGCCATTGACCGGATGCTGCCAGAGATTTCTGTGGGTGATTTGATTGTCATTCATGATACTGGGGCACATGGTCATGCTATGGGGTATCAATATAACGGCAGACTGCGTTCTGCAGAGGTATTGCTTTGCCCCAATGGGGAAACCAAGCTGATTCGTCGTGCAGAGACACCTGATGATTATTTTGCAACTTGTATTTGGTGAATAGAAGCCTAAAAAATATATCTATTTTTTTCACAAAAAAACCTTGCATTTGCGATTCTAATATGTTATAATTGTATATAGAAAGAGGGAGAGAATTGACACTGGTTAACAGTTCTCTAAGAAAAAATCCCTCGCAACGAAAGGAGCCACACTTATGAAAATTACAATGACAGAAAAAAAGGTGAAACTATCTCCTGCTTTGATTGATTATGCAGAGAAGAAAATCGGCAAGCTAGAGAGACTCTTCAAAGAGGATGCTGAAGCTTCAGTGACATTTAGTGTGGAAAAGAAGCAAAACAAGGTGGAACTGACCATCCGATCTCTGGGGACAGTCTTCCGTGCTTCTGAAAGTACATCGGATATGTTCGCTTCTATTGATGCTTCTGTGACAACTATGGAGCGTCAAATCAGAAAAAACAAAACTCGTTTGGAAAAGCGTCTTCGTCAAGATGCTTACGAGAGAATTGTGGAAGCAGAAGTTTCTTCTTTTGTGGAAGATGAGGAACAAGACGAATTTAATGTGGTTCGCACAAAAAAATTCCCCATCAAACCTATGACAGTGGATGAAGCAATCTTACAAATGAATCTTGTAGGACATAACTTCTTCGCTTTCCGTGATATGGACAATGGAGAGGCTTATGCAGTGGTATATCAACGTCATAACGGAGATTATGGCCTGATTGAAGACGCTGAGTAATTTCCCAAGGGGTTCTCTTTCTGTGGAAAGGGAACCCCTTTTTTGAAAAGCAGCAAGGGATTGGAAAGAAAGATTTCATGCCCTGTCGTTCTTGTTTTCCTGTTTCAAGAAATAAGGCTTGTGATTCCCAAAAACGAGGATGAAGCAAAGACACAATCTGGGGATTCAAAAATAAAAAATATTTTTTTCAAAAAAGACTTGACAATGTCTTATCATAGTGTTATGATAATGAAGCACAATAAAGCAGAACACAGTTCTCACCTTCGGCAATCCAAATTGGATGTAGCTAACAGGTTCACATGATTTGAATTCATTTCTTCCCAAAGAAGAGATGGGTACAGTTTTGTTGAGAACGTAGGAGCTTTTCGCTTTTGCGTTTTTTTGTTTGCTTTGTAATCAATGTAAAGTAAAAAATTTGCAAAGAAAAAATTTTTGGAGGTGCTTTCCATCGCTAATTCAGGTTATCAAATAAACAACGACATTCGTGACAAAGAAGTACGTGTCATTTCTGACAGTGGAGAACAACTGGGGATCTTAACCATCGAGAAAGCTTTAGATCTCGCAGAAGAGCAAGATTTAGATTTGGTGAAAATCTCTCCCAATGCCGTTCCTCCTGTGTGTAAGATTATGGATTACGGGAAATTCCGTTACGAGCAAACAAAACGAGAAAAAGAAGCCAAGAAAAACCAAAGAGTGGTGGAAATCAAGGAAATTCGCATGTCCCCAGGGATTGATACAAATGACTTTAACGTGAAACTTCGTAATGCACAAAAGTTTTTGAAAGAGGGGAATCGCTGTAAAGTGACGGTTCGTTTTCGTGGTCGTGAAATGGCTCATACCAATATCGGGAAAGAACTTTTGATGCGATTTGCAGAAGAATGTGAAGAACTTGCAGTGATGGACAAACATCCAAAGCTAGAAGGACGTCATATGTCCATTTTCCTTGCCTCTAAGATTTTGAAGGAAACGAAAAATGAAGCAAAGCAACATGCTCAGGAAACAGAAAGTACCCAGTCCTGAATGCTTGTATTTTCAATGGTTGTGAAGGGTAAAATGCAGTGGCATTTTTAACTTATATAATATTTAAGAAACAAAAAGGAGTTTTTTGTCATGCCGAAGATTAAAACACACAGTGGCGCAAAAAAGCGTTTTTCTTTGACCAAAAGTGGTAAAGTGAAACGTTCAAAGGCTAATCGTCGTCACCTATTAAATGGTCATGGAAAGACCACAAAACTGAAAAGAGGACTTCGTGGAAGTGCATATGCGGATAAAACAAATGAAGCAGCAGTGAAACGTATGATTTTATACAAGTAAGAGAGGGATAAAGCAATGGCAAGAGTAAAAGGCGCAATGATGACGCGCAAAAGAAGAAATAAAATCCTAAAAATGGCAAAAGGTTATTGGGGTGCAAAATCCAAACACTACAAGATGGCAAACCAAGCTGTCATGAAGTCCCTCACCTATGCTTATACTGGTCGTAAGCTGAAAAAACGTGATTTCCGTCAATTATGGATTACTCGTATCAATGCTGCTGCCAAAATGAATGGCATGAACTATTCTACTTTTATGAATGGTTTGAAAATCGCTGGTGTCACCATCAACCGCAAAATGTTAGCAGAGATGGCTGTCAACGACAAAAGTGCCTTTACCCAACTGGTGGAAATGTCGAAAAAAGCGAGAGCTTAAGTTATATCCTGTCAGACTTCGGTTTGACAGGATTTTATTTAGGAAGATGCATTTGGAATATATCTCCTTTTAGAAAATTCCAAAATAATTATAAATCAAACCTTGCAAATAAAAATTTCTTGTGATATAATATTGTCATGATATAGTAACTTGAAAAATGATTCAGCCACAAGGCTCAATCATTTTAATTGAAAGCTTTCCTTTCAATTCTGTGATTTTCTTAAATAACACAGTCAAGTGGTCTATAGAGACAGATTGAATCAGAAATAATGAAAAAGTCATTATTTCTGTCAACAACAGCAAAGCTGTTGTTTGAAAGGGTCAAACTTTATTCAAGATGCTATAAGAGGTTTGGAGTGAGGCGAGTTGCCTCACTTTTTTCTTTCAATCACCCAAGGAGGAAACGATATTGGCAAAAATAAGTGATACTGTGGCAACACTTGCCCTTCCCATTGTGGAAGAGCAGGGGTGCACATTGTGGGAAGTGGAATATGTCAAGGAAGCCGGCTCTTGGTTTTTGCGTGTTTTTATTGACAAAGTAGGGGGCATCAGCATAGAAGATTGCGAAAATGTCAGCCGTCCCTTATCTGATCTTTTAGATGAGAATGACCCAATCGAGGGGAGCTATGTCTTGGAGGTTTCTTCTGCAGGGGCAGATCGGATTTTGACCAAAGAAGCTCATTTTCTGCAATTTATGGAGAACGAGGTGCAAGTGAAGTTGTATCGAGCCCATGAGGGTCAAAAAGAGTGGATCGGACTTTTAAAAAGTTGGGATAATGGCGATTTGACTTTGGCCGTGGGGGAAAACGAACCCATGAAGATGGAAAAAAAGGAAATTGCGCAGGTGCGTTTGTACCCACGTTTATAGGAGGAATACATTGTGGCAAAAAAATCCAAAAAAGTAAACAGTAACGAACTAGATGGCGTAGAGTTTTTCCGTGCCATTGCAGAAATCGAAGAAAAAAAGAAAATTAAGCCTGGCTATATGTTGGAACGGGTCAGCCAAGCATTGCTGAATGCTTATCGAAAGGATCATGAAGGAGTGGGCGAAAATCTCACTTTGGATATGGACGAAAAGGCAGGAACCGTCCACATGATTTTAAGCAGGACTGTGGTGGAAGAAGTGGAAAACGAAGGAATGGAAATGACCTTGGATCAAGCAAGGGAAATCCGTTCTAGTGCCCAAATTGGCGAAGTTGTACAACAAGAAATCAAACCCAAAAGTTTTGGACGCATTGCAGCTCAAACTGCCCGACAAGTGATTATACAAGGGATTCGGGAAGAAGAGCAAGGGGTTGTTTATGAAGAGATGACCTCTAAAGAACACGAGCTTTTGTCTGGTGTCATTATGCGAATCGATCAACGCACTGGTGCTGTGGTGCTACAACTGGGCACTGATACCACAGAAACATATCTTTCAGTGGGAGAGCAAGTACAGGGCGAAAACTATAACGATGGTGTTCGACTGAAGGTCTATGTGGTAGAGGTACGTCGTGGGGCGAAGGGGCCTCAGATTTTAATCTCTCGCACACACCCTGGCTTAGTGAAACGTTTGTTCGAGCAAGAAGTGCCTGAAATTCATGATGGTGTGGTGGAAATTCGTTCCATCGCCAGAGAAGCAGGCTCTCGCACAAAAATTGCAGTGTGGTCTGCTGACGAGAATGTGGACCCCATTGGTGCTTGTGTGGGGACTCGTGGTGCAAGAGTGAATACCATTGTGGAAGAGCTGAATGGGGAAAAAATTGATATTGTCAAATACAGTGAAGATCCCACAGATTATATTGCAGCGGCGCTGTCTCCCAGTGATGTTTTAAGCGTTACTCCTTTGGAAGATGGAAAGCGTTGTCGAGTGATTGTGCCAGATGACCAGTTGTCCCTTGCCATTGGGAAAGAAGGGCAAAATGCAAGACTGGCTGCCAAGTTGACCGGCTTTAAAATTGATATTAAGCCAGAATCAGCCAAAGACGAAGAATAAAAAGGAGGTGAGTGCCATGAGCATCCCAGTACGTCAGTGTGTGGGTTGTCGAGCAAAAAAAGAAAAAACAGAGCTTTTGCGTGTTGTGAAGTCCTCACAAGGAGAGATACAGCTTGATACATTGGGGAAACTGCCAGGTCGTGGCGCTTATCTCTGTTGTGAAGAGGCTTGTTTGAAAAAAATACAAAAATCAAGAGGATTAGAACGAGGACTTTCCACAGCAATTCCGTTGGTAGTATACGAGGCTTTAGCTGAAAAGGTAAAAGCCATGACAGAGAGGGGGAACAAGACATGAGTCAATCCATTCTCCATCTCCTAGGTATGGCGAAAAAAGCAGGGAAGTTGGAAATTGGGGAAGAGCCAGTGGGTGCCATAGCCAGAGCCAAAAAAGCAAAGCTGATTTTGCTTGCTAGTGATGCAAGTCCTAATACAAGCCGTCGGGCAGGTACTTTTGGGCAAGCAGGCAATGTGTTGCACTTGTCCTTGCCACTGAATAAAGATCAGTTGGGGCAATGTGTGGGACGTCGTTCGGTTGCTATGGTGGCGTTGACAGATGCAGGCTTTGCAGGGGCTGTGGGGGAAAAGCTTCAGGCGATGGACCCAGAACGTTATGAAGCGGCAGCTACTCAATTACAAGCAAAAGCAAAACGCACATTGGCTCGGCAAAAGGAAAAAAGACAGCACGAAAAAAATCTTCAACGAGGGAAACCTTGGGCTGTCAATTCTCCAAAAGCACCAAAGATAAAAGAAGAATCTCTGGAAGGAAAACAAGAGAAGAAGTCTTCTTGGGATCAGGAGAAAGAGTATTCTCCCAAGAAAGAGTTCTCTTCCAAGAGAGAATATTCTCCAAATAGAGAGTATTCTCCCAAGAAAGAGTATTCTCCCAAGAAGGAGTATTCTCCCAAGAAGGAGTTCTCTTCCAAGAGAGAATATTCTCCAAATAGAGAGTATTCTCCCAAGAAGGAGTATTCTCCCAAGAAAGAATATTCTCCCAAGAAGGAGTATTCTTCCAAGAAAGAATATTCTCCCAAGAAGGAGTATTCTTCCAAGAAAGAATATTCTCCCAAGAAGGAATATTCTCCCAAGAAGGAGTATTCTTCCAAGAAAGCATATGCTCCCAAGCAAGGGGGAAGAGCTTATACAGGGA
>JAWXUL010000045.1:0-13395 GCA_044432725.1 Eubacteriales bacterium
TGGATAAACAATTATCCTAGAAAAGTCCTTGGTGGTTGTTCAGCAAATACGGCAAAATCAAGAGAAAATGTCGCTTAAATTTTATCAGATATTTTTGGACAGTTTATATTGCAATTTACACAGTGGGAATTTTATGGGAATTTTTTCTTTTTCTCTTGACAGGGGCTTCTGTCTATGCTAAGATTGTACAAACTGTACTAGCTGTATTAAGACAGAACAGACAGTGGAAGGAGGAACCCCATATGTTTAGCCTTGACTACAGAGACGGACGACCAATCTATGTCCAAGTAAAAGAATCCCTCTATCATCTCATGCTCTCAGGTGCCTTGCAACAAAACGACCAGTTACCCTCGGTGCGAAGCCTTGCCACCAGTTTGGCAATCAACCCAAACACCATTTCCAGAGCATACGAAGCCTTGGAAAAAGAAAATCTAATCTATACTGTTCAGGGGAAAGGAAGCTTTGTTGCCCCCATCAATCATTTGACCCAGCAACGAAGCACCCAGCTTTTAGAGGAATTTGACACCCTTGTAGAAGAACTGGTCAGATTAGGAATCGGCAAAGACTTGCTCACAAAACGTTTACAAGAAAAGCAAGTAACACAACCCAAAGAAGAGGAGGAAACCCCATGAAAATAGAAGTCCAAGAGGTAGACAAACGCTTTGACCATTTTCAAGCACTGGATAAGCTGACCATGACAGTGCCCCAAGGTTCTATTTATGGATTGGTGGGACCCAATGGAGCGGGGAAATCCACCGTCATTCGCCATATATTGGGTGGCTATCGCCCTGACAGTGGAACAATTTTAATCGGTGGGGAGCCGGTGTATGAAAACACAAAAATAAAAAGCAAAATCGCCAGTATCCCCGATGATTTGTATTACTTTGATTCTGCCACCACAAGGGATATGATGAAATTCTACAGCCGTATCTACCCCCAGTTTGACCACCATCGTTACAAAGTACTGAAAGAAGCCTTCCCAGATGTAGAGGAAAAAAGGCAAATCCGTCGTCTTTCCAAGGGGATGCAAAAGCAGTCAGCCTTCTGGCTGTCCCTTTGTTGTGTCCCTGATGTCTTGATTTTAGATGAGCCTGTGGACGGTCTGGACCCTGTGATGAGACGGCAAGTATGGTCTCTCCTCATGCACGATGTGGCACAAAGAGGCACAACAGTTCTGGTATCCTCACACAATTTGAGAGAATTAGAAGATGTCTGTGACCATGTGGGGATGTTGTCCCATGGAAAGGTGCTACTAGAAAGATCACTCTCTGATTTGCAAGACAACGTGAGCAAGATTCAAATCGCCTTTCCAGAAATGCAACTCCCTCCCTTGCCAGAGGGCTTAGACCTTCTCCACCAAAGCCAAGTGGGACGAATCCACACTTTGATTTTACGAGGAGACCCAGAAAGTCTGAAAGAAAAGCTAGGGGTATTAAATCCACTGATTTTAGATGCTTTGCCCCTCACATTAGAAGAAATCTTTATTTATGAATTAGGAGGTGAGGATTATGCTGTCAAAGAAATCCAGTTATAAAGCAGGGAATCCTGAATCAAAATTCTTTTCCAAAGCCTTATTCTTACAAACAGTAGATTCATTGCTACCCATTCCCATTTGTTACTTTTTTGTTCTGTTTCTTGCTTTGCCCATGAATATTTTCCTCTGGGACGAAGGGGTGACAGAGACCGTAGGCTTTTACTTAGAACTGGCACAATATGTAGAATATGCACGGTTTTACGGACTTTCTACAGCGTTTTTGCTTGGAAACCTATCAGCCTTGATGGTTTATCGCTATTTGTTCGTCTCTCGCTCGGCAAATATGATTCACAGCTTGCCCGTGCGCAGAGAAGCCTTTTTCTGGACCCAGTATCTGGCAGGACTTTCCTTTGTCCTTGTGCCAAACCTTTTGATTTTGATTTTGACCTTGATTGCTTGTACATTTCACGGGGTATTTTTCTTTCAACCTTTTATCTACCTGTTTTTGTTGCAATCAGCCTTTTATCTATTTTTCTATTCCTTCTCTGTCTGCTGTGCAGCCTTCACAGGCTCCCCAGGGGCTGTGTCCATCTATTATTTGATTTTTAATTTCTTGGTGGCATTTATCACCTTGTTGATGGACCCAGTCTTCGAGATGTATTACATCGGCTATACAGGAAATATTTTACAATACCCCTTTGTCCAGTTACTAACCCCTATCTTTGCCCTAGCAGTGGGAGGAAGGGTTCACGTTGATAATTTTGGGAAAACCATCAAAGGTGATAGGTATGCTTGGGGCTCTGTAGAGAATCCCTTACCAGAAAATCTTAGCTTTCGCATGGAGGACACCCACATCATCTATGCCTATTTGTTGGTAGCTGTGATCATGGTACTGGTTAGTCTTTTCGTGTATCTACGTCGCCACATCGAATCAGCGGGGGAAGCTGTCTCTGTGCCAGAAATGAAACCTGTCTTTCGACTTGCCATTGCCGTTGTGGGTGGCTTTGCCATGGGGATTGTCACAGTGGTATTGATTTTAGAAGATTTGTTCCACTCTGCGGCTTCTTTTGTGTTACCAGCCTCCTCCTTGCTTTGGGGGATTGCCTTTGCCTTGGTGGCAGAAATGATTCTGCAAAAGACTTTCCGTGTGTTAAAATCTTGGAAAACCACCATTCTCCCTGTCTGTGCCCTTGCCTTGATCTATTTGGGCATCTCTATGGATATCACAGGCTTTGAATCTTATGTACCAGAGAAAGAAAAAGTAGAAAACGTCACTGTGTTTATGCCTTCTGGTTATCCCATTGATTCTGGCTCAAAAAGTTACTATCTCTTTGAAGCAAAGAACATGGAGCAAGAAAGGTATGATGTTCTTACAAAGCTTCACACCATGACAGTACCTTTGGCAAAAGAATATCAGAAAAATTATACCTTCTTTCTGGAGAACGGACTGCCAGAGGGAGAGGAAAATCATTTTTTAGAGCTGACTTATCATTTAGAGAATGGATATAGTAGCGAGCGTCAATACATGCTCTCCTATCAACCCAGTCAGCAGAATCAGGAAGGGACTTATGCCTATTTCCTCCATCAATTCTATAACGACAAAACCATTCTCGGAGATAACTACAGCTTTGATGAAATGCTCAACGGACGTATTCTAGGTATCGAATTAGAGATGTTCTATGATACAATTTTAGATGAATTCTCTTCTGCCACCACAGATACCTTCCACGAAGATAGGAGCAATGCAGAACTTCGAGAGATGAATACAGCCTTGGTAGAAGCCATGGCAAAGGATTTCGCCGAAGGGAACTTAGGGGAAAAGTTTCTAAGCTACGATGACCCTGATTTTGTGGAAGATGGCTACTTTGGTCGGTTTACCATTGTTTGGGAAAAAGCCACCACAACCTCCTCTTCTTCTTCAGGACTTGCTTATCAAGGGGAAGAAACAGCTGATGTCACAGGGGAAGGGAATCCACAACAGCTCAGTGATAGTGGCGCTTTGCTTGCAGTGAGTTCTTCTGTCAGCCTGTCAAAAAAAGCAGTGCACAGTCTTGCTGTCCTAGAAGAATATGGCTTCTTGGGACATTACGAGATGAGTACTAATTACCAAGTCTTAGAGAAATATCGTGATTGGTATAACTCAGAAAATCATGATGATTTGTCTAAGTTCAATGATTTTGTGCTGAGTATTAGTCCAGAGGAACAGGATATAAATGATCCCATGACCTTTGTGGATGCATTGATTTTTGCTTATTAGAGAAACAAATCCCCACTTCTTTTAGAAAAAGGAGTGGGGTTACATAATCAAGATAGGAGAATAAAAATGGGAATTTGTCATTTGATCGGTGCCATGCCAGCTACCATCAAGCCACAGCTGAAAAAGGGAGACATCTTGGTCGCAGTGGACGGTGGGTATCAGCAAATTTTAGATTGGGGTCTGGAGCCAGATATAATCTTAGGGGATTTTGATTCCTTGGGCTATGTGCCAAAAGGGGAGAATATTTTGTCACTCCCTGTACGAAAAGATGAAACAGACATGGAATATGCCATGAATCTGGGAATCAAAGAGGGATTTTCTTCTTTTATGCTGCAAGGGGCTTTGGGAGGGCGACTGGACCACAGTTATGCCAACTTACAGCTCTTACACAGACTTTCTCTAGAGGGAAAGAATGCTGTTTGCTTGGGAGCGGGAGAAAACGCCATGATATTGACAGAGGGAACATTGCGTTTTCCCTCTCACTTTACAGGATATCTGTCTCTCTTTGCCTTGGGAAAAGAAGCAAAAGGGATTGATTTGAAGCATTTATCCTATTCAGGGGAGAACCTCACCTTATCTCCCACTGTCCCCATGGGGGTTAGCAACGAATTTCTGCTAGGAGAATCAGCAGAAATCATGGTGAAAGATGGAAGCCTTTTGGTCTTGTGGCGAGGTGTTTGGGACTATGAGAGTTATTGCCTTTTAGCAGAAAAAACTCTTCAAAATTAGATTTGGTATGTACGGGACCCTGCCTCTCCCTCTGGGAGAGGTGCCATCCCCTGACGGCGGAGAGGGTATGTCCCGAGGAAACTTCTTAAGTTTGTAGCAGTTCACCCCGAAAATCTATTTTTCAATCAAAAATACTTCCTCCTCTTCTTGGTGAGATACCACAAGTTTTTGGGATTTCACCTCTTCTTTGCTTAAAACTCTTTTTCCTTGGACTGTTTTGGCATATTCCTTCCCTTTCACCACTTCGCAAATAGGCAAAGGCATCATAGCAAGAGCAAAGACTGTCACCCATTGTGCCATCTCCATGGGAATCACAGAGAAAACAACCTGAAGTGCTGGAATGGTAAGGACTGCCATCTGCAGAGCAAGACCAAGGACAAAGGCTTTGTTCATGGCTGGATTAGAAAACATCCCCAACAGAAGGAGTGACTTCTCTTCACTACGCACATTAAAGGCGTGAAATAATTGGGACAAAGTCAGAGTGGCAAATGCCATGGTATTTGCCATCTCCCCTCGTAATTCCTCACTGGGAGACAAAACATAATAGCCCAAAGCATAGGCGAGCAAGGTCAAAAGTCCCACCATGCACCCTTGCCATAGGAGACGTTTGGTGAATTTTTGATCAAACAGCCCTTGGGATTTCTCCCTTGGTGGGGCAGACATCAGACTCTCTTCCACAGGCTCCACACCCAAAGCGAGAGCAGGGAGGGTGTCTGTGACCAAATTCAACCAAAGTAGTTGCACAGGCACAAGGGGCATAGTGGCAAAATGAAAGACAGTGGCAACAAAAATAGCAAGGATTTCTCCAATGTTACAGGATAATAAGTAATGGATTGCTTTCCGTATATTGGCATAGATCCCTCGCCCTTCTTCCACAGCATGGACGATGGTGTGGAAATTGTCCTCTGTCAAGATCATCTCCGAAGCACCTTTTGCCACTTCTGTTCCAGACAAGCCCATGGCGCAACCAATATCTGCTGTCTTCAGGGCAGGGGCATCGTTCACCCCGTCCCCTGTGACAGCCACAATTTGCCCTTGCTTTTGCCAGGCTTGCACGATTCTCATTTTATGCTCTGGTGTCACCCGAGCAAAGACAGAAAACTGAGCGATATCTTCTTCTAATAGTTCTTGTGGCATGAAATCCAGTTCGTTTCCTGTGATTGCCCAGTCACCACGACGGTAAATATCCAGTTCTTTGGCGATGGCGATGGCAGTACTGCGGTGGTCCCCTGTCATCATCACAGGACGTATCCCAGCTTTGTGACAGAGAGCCACAGCTTCTTTTGATTCTGGACGAGGAGGGTCAATCAGACCAAAGAGTCCCAGAAAAGTCAAGCCTTGCTCCACAGCGTCAGGGGTTAATTTAGGAGGAATATAAGCGATGGTACGCTGTGCCACCCCAATGACACGCAAGGATCTTTTTGCCATTTCCTCTACTTTCTCCAGTATATTTTGTCTATCTTTCCCGTTGATTGAACCTTTTAATGTGTGGGTGCATTGTCTCACCAAAATATCTGGCGCCCCTTTCACAAAGACCAGATATCCACCTTGAGGACTGGGATGAATGGTGGACATCAACTTTCTTTCTGAAGAGAAAGGGATTTCTTCCACCTTGGGCAGAAGTTCCCACAAGCTGTCTCTGTCAATGCCTTCTCGCACAGCATAAAGGGCTAAGGCAGCTTCCGTGGGAGAGCCACTTGCCACTGGGGCACCACCCTTCCAGCTGAGCTGCGCATTGCTACAGAGAAGAGCGCAGTGAAGTGCATCTTTTCGACGTGTGCCAGAGAGCACATAGTAATCCTCTACAGACATTTTGTTTTGGGTCAATGTACCAGTTTTATCAGAGCAAATCACAGAGGCAGAGCCTAAGGTTTCCACAGCGGGCAGTTTTTTTACGATGGCACCTTTCTCTGCCATACGTGACATGCCCAAAGCAAGGACTATGCTCACCACAGCAGGCAAGCCCTCTGGAATGGCTGCCACAGCCAGTGCCACAGCTGTCATAAACATAGTCAGAAGGTCTTCCCCCTGAATCAAACCAATGCCAAACATCACAGCACAGACCATCAGGCAGAGAATCGAAAGAGTTTTGGACACCTCTGCCATCTTTACTTGCAAAGGGGACACAGGTTCTGGGGCTGATTCTAGCAGTTGGGCGATTTTTCCCATCTCTGTCTCCATGCCAGTGGCGACCACCAAAGCTTTGCAATTACCCCCTAAAATCAGGGTTCCAGAAAGAAGGGTATTGCTCCATTCTGCCATGGGAGTATCTTCTGGCAAAGAAGAAATAAGCTGCTTTTCCACAGCTTGGGACTCTCCTGTCATGGCACTTTCTTCCACAAGTAAGGAGGTGGCATGAATCAGACGGGCATCTGCGGGCACTTTGTCTCCTGTGTTCAAAGCAATCACGTCCCCAAGCACCAGATTTTCACTGGGGATTTCCACTTCTTTTCCGTCTTGATAGACCTTGGCTTTTGGGGCGGTTAAGTTATTCAGTGCTTCCAGTGCTTTTTCTGCGTGGTTTTCTTGGGAGAGTGCGATAAAGTTGTTCACCAAGACGATAATTAATATAATGGTGGCATCCAAGATATCCTCTCCCCCACTTGCCCAAAGAGAAAGAAAAGCAGCGAAAAGCAAGACGATAATCATGGGGTCTTTTAGTAAATGTAAAAAGCGAAGAACAATGTTTTCTTTCGTGGGAGGATCTAGTTGATTTTTCCCTTCTTGCTCCAGTCGTATCTCTCTTTCTTTTTGGCTTAAGCCTTGATAACTACTGTGAAAAGTTTCCATCAATTCTTCCACAGAATGGGTGTGCCAATGATTCATAGTATAACACTCCTTCTTTCGTTGTGTTCCCATCATAGCACAAAGAAATGGAAGTATTTGTCAAACTGTGTTAAAAATAAAAAATAAATTTTTTCAGAAATTACTTGCCTTTTTCACTGCACTGTGTTATAATTCTAACAGTCTCATAAAAAAGGGAGTAGCTCACGCAATGCGTGGCTTTCATCGTCAGTACAATTTTTGGAAATATGATAGTTTACAAAAATTCGGTGTCAGTCAGAAGTAGCAAGACTTTTTTATTCACAGTACCATTGCGTCTTTTTGGTATCTGGAATAAAGGAAAGTCTTGTTTTTTTGCGTTTAGCACTCAAAAAGAAAGAAGGAAAAAAATGGAAACTGTATTTGTATTTCTGATGCTACTGGTGGGATTTGTCTTACTGGTGTGGGGATCTGACTTTTTTGTGGAAGGTGCCGCAGCACTGGCGAAAAAATTTGGTATTTCTCCTCTCATTGTGGGTTTGACCGTGGTGGCTTTTGGTACCTCTGCCCCCGAGCTGACTGTGTCTGTGACAGCGGGGATGAAAGGTGCCAACGAGCTTGCTGTTAGTAATGTCATAGGCTCGAACCTCTTTAATTTGCTGGTGGTGATTGGTGGCTGTGCCATATTTTCAGCCCAATCCACAAACAAAGATTTATTAAAACGAGATTGGCCGTTGTTCTTGTTATCCGTGGTGGTATTTGGCTTGATGATTGTTTTTGACAGAAATCTTTCCCGAGTAGATGGACTTTTGCTGTTGGCAGGCTTCTTTGTGGTCATTGGGATTCAAATCAAAGCAGGCTTGGCAGAGAGAAAAAGAAATCTCGAGGACAATGAGGGCGAAGAGGAACAGTATACTGCCTTAGGGATTTGGGTTCGTATTATCCTAGGGTGTATTGCCATTGTCTTTGGTGGAGAGTTTTGCGTCACTTATGCCTCAGCAATCGCCACGATGTTTGGTCTATCAGAAACCATCATTGGTTTGACCGTGGTATCTGTGGGAACTTCCTTACCTGAACTTGTCACTTCTGTGGCTGCCACCCGCCGTGGGGAAAAAGATATGGCAATCGGAAATGTGGTGGGCTCTAACCTATTTAACGTGCTGTTGATTTTAAGTGTCTCTGCAGCCTTGAACCCCATTCCCGTACGTTTCGAGTCGGTGGTAGATGTATTATTTTTATTGATGATGAGCGTTTTTGTCTTCTTTCTGGCGAAAAAAGACAATATCAAACGGAACACAGGCATCGCAATGCTAGGTTCCTATCTTATTTATATGGTGTTTGTGGTGTATCGAGATGTCTCTGCAGCCATTCCCATGGTAGCAGTTTAAAAAAATATCCCCCTCTCTATTATGAGAGGGGGATATCATAATTTAAGAATTGATTTCAAACTCTGTCACAAGCATTTTGTGGTCTGGGTAAGGGGTTGCCACCCCACGAATCCCTTGCTCTTCGTAAATTTCTGGAGCGTACTTCATAAATTCATCCTCGTAAGATTGGTGGGTGATGGTCACTCCTTTGATAAAGGCATGATCTTGGGCGAATTGATATTTCACATTTTCGTTGTCTTTCCCCCAACTGAAGCCCTCTGGGGTACACATCTCATAGCCAAGAGCATTGGCTCTTTCACTTAAAATGTGCATATTGAAAATATCACATTGCTCTGGGGTTTCCCCTTTTAACATTGCCATGGTAGCAGGAGAGTGACCACGACGATAATTGTTGAAATCTCCCACCAAAATAGCGGGTTCTTGAATGTAAGCGATGTAAGATTCCAGATGACAGAACTGATCCAGTCGATAGCGCTGGCTTTCTTCTGTGGAAACAGCAATGTCTTGATGGGCGGGGATACGAATCCGAACCCCCATCAGGCTTAAAGTCATATTGTCTAGCTCTACCAAGAGATGTAGGAAATTTGGGAAAGGGTTTTCTCTTCTACTTTCCATTAAACTGGCGATTTGCACATCGGTGTAAGTGTTTTTCACACCAATACACACATCATTCTGATGGTGCTGACTGTTTTCTGTGGTGAAAATTTGGTATTCGCTTAAAGACTTTTTAAAGCGTTCCAATTCCTCCACTTGATAAAACTCAGTTAGAACAAAAAAATCTGGGTCTTCTTCAAGAATTGCACTTGAGATAAAGGTGGGGATTATTTTGCTGTCTAAATGTTTTGCTCGTTGATTGATATTCCACTCAATTATTTTCATCTTCTTGTCTCCTATCATAAAAGAATTTTGTGTTCCTTCGACTCAAAATCAGAAGTTCTTCTCACCTTGATTCATTTGAATAGAAAGAGTCATACAAATAGAATTACCATATATTATACGATAAGATTTGTGGAATGTCAAGGGTTAACTACAACAAACTGGAATTATGAGGTATTGTTCAAAATATTATTGCATCTCATCTGAAAAACAAGATTGCAAAGATTGCTTTGCTATGTTATAATGAAATATCTTTCAAAATAAAACCTGTTTTGTCTATGATAAAAAGGCAAATAATCTAAAAAGCAAAGGTGAATGACTGTGAAAAATAGGTACATAATGGTGATGATTCTCTGCTGTTTTCTTTCAGCCTGTGGACAAGAGGAAAAAACAATCGCTGGAAGTAGCATCACCACATTAACCCCAGGAACACCCCAAACAAGTACAGAAGAAGATTTTTCCCAAGGATATGTTCCCCCAGAAGATGAAACTCCATCAGAGAACGAAAACGCTACAGAAGAAGATGCTCCCTCAGCAGACATTGCCCCAACAGAAGAAGAGGGAACTGTCCAAGAAAATCTGGGAGATAATATGGAAGAAACGCCTCTGCCTGATGATTTTTCTGCACACTGGCTTGTCTTTTTAGGAAAGATAGAGGAGAAAAATCAAGAGATTTCCCAACAAAAAGGAAAAAACTCTGGGGAAGCAGCATATTTGCTGCTAGAAATGGCAGAGATTTTAGAAAGTGGAAAAAATCTTAGCCCTCCAAGTCATCTCCAAGGGGTGTACAGTGAATTTATTGTGGCTTGCGAAGAAATCGCCAGATCATACGAGAAAGTAGCAGGTTACATGGGGGAAGAAGTTTCTTCTGCAGCCCTTTCCCTCTTAACAGATGACAGCCTAGAAGTCACAGAAAATTTTTATAAAAAAGCCTTAGCTGTTTCAGAAGCTTTAGGGGATTTGTGATAGAAGCTTTGAAAATATGGAAGCTTCGACGTTTCAAGGATTATCCCTTCTTGTTGGAAGCAAGGGAACAGAGCTTTCACCAAGTGACTCTGAAACAGTTGCTCCTTTCCTGACTTAGAATAGGCTGAGTGGTTTTCAAAGAGAAAACCTTGATCTATACGCTATTTTCGACAAAAGAACAAAGGGATTGTGGAAAATTTTTCTTGACTATCCAGTGATCCTTGTGATATAATGTGGAAGCAGATGGGAGGGGTGTTGTGTCTGGTGGAATAAAAATCGTCGCAAAAAATGCCAAAGCATTTCACGATTATATCGTGGAAGATCGCTTTGAAACAGGACTTGTCTTAGTGGGGACAGAGGTAAAATCCATCCGTCAGGGAAAGCTGAACCTGAAAGATTCTTACTGTTTGATTAAAGATGGTGAAATTTTTGTCCACGGGATGCACGTTTCGCCTTATGAACAGGGGAATATTTTCAACAAAGATCCCCTCAGACCCAGAAAACTTTTGATGCACAAAAGAGAAATCAGTCGACTTTATGCAAAAGTGAAGCAGGATGGCTATTCCCTGATTCCGTTGAAAATCTATTTTAAAAATGCAAAATTAAAGCTGGAAATAGGTCTTGCAAAGGGGAAAAAACTTCATGACAAACGTGCCTCTTCCTTGGAAAAGGATGCCAAAAGAGAGATTGATCGGAACATGAAGAATCGAAACAAAGAGTATTAAGCGGAAATAAGAATACAATAAGTGTTCGCTTAATTAGATTACAATTTGTATTATCATGCTAGTTCAACAAAAAGTAATCAAATGAATGAACAAATAATAATTTGTATAAAGTTTATAAAAATAGACTAATAGTATTCTGATGTGCTGTATACAAAAAGTGTAAAACTCAAAAATTATTACTATAAGTATTTTTACAGAAAGAAGGAAAAGATATGTCAAATCCAATTTTTACTATCACTATGGAAGATGGCGCAGTGATGAAGGGGGAGCTATATCCAGAAATCGCCCCTAATTCCGTGAACAATTTTATCAGTTTAATCAATAAAAACTTTTATGATGGCTTGATTTTTCACCGTGTCATTCCACAATTTATGATTCAAGGTGGTTGCCCAGAAGGCTCCGGAATGGGTGGACCTGGTTACGCGATCAAAGGGGAATTTTCTACAAACAAGTTTAAAAATGACTTGAAACACACAGAAGGTGTCCTGTCTATGGCAAGATCTCAAGCAAAAGACTCTGCCGGCAGTCAATTTTTCCTTATGGTTGATGTGGCAACCCATTTAGATGGGCAATACGCTGCTTTTGGTAAAGTGACCGAAGGACTAGAACACGTCCATGCCATTGAAAATGTAGAGACAGATTACAGTGATCGTCCCAAAGTAGAACAAAAGATAAAGACCATCACTGTGGATACCTTAGGGGTGGACTATCCAGAACCTGAAACTTTGCCTGACCCAAGATAGTGAGATAAAGGAGGGCAATAGATGCCAATCTATAACCCAAACCGTGGTCCTGTGGTGAAAACGATTATGGCGGTGGCAGTTATCGCCAGTTGTGCAGGGATATGGAACCGTGGACTAGGGCAGTATCGTGAGGATAATCCTTATGCGGGTATGCCCAGTGAGTTTCAATCTGCCATGGAGGACATGGGTTTGGAGCACGCTTATGATGGAGAGACCAACACGGAGATTGAGAATATGCTGATGGCATACGACGTGGTGGATAGTGCAGACGCCAACGTGATTACCAGTAATGGGAAGGTTTGGTCTGTGACGGTAACCCTGACAGGAGATGGTTGGAAAAACGTCTGCCTTCCTCTTGCTGAGGAAATCAGGAAGTTGTATCCAGGGACTGATGTCTCTTTTTATGAGGTAGTAGGTTCTCATGTGAATATTATTTATACGGAATAATTCATGTGAAAAAAGAGGGGATATTTTCTCTTTATTTGAAGGGGTATCCCAAGGAAATAGGAGGATTTGTGATGAAAAAAATAGGAATTGCCCTTTCGTTGCTTTTTTGTTTTGTCTTGCTCACAGCATTTGCAATGACCCACCCCATAGAGGGATATTATCTGGATTTCAATGAGGAAAGCCGTGAAAATCAGGAAGAAATGGCAAAAATATATGATTTACAGGAGCAAATTCAAGAAAAGCTACAGGAACTCTCCTATGACACTGTTGTGACCATCACCCAAGGGGGAGAAGGATGTTTGGTGTGGGTTTATGTGTCAGCTGTTGTGGAGAGCGAAACCCAAGCGGAGGAAATTGCCCAAACAATTCGTAGTTTCGGAGCAGAATTTTCACTAGAGAACATTACGATTAGCGACTGGGAAGGGGCTACTTGGTGGAATTTATCAGAAAATTGGTCTAAGACCTTAACTTCTGGGTAGAATAGTACGATAGAAACAATGTACAAAGTGGCTTCCTTCGGGATAAACTCTGCGGATTTCACAGCAAGGCTTCACTCACTTTATAACCAAGTAAGCCTCATTCATATGGGGGCGTACTGGCTTTACCCTTACAAGCATAAACTCTGGGGATTTCACAGCAAGGCTTCACTCACTTTATAACCAAGTAGCCTCATTCATATGGGGGCGTACTGGCTTCGACGGGGGTTTGGAAGCAAGGATAGCGAGCCGTGGTGGTGATCCACGTTAAAAGTGCCGACTTTATAAATTAAAGAACGATAACGAATTTGTTCTAGCTGCCGCATAAGGCAGCCGTCTAACCCATGAGTCCTACGGCTTGGGATTA
Organism: Eubacteriales bacterium; assembly: GCA_044432725.1. Classification (GTDB taxonomy): domain Bacteria; phylum Bacillota; class Clostridia; order Oscillospirales; family Oscillospiraceae; genus JAWXUK01. Next base: position 13,212 of record JAWXUL010000045.1, read on the forward strand.
GGCGTCGTTTAGTAGGGGACGTGAGGCGGCAAAGCTTTGAGCGGCCCATGCATCATGAAGCTACTAACTCTTTTTTGTTTGACTGCTGACACTAAGGGAAGGGAATGTTAATAACAGTCTACGCTCGTAGAAGTTCTTGTGAAAGGATTTTCGGACAGGGGTTCGACTCCCCTCGCTTCCACCA
>JAWXUL010000046.1:0-12717 GCA_044432725.1 Eubacteriales bacterium
TTGGACTGTATTGGGCATATAGGATCAGAGAATCTGGGGGACTGTTTTTCAGTTCCCCTTACATCTAAAACTATGCAATAACAACAAGAGTGACCACAATATCTTGTATAGTATGGTGATAGCTATTTCCCTCAAATTAGTTTATAGTAGTCTATGAAAGGGGGGCAAAAAGATGGACGGACAATGTTTTGAACTGGGTAATTGCCCACTTTGTCATAGCCTGACATTCAATGGACGTTGTGAAAATCGAGATTGCCACCATCACTTCCATCCACACAAGATGTGGTATGAAGAAGATGATGAGGACGAAGATGACTAGGAAAGGGGAAACACTATGCCAAACAGAACAATGATGTGCATACTCCATGACCATTTGGTGGAGGAAAAGCACGAGGTCACTGGACAGGAGATCCGAAAAAAGGCTTCCGATTTAGTGGATGCTTTCATGGAAAGGTTAAACGAGGAAGAAAAGAAAGCCTTTGAAGAAATCCTCAACGCAGGACTGCACACCGAATGCAACAGCAACGAAGATCACTTTGTGCTGGGATTTAGGACAGGATTTCAACTTGCCATGGAGGTGACCAGCTATGGAAACCAGTAGTTTGTGTGCAAAAATCCCAGTAGACCTTCACCAAAAAGTGAGAGAGAAGCAACAAGAAAGCAATATGCCTCTGGGTGATTACATGGCAGACTTGCTGGAAAAATTTTTTAAGATGACGGAGGGTAAAACCATGAGCGACAAAACAAGAACCGTAGCCTGTCAGGTGACAGAGGAGGATTTCTACCGACTGAAGGCACACGTCAATCGCATCGGTGAGAAACAAAAAGAATTTATTTACAAGGTGATTTTTGATGTGATTACCGCCGCCGAAGCAGAAATCCCCGTGGCAGAACTCCAAGAACAGCTTTTGGAAGCAGAAATTGCTGGGGAGAAGAAGCAAAGAAATCGGAATCCTCAAGCAGAGGAGGACAACAACACGGCAGAATCAGCCAACATGGCAGAAGAAAATCAAGAAGAACCTGAAGAAGCTACCTCCTACCAAGAAGAACAGCAGGAGGAAATCAGCGAATCTGCCTAAAAGCAAAAGCCAAAACACAAAGCACAGTCTGTGAACACCCACAAGACTGTGCTTTTTTTGTGTAAACATGAGAAAAAATAGAATGGAGGTGAATTTATGTTTCTAATCGATTTAGTCATAAGTGATGTGCTAGGTCAAATTGTGGACTGGATCTACGGTCAAATCATCGGCTTTTTAGTAGGATTTTTTGAACTCATGGGCAACATGGGGGTAGAACTCTTTGAACTATCGTGGACCCAATCCATCGTGCTATTCTTTTCTCGCCTTGGCTGGGCATTGTACGTTGTGGGATTGGTGGTCGCCGTCTTTGAATGTGGCATCGAGTGCCAAAGTGGTCGTGGATCGGTGAAAGACGTGTGTTTGAATGCCGTAAAAGGCTTCATGGCAGTGTCTTTGTTCTCTGTTGTGCCTGTAAAACTATATTCTTTGTGCGTAAACTTACAGGGGCAACTCAGCGATGGACTCACAGGGAGGGGAACTTCTTTGGGTGACCTCGCCACGGATATTTTAGATGATTTCGGTCAGGTTTCCGACAATGGCTTAATGTCAGACGTAGTGAATGGACTAACCCCCTTCCCCTCTGCCACTTTGGTGCTGTTTATCATCATCATGGTAGGCTATGCCGTCATAAAAGTGTTCTTTGCAAACTTGAAACGTGGTGGAATTCTGTTGACACAAATCTGTGTAGGTAGTTTGTATATGTTTTCAGTGCCACGAGGATACTCAGACGGTTTTTTTCAGTGGTGCAAACAGGTCATCGCACTGTGTTTTACCACATTTATGCAAGCAACTATCCTGACAGCAGGTCTTTTAATCTTGCTAGACCACCCACTGACAGGACTAGGCGTGATGTTGTCTGCAACGGAGATCCCAAGAATAGCAGAAGCCTTTGGTCTGGACAGCAGTACCAAATTCAATGTGATGGGTAGTATTTACTCAGCACAAACAGCAGTGAACCTATCCAAAACGGTGTTGAATGCCGTATCCCCAGCGAAAGTACCTTAAGAAAATGTTTTTTGACAGAGAAAGGAATTTTTATGAAATTGATTTATGTAGCCTCCCCTTATGATGGGAGCATGGAAAAGAACGTGGCATTCGCCAAAGCTGGCTGTGATTTTGTGATGAAACAAGGTCACGGCTTTTTTGCACCTCACCTGACTTACACGAAGATTTTAGACGAAAGTGACCCACGACAACGACAAAAAGGATTGGAAATGGCTCTCACCATGCTGACTCGTTGCGATGAACTGTGGGTGTTCGGTGAAAACATCACCCAAGCCATGAGCATTGAAATGGATTATGCCAAACAGCAAGGCATTCCTGTCCGTCAGATTTCGGCAGAGGAATATCAGAAGCCTGTCCAAACTGTGGAGATGATGGCAGAACTGATTCCTCAGATGGCTGTTTGCTGACAAGGAGTGTGATTGGATGAAATTTATTTACGTTGCCTCCCCTTATGCTGGGGACGTGGAGAAAAATGTGACTTTTGCCAAAGATGCCTGTGAATTTACACGGCAACAAGGCCATGCCTTCTTTGCTCCACATCTTTTTTACACACAACTTCTGGACGATTCTGTGCCAGAACAAAGAGAACAAGGTCTGAAAATGGGCATCACGGCACTGGATCGCAGCGATGAACTGTGGGTCTTCGGCAGGACAATCTCCACTGGTATGAAAAAGGAAATTGAGTATGCCCAGAAAAAAGGTATCCCCATCTGCCACATTTCAGAGCAAGAGATGGGAGAAAAGCTGGGCAAAGAACTGAGTCAAAAACCGCCTCCAGACTTGGATTTACCTCCTTGGGAGATGGCTTCATGCTGACATTAGGTTCTCTTTTTGATGGCATCGGTGGTTTTCCTTTGGCGGCAGTCCACAATGGGATTGTGCCAGTTTGGGCAAGCGAGATTGAAAAGTTTCCCATGGAGGTGACAAAAGTACGATTTCCTGAGATGGAGCATTTTGGTGACATCACCAAGCTAAAGGGTAGCGAGCTACCCCCTGTGGACATCATCACTGGTGGCTCACCTTGTCAAGATTTATCTGTGGCGGCGGGAATTCGGAAAGGATTGCAAGGAGAACGCTCTGGTCTGTTTATGGATCAGGTTAGAATAGTAAAGGAGATGAGAGAAAATGACAAATCACGAGGACGGACAGCTGAGTATGTTCGACCACGATTCATGGTCTGGGAAAACGTCCCCGGAGCCTTTAGCAGTGCAGAAGGTGAGGACTTTCGATGCGTTCTCGAAGAAATCGTCCGAATCAGTCACCACGGCTGTGATGTGCCTCGACCTGACACAGGGAAATGGGAATCTGCTGGGGCAATCGTATTGGGAGATGAATTCTCTCTGGCTTGGCGAGTTTTGGATGCTCACGGCTGGGGAGTTCCCCAACGGCGCCGTAGAATCTACCTTATCGCAGATTTTGCAGGACTCAGCGCCCCTGAAATACTATTTAAGCAAGAAAGCCTGTGCTGGGATTCTGCGGAGAGCCAAAGAACGTGGGAAAACCCTCCCACCCCAACTGGAAGTGGCACTGAAGATTCAAGCCGAGGACGAATCAGAAGTTTCCATGTGAATCAAAGACATGAAGTCATTGAAACCCCAGAAATCACTGGTGCTTTGCTTGCCACCCAAAACCAACAAATGCAGACCTTCATCACCGAAGAACCTCTCCTCTGCGTAGCAGACCAAGGTGGGGAACGGATGGATATTTACGACAACATGGTGGGAACCTTGAAAGCGAGCATGGCTGGAAAAGTCCCCATGGTGCTAGGAAGTACCAAACCCAATGCTGAAATTTGCGAAGATGTGTCCCCAACCTTAACCGCTTCTGCTGGGTCTGGAGGTGGAAACGCACCTCTACTTTTTGACAATCATAGACGAGATTGCAGATATGACGGACCTTTGGAAGTGTCCCCAACCCTGATGCGACACTTGGGAACAGGAGGAAATAATTCCCCTCTCTTGATCAACAAGGCAAAGGTGTTCTCTTTGGATTCCAAAGAAAGTAATTCCATGAAATCCCCTAATCCTTTTTCTGGTTGTAGAGAAACAGAACTGGCAAGAACACTGGACACCAGCAATCCAGACCCCTCAAAAAATCAAGGTGGCATTGCGATTTTGCAAGAAAGCCAAGAAGAAAATCTGGAACCTAGCATCTGTATTGCTGGGAACATCATCGGCAGAGAGGTGGAGCATGGTGGGAACGGCTTTGGATTTCAGGAAGAAATTTCCTACACCCTCACTGGTGCTGACCGCCATGCCGTCCTCCCCTACCAAGAAGTGGTGGGTGCTTTGATGTGCCGTGACTGCAAAGGTGTGAATGACCGATATGTAGAAGCAAACAAGTGCGTGATTGATGGAAGCTATCAGGAAACCGTGGGTGCTTTGTGTAGTAGTGATGACAAAGGAATCAATAATCAGTATGTTTCACAAGACAAGTGTGTTATAGATAAGCAAAATCCTGTCAGTCGGAAGCTAATCCGTAGATTAACACCTTTAGAATGTGAAAGATTGCAAGGATTTCCTGATTACTGGACGGAAATCCCTAAATGCTCTGACTCAGCACGATACAAGGCTCTGGGAAATTCCGTGGCTGTGCCTTGTGTGGATTTTGTTTTGAGAGGTGTGGCTTGGGTGCTACAAAAAATGTATGCAAACGAAGAAATTGAACTTTGTGAAGAAAACAACGTAAAGGAGTGATTCCATGTATATTTACCCCGACAATTTAACAGGAAAGGCTACCCTATTCCTCTGGGCATTGCCAGACGTGGTGGTCATTGGTGTGGGTGCTTTGATTTCTGTGTTCGCCTTGGCACAACTGAATTTTATGGTGCCGATCATCCTCACAGCAACCTATGCCTTCCTGTCCATTCGCTTTGATGATACCTGTATCTTGGATTTTTTGAAGTATGCCTCGGCTTTTCTCTTCAGAAAACCTCAGACTTTTTATTGGAAACCAGCCAAAACACTGGACTTAGAGGATGAAGAATAAATTTTGAAAGGAGTGAAAACAAATGGCAAAGACAAAAGAAGTCCCCAGCACTCGCCAGCTTCTGGGGATCAAGAAAATCACAGACCAGAGCCTCGTGACAGAAAAAGGGGAACTGGTCTTTTTCATGTTGAAACCCACCAACATTTCTGTGCTGTCCGACAGCAACATCAGTGGCAGAATCTATGCTTTGATGAACGTGCTGAAAGGTCTGCCTGAACTGGAAATGCTGTGCCTGAACTCTCGTGAAAACTTCGAGGAAATCAAGGGTTACCTGAAAAAGCGAATGGACCAAGAGGAAAATCCAGTGATCCGAAAGTTGCTTGAGTATGATGGCAAGGCACTAGACCGAATGCAGGTGAGCATGGCAACAGCAAGGGAATTTCTCATTGTGATTCGCTTGAAAGACGAGAAGGAAGCAGAACTTCAGCAGTTTCTCTTGCGAATCGAAAAATCCCTGAAAGACCAAGGCTTTATCTGTAAGAAGGCAGACAGCAACGACATCAAAAGAATCCTTGGGGTGTACTTCGAGCAGAACGTCACCCAAGACCGCTATGAAGATTTTGATGGAGAGAGATGGGTCGTTTTTAATGACTAGCTGTCTTTTTTCTCTGTGATGGCTTCAAAAATTCAAAACAGGAAAGGAAAAATCTATGGCAAGAAATACAACAGCAAGACCTCGCTACGAATCCATGAATACAAAAGACTTCATGGATATGATTTCCCCTAGCACCATCAAGTTTGAGATAGACCACTATATCGTGGGGAACACCTTCCGTTCTATCTGGTGCATTCGTGAGTACCCCACCGCCACAGATGAACAAGCAATCCTCCGTCATTTGGGGGAAAAGGACGGTGTGACTCTGAAAATTTATACCAGACAGGTGACACCAGCAGAGGAAAAACGAATCATTCACAATGCCACCAACAAAAACAGAATGAATTCTTCCAATGCCAATGACCTCCAACAGACTGTGACGGCTACCAGCAACCTCCAAGATGTGGTGACTTTGGTGTCTACCATGCACAGAAACAGAGAACCCCTCCTTCACTGTGCTATCTTCATTGAACTGGTGGCAAGTGACATGGACAACCTGAAATTACTCCAGACAGATGTGCTGACGGAGCTTGTCCGTTCCAAACTGAATGTGGACCGTCTAATTCTACGTCAGCAAGAGGGGTTTCTCTCGGTTGGTCCCTCTGGTCACAATAAATTTTTTACTCAGTTTGAAAGAGTGTTGCCAGCAAGTTCGGTGGCTAACCTTTTTCCATTTAATTACAGTGGAAAAACGGATGCAAATGGCTTTTATTTGGGGCGAGATAAGTTTGGAAGTAACATCATCGTGGACTTTGACAAGAGAGCCGATGACAAAACCAATGCCAACATTCTGATTCTGGGGAACTCTGGGCAAGGTAAAAGTTATCTCATGAAACTGATTTTGTGTAACGTTTTGGAGTCTGGGAAGTCTGTCTTGTGCCTTGACCCAGAGCATGAGTATGTCGACCTCGCCCAAAATCTGGAAGGCTGTTTCATTGATTTAATGTCTGGGGAGTTTATGATCAATCCCCTAGAGCCAAAAACATGGGACGAGGGTGAGGACTTAGACGATGGGGAAACAGCACCCTCCACCTTTCAAGCACGAACCAAAATCTCTCAGCACATTAGTTTCCTGAAAGACTTCTTCCGTACCTACAAAGATTTCACCGATGGGCAAATCGACACCATCGAAATTATGTTGGGAAAGCTGTACAAGGCGTTTGAAATCACAGACCAGACCAATTTTAGAAGAATGTCCCCCACGGATTATCCCATCCTCTCTGATTTGTATTCCCTCATGGAATATGAATATGAGAACTACGACAAAGAAAAAAATCAGCTCTACACCCAAGAGATGTTACAGGAAATTTTGTTGGGATTGAATTCTATGTGCAAAGGGGCAGAAAGTAAGTTTTTTGATGGTCACACCAACATCACCTCCAGCCGATTCATTGTCTTTGGGGTGAAAGGCTTGCTTCAGGCATCTCGAAATGTGAAGAATGCTCTGCTTTTTAATGTGCTGTCCTTTATGTCGGACAAACTTCTCACCGAGGGCAACACCGCCGCCAGCATTGATGAGCTGTATCTCTTTTTGACAAACCTCACCGCCATTGAGTACATCCGAAACTTCATGAAACGTGTACGGAAGAAAGAATCTGCAGTGATTCTTGCCTCTCAAAACTTGGAGGACTTCAACATTGATGGCATCCGAGAACTGACCAAGCCACTGTTTTCTATCCCAACCCATGCCTTTCTCTTCAACGCAGGGAACATTGACAAGCGATTTTATATTGATTCCCTCCAACTGGAGGAATCGGAATACAATCTCATCAAATTCCCTCAACGTGGGGTTTGCCTGTACAAATGTGGTAATGAACGGTACAACTTAGCTGTCCATGCCCCATCCTACAAAGAAAAATTATTCGGAACTGCAGGAGGTCGATAAGATGAAAGAAAATGTGACAGACTTGAAAACCCTAGCCAAAAAAACCAAAGAACAACTGATGACAGACCTTTGGGTCTGCATCCACCACGAGTACGACAAGCAAAATGATTTGCTGTGCATGACGGAGCGTTACTACCTCTACCCAGAACAACGAGCAGAACTGCAAACGGAGATGCTGGAACTTCTTCTGGACAAGCCTTACAAAAACCCCTTTGAGTTTTACTTTCGGTACAGCCAGTACCACATGGTAGAGCTGGATGATATTTTAACAGGCTTTGCAGAAGAAATGACCCACACCACCAACCCCAAACTCGCCCTAGAGAATGTCATCGTCCAGATAGGCGAAGTCCATGACAAATGTTTCAGGGAACTGATTGACGATTGGCGAGGAGAGAAATTGGAAACCTACCTTCTTGCTGTGGCTGATTTTGCAGAAGCCAGACTGATTTTAGAAAGCAACAAGAGGTGGTAACTGTGGATTTTCGTGACCAAACCTTTGGGATTGAGATTGAAATGACAGGACTGACTCGGTATTCCGCAAGTCATGCCATTGCTGAATACTTGGGGACGGAAGTCTATTATTATGGTGGCACTTACGATGCGTACCATGTGAAAGACCAGCAAGATGGGGTCTGGAAATGTGTCTTCGACTCTAGCATTTTTGCAGAGCAAATGGTAGATGGGGAGAGGGTGCCAGTGCGAACCAGTGGTGCAGAGGAACGGAATTATAAGGTGGAACTGGTCAGTCCCATCTGCAAGTATGAGGACATCGCCTTGGTGCAAGACTTGGTGAAGGTGTTGCGGAGTGAAGGAGCCGTGGTCAACAGTTCCACTGGAATCCATCTGCACATTGGGGCGAGTGAATTTTCCCCTCAACAACTGAGAAATCTGGTGAACATCGTTGCCTCTAAGGAAGATTTAGTCTACCAAGCCTTAAAAGTGGACAGTGGACGTGAATCTAAATACTGCAAAAAGACCGACAGCGATTTTCTGGAAAGGCTGAACAAGAAAAAACCAACCACCAAAGCGGCACTGCAAGACCTCTGGTACAATGGGCAAGATGGCAGTGGCACCCATTACCACGATTCCAGATACCGTTGCCTGAACCTCCACAGCTACTTCCAAAAGGAAACGGTGGAGTTTCGTGCCTTTAATTCTGAATTGAATCCAGAAAAAATCAAGGCATACATTCAGTTTTGTATGTCCCTGACGGCTCTGGCACAAAATCAGAAGTCGGCAAGTCCCATCAAATCCAAGCCAGAGAACGAGAAGTATGCTTTTCGTTGCTTTTTGCTTCGGCTAGGGATGATTGGGGATGAATTCAAGACCACCAGAAAACATCTCCTCAGTCATTTAGAGGGCAATGGTGCTTGGAAAAATCCAGAACAGGCATTGGCTCAAAAGGAGCGTCTTAGGGCAAAGCAAGAAAAAGAAATGAGCCTGAGAGAATCCCAACAGGAAACCAGCCAAGAACAGACACAACAAGATACCCAAGAAGAAAATCAGGAACAGGATGACCAGAGTCCAGAGATGGATTCTGGTTTTTCCATGACCATGAGTTGAGAAAGGAAAAAAATGTACAAGAATTTTGATGTCAATGAATTTTTGAATCGACAGCGAGAACCCCAACCTTCCAAGCAATACATCGCCTACGGCAGTAACCTGAACGTGGAGCAGATGAAATTCCGTTGCCCCACCGCCACCATCACTGGCACTTCGGAAATCCAAGACTATGAGCTGGTGTTTCGTGGTTCTAAAACAGGAAGTTACCTAACCATAGAACCCAAAGAGGGGTCTGTTGTGCCTGTGGTGATTTGGGATGTGAAGCCAGCAGATGAGAAAGCACTGGATCGCTACGAAGGTTATCCCAGTTTTTATGGGAAAGAGGATATGACAGTGTTGGTGAATGGAGAAGAAATGACAGCTATGGTGTATACCATGCCCACCCACCACCAGTTGGGTCTTCCCTCTCAGACTTATGTGGATACTGTTGCAGAGGGGTACAAAACCGCTGGTTTCGACCTGAACATTTTGGAAAATTCCATTCAAAGCACTGCCCAAAAGATGGAGTTAGAGGAACAACTTCAGGAAGAAAATCTCACAGAAAGTATGATAGGCGAAGATGAACTTCCCTTTCAAATGAGGTTTGACTGATGGCTCTACCAGCAGTGGCGGCGAAATTGGCTGCCTCACTTTTGGCAAACACCAAAGAGGGAAAAAATGCAATCAAAGGAGTGATGATAGCAGTGGCAAGTCCGTTTATTTTGATCGCTGTGATTGTTTGCAGTCTGTTTTCTGCAGGCAACAGTCACAATGACGATATCGTTGGATTGGTTTTCGGAGGGGGCGAACTGTCTTCTCAGTACCCAGCAGAGTACGCACAGGAGATAGTCGCCATCCAAGAAAAGTTTGAAGAAATAGAAGATGTGTTGGAGGAACTAGAAGCGGACCATTTAGATGAAATCCAAATCAAATCATACTTCTTTGCCATCTACTTTGGGGAATCAGCTTCTGTGGATGTGGCAGAATTTGTGAATCACTTTATGATCGCCACAGAAGTACCTGAAAATGGGTCAGCCACTGTGACGGACATGGGCAAAGTGTATGCAAGCATCAAGGAAAAGACAGGGCATGAGGTGACAGAAGTTCAGAAACAAAATGCCATTGAAATCTATTACCGAGTGAAGTATGGTGTGGTTGCTCCCAGTTATGGAGAAGCCTTTGACGATTTCATCGGTGGACTGCCCTCCCTAGATACCCCTTTCGTGGGATTAGATGGTTTTGTAGAACCAGTGGCAAACTGGAGAACCTGTGTCACCAGTGAGTACGGTTGGCGAACCCACCCCATCACTGGAAAAAGGGATATGCACACAGGAACAGACTTCGGCAAACCAGCTGGCACTCCCATCTTTTCTGTCCTTGATGGTGTGGTGACAACGGTGCGATATGGTGCGACTGGCTACGGCTACTATGTGATGGTCGACCATGGTGGTGGATTTGCTACGTTATATGCCCACTGTTCTAAGATTTTGGTTTCCCAAGGACAAAAAGTGTCTGCAGGACAGGTGATTGCACAAGTTGGCACCACAGGTTCTTCCACAGGAAATCACCTACACTTTGAAACCAGAAGCAACGGAAAAACTGTAAACCCCAGAACCTACCTACCTTAACTTTATGAAACGAGGAATGAAAATGGCAAATCAATTCACCAAACAAGAGCAAGAAATCATTCAGGCTTGCCAAAGCAATGCGTGGCTGTCTGATTGGCAGGAGTATACTCCTTTGGATTATGACTACGGTTTCAAGGAATTTGAATCCCCAGAAGCCTTGAAAGAATTTTTTGAAGATGGAAATTGGAGCATTCGCACGGGTGCCATCTTCGGTGACCTCGCCTTTGTGCAACAGGTCAACGGTGGCGATGAGTGGCTGACCCTGAAGAAAGAAGAAGGTCAGTACCGTTCTTTTGAATCCATGTCTTTTGAAAGCATCCTTCGTAGAGAGGGAGCCACTGAATTTTATGAGTTGCTCAACCAACTCCAGACCAAAACCATCGACCAATACTGGGGGCGAGAGCCAGAACAAACGCAGGCACAAGACCCACAGGACAAACTGGCAGAATGCTTGGAAGTTGCGGACAAAATCTATGATTGCAATTACTATGAGCAGTACAACTTAAGCCGAGATGATTTTTCTGTGACAGAACTGGAAAGCCGTGAAAGCCTTCAGAAATTCTTCCAAAACACTGAGGGGAAACTGGGAACCATGGCACTTCATGGTGATTTACTCTTCTTGAAAGAAGAAGCAGAGCAAGATAAATGGATTGCTCTCACCAAAGGAGATGGGCAGTACCAATCCGCCTACATCTATCCCATGGAGGAAATGGCACAGTCCCCTGAAACTTTTCATGCTGTCATGGAAGAAATCCGAGCAGTTTCTCATGAGATTTGTCAGGGAAGTGCGGAACCCAGCCAGACTGAACCCAGCGAAGAAACCCCAACCATTTCTGTGCTAAAAGTGGAGGTTGGGAAAGAACCCTACGTCAAAGAGGTGAGCAATGACCTGAAATCCCTCCAAGCTGAAGTGGGGGGACTGATTCAAGTGGTCTTGCTGGAAAATGACCTGAACGGTCCACAGTTGGTTGTGAATGAGGAAGGGAAAATCAATGGTATGGAGATGAATCGCAGAATCCCTCACGACATTGTCTGTGGTGATTTTTTCATCTGCCAGAGCAATGAGGAGGGTGATTTTGTGTCCCTCACCCCTGAAAAAGTTCAGGAATACACGGAAATGTTCCAAGAGATTCCTGAATTTTCTGACCACGAACCTGATGCCGACCCACGGTTTACCATCATTGGATTCAACTAAGAATGGAGGAAATTGAATGAAAGACACTGACATTACCATCAGCTTCAACAGCGAGAAGCTGGACGCTCTCAACTTTTATATGAACAAAAAGGACTCTGATGTCCAAGGGGAACTGGAAGAAACAGTGCAAGGACTCTACCTCAAGCACGTCCCAGCACCCACCCGTGAGTACATCGAGGACAGATTGGAACGTGAGGGCAACCCCACAACCACCAACGGCAAAGCCACCAAGAAGCCTGTCCCCACGGTGAAGAAGAACCCCAAAAAGGAGAAGAAAGAGGACAGCAAAGCTACCCAAACTCCTGAACCCAAGGCTGATGCCACGGAAGAAAACCCAGAAGTCACCGAACCCTTAGAGGAAAAAGTGGAGGAGCCAAGCACCCAAGACAAGGTGGACGAGCTGATCAATGGCACGTCTGATGGCAGTGACGGCAACACCTCTGGAAATTCTTCTGGGGATGGTTTCCTTGACGGCTTGCTCAACTAGGAAAATTCCTCTAGCACTACCAGTCACCTCTTGCCTTTGGTCAGCCTGACGTTGCAACGTGTCCGAGGGTGTCGACAGCACCAGACCCACGATACCCTCGGAATTTTTCTCACGAGGTAGAGGGAAACGTGGCGAAATCCACGATTTTCTCAAAAATGCCCTAAAATGGGGGTATTTTCTCTTAATTAAAAAAGAGCAGGAGAAAGCAAGGTGCTGTTGGCACCTTGCGGACACAGCGTTCGGCAGAGCCGACCGCAGAAACGGAGGAAAAACCAAAGGTTTTTCAGGTATTACGCACTTTTTAGCAAAAAGG
>JAWXUL010000047.1:0-12259 GCA_044432725.1 Eubacteriales bacterium
ACGAGATAGAACAGATGCTGATCCTTTAACCTATACAATTACTGATAAAACACTTGCTTTGGTAGCAGCGTTAAGCTATAATAACTTAGAAAGTCTGGTGAACCATAGTCTATTCAAAACTATTGGTGATATTGTTGGTGCAGGTGTCGCCCTCACCAATTTAAATGAAAGACAGTATTTAAATGACTATTCAACCCCTCTTTGGAACGCAAAAATCATAGCCGCTAACGACTCGAATTTTCTAGGTGCAACAGATTCTGATAAATTTGATAAAGGGTTAGGTGCAGTAGCTGTAGAAATTGAAAGATACGGAATGGCAGATGCGGTAATTTTAGGCTTCAGAGGAAGCGAATTTATTCTAGATAAAAAAAATGATGCACTAACAGACTTAATATTATCGGTGAGCGGCTCATCAACGCAATCTTCCTATGCATATTTAGAATATATGTCTTTAGCGAATGATCCCTCGAAGGAATATTATATTGCTGGACATTCTTTGGGTGGACGTCTGGTACAGGATACACTATACTCTGTTTACGAAGCAAAGGAACGTGGGTCTAGCGTACAGTTGCCTAAATATTCTGCTACATTTAATGGACTTGGTTATTTAGCTCTTGTTTACTCATCGCTTAATGATTCTATAACAGGACAATATGAAAAAACTTTGACAAACTATTATATGCTTGGCGATTTGGTCGGACAAGGATTGGGAGCATCGAAAGCAGGGACATATTTAAGAACAGGTACGGATGAAATACCTCTGTTTGCAAGGACAGAAACTGGAGAGTTAATACTAGAAAATACTTCGGTATATTCTGGTGGCGCAGTACACGGTATTGTATTATTCCACTATAATGCTGGGTTAAATGCCGAAACATTAGAAAGTAGAAATTAATAAGCATTACAAAAAAAGGGGGAGGGGAAATTGAAAATCTTTCAAAAAAGTAAAAAACCTCAACTGTCCTTGAAGAGCCGCCTCATACGGTTTTTTTTTCTAATAGTAGGAGGACTTCTTTTTCTATCAATTGTTTTTTTTATACCAATGGTCTACTGGATCGTGTATAGCATATTCTTTTTAGATGCGAATTTGTCGACTTTAGTAGACTTAATATTTTGGGTGATTATATATTTGTTACCTTTAAGAATTTGTTTTATTCCGTATACATTGTGTGTAAAATATCAAAACAAACATTATAAATAGTGTTAATAAATCAGTGTTTTGCTTTTTTGAACCCTTTCTAACACTCGTAACAAAGGAGAACACCATGAAATTCTGTGAAGACTGCACTTCCCAAAACTGTGATGAAGTTACCTCCTGCCAAAAGTGCAGTCTCACAGAAAAAATACTCCGATACCAGCAAGGGTAAAACACCCTCTGAATATAAGAATAATGGCAATCGCCAGTTCTATACTGGCATTGCTTATTATTCTCAGAGGTGTTTTCATCCTTGCTACTGATGCACCCCCTAGCGACTCAAAGTTAACCCCTCAATTCAGTGTACCTATTTCTCAAATAGAATCTGAGGAAGCAGATGAGGTTCAGACGAACATAGATTGACACATCAGCTGAGTGAATGGGTTTCTATTTGCGTTTTGACGATACGAGATTTTGATGATATTTCTGAATAGCAACGAAATCTTGATGATGAAAAAAACCTTGCTTTACATAAAAGTTTGTGATAATATTTAACCAACTAGCAAATCCAAAATTTGAATTTTCACAATATATCTTACATAAAGAGCGAATAACCAAGTCTTTTATAAAATATACAATTAATTTTCAGAAATTGAATTTGCTTGAAATTTTATTGCAATACCGAATATGGAGGAAAACTAAACTTAGCTTTTTCTGATAATAATACAATTAGCCCATAGGCAGAAGAAGCTGTGCATGGTCTGTTGCAATGGGTATTCTGGATGGTGAAATACAGATGCTTTTGACTTTCAACTCATCGTTAATAGCACTCCCTGTTCAAAAACCTACATAATATTATTTAAATGCACAGCTAAAACAAGATGTTTTTTATAATATTTCAATTTGTGTGACCGTTTTAATAAAAAAACTAACTAAACCGAGTAAGGACACATCTAGTGACCTACTGGTGTGTCCTTACACAGTTTAGTGATGGAGAACAACCCATCATAACTGCATGAGTGGTTATTGGGTTACCACGAATTCATAAGTAAACTTGATTCAAAATGGTGATTGCTAATACGATGTATTAAGTCACTTTTGAAAATATAATTAAAGAAGGTAATAAAATGAAATGTATTATTTGTAGAGAAGAGAAGGCACCATCATGTGAGCATATTATCCCTCAAGCACTGGGTAACCATGACTTTACGTTAAATGAAGTGTGCAAAGATTGTAACAGTAAGCTCGGAAGTATGGTTGACTGCTGTCTGACCGACAATCTGTTTGTAAAAATAATTCGCACTGGGAAATACCATGAAGAAGGTGTTGAAGTATTTCAGAGAACTGTTCACTCAAGTGATGGAGAAACGTACAGATTTACCAATAACAAACCCCAAAAAATAACAAAACCTGAGTATGGCGAAGATTATATTAAATTAAGATCATACGAGAACGAAGACTGGACGAAGACCGCAAGAAAAATATTAGAACGAAAAGATTACTCTGAAGAAGAAATCGAAAGAATGTTGCAACGTTCTCGTATCATAGAAGAAGAAGAGGAAATAAATATAAAATATGGTCTAGATATTGACTTAGACCGTTTTAACCTAGCAATGATAAAGATTGCCTATGAATATGCCTATTCCATCTTCGGAGATGAATACTTGGAAGATGATGTAGCAGACCTTTTAAGACAATTACTTCTTAAAGGAATGGAATCGAAACAGAATATTTTTACTAATGATGAGCGAAAGTATATCACAAATTTTGATAAATTTTGTGATTCTTATTTAGAGATTCAAAATAAATATGCAACACAGCTTACACCACCTATGAAACACTTCTGCGTAATTCATAAAGACCCAAATGGTTGCTTGCTTGCTACTATTTTATTATTTTTAGAACAACTTACATCAGCTACTATTTGTTTATCTAAAAATGGAGATGAATTCATCAAAGATAATCAAGTTATAGGTGCATACCTAGATATAGATGGCAAAAGATATGGATTTTGATGTTTTTTTGATTTAACAACTTCCTCATTGAAGGTTACCTTCAATAATCAGGAGAACTATTTTGTTGTATTCGTTATTTTGACGAATACAATAAGGAATATTTGCCTAGTTCCACAATAATACTCTTTAGGTCTCTTTTTTAGAAAAATTTTTCCTGTTTTTATTCCCTGATTCTGAGAAAATTTAAGAATTATATATATCTGGTTCACTTTATTACAACAATAACTTATCAAAACAATTTTTGTGCAGTTTGTCACTTGTAATTAATCTACAACTCGTTTATACTAAGAAATGTAGTCGAACGTTCGTGTTTCTTTTCATTGGCCGAGAAGGCATGTAAGAAACACAAGGTAAGATTACGTTTGTTACCTGAACAAGTGGTCCGAGAGCGTGAAGATGTAAATCTTAGGTCGCCCGCACTTGTAGGTCGTCATTATGACTCAAAACAAAGGAGAATTGAATATGAGTAAAAATTTCGGACTGTTGCTGAAAGAAAAACGGCAACAAAAAAACTTCACCATGCGAAGTTTTGCAGAGAAAATTTTGATTTCCCCAGTGATATTATCAAAATTTGAAAGCAATCAAAGAATCCCTAGCGATAAGCTAATGGTTCTTATGGCAGAAGCACTGATGTTATCAGAAACAGAATTTTCGGAGTTTCAGCAAGTTATGGAACAAATGAAACCACTGCGAGGTGCTGTCACATCGGAAGATCCCTACCGAAGCAGTACTGTTACTTATGCCTTGCGTACTGTAAAACCCTTCTCGCCTCCCTATATCCCTAGCTTTGCTCCACGTTTGGAGGTGAGACCATGAGTAGTAAACCACGAAATTTCACCCGAAAAGGCTTGGATCAACTGGCTCAAAATGTGCTGAAAGAATATGATGTCACATTGGCAGCAGGTGAACCAAGACAAATCCCAATTGAAGACTTAGTGGAACAACACTTCGGTCTTCATGTCCTCTATGAAACTCTTTCTAAAAAAGAAGATATTCATGGAATCACAGCATTTGAAGATAATAATATTCTTGTTTATGACAAACGAGGGGCAAAATACCACGGTCTCCCTGTTACAAGAGGCACTGTACTCATTGAGTCGGCACTCTTGACACCAACGAGAGTCAATCGTCTTCGCTTTACCCTAGCACATGAAGTAGCTCATTGGATTTTACATCAGGAAGTATATCGAAATAGTCATCACGAAGGTGTGGCTTGTCAAACTTCCTATAAATCGAGCGAAAAAATAGAGCGTGAAGCTGACTATTTAGCGGCAGCGCTACTCATGCCTTTTGGTAGAGTAAAAGTAGCATACAATAGAATCGGTGACCTGATGGTGCATGAAGCAGTCATTTTTGAACTAGCTCATCAATTTCAGGTATCACCAGAAGCAATGGAGTATCGTCTGAGAGGGCTAAACCTACGAGGTAAGAGTAACGAAGATGAAACTGCGGAGTCACAGGACGAACGAAAACAATCAGTTCGACCTCTACACTGTCCCCTTTGCGATTTCCGAGTGCTTTCTGTACATTCAGGTTTAAAACCTTTTGCACCTGAAACCGAAAAAATCGAGTTGTCAATGGTTTGTCCTCGATGTGAGGAAGAAGTACGGCTAGTGCTGGAAAACTCTTAACAATAAAATATCGACTACAATTAGTCTAATGTCAATCCGACAGTGCTTCGTTTAGAAAGGGATCCGTTGATACCCATGTCACTGGAACGGTCTGGGCGTGACAAGTAGCTTTGAGCTTACTTTGTCATGCCCTTTTTTGTCGCCCATTTTTACAATTTAATACTATTTTCTCATGCTTTTATCTCAAAGCTACAACAAATTTGTAACTTTGAGGTAAGAGCATGATTTTTTTATACCATAAGACAATAATATGTCGCTCCAACCTTTATAAATTTGTCATTAAAACAAACTTTACAATAATTGGAGAACAATAATATGTCATTTAATAAAGAAGAACCAGTGAAAACCTTTGTGGTCGTGAAAAACAAAGGTTTATTAAACGAAACTCGTGAATATTTCGCCTATGTAGAACGCACGAAAATCACCATAACGAAGGAACTCTTTCAATTCTACCAATCCACTCTTCGTCATGAACGCTATGTCCGTGCTCGTGATGCAGAACATAATCTAGTTTCTTATCATGCCGAGGACTCGGTTGGCGATTTAGACGAGAGCGTCAGCGGCGAAGAAACTATTGTGGATACGGTCAGCACGCCTGTGGAAGATCGTGTTGTTATGAATCTACTTACTGAAAAACTCCCTGATTGCCTGAAATTATTGTCAGATGAAGAATATGCACTAATAAAAGCATTCTTTTTTGAAGGTATTAGTGAACGTGATTTGGCAACTCGTTGGGGTATTCCAAGAATGACTCTAGCTTGTCGAAAGAAAAAGATTTTATCTAAATTAAAAGAATTTTTAGAAAATTAAAAAAAAGTTTCGTCCACCCCCCTGTTTTTTTGCCATTATATATGAGGGGCTTTTTTCGAGGCACCTCGATAATGAGAAAGAATTTCGATTCCAAACTCAATGTGTGTACCTTGAAAACTGAACATCCGATTTTATAGATACGTTAGCGACTACGCTCCCCGTGAAGGAGAACAGCGACATTGGAAATCAGCGCCATGACTGACGATGAAATTTCATCGACAAGAGCGACCCACTGATTGACCAGAAAACAACTATTAGTAAGTTGTTTGCAATGACCGTAGTAGCCTATAATGATACTTCTGCCCAGCCACAGACTCAACCAATGGGGGCAGCTTGGTGAGAACCACGGAGAAGCAAGAAATTTAATTGCTTATGATGATTAAACAAAAATCAGTCTATAAAATACGCCTTTTACACTTGGGAAGCTGGTGGCGAATTAAGTGTACCTCTAATTATTTCAGACATAGGGTTTCTTATGTCTGGAGTGATTTTCAAAACTTCTACAAATGGTAGAAGCCATGAGGACGAGAAATCATTTTTGTCCTTATGTTTGTGCCATTTGAAACAAAATTATGGCAAACAAGGAGAAACGTCATGAAAGAAATTTTATTGCAACGTGGTCAAGTCTACTTTGCACATCTAGGAGTTGCATTGGGTTCAGAACAAGGTGGAACTCGTCCTGTATTAGTAGTTCAAAATAATAAAGGGAATTGTCATAGTCCAACAGTTGTTGTTGTGCCAATCACCTCTCAAATAAAAGCACCACTTCCGACTCATGTAAAATTAACTAAAGTCCCACGTCTCATTCCTACATCTTGTGCATTGGTAGAACAAATTCGCACAATCGACCGTGGACGGCTTTCCACATATCTTGGTAAAGTGCCACCGTTTCTCATGTTGAAAATAAATGAAGCACTTAGAGTCAGCATGGGTTTAGACCCCGAATACAATTAACAGAAAGGAGTTGGCAGAAATGGAACCAGATAACAAACTTTATACCTTATACCACACCAATGTCCTCATCCTACGAGATATGGTAAATACAAAAATTCTGTCACCTCAATTAGCGAATACTGTGTCAGAAGAATTTGCAAGACAATTCCATCAAAAACCAATTTATTTATGGTAAGTAATACACAGATTTTTGGAAATATCTTTGTTCAATAGTAGTATCGACTATGAACTTGCATTGTGGTAATATATGTCACTAGGAAGGAGGTACCCATGGAAAATACAGCGAGACAAATTATAGAAATCAAAGCAACTGTACCCAGCGAGGATTTGAAACTGCGGGTGGCAGCCTACGCACGAGTCAGTAGTGATTCCGAAGAACAACTCAATTCTTTTCAAAACCAAACATCCTACTATAAAAATTTTGTAGAAGAAAAAGAAAACTGGAATTTAGTAGGCTTATATGCTGACGAAGGAATTTCTGGAGTTTCATCGGATAAACGTGTGGAATTCAAGCGGTTACTGGAAGATTGCCGAGATGGAAAAATCGACAGAGTGATCACCAAATCTGTATCCAGATTTGCAAGAAACACTTTAGACAGCATTGAAACACTGCGAGAACTGAAATCCTTGGGTGTCACGGTGTTGTTTGAAAAAGAAGGCATCGACACAGGGAAACTTTCTAGTGAGAATTTAATAACACTTCATGCAAACTTTGCTCAAGAAGAATCCTTAAACATCTCCAGAAACTGCAAAAAAGGGATTCGAATGAAGATGGAGAAAGGTATTTACACGCCAACTTCTGCTCCTTATGGTTATCAAATTCAAGATAAGCAACTAGTGATTGTGAACGATGAAGCACAAATTGTAAAACGTATTTTTTCTGAGTATTTATCTGGCAAAGGTGGTCAAGAAATTGCAAGAACATTAAATCAGGAGAAAATTCCTAAAGTCAGTAGTGCAGTAGGTTGGAGAGCAAATACCATTATTGATATATTGAGAAACGAGCGATACATCGGAGACTCTCTCTGGCAAAAAAAATATAGTTTAGATGTCCTGCCTTACACTCGAAAACGCAACAAGGGAGATATTCCACAATATTATGCTAAAAATACTCACGAAGCAATCGTAAGCAATATTGTATTTGAATTAGCGAACATCCTTTTGAATGAACGAGCTAGTCTGGTGAAAAAAGAACTAAATGACACAATTCTAGCACAAAAAATACGTTGCAAAAACTGTGGCTTAGTATATCGTTATCGCAAAACCAAAGATAAGATTTATTGGGTGTGTCGAAAGCACGATGAGAGTGCAAAAGATTGTGACAGCCACAGAATTAGAGAAGAACTGATTTATCGTGCATTTGTGAATCTTTACAACAAACTTCGGAATAACTACAAAACCATCTTAGTGCCTCTTCAAAATAGTTTGGAAAAATTGCAACTGGATGGCAAGCAAAGTAATGAGGACGTACAAGCCATCAACAAGAAGATTGCTGACCTGACAGAACAGAACTTGAATCTTTCAGCTTTGATGTCCCAAGGTATTCTGGATTCCACCTTATTTGTACCACAAATTGATGCCATCAAAAAAGAAATGGCAGAACTGAAACGTCGAAAAAAACGTTTTATTTCTAAACTGGATCAGGATGATAGGGCAGATAAAATCGGTGAACTGATTGCCACCTTAAAACAAGGTCCTAGCACCATCTCCAAATTTCACCCAGAACTTTTTGAAGAAATGGTGGACCACATCATTGCATTTGACAAGGAAAAGATAGAATTTGTTCTCTACGGAGGACTTATCCTAGAAGAAAGGCTTTAAAGTATGGCACAAAATAGAAATATTCTGTTTGGCTATCAAATGAGTGAGGGTGTTATCAAGGCACACCCTCACGAAAAAGAAATTGTAGAGGAAATCTTCACAGAATATGCAAAAGGTTTGTCCTACAAGTCCATAGCCGAGGAACTTACCCAGCGAAGAATCACTTATCTTCCAGAAAAGACCACTTGGAACAAGAACATGATAGCAAGAATCCTTCAGAACGAGCAGTACAAAGGGCAAGATAAATACCCACTACTCATCAGTGAAGAGTTGTTCCTTGCTGCACAATCTTCCATGAAACCTTACACAAAAACAGTCAGCCCTGAAATCAAAGAAATAAAACCTCTGATTTTTTGTGGAGTCTGTGGTGCTGAGGTGGAACGGAAATGGATTGTAAGCAATAAAGAGCGATGGAAATGCCCCAACGATGTGAATCACATCAGCACCCACTGTTCCGACAAGCTCCTCTTGGATCAGGTCTGGAAGTTGAAAGATGAAAGTCGATGCCTTTCTGGTTCGCAATTTGAAAATAAACAAATTGACCTTGACTTGATTCGAACAGAACAGGCACTGAAAGAAAACGATCAACTCTCCAGAGGAGAAAAGACGGCTCAATTATTTGAACTGGCTCAAAAACGATACAATCAATGCCAAAGCAGAGAAGTCCCCCAAATCTCTCAGGAGGATTGGATAGGCAACATACTGAAAATAAATGTCACACAGAGTATAGTGACAGAAATCATCTTAAATGATGGAAAAACAATTAGAAATGAGTGATTTTTATGAGTGTACAAGCACGAGAGGTCATTGTGATTCCAGCTACCAAAGGAAATCACATTGATAGCACCATCCAGAAAAAATTGCGAGTCGCATCCTACAGTCGTGTGTCAACCGACTCTGATGACCAACTCAGCAGTTTCCATGCACAAAAAGCCTATTACAGTGACTTGATTTTGAAAAATCCCAAATGGACTGCAGCAGGCAACTTTGCAGACGAAGGGATTTCGGGAGCCACGGCTGAGAAACGGCCTGACTTCATGCGAATGATTCGACAATGCAAAAAAGGCAAAATTGATTTGATTATCACAAAATCAGTCAGCCGATTTGCTCGGAACACAGTGGATGCCGTCCAATACGTTAGACAACTGAAAAGCATGGGAGTGGGTGTTCTTTTTGAAAAAGAAGGCATCAATACCATGGAAGAAAGCAGCGAATTGTTTCTAACCATTATGTTTTCCCTTGCACAAGAGGAATTATTTTCCCTCAGTGGCAACGTGAAGATGGGAATTAGAATGCAGATGAAAGAGGGCAAGGTCACCTACCAATACAGTAAAATGTACGGATACAAAAAAGGGGATGACAACAAACCAGAGGTTATCCCAGAGGAAGCACTTTTGATTGAGCGAATGTACCAACGATATTTGCTAGGGGATAGTGTGAATAAAATTGCTGAAACCCTAAATAATGAAGGATGTACCGCACGAAAATGTGACAAATGGACAACAACGAAAGTCCGTGCCATCATAGAACACGAACGATACTGTGGCGATGTGATTCTGCAGAAAACCTTTGTTGAGGATCCAATCAGTAAGAAAACAAAGGTCAACAATGGTGAACTTCCCAAATATCACATCAAGAATAACCATCAAGCCATCGTCACCAGAGAAACTTGGAATCTAGTCCAAGCCGAGGTGATCCGCCGAAGCAACAAACAGAAAACCTCTGAGAAAGCAATTTCTGGAAGGGGGAAATACAACGGCAAGCTGGCACTAAGCGAGATTCTGGTGTGTGGGTGTTGTGGTTCTCCTTATAGTCGAAAATCGTGGGTCAAACGAAATAAAGAAAAACAATACGTCTGGGGTTGCAAAGCACACTCACATGACAAAACTTGTCCAGACTCCATGAACATTGATGAGAAATCACTGCACGATGGTATCGTGGAGGCACTCTTCCCAAAAGAAACACAGAACAATATTCTTCAATTCCCATTGCTACAAAAAATTCAACAGGCAATGGAAAATGAAATGAATACTCAGTTTGATATCGCTGAAGCAGAAGAGAAAATAGAACGACTGAAACAACAAGCCATTCAAATGGTCAGCGAATGTGCAGCAAACAATAGCCTTCACCTGAACCAAGAGCAAATCAAAGCACTTTCCGATGAAGCCAAAATACTGCAAAACAAAGTGGATGAGGCAAAATCGAAAGAGCAAGAACCTGAAATACAAAAAGCTGTGGAAGAAAAAATGCAGATGGTAACCAAACACCTCGCATCTTACACAGACGGCTACCCAAGAGAATATGATGACGATTTAGTTAGACAAGCCATTCAATACATCAAAATAATTGATAGTGGTTGCATCCAGATTGTGTTCAACAACGGAACCTCGGTAATGCAACAAATAGTGGCGAAAATCAGAAAAAAGGTAGCTGTGTAATAAAATGGTTCGCCCTAACAGGGTTTACATAGGAATATAACCTATTAGAAAAGCAAGGCTGAAAGGTCTTGCTTTTTGACATATTAAAATAAAATACTCTCAAACAGAAGAGTGGAAAGGAGAAATCTATGAATAATATCGTAAGCAAAGTGGTCACAGCCATCAACGAAAGCCATGCTACTGGGAAACCAGAAGCACAAGCACTGATGAATTTGTACACCACAATCGGTCAAGTAATCGCTGGGCAAGATGATACCAGTATCGTGTCAGAACTCACAAAGGCAATTGCGAAAGACTGCAGCGAAGTCAAAGGTTTCTCTGCTCGTAACCTTCGCCGTATGAGAGATTTTTATGTGACTTACTCCACCGATGAAACATTGATGGCAGAAGCAAAAACCATTGGCTGGACCCAAAACACCGTGATTATGGAAAGCTGTTCTTCTTTGGAAGAAATGGCATTCTATATTGCATTGGTAAAAGAGGACGGTCTTTCTAAAGCGACATTGATGACAGCGATGGAATCCAATGCTTTTGAAACTGCAAAACGTAAGAAACTCATGGAAAAAACCAGTGCCGTGGTTTCTAAATCCAAAGAAACAACTTGCACCCCTGTTGCCCCTGTGTCCCATTCTTCTCAAAACGCAAGCAAGGACACCATCGGCAACGTGACGAAAAACGTAAGCCCTCCTGTGGCGAACGTGAAGCCTTTCCTCAGAGGGAGTGGTCCGCCCAGAAACAGGTGGAGGGTATTCGAAAGATACCTTCAGTCAAAATCACTTTCCTTATTCATTTCTAGGTTTAGAGAAATGTTCTCGCCCTCTAGTCAAAACAGACATTTAGAAATAGATGTTTATTGTGGCTGGAGTCATTGTCTACAGATATAGTGAACAATATGTAGTGATAATAAGGTAAGTGTCTAGCATTCTCATTGTGATTCCGTTTCTCGGAATTTCAGTAATTTACCTCAAAATAATTTATGTAGATTGAAGTATTTGAAGTTATCTGATAGTTAAGATCTGTTGAACTGGGTTTGTCTGTGATGTTCTATCACCAGACCTAACGTCTATTGTAGAAATAGTTTCTGTTGGTCTACAAAGACTTATAGTAGAAATCCTAGCAGTTTATCTATCAGCGATGTCTAAATTCTTTTCGTGTTAGTGTTTATGTTATGGTTAAATTTGTGGTTTGAAAAAATATGTAAAAACTGATATACCTCTTGACAGCAGTGTAATATCCGTGATACAATTAGGGTACTTGAAGAGTTGGGGTGTTTTTCGACTCAGACTCGGTTTGATTTTGTCTAAGCTAATGACAGCATTTGTGATTGGGTTAGACAAATCACCCATAGACGAACCTAAGGGCTCGCCTATGGGTATTTTATTACTTTTTTCGCTGGCTCTACAGGTTATTTCCAGATAATCTTCATTTTTATCATAAATAAGAGGATTTTCACCA
>JAWXUL010000048.1:0-11898 GCA_044432725.1 Eubacteriales bacterium
AAAGAGGTCAAAATTTCAGAAACATTTCCAAAAAATCCCAAACACTTATTTGCTAACTTTTTACGAGAGTCCCTATAAAAGGGGGGCGTATTTTATCAATGAGTTTTTTTACCTTTTTTACTAAAAAAAAGTTATAATTTCCAATATTTACAATATCACCCACTCCGAAAAAAGAGGACAAGAATTCAAAGCATTTCCAAAAAATCCCAAACACTTATTTGCTAACTTTTTACGAGAGTCCCTATAAAAGGGGGGCGTATTTTATCAATGAGTTTTTTTACCTTTTTTATTGAAAAAAAATCACAATTTCCAGTATTTGTAAACAGTTGGTTTTGAGATTCCTGTTTCTTTGATGCAATCAGCCTTTTTTCCGTTAGGATTCTGCTTTCTCCACTCAAGTATCTCTTTTTCTTTATTTGGTCTCCCTCCGTTTGTACATTCCCCTAATTCCACTTTAAATTTCCTTTGATGGTTCATAAACTTCATGTGAATTTCTTGTTTTCTAAAATTCCTTTTGTTCGGTGGAATTATAAGTCCTGATAATTTTTCTATTTCTCGCCGTGGAAATGTCACATAATCTTCGTTATACATCTCTAAGGCTGCCACGATATCAGTCATCAAGAAGTGATTGGATTCTTCTTTTGTTAAGTCATCAAATGGTTCTAATAAAGCCAAACCATCTTTATAGAGTTCCTCCTCTGATATATTGCATTTTTTTGCATAAATCGCCAAACACATCACAGCAAAATATCGATGACCCACTTCTATTCGATCTCTAATCTGACAGAGCCACCAATCATATAAGGCTCTCTGAACCACCCATCGCCCCTTTTGTTCTCCTTGCACCACTTTTCTCTCATACCATTCTGGATGCTTTTCCTTGGCTTCCTCCAAGGTCATAGAGGATGACTTCTTTCTTCGTAATTGTATTGGTGTTCTCCTTGACTCTGGTATGAATTGCAACAGTTTTTCTATTGTCCAAATGCCTCCTTGTTCTCTATAGACATTTTCCACATCAAAGGCAACTACTGGAAACTCTTTTCCTAGTTTGCTATTTGTTCCAATGACCCGAAATCCTTGTAATATCCCTTGTTGTTGTTTTTCTTTGTATTTCGAGGTATATTGATTCCATATTCTATCTGTTAGCACTCTTTTCATGTCCTTAATAAACTTTTGATTCTCTGGATACATAGGGATAGGTTCCTCAAATTGATAGTATAAGTGAAAGCCTGTCCCACTGTTTACCAAATAAGTTGGCGTAGGCAATACCTCATTTTCCATCTGGTAAAGCAGATCTATCAGATGCTTCATCTCCACTCCATCTATATCAAAAGCCAATGCGTGCAAATAACGAGCATTAACACCCTTTCTACTTCTCCCATAGTAAGAGATAGGGGAATAGATTGTAAACCCCTCACGAGGCTTCAGGAAGCCTCTGTGGTCATCTGTGACAATCTCTCGGGAAGCTCTTTTCTTGCCTTCTTGAAACTCTAAGATGATGCCGTTTGGTTTTTGATCGTCATAGTTCATCTTTCGTTCAAAAGAACCTTCAGGAAAAATCGCTCTATAAAAGTCTTTGGGTTCTATTTTTTTGTAACAAGTATGTAAATACTCATTTTTTTCTATATATTGTTCCTTTTGTGTTTCTATCGTTTGAAAATCCGACATTTTGACACCTTCTTTCTAAACATCATCTAATCTTATCTGTTTAGTCTCGTAGGGCTCAAATCCCTTGCCCTTTCGTTTGCAATCCTTTTGATACTCCTTAACAGCCATTTCTTCCACTAGCTGACTGATGGACTGCTTTCTGTAATTCGCAATAGAATTCAAGTAATACTTGTGTTCTTCAGATATTGATAATGTCAATTTTTCTTTTGTTTTTCCTCTTTTAGGTCTTGCCATAATAAGAACACCTCCTCACATTCGTCTCTATTGTATCACCTCACTTTCGATACTGTCAAGTATTTTAATACGTATTAAAACACTTCTATTCCCCCGTGATAAAACAACCGTTCTTTAGATTTGAAAAAATCCCCCCTTGATTTCAAAAAGAGTGATCCGTTCCTTTTCTAAGTCAGCAGTTGTAACACTATATATTGTATTTTTGATCCTTTTAAAACCAGAAGACATTTTTTCATTTTTTCTTGTTTCACTGCTTATTTCAAGTCTCTTTTAAAATTTCAAATCAACTCACTTTGAATTTTTCAGTGAAACACAAAAAAATAACTGTTTTTTGTAAAAACTGAATTTTCTCACACCTCACAACAAACTACAATATATAGTGCAACCTCACAACATAACTTCCTGTTCGATAGTCACCCCAAGTCTTAGAATTTCCGTAATCACTTCCTCAAACTCAGGAAATCCACCTTGCACTTCCTCGAGCTTCGCCAAATACTCATCGTTTCTCTTTAGCCCCAGATTGCCATATAGCAGAACTTCTTCCTTACCCATGCAATAGGGCGCAAGATTTGAGAAAACCCCGTGTAGACGCTTGTACATGCTAAAGCCACCCATATCAATGTCCCCCCAGAAGTAAACCGTCCTATTTTCGACATAAGGCAAAAACTTCTGAAAAAACGCCCCCTTGCTAGGACTGAAGAATCCTCCATGATAAATGACTGCTTGATCCTCCTTTCTCAATAGGACAAAAGCGTCATAATTCGTCTTGTTTTCGATAAAATACAATTCTTTCACTTGATTCATCTGGATTTTAGTGATATTTTTGCATGACTCTGCCGTCAGAGCCAATCCACAAGCCCCAACAACCCCTACATCAAGGAAGCCATGAGGAAACTCCAAGACAATATCCCCTGACAACTGAAACAGCTCCCCCCGTGGGGTCAGTCCCACCAGTTGAAGTATCTCCTTATCAGAAAGATGTGTTTCTTTCCATAGCTCAGATAGTTCTGGGTGATATTCTCGCAAAATCTTCAAAAAATCATCTAAATAGACCTGTTCCAAGTCCTTGCTGTTGTGAAACACCTGAACACTAAAACTTCTCAGAGTCATCCCTCCCTCTGGGAACTTATCGAAAGCAACGAGCAAAAGACAAAGATTTTCCACATAGTCCACCCCCTTCTTGAAGAAAGAGGGCAGTTTCCAAGTGGTTTCGATAGATTCCACGGCATCCTCTCTCCATTTGATAAGCCAAGGACAGCAAAGCCCCTGCAAAGAGCCACAAAGCAGGGTAACAGCAGCCTCAGCCTCCACCCACGGAGGATTTTTACCTAACAGTCCATAAGATTTTTCAATATTCTGCAAATTCAGGGACACTTGCGCCAGCACTCTCCCAGCCACCTCCCACTGGATGGCGATGAGTTCTTCTTTTTCCAAAAATTGAGCCTCATCAGCAAAAAGAGCCAAAGAAGATACCGATTCCCATTGGTACCCCTTCAGCTCTCC
Source organism: Eubacteriales bacterium (assembly GCA_044432725.1). Lineage (GTDB taxonomy): Bacteria > Bacillota > Clostridia > Oscillospirales > Oscillospiraceae > JAWXUK01. The sequence continues at coordinate 3,406 of JAWXUL010000048.1, forward strand.
CTTTTCTTTCGATAGAAAAACACGACGATTTGACTGATTCGGACTGCGCAAGTGCTTGCTTTTTTCATATTTTTTGATTAAATCTTCTAATATCTTGGTTTGGAGGTTCATAAGTCCATCTCCTTGTCTTGTTTTATATGTAGTACCCACTACTCTTGTAATAGGTACGTATTACGTTGTTATTTCTCGTAAATATTCTTACGATGCCCCACAGAAAGAGCCAAAATCACCAGTTTTTCGTCTTCAATATCACAAAGCAAGCGATAATCTCCAATACGATATCTCCATTGACCACTGCGATTTTCAACAAGTCCTTTCCCTTTGGCTCTAGGATCTGTGCAGGACGAAAGATTTTTTTCTATCCAACCTTTGATAATTCGCTGTGTCCCTCTGTCTAATTTTTTGAATTCTCTATCAAATCGTGCTGTTGTTTCTATCTGGTAACTCACAAGTTCAATTCCTCCCATAGCTCACCGATGGGACGGCTGACCTTTCCACTTTGCTCATACTCCTCATAAGCTTCCTCTGCCACAGAGATATCAAATTCTTCTTCGATTTTTTCAAACAAAGCTTTCTTAAATGCTTCACCTAAAGAAATACTGTGGACTTTGGAATAACTTTCGGCAAGTTCTTTTTCACTCTCTGTAAGTCTAATGGAAAAAGGCATTTACATCATCTCCTTTCTAAAATTCATTTGTACTACATTATACTACAAACAAAAACATCCGTCAAGGGCAATCACTTTCCAGTAATACTTTCCCTGTCCTTCTTTTGTGTTTTCAAAATTTTTATTGTCTGTATTTTCCCTTTACATTCTTTTTATATCAAAAAAAGATGTTTAGATTCATACAAGAAAGACATTTGCACAGAACAGGCGCATTCCCATAGCTGAACTCTTTCAAAACTCTTGTAGTCCCATCAGGATTCACACACAGGTAAAAAATCAATTCTAATGAGTGTGTTGCGAAAATTGGGTACGCTAGACTTGGCAAGCAAGGCAAAGTGAGTTCACTTTGACAAATTTACTTGTTAGGGACACCCTAAAACCCGAAAAAAATTTTGCCCCATTGGACAATTTTTCATTTGACTTCCATCAAAAAATCACTCACCAAAGTTGAGTTAAGTCAGAATTTTTTCTCGTTTTTCATCTTGTTTTTGTTTGAATTTTCAGGGAATTTCTCGATTGTGAACCCTGCACGTATTGGATTCTCCTCTCTCAAAAGCAAGCACTTCTTCCAGACTTTCCTTTAAATCTTCGAAGTAATTCACATCACTAAAATCATCTTCTTCCATATTTTGCAATTGTAAACCCAAAACAAACCACTCCTTTTTCTGCGTCAAGCTTTTATATTACAAAGGGAAATTTCTGTTCTCTCACTACTTCCTCAGCAAACAAAGTGAACGCTGTAGATAAATCTAGTCCAATATGGTCACAAACTTTCTCCATCTCTATTTTCAAATTCTCGTCTAAAAGAAAACTCACATTTACTTGAGCCATAGAATACACACCCTTTACTCCTCACAAAGCCTTTCCATCAGTTTACGAAAGGATTCCAAATAATCACCCATCACACGCCCAGCAATTTCTCTCGCTGTTTCCTCATCATAAATATGAGATGTCAGGTTTCTATCTGATAAGATGGAAATCCAAATTTCATCTTCCTCAATCAGCCCTGCAGTGAACGCCTCTCTCATCACAGGCTTGGGGCCATTGACTTCTGTATACCCTAAATCTCGAAGATGTTCTTTACAACTCTTCCAAGCAAGCTCGGTGGAAAACTCAAACCGTTGAATCAATGCATCAAAATAAAAATCACAAGGATTTTCCTCACACAACTTCACAGCTTCTTCTAATCGCTTCACAGCACGGACGAAATTTGCTTTCTTCGAACTGCGTTCCATTAAGACCACTCCTTCTTTTTCAATATTTTCTAATAATTTCCCATCCGTTTTCTCTGTGACAAACAAAACATCTATTTTCTGCAAACAATCCACCTCATCCAAAAGATGGAGCAAAGTCATTTTTGTTTTAGACGGAGAATTTTCATTGAGATAAAGAGCTAGGTCAAAATCTGAGGTAGGCTGATGAGTTCCTCTTCCTCGAGAACCAAATAAAACTGCTTTGCTTAAATCTGGACAGTTTTTGCAGATTTTTCTGATTTCTTGAATGATTTTATTCATAGTTGGACTTTTTCCTTTATTTTGTTTGAATTTCCTCAAATTTGAGAACCAATCTCTTCCCCAACCCTTCAGCCAGTTGCTCTATTTGTGAAATGGTAGGGTCACATTCCCAATTTTCCAAATCAGAAAGCAGTTTTTCATCCACGCCTATCAACTGAGCTAATTGGGAAGTGGTACATTCCTTTTCTACTTTTGCTTGTATAATGACTTTTTTCACTGTATATTCAGACTCAAGTGCTTCATACTCTTTCCGAAACTCAGGGTTTTGCATTGATTTCTGAAACATTTCTTCTAACGTCATAACATGTCCTCCTTTAGGGATTCCAACCGTACAACAGCTAATGTCTTTCCCAAAGGCATCAATATTTTCAAAACGTCATCTATTGCAGGAAATTTATCACCTGTAACCAATGATTTCAATATAGACTTCTTTACTCCTGATAATTTAGCTAATTCTTCTATAGAAATATGTTGATCCCTTTGAGCATCAATAAGAGTACATATCAAATCGACTCTAAAATCCCTTTCGGCGATCTCTTCAGTGGTAAATAATTCTGCTTGCACTTCTTCCCACGTTTGTCCTAAAGGAGAATGGTGTTTTTCGTCCATAATCATCCCTCTTTCATCACAGTTCCCCTGCGTTGTCATGATAACTCACCTTCTTATGATAACTCATAGTCTTCATGTGATAATTCTGATGGGTGAACAAGATGGTCTGATCCACTTCAGGCATAATGTCAGCCACCTTCTCAGGAGGGGTGCACATGATGGCTTGGAGTTTCAGCGTTCGCAACAATCGCACACACTCAATGATACGGTCGCTGTCCATCTTGCTGAAAGCCTCATCAAAAATCACAAGCCTCATGGTGTTTCCTGAAGAGGTCGCTTCATTGACCTTATACAGCTGGGCATAGGAAGCCAGCATAGCAACATAGAAGGGGGTTTGAGTCTCGCCCCCTGAATTGGTGGCAAGGATTTTAGAAAGACGCTGCGTAACACCATTCTTGTCTGTGCTTTCCATATCAAAATTCAAGTAGGTGCGAAAATCTGTAAACATTTGAATATTCCGTTCCAACTCGCTGATGTTTTTCCCTTTTGCTCCTGTTGCTGTTTCATCCGCAGACGCAAGGTGCATAAACAGTTCTTCCCGTTCTGTCTCAAAAGCTTGGTCAAAAGCCATTCTCTCAATCCCCACATCGCCCACCATCCGAAGGTCAGACATGATCATTTTGTAGAATTTTTTATAATTTGGGTTAGGAGTGCAAGTGAATTCATAACTATCACTTCCAAACTGGGTTCCCTTCAATGCTTTATTCAAATCCTTGACCTGTCTTTGCACTTGGTCAATGTTAGACTTCAACTTGTCCAAGAACTCGTTCTGGAACTGTTCCATGGCTGATTCTCGGGCTTCTTTGATTTGAGACGCATACGCAGGCAGTTTGCTTTCCTCCAGAGTAGCCTTTTCTTCCTCATAGGACTCATTGCTCTCTGGATCAGAAGAAAATGAGGTACTCTGATACTGCTGACTATATTTTTGCCGTAATTTAATCAATTCTTCGGTCTGATTACTTAATTTTGTCTGCTGTCTTTGATATTCCATATGAAAATTGGTCACAATTCGTTGATGATTGCCCAAACGTGCCAACTCTTGAGCATACCGTGGCAAACCTATCTCATTTTTGAATTCTTCAGTGATTTTCCTTCTTGTTTCTTCCTCTTTTTCTCGTAGTAAATAACTTTTTGATGGTATTTGATTTTGCTCTAGTCCTTGTGTTTCAGATAGGAGCTCCCCACGTCTTTGGAAAGATTCTTCCAAAACTCCCCCTATTTTCTTTAATTCTTCTTGTAATTTCTTGATTTTTTCCTCTAATTCTGCCAACCAGTAAAGATTACACTGCCCAATTGCCTCCACAGTTCTCTCTTGCTCCTTGCGATTTTCTAATAAATCCAAGAAGTTTTGGTTGTTTTCTATGATATCATTGGTCAAATACCTCTTATTTATCAACCATTGTCTATTTACTTCCTCTCGAAATGGCGCAAAGCTAGAGTTTAGACTGTCCTTCTCAAAAATCAGGACTTTTTTCTCTTCTTCCATCTGAGCCAGTTGCAATTCCACGGCTTTTTTTCCAATGTAAGCAGAATTCATCAGATTTTTAGGATAATTCCTCATAACATAACCCTGATAGACCAATCCGTCCTGTGTGACAGCTCTGGAGTGCTGTCGTGCCTCCTCTGGACTTTGGCAACAAATTACATTTCCTAGGATGTAATCCACGTATTCTCTTGCTAAATTATGATTCGTTTGAATTTTACTTGCCAAAGATAGCTCTTTTTCTTGAAAATTTACATTTTTCTTCAACTTTTCAAGATCTACTAACCCAAAACTTCGGTCTCCAAAGTCCTTCTTCCATTGTTGGAACAAGCGAAGTCCCTCGCTGTAGTGACTGGGCGAAATCAGCAGATAGAATTTTTGGGTGTTCATATAAGCCTCTACAACGCCCCTCCAGCCTTCTTCCCCTGTGGCTATATCCAAGGTGTCAGCTAGTATTTCAACGTCACAGGCGCCGTTCTGAGAGCTGTTAAGGGCTTCTTTCAATTTGTCCCTCAGTTGGGTTAATCCAAAAGGGTAGCTTTTGATGTTTTTCTTAAGATTTTCGATGTTCCGTTCTTTCTCCTCCAATTCTCGAAGGAGGTTTTCCAATTTCTGTCTTGTGTTATGGGCGATTTCTTGTATCGTTTGATTGAAATTACTAGAAATTTCCTCCATATATCGAAAAATCTCAAAGTCATTTCCAAAAATTTCATAATTACAGGTTAAGAAAACCTGATAAGCGTCTTTCACCTGCTCAGCCAAAGGACGAAGGACAGGAAAAAGACTACTTTTTTGAAGAATTCGCTCACAAAGGGCAGAAACAGTCTCAGTTTCTTGTTTTAGGTCCACCATGCTTCCTGTGAGCTTTCGATCTAAAGTATTTTCTTGATTTTTCAAAGAATCTAGGAGTGAATCTAGTCTTTTTTTCTCTTTTACTGCGTCATCATTGTCTCTCTTATACAAACTTTCCTGATAAAGACTCTCTTTGTCCTCTTTTTCCTGATGGAGCGCCGTAATCTTTTCCTCCAATGACAAAGACTCTTCTTTCAGATCATGAGACTTATATTGCAGTTGATCCAAATCTTCACGAAGAATCTCTTGTTCCCCCCACAGCACCAGAAACTCTTGTTGGACTAAGACCTGTTTTGTAGCTGTTATTTGTGAAAAAACATCACAAATCCCCTCTAAGTCCAATAGTTTTGCCCTTTCCCGTTCTGCAAGCTTCTCTTGATATTTATAATTTCTGATATTCTCTTGCATTTGGTGAATATCAGGTGGATCAGGTACATCACAAACGTTTTCTGTGATAAAGTCTTCTATTTTTCGTACTTCTTTCAAAGCTATACTTTTCTTCAACAAAGAAAAGAACTTTGAATCATATACATTGGTTCTAACGATCAAGTATTCCCGATATTTACTAGCTGTTTCTGTCCAACAAATATCAGGGTCACCAGTGGCATTCACAAATTTTTTCAAGCTGTCAATGTCTAAGGCGATTTGCTCCACAATATAACAATTTTTCGGAATTTCCCCATTATAAGCAAAAAATCTATGTTTTCTTTCACCGTTCTTATAGCATTCAAAGATAATCCCAACTACAAAACAATCATCTTTCGTCTCATCGTAGAACTCACAGACGACGTAGGAACAGAAATCCTTCCCCCTCCGACTACGAGGAGAGTTATCATTCCGATCAGCACGAAGATAGCTGTCCAAGGTTCGCTCACTTCGGTCATTGGCTGCCTTGTTGAAGTTACGAGCCGACGTTTCCCCTAACAGAACCACCTGAAGGGCATCTAAAAAAGCAGATTTTCCTGCCCCATTATTCCCAGTGAAGAAATTAATGGTCTTTAAATCCACCAATTCTTTATCATAATGCAACCAATTAATCAGGAGAACTCGATTCAAACATTTCATCAACATCAACCTTTTCAAAATTTTTCACCAAACTATGTACTCTATCCGAAGGAACAGCAGCCAAAACAGAAGGCATAATCACAAAAAGAGACTCTGCCGAATTCAACGCCCCCTTTATTTTCTGAATGACCCGATAACGCAGAGCAACAGACAAGTCATCCTTCATTTTTTGTTTGCTATATGTCTTCAATAAACCAAATTCACCAATTAATTTATCTAAAATATCCTGAATTGAAACAATCACATCAGATTCAAAGTCTAGGTCATTCATCTTTTCATCATAAAGAAGCCGAAGACAAAGAAACAGCCCCGTCTGCTCTTTTGTCAAATTCAAACGATTCTCACTGCTTTCACAGACTAAAAAGCAGTACCCCAAATAGTCATCCATCCTCAATTGCCAATTCATCAGAGCAAAATATTGATGCAATACCTCAAAATGTTTTTGGACAAAAAGATAATCAGGATTCAAAAATTGTTTTTCACCATCTTTTACAAAATGAGTACGTAAAATAAATGTATGAGCCAAAAGATCCGAACAAACATGGCGAAATTGTTCTAAATCCTTATAATTCAAGCCCAAAGCCTCCTGCAAATCAACCACTTGATCAGACATAGCCATCACAACGACTCCTTTCGAAAAAACACCATTTGAGGCACAGAATACGCCCCATTATCATAAAACCCGTCCAAAATATCAACTTTATAAAAACATTGAGGGTCTTCTTGGTAAAGAACGGACAAAAAACTCATAATATACCCTTTTTCTTCACAAAAAGGGAAATCTTTTGAATAAATCTTATCAGAAGCGCCGAAAAGTTCCTGCATAAAATCATGAACAGCCCATTTTCCATAAGGACGAAAGAGAAGCTCATCCATTTCATTCTTCACATTTTGGGTCAATTCGAAGTCCTCCACCACAAAAGGTTGATCCATTTTCCTCAAAACTGGGTTTCTTCTCTCGTAAAGACTGGTAGTTTCATAAAATTTCTGAGAATTCAATTGAAAAGCCCCTTGAATTTGCCCCAACACGGAACTGTCCTCAGACGCATCTTCCCAAAATCCTGAATCAGCCTTCCCGTCACCCCCATTGCTTACCCCATCTTTTGCCAAAGCTTGCAACAAATAAATCAATTCGCCTTGGGTGTTTTCCTCATGATTCAACAAATTCTTCAATTTCTGAGTAGCAATTCGAGTATATCGAATCAATTGCACATCAATTTCATCCAAAAGCTCTTTCTCTATGTTGTCATACTGCTGAATGATCCAATATACTTTCGTTTTCACCTCAGAAGCACAAACCTGAAAGTCTTTTGATTGGTTCTCAAGCATAAAGGCATTCACCAAACTAATAAACTTTTTCTCATCCTCCACCCAATACAAAAGGGTATTTTTGATAAATTCACGATATTTCGGAACAGATTCTCGTATTTTCAAAGGACGAATATAGGTCTCTGAAACATTTTTCATAAAATCATCATAATACATGGCAAGAACCTCGTTGCCATCCTTCAAATCAAACTGAAATTTCACGTATCTTTTGATATTATGATAAACTTTCTTTAATAACTTAATCAAATCTATGGTATTCTGATAAGCCATATCTAAAGCATGCATCCGTCCAGAAGAATCTTCTCGACCAAAAGACGCTTGTTCTGATTCAGCATCTAAATTAGCCGTTTTCAGCACGGAATAAGTACCATAAACATAAGAAAACCCATGAACCACATCTGTTTTCTGCAAATCGTGAAATAAATCAAGAAATTTCGAACTATATTCTGGCAAGGTATAAAATAACTCATAATCAGAGCCATGTTCCCCTTCAAACCAGCCTTTACTTTTTAATTTTCGCACTAAAAATGAAGCTTTCCCACGAATATTAGCTCGTTCTTCTTGACTCATCTCTTCATCATCAAACTGATCCATAACAACTTGAGGTTCCAACCGTTCCAACAGATTCCCCAAATACAATTTATGAGGAATTTTCATTCTCTCCTGATAAAGAGACCACAAAACATCCAAGGCATCTAAATATAAACGACGATTGGGGGAAGCCAACACAGAGAAGAAATCCTCTGGAATCACATCAAACAAACCCACTAAATCACCTCAAATATCCATATTTATAAAAAATTATAGCAAAAGATATAAAATATGTCAAGAATAAAAGAAACATCCTCACAAAAAAAGAGGTCAAAATTTCAGAAACATTTCCAAAAAATCCCAAACACTTATTTGCTAACTTTTTACGAGAGTCCCTATAAAAGGGGGGCGTATTTTATCAATGAGTTTTTTTACCTTTTTTA
>JAWXUL010000049.1:0-11788 GCA_044432725.1 Eubacteriales bacterium
TAAACTAGGGTAGGGCAATCCCAAACCGATGTGTAAGCTCAGCCCCAAATAATGTTCGCTCAGCTGACAAATGCGATTCAGTACCTCTAGCAAGGCATAGACCTCCTCAGTGTGAGAAAGCCCCAGTAAGAGTGCCAAATGTTCCCCGTGAAAAAAGCTATGCCAAGGGGAATCCCATTGAAAATAATCCTGAAAAAGTTGTTGCAAGGCGAAGCCTTCTAATGCCTTGCCCATTTTTCCACCAGAAAAAGAACACAATGCAAGTTGATATTCTTTGGCAGATAAGGACAGTTCTAGGCTTGACATTGTTTGAGTGATGTCCTCTTCTGGCAATCTTCCAGATAGTAGTTGGACAAAAAACATTTCTTGCAGCAGAGGGAGATGTTCCTGATATTTTTCTTGCAAAAGGGTAAAGTTTTGCTGTTTCGCTCGTTCGCTGTCCAATTTCTCTTTCATTTGTGTCAATACAAGGGATAATTCTTCTCGATTGATGGGTTTTAGTATATATTCTGATACGTTCATATGGATTGCTTCTTTGGCATAGGTAAATTCATCAAATCCAGAAAAGAGAATAAATTTTGTGGCGGGTAAAGTGTAAGAAAGATGACGGCAAAGTTCTAAACCATCTAAAAAGGGCATTTGTATATCCGTTAAAACCAAATCAGGTTCCAGTAATAAGGCAAGCTCCAGTGCTTCTCTGCCATTTTCTCCCTCTCCCACCAAGGTAAACCCAAGACTTTCCCAAGGCATATTGTCACGGATCCCCCAGCGAATTTCTGCTTCATCGTCAACCAAAAGAACACGGTATAAATTTTCCATAAACATTCCTCCTTTTTACGGAATAAACTAGGGCAACACCTCACAATCCCTCCTTTCCAAATTACTTTAAAAATCGTCCCACAAATTCGCTGAAATTTTCGGCAATCCACCAAGGATTACGCTCAAATTTCAACTTTTTGTGCGACCTTGGAAGTCCCTTTCAGGGAAAACAATTTTTCTTGAAATTTGAAAACGGCAATTATGAGGTATTGCCTATAGCCGGAAAAGAGAGGTGTTCTATATGGCAGAACAAGTATTACTAGAACTGAAAGAAATTTCCAAGGCATTCCCTGGGGTACAAGCACTGAAAGATGTCTCTCTTTCTGTTCGTGCTGGTACTGTCCATGCACTGATGGGAGAAAATGGCGCAGGAAAATCCACCTTGATGAAATGCCTTTTTGGCATCTATCACAAAGACAGTGGCAGCATTTCACTAGAGGGAAAGGAAATCCACTTCAAAAACTCCAAAAATGCCTTGGAAAACGGAGTAGCTATGGTGCATCAAGAACTCAACCAAGCCCTTACTCGCTCGGTGCAAGATAATCTATGGTTGGGGCGATATCCAAAAAAAGCTGGCATTATGGTGAGCGAGCAAGAGATGAAGAAGAAAACAGAAGCTCTTTTTGAAAAAATCGGGGTTTCTGTGGAAGCAAAGGCAATCATGTCCACCCTTCCTGTCTCGAAACGGCAGATGGTGGAAATAGCCAAGGCTGTTTCCTATGATGCGAAGATAGTCGTCTTTGATGAACCCACTTCTTCTTTGACAGAAACAGAGGTGGAGCATCTTTTCAGAATCATAAGCATGCTGAAAAACCAAGGTTGTGGTATTATCTATATCAGCCACAAAATGGAGGAGATTTTGCGTATCAGTGACGATGTGACCATTATGAGAGACGGCACATGGGTCGCCACGAAATCAGCAAAAGAAATCACTATGGAAGAAATCATCCGTCTTATGGTTGGCAGAGAATTAATCAACCGTTTTCCTCCCAAGACTAACAGCCCATCTCAGGTGATATTGGATGTGACAGAGATGTCAGGGAAGTTTACCAATTTGAAAAAAGCTTCTTTTTCTTTGAAAAAAGGGGAGATTTTGGGTCTAGCAGGGCTTGATGGAGCTGGGCGGACAGAAGTGCTGGAAAATCTTTTTGGTGTCATGACAAAGGCAGAGGGAAAGCTCACCTTACATGGCAAAGAAATCTCGAACAAAAATCCGAGGGATGCCATTAAAAACGGCTTTGCCCTCATCACGGAAGACCGACGTGCCACGGGGATTTTGGGGATTCGGAATATTCGAGAGAATACTGTGGTGGCAAGCTTAAATCAGTACCTCGTTCATGGCTGTTATCTCTCTGAAAAAAAGATGATAGAGGATACCCAATGGGCAATCGACTCTATGCACATCAAAACCCCAAAACAAACCACAGCAATTCGAACTCTTTCTGGGGGGAATCAGCAAAAAGTTATCATTGGTCGTTGGCTTCTCACCAAACCAGAGGTGCTACTTCTGGACGAACCCACCAGAGGAATCGATGTAGGGGCAAAATATGAGATCTATCAACTGATTTTAAACTTGGCAGAAGAGGGGAAAGGTGTTATGATTGCTTCCTCTGAAATGCCCGAACTTTTAGGAATTTGTGATCGTATCTTGGTGATGAGTGGGGGGCAAGTGGCAGGAGAAGTTGACGCCCCAAATACCAGTCAAGAAGAAATCTTGACCTTGGCAGCAAAATATGTTTAGGAGGGGAGCCATATGGAAATAAAAAATATACAGCGAACAAAAATAACAGGAAAAGATATCACTGAACGATTGCTCAACAATGCCCTATTTATTGTCATGGGGGCTGCAATTATATACATTGCGTATCAAAATCCAAACTTTTTAAAAATACCCTCCCTTGTGAATATCCTTTCACAAACGGCAGCTTATTTGCCAGTTGCCTTGGGGATTGCGGGCTGTATCGTGCTAACAGGAACGGATTTATCAGCAGGACGCATCATCGGCTTGACAGCTTGTATCTCTGCTTCTCTGTTACAAAATGCCAGCAATATGGCAAACAAGATGTGGCCGGACATGGGCACCTTACCCATTTGGGTGGTGATTCCCTTTGTCATGTTCATTGGTGCTTGTTTTGGTGCTTTCAATGGTTTTTTTGTGGCAAAGTTCAAGCTTCACCCCTTCATTGTTACATTAGGGACCCAACTTATCGTCTATACTTGTCTTCTCCTCTATGTCCAACAGGGGAACAACAACGGCATGGCGATTTCCAATTTGGATGCATCTTATACAAGTTTTGTGAAAGACGAGTTGTTCAAAATTGGTCAGACTTCTGTGCCGAATTATGTACTTTATTCTGTTCTTTTAACCATTCTGATGTGGTTTATTTGGAATAAAACCGTCTTTGGGAAAAATATGTTTGCTTTGGGTGCCAACGAAGAAGCAGCTAGAGTTTCTGGGGTAAATACATTTATGACTACCATCGCTGTTTTCGCTCTTGCTGGCGCAATGTATGGATTCACAGGCTTTATCGAAGGAGCGAGAATTGCTTCTAACACTGCCAATACAGGTACGAACTATGAACTAGACGCTATTGCTGCCTGTGTTATTGGTGGGGTCAGCTTTGTAGGAGGCAGCGGAAAAATTTCTGGTGTGATTATCGGGGTTTTGATGTTACGATTGATTTTTGTGGGACTGAATATGGTTTCCGTGGACCCTAATTTGCAGTATCTCATCAAAGGAGCCATCATTCTATTTGCCTGTGCCTTGGATATGCGCAAATATTTGGTAAAAAAATAAGAAAATAAGGCTGTGGTTTATTCTAAAGACACTTTTCTCTGGAGGAAAGGAGCGACAGAAAACCATAAAGGATCCCCAAAGTGCTCATCAGTGATGAGTCCTTTGGGGTAATTTAACGTGTATCAAAGAGTACTATGTCTATTTCGGAATAACAAATAAGGCAATACCTCAAAATTGCCCTTTTCAAATTTCAAGAAAAATTGTATGCCAGAAAGGACTTCCTTTTTGGAAATGAGTGGTTGTGAGGTGTTGCCTTAGAGCTTTATAAAAAATTTTGGAAATTTTCAAAAAACATATTGACAAATCTTAATGTATCCTGTACAATGGCAACATCAAAGAAAATTGATATATAGCAAGAGAGGAGATAGAGCCATGTTACAAGAGAAAAATGCCACAAAAACTTTGGATAGCAGCAACCATATACAGAATGCAAAGGTTTTTAAGGCACTTTGTGACCCGAAACGTCTAGCCGTGTTAGAAATCTTACGAAAAGGAGAACATTGTGCATGTGACCTGATAGAGCATACAGGCATTGCACAGTCTGCTCTTTCCTATCACATGAAAATTCTGGTAGAATCTAACATTGTCACAGCGAGACAAGAAGGCAAGTGGATTCATTATCAAATTAGCGAAACAGGGAAAGAAACGGCTCTTTATTTGTTAGAAGCTTTGTTAGATGTGAAAGGTATAAATAGAGATTCTCACTGCAAGTAAGCAGTGATTTTCTTAGGGGTATCATATCAAAAATTCTTGATGAAATAGGATTCACTGGAATGCGATATTTTTTGAATGGAACAGAGATGATTTCCTGGGCTCTTCAAACATGAGGGATTTACGAAATCATTCTATCAAGCTATTTTATTTAGGATTTTAGTACAGGGAACCTCTAAAAGCCCCTAAACAGCGACTTCCCCAAAATTTAACCCTCATTTTTTGCCGAAATTTTCGGTGAATCCACCAAGGATTCGCCTCAAATTTCAACAAATCTGAGGACAAAATTTCGAAAAATTCATCTGTCAGAGGTTTATAGAGGTCCCCTATAGTTCGTTACAACAATTTTTATTTTATTTGGAGGTTATTATTATGTTTGGTTTTGGTAAAAAAGAAAAGGTCACAGCAGAATGTGCCTGTGGAAGTCAAGGCTCAATTTCTGACATTGAGGGAGCGAGAATCATCGTTTTAGGTGCTTGCTGTAAGAAAAGTGCCGAGAGTTTCGCTAATGTGCAAGAAGCTGTGAAACAGATTGGTGTGGAAGAAAAAGTGGTGAACATGGGTGATGTGACGGAAATTACAAAATATGGGGTGATGTCTACCCCTGCCCTTGTGATTGATCGTCATGTTGTGGCACAGGGTACACTGATTCGTGTGGAGCAAGCAAAAGAATTGCTCTATAAAAACGGATTTGCAATCTAAGGAGCATAGAGATGAAAAATACAGGTATCGGTTTTTTTGAGAAAAACCTAACACTTTGGGTACTTCTGTGCATGGTGATTGGGGTTAGTATTGGGGAATTTTTTCCTATACTTCCCCAGTTTCTTGGGCAATTCCAGTACGCAAACGTATCTATCCCCATCGCTATTTTGATTTGGCTGATGATTTATCCAATGATGATGAAAGTGGATTTTCAGAGTATAAAATCAGTAGGAAAAAATCCAAAGGGATTGATTGTCACTTGGCTCGTAAACTGGCTGATGAAACCTTTTACTATGTTTGGTATTGCCTATTTCTTCTTTTTTACTGTGTTTTCTGGCATTATCCCACCAGACTTGGCACAAGATTACCTTTCTGGTGCTGTTTTGTTGGGTGCTGCACCTTGCACAGCAATGGTGTTTGTGTGGAGTCATTTAACTGGTGGAAATCCAGCCTATACCGTAGTGCAAGTTGCCAGCAATGACCTGATTATTTTGGTGGCATTTACTCCCATAGTCGCATTTTTACTTGGTGTGACAGGTGTGGTGATTCCGTGGGATACCTTAATTTTATCCGTGGTTTTGTTTGTGGTAGTGCCACTGGTAGGAGGGGTTCTCACTCGTAGTATTGTGGTGAAAAAGAAAGGGAAAACCTATTTTGAAGAAGAATTTTTACCAAAATTCAATCACATCACCATTGGTGGATTGCTCCTTACTTTGATTCTTATTTTCTCATTCCAAGGTCAAGTGATTTTAGAAAACCCACTGCATATCGTTCTCATAGCAATACCCCTGATTCTGCAAACTTTCCTGATTTTCACCCTTGCTTATGGTATGTGCAAAGTCTTGAAGCTTCCTCACAACGTGGCTGCCCCTGCTGGTATGATTGGTGCTTCGAACTTTTTTGAACTGTCTGTTGCTGTAGCTGTTGCACTGTTTGGCACAGATAGTCCTGTGGCACTGGCAACCATCGTGGGTGTTTTGGTGGAAGTGCCGATTATGTTATTCCTTGTGAAAGTAGCAAATAAGACGAAACATTTATTTAAAGGAGAAAATATATGAAAATAGCCATCATATCTGACATTCATTCTAATATCTATGCACTGAATGCTGTCCTTGAGGACATAAAAAGTAGAGGGATTGAAACCATCTACTGTCTGGGTGATTTAGTTGGTTACCATACAAGACCCAATGAGGTTTTAGAACAAATAAGAAGATGCAATATTCCTTGTATTTTAGGAAACCACGATGAAAAAATGCTGATTTTGGATCAGAATCAAATCAAAGACGAAAAAGTGGAAGGAAAAGATTTTGTCGCAAGTTGGACTTATGAGGAAATAAAACCAGAGAATTTAGACTTTTTGAAACAACTTCCCAGAACAATGACAGTGGTGATGTTTGGAAAAACAGTCCTTCTGGCTCATGGTAGTCCCACGAATATCAGTGAATATATTAGAAACGAGGAAATAGTGAAACAAGAAGAAATCGCCTTATCTCTCAAAGAGCATGATGGACTTGTTTTTGGGCATACCCATGATTGTTACCGAAAAACTGTGAAAAATAAAGTATTCATCAACGCTGGAAGTGTAGGAAGAATGAAAGATGGTGATTATCGTGCTTGTTATACCATCATCAGTGAGAATCTAGCTGTGGAATTTGAGCGAGTACCTTATGATTACGAAACCTTAGTGGAAGAGATTCTATCTTCTCCACTTCCAGATAAATTTGCAGAAGTGATCAAAACAGGAAAAGAAAACAAATGAAAAGAGAGGTCTATTATGCCTTGCTCCAGAGCCAAGACCACGACGGCTTGGCTTTGACCTACGCCTTGTATGAAACGTCCTAAAGCGGGTACAGACTTGCAAAAAAGGATATCCCCAACAGTGTACAAAGACCAGTCAGGACAATGGAAAGACTGCTCATTGCGCCTTCCACCTCGCCCAATTCCATTGCCTTACTGGTGCCCACTGCGTGTGCTGAGGTACCAATTGCCACCCCTTTTGCCACAGGGTGACGTATCTTGCAGAGTTTGCAGAGAGATTCTGCGATGATGTTTCCCAATATCCCTGTGATGATGATTGCTGTTGCTGTGATACTCACAAAACCACCGTATTCTTCTGAAATACTAAGCCCGATTGCCGTGGTGATGGATTTGGGTAGGAGTGTGACATACATCTCATAATCCAAGGAAAAATATCTTGACATAAGATAAATCAGCCCTAAGTTACACAGTACACCAGAAATAATCCCCAACATCACAGGTCGCCAATGGGCTTGAAACTGCTTAAACTGTTGATACAAAGGAATGGCAAGGGCTACAGTAGCAGGTGTCAACAAATAACTGAGATATCCTCCACTTTTTGCATATGTCTCATAGGGGATGTGACACAGTAGTAAAAAACCGATGACCATCACAATAGACAGGAGCAAGGGGTTACACAGAGGGTGATTCCAACGCTTTTTTATCTCAAGACCAAGAAAATAGGCAACGAGACTGATCACCACAGCGAAAAAAGCCGATTGATTGAGCATATCTATCATTTCTTCTCTCCTTTGTTCATGAAAAATTCAGTGACTTTGCCTGTAACTATCATAACCAAACAGGTCGTTACAAAAATAATCAGCAACACAGGTAACAGCACAGGCACAAGGTCCTCCCAAGTGGCAAGTAGCCCCACAGCAGGGGGAATGAACATCACAGGCATAATCTCGATGAGAAAACGTCCACTATCCTCCACTTGCTCCACTTTCACCATACCGCTAAACAGCAACAGTAGCATCAAACATAGCCCATAGATACTGGCTGGAATGGGAAGGGGTAAGAAGGCATAAAGACACTCCCCCACTGCTGTCACAGCGAAAATAATTGTGACCTCTTTCAAATACTTCATTGTATTCTCCTTTGTGATTTTTTCTTTGGTATAGATTCTCATCTTACCAGTATAAATATTTACCCTTACTTTACAAGGGGTTCTGTTCTATTTATTTATGTTTCGCCGCAGCTATCAGAAGTTAACTGAAGCTAACACAAAAGGATGTGATGGGACCCTGATACTAGTATAAGATATTTACCCTTACTTTGCAAGGGTTCTTTTCTATTTATTTCTGTCACACCGTGGTTGCTTATCGCTAACCACAAAAAACGGGATAGCATTCTTGATACTTGTATAAAATATTTACACTTTATTTACAAGATTTTCTTTACTTTTCTGTTTTTTTATGTTATACTACAGTTACCCTAAACTAACACCAAGGACTAAATTGTAATTCCTTGGGAGCTGTAGGGAACTAAAAAACAAAGGAGATTTATGATGAAAATAATTTGTTATGGCGTGGTGCAAGGGGATATTGACTGCTTTCATGAAGCAGAAAAGAGCCGAGGCGTGGAACTCATCTTGGTGGCAGAGCCCTTAAGCGAGAAGAATATTCAGGATGCCAAGGGCTGTGACGCAGTCTCCGTCACTGTCTCTTCTGTTGTCACAGCAGAACGTATGAAAATTTTTGCAGATATGGGAATCAAATTTGTCACAGCTCGTTCTGTTGGCTATAACTATATCGACCTAGAGGCAGCCAAGGCACATGGAATCAGAGTGAGCAATACCCTATACTCTGAGCATTGTGTGGCAGATTTTACCCTGATGCTTATGCTAATGACCGTCCGAAAGGCTGGTTATATGTTGCAAAAAGCCCAGAGCTATGACTACACCGTCCATGGAATGCGTGGGCGAGATATGCCAAACCTTACTGTTGGTGTCATTGGCACAGGCCGGATTGGCAATGCTGTCATTGATCGAGTTCATGGCTTTGGAAGCAAGATTTTAGCCTTTGACCTCTACCCAAAGGAAAGTCTGAAGGGGATTGTAGACTATGTACCACTGGAGGAGTTGATTCAAAAATCTGATATCATCACCTTCCATGCCCCAGCCACCAAAGAAAATGAGCATCTCTTCAACGCAAAGTCTTTGGAAATGGCAAAAGATGGTGTTATCCTTATTAACACTTCTCGTGGAGAACTGATCAACACTGAGGTCATGTTGGAAGGTCTTGCCACAGGGAAAATTGCAGCAGCTGGGTTGGATACCTTCGAGGACGAATTGGGTCTGATTCGCACCAACGTAGGGGAAGGGATTCGTCACTATAAGAATCTGATGCTCTTACAAGCTTTGCCCAACGTGATTCTTACCCCTCACGTGGCATATTATACAGACCAAACCAGAGAGGATTTGGTGTATAACAACATTGACAACCTCTTGAACATGGCAAAAAATGAAAGCATACCTTGCGAAGTCAAGGCGTAAGTGCATCTCTCCTCCTTTGGAAACAAGGGAGGAGTTTTCCTATGGCAAGAGAAATTTGTAGCTATCAGTTGTTCTTGAAGTTGTCAATTTCCTTTTGGTAAGGAAATTGTGATCCTCGCCCCACAGCTTTCTAAATTCTGCACTTCAATGTTTCCTTGATGCTTTTTAATGATTTCATAAACAATCAGCAATCCCAAACCATTTCCATCTACTGTTTCTCCTGTGGTGGAAACAAAAAGATTTTCTAATTTACTGGCTTCAAAGCCTTTTCCATTGTCTATAATCGAGAAAGAAACCTCTGTTTCCCCCTGAATGATTTCCACTTTCAGCCAATCCCTCGTGTGGCGAAAGCCATTTGACAGAATATTTAGGAAGGCTCGCATCAGTTTTTCTTTGTCACAAGAAAGATATATTTCCCCCTGTGGCTCATACTCTACGTCAATTTCTTTTAAAATGGCAATAGACTCCACTTTCTCTAAACTTTGAGTTAAAATACTGACGACATCTTGCTTTTCAAAAGAAAACACCTCTATTTTGCTGTCAATTTTGCTTAAAAAAATCAAATCATCTAAAATGTGGTGAATTCTATCACATTCTTCCTGTACGATACTTAGTGGACTGGCATTGTCTTGATAATAACCATTTTGAATATTTTGCGCATAGCCAGAAATAGCAGTAAGGGGTGTTTTCAATTCATGTGATAAGTTTCGGAAAAGGGCAGTTTGTGCCTTTTCGTGGGCAAGAATACTCTCTACCATAGATTGAATACTATGAGAAAGACTTTCTATTTCATCCCCTGTTTCCACGAGAAAAGGTTGGGAATAGTCCTGTTTTGCATAGGATTCAGAGACTGCGGTCAGTTTTTTCAAGGGAGCAGTAATTCCCATAGCTTGCCAAGAAAGAATGAGAAAAGACAGTATCACAAGAAAGGCGAGTACGATTAAAAAAGAAGAAATATTTTCTGTAGTAAGAGAATTCACTGATTCCAAGGCGAGTAGGGATACAATGACAGTATCTTCCTCTGTATCTTGAGAAAGATATACCAAAAAAGGTTCATTTCTAATTGAAATTTCTGTGGGGACTTGAAATGGCATCGAGGTAAGTTCTTCTTTGAGACTGTCTCCTAAGTGAAGTCGCTCTGAAAAAAAGCTATTTTCTTCAGGGAAAACTAAAACACCATGGACAAGCTCGCA
This sequence comes from Eubacteriales bacterium, assembly GCA_044432725.1. Classification (GTDB taxonomy): domain Bacteria; phylum Bacillota; class Clostridia; order Oscillospirales; family Oscillospiraceae; genus JAWXUK01. The sequence continues at coordinate 10,517 of JAWXUL010000049.1, forward strand.
AAAAATATGAATACTCACAGAATTGTTTTGACTAGGAAAAACATAAGTATCTTTCATAGAAAAGTTATTTTGATTTCTCTCTGCTAAATTCACATTTGATTGCTGAAAACCACGAAACAAAGAGTTCATTCGCTCTGTTCTTTCCATCACGAGAGAATTTTCTGCAATGATCTGCTGTTTCGCTTGTTGTTTTGCTTGATCATTCAAATTGTAAATGGTAACAGCATAAAAAGAAACAAGTGCAAAAATAAGAATGGATAAATTTGTGATAATCAATCTTTTTGTGATCTTACTTTTCATCATTTCCTCCTATTTTATAGCCAAAACCCCAAACTGTTTTAATTTCACATTCTGCCCCTAATAAGAGCATTTTCTTCCGTAATCTTTTGATAAGCTGGTCTACTTGTCTGGTATCACCATCAAAATCATATTGCCAAACCTGTTTTATAATCTGTTCTCGGGAAAAAGCCTTCCCAACATTTTTGATAAGTAATTCCAAAAAATCAAATTCCTTTGTTGTTAAGTCAAATAAATCTCCTGAAATGGTAGCACTTCTTTCCTCTAAATCCAAAGTTAAGTCAAGATGTGCAATACTGCTACGAGGCAAAGTGATCTGTTTGATTACCTCCATGCGGCGAAGTGAATTTTTCACCTTGATTGACAGTTCTCTTAGATTAATAGGCTTGCCGATATAGTCATCGCCCCCCAATTCTAGTCCCAAAATACGGTCAACTTCCTCATTATTGGCTGAAATCATAATAAGCGGAATCAAGCTACTTTTACGAATTTCTCGACAAAGGTCATAGCCATTCATCACAGGCATCATAATATCGGTAATAATTAAGTCACAAGGACTTTGATTGAATCCAGCGAGTAGGCTTTGCCCCTCTGGGAAACATTGGATTTCATAACCATTTTGTTTTAAGTGAGTTTTCAAAATTCCAGAAATGCTTGGGTCATCTTCTGCAATGTATATTTTTTTCATGCTATCACCTCTATTTCTAGTATACCACAAATTTTTTTATTTGAAAAGGAGAAAACCGAAGCGATTCACACTTCGGTTTTCCAATAAGATGGCAGAACAACTGATGTTAGGCGGTTTCCATTGTTTTTTCAGTAGGAGAAACTCGTTTTTCTTTCATCATGGTGTCTCGGTCCATGTTTTCCCCACGAGAAGCAAGTTTTTCTTCCATCATGCCTTCACGATCCATGTTTTCCCCACGAGATGCAAGTTTTTCTTCCATCATGCCTTCACGGTCCATGTTTTCCCCA
>JAWXUL010000050.1:0-11466 GCA_044432725.1 Eubacteriales bacterium
GGTATGATTAGTTTGTTCCATAGAGCACCTCTGATTCATGTTTGTTTCGTCACTTACATTATATCATAGATTTGCTCTATGGGATATTTTATTTTGGACACTTAATTATACAACTTACCGAAAAATTTAGCTACAGCTAATTTTCATCATTTTGTGTTTGATCCCATCTTCTAAAAAAGTACCAGAGCAGACCACAAAATCTGCCTTTTCATAAAAAGGAATGGCGTATTCTTGGGCATGAATTAAAATGGTATTGGGGCGATAATATTCTTTTGCAAAGGCAACCCCTTCTAAGACCAGTTTCAAGCCGTGACCTTCCCCACGTCGGGTGGTGAGCACTCGCCCCAACAGTACTTGATTGTCCTCTTCGGGGTCCCAGTAAAGGCGACAAGAGGCAAGGATGTTTGCCCCTTCTTCCTCTCCCTCTTTGTAGAAAAGATGGGTTGCCACAATATCTGTGCCATCAGCATCCAAATAGACGCAGTTCTGCTCTAGGATAAAGACTTCTTGGCGAGCCCGTAATAAGGCATAAAGCTCTAGGGAGGTGAGTTGGGCGAAAGTTTTAACGTGTAATTCCATAATAAAGCCTACTTTTCAGAAGAAATGTTGGGAAGAAAGGATTCTTTTATTTTCGATTGCTGCGGTATCTTCTTTTTTGATTGTTACGCCAAGAGTGACGGCGTTTTCTTTTTTGCAAGGCATATTGGGCGCCACCCACAGCAAGACCAGTGGCAACCACTCCAGCGACCATATATTTGCCATTGTCCGTGACAAAGCCTTCCATTTGTTGTTTTTGATAGAGAATTTCTGAGCGTGCCACAGGTGCCATGGTGATAACGTCGATTTCGCCATAGATTTCCCCTTCATAGCTGAGGTACATGGTTCCCACCACCATACCTTCTGCCACAGGGGCTTCTAGTGTGTCCACGTGGAGAACGACTTCGGTGTCGATGGTACTTAAATCCATGGAGATGGGCAAAGTTTTTTCAATGGCGCCGTCTGCTTTGACTAAAACAGCATCATTTTCGTCAGACAGTGTCACAGCGATTTGACCCACTGGATCTGTCCCAGAAGTGATGGTGCGACGGTCGAACTGTTCTATACCAAATTTCAACAGACTACGGCTTTCTGATAATTGGGTCAGGAGGGTGGAGCCATCTTCTTGCTCTGCCACTGTGGCACCCAAAACCACAGCAATGACATACTCGTTGCCTATTTCTGCGGCTGAAACAAGACAACGTCCAGCTTCTGGGGTGGAGCCTGTTTTTCCACCAATGCAGTATTCGTAAGTATACCCACGGTAATACCACTCTGATAATAAACCATTTGTATTGTAAAAAAGTCTCTCCTTGTTTTGGTTTGTTTCCTTAGTGGTATAGATGGCAGTTCCAACGATTTGGGCGAAAAGGGGATGGGTCATGGCTTCTTTGAAAATCAGATATAGGTCATAAGCAGTGGTGTAGTGCTCGTCGTCATGGAGTCCATGGGTGTTCCTGTACTGTGTGCCTGTACAGTCTAGCTCTGCTGCTTTGTCGTTCATGCTTTGGATAAAGCTTTGCAAATCTCCAGCGATTTCTATGGCTAAGATGTTGCCCGCTTCGTTTGCAGAAGCCACCAAAAGGCAGTGGAGCAAATCTTGGACAGACATGGTTTCTCCTGGAGAAATCCCTTGAGAAGAGCCATAAATGGACAAATCCACAGTGGAGTCTTCTGTGGCTGTGATCATGGTATCAAGAGAGACGATACCTTGGTCAATGGCAAGGCAGACCAGATATCCTGTCATAATTTTGGTGGTAGAGGCAGGGAATGCCTTGTCATAGGCATTCTGGGTAAAGAGCACTTCGTCATGCTTGGCATCTGCTAAAAAGGCATAGGAAGCCGTGATTTCGGGGTAATCTATGTCTAGGGCAGAGGATGGGAATGCCAGTAGCAAAAGAAGTGGTAAAAAAAATATGGAAAAAAAATCTTTCTTTTTCATCTTAAACCTCCTGATTTGTGGTATGATAGGCAGAGGAAGCATCAGTCCTCTGTGAAATACATTTCCTATATTATAACAGATAGTAATCTCTTATGCAAGAAAAAATAAACAAAATTTTGAAAAGAAAAGGTGAGACTATGGCAAAAATTTTAGTCGTAGATGATGAACCATTGTTGGTGAAGGGCATCAAGTTTAATTTAGAAAACGAGGGTCATCAGGTGACAGGGTGCCATGATGGGGAAGCAGGGCTTTCCCAAGCAGAAACAGGAGAATTTGATCTGATTATTTTGGATTTGATGATGCCTAAAATGGGGGGATTGGATTGTTGTATGGCGATTCGTGGCTTTTCCACTGTACCCATTATCATGTTGACAGCCAAGGGAGAGGACACAGATAAAATCATTGGCTTTGAATATGGGGCAGATGATTATTTGACCAAGCCTTTTAATATCCTAGAGTTAAAAGCACGGGTACGAGCCTTGTTACGACGGGCAGGGAGGAGCCAAGCTTCTGTGCCTGAAGTTGTGACAGAGTCTGTGCTGAAGGTGGGGCATATCCTCTTAGACCCTGTTTCACGATCGGTGAAGCGAGGGGAGGAAAACGTGGAACTGACAGCAAAGGAATTTAATTTAATGGAACTACTCATGGAGAATCCAGAACGGGTTTACAGCCGAGAGAGTCTGTTGAACCTTGTGTGGGGGATGGACTATTTAGGGGACGATAGAACGGTGGATGTTCATGTGCGACGTTTGCGAGAGAAGCTAGAGCTTGACCCTGCCAGTCCCCAATACCTGAAAACTAAGTGGGGGGTTGGGTATTATTTGAACAAGGAAGAGGAAGGATAGGCATGTTATCACATCTAATCAGAAAAGAGAGGATTCCTTTTTTCCAGAGTATTCAGGCAAAGTTTGCCATGTCTGCTTTGGCGATTTTAGGGGTGGTGTTGGTGCTGATTAACATTTACCCTGTAGAGGCTTCTCGTACTTTGATTTTTCGCACAAAGGAAGCTTCTTTGAAAAGCCACCTTGCCTTGATGTCTTCGGCCCTTTTGAATTTAGATACCATCACTGTGAATTCTGTGGAGCGGGTCATGGGGGCTTTTTCTTCTGCAGGGCTCTCCAGAATCTTGGTGACAGATTCTTGGGGTTTGGTTTTGTATGACAGTGAAAATGATATGGTGGGGCAGTATGCTTTGGGGCAAGAGATTCACCTTGCATTGACAGGTCATGACGTGGTCAATTCACATTTTTCTTTAAGTCATATTGTGTCAAAAGCAGCAGTGCCAGTGGTGTACGGAGACCATACCATTGCGGCGATTTACGTACAGGAAGAGGACGAGGAGCAAGGAATCTTGGCGCAATCCTTGATGGATAATCTTCGGACGATTTCTAGTATTGCAGCAGCTGTGGCGGCTATACTATATGTAATATTCTCTGTGTTATTTACACAAAGGATTCGGGATTTGTTGACGGCGATTCAAATTGTGGGAGAGGGGGAATATGGACATCGCTTGGAACCCCGTGGGAATGATGAGATGAGCTTGCTGGCAGAGGAGTTTAATATATTGACGGATCGCTTGCAAAACACGGAAGAGGTCAGGCGACGCTTTGTGTCAGACGCTTCTCACGAGCTTCGGACACCCCTTGCCTCCATTCAGCTTTTAGCAGATTCCATTTTGCATACAGAAGAAATCCCACCAGAGATGGTGAGAGAATTTGTGGCAGATATCTGCACAGAGTCCCAAAGACTTTCTCGGATTACAGAACGGCTGTTAAACTTATCCAAGCTTGACAGTCTGCCCGCCCCTGTGGCAGAGCCTGTGGCTGTGGGGGAAGTGATAGAGCGTGTGTTGCAAAGCTTGGAATTGGTGGCAGAGGAAGCAGGGGTAGAGCTTCGTTATCGTCCCATGGAGGAAGAGGTTTTTATTCTGTGTACTTCGGATAAATATCATCAAATTTGCTATAATTATGTCGAAAATGGGGTAAAGTACACACCACGAGGAGGATATGTGGAAATATCCACCCACTTGCGAGAGGGGGAAGTGGTGACAGAGGTTTGTGACAATGGTTTGGGAATCCCAACAGAGGATTTGCCAAAAATATTCAATCGCTTTTATCGTGTGGATGATGCACGTTCTCGGGAAGCAGGAGGTACAGGCTTGGGGCTTGCCATTGTGCGAGACACAGCACGTGCCTATGGAGGCTGGGTCGAGGCAAGGAATCACAGTCCATCTGGGACGATTTTTTCTGTGGGCTTACCTTGTGCAGAAGAGGAGGTGGACTTGTGAAGAAGTTCTTGTCTTTTTGCTTGCTTTTGACCTTGGGGGGCTGTGCCATTCCTTCTTCTGGGAATAGCTATCAGCTTTATTATGTGAATGAGTACAGCTCTACAGGGCAAGCGTTGCAGTCAGTGGTGCGATATTTGCCAGAGGATCAGGAAGAAATTGATATCAAGACATTGGTGGAGGCACATTTAGAGTATGGAATCCCTGATGATGTGCAATCACCTTTTCCCAGTGGAACCACAGTATTACGGGGAGAAGTCCTTGAAAATGGTCTTGCAGAAGTGACCTTTTCTTCGGAATACGGAGAGTTATCAGGGATAGAGAAAACGGTGGCAGATTTTGCTGTCTTTCATACCATTATCCAGTTGCCACGGGTGAATGCGGTGCAGATTCACGTCCAAGGGGAAGAGGAAGAACCTCCAGTGCTAAAAGAGGGAGCTGGGGTGTTCATGGAGTGAAATTTGTCCAGTGGAAGGTTATGAAAAAACAGCCAGATTCCTGATGGAATGTGGCTGTTTTTGTGCTTACTTTTTGGGGAGGTAGCTTGATTCAAAAATATCACCAGAAGGATATGCTTCTTTCGACCCTTTATTTATTGGAGGGACTGGCTTCTTTCCCAAGAAAATCTTCCAGCATTTCCGTCCAAGTCAAGCCCATTCTGTGTAGTACCTCTTCAACCTGTTCCTTTAGCAGTAAAGGTATTTTAATTGAAGTCATTTCTATCAATTTACATTGTTTCAAATATTCAAAATCAGACAATTTTCTATTTAACTCTAATAACTCCTCGTCTACATTGAGATCAATTTTAGAGTGATCATCAGAAGCGTATGCTTCTGTCAATGGTTTCTCCACTGAGGGACTGTCTTCTTTCCCAAGAAAATCATTCAGCATTTCATTCCAAGTCATGCCTGTTCTGTGCAATTCCTCTTCAACCTGTTCCTTTAGAAGTAGCGGTATTGTAATTGGAGACATTTCCATCAAATCTCATCCTTTCATATAAGACAAAGAAGCCAAATTTCGTTCAAAATTTAACTTTAGTCTTTGTTGTGTCGTCTAGCAACAATAAATGTGATTAAAAAATATCACTGTGGGTACCAGTGTGACACAACACCAAAACAAGTTCGTTTTTTTCAATTTTATAAACGAGAAGCCAGTCAGGTTCGATGTGGCATTCACGATGTCCCTTCCAGTTCCCTGTGAGTTTATGGTCATTAAATTCATCGGGCAATGTGATTCCGTTTTGAAGTAATTGCACCACGGCATCCAGTTTGTCACGGTCTAAATTCCTTTGCTTTTTTTTTCAAATCTCGTTTGTAAGAATTTTTGACTCGTAAGTTATACATCATCTTCACTGTCTATTTCTACCCAAATTTCTTCCATTGAATGATAAGTCTTTTCGCAGGTGCCCGACGCATACGCCTCTCTCAATGCTTTATCTACAGAAGGACTGGCTTCTTTCCCTAAAATACTTTCAATGAATTCTGCCCAAGTTTGCCCTGTTTCTTCTAGCTCTTTCTCTACTCGCTGCGTCAATACAGCTGGCAAAGTAATTGTGGTCATCTCCATAAAAACACATCCTTTCAAATATGCGAAGAGAGACAATTTCCCATAGAAAATTGTCTTGTTGTTTGTTTGTATAACCCCTACACAAAGACTGTAACAGAAATCCTCCGTCCCTCGTCCTTCGTCCCCCCTCGGAGAGCATGGGGGGCACACGGGGGGAACAGCGTTCCCACCCGTGAGAACGGTTTCGGACCTTTTACAGACACATCTTTCTTGCAAATAAAGAGAAAATTTCCACGTCCGCAGACGTGGAAATAGTTCCTTTTGGAGCGAGTGACGAGGCTCTTCCTCGCTTCCGTTCCTCCAAGTCTGCTGAGCAGACTTGGAATCCACACCTCTCATTTGAAAAATTTGCTGACGCAAATTTTAGGGTGGAGGTAGCTGGATAAAAATACAAAATAAGCACCCAATCTATGGATGCTTGTTGTTTGGAGCGAGTGACGAGGCTCGAACTCGCTACCTCCACCTTGGCAAGGTGGCGCTCTACCAGATGAGCTACACTCGCAAACAGTATTTTTTGAACAAATATATCTTAACAGAAGGAGGAGGCTTTGTCAAGAGTTTTTCTGAAAAAGAGACTGAGAATTTTTTCCCTTCTTCTTTCATGCTCTTACTGTTTACAAAAACGCTGGCTTATGCTATACTGTTTTTGTTCCAGCAAAGTACAATATAAATGAGGCATGAATCATGAGTAGAGCAGACGAAATTTTTATAGAAAATTGTAAAGAAATCCTTCAAAATGGATTTTGGGATAAGGGTCAGGAGGTGCGTCCTCGGTGGGATGATGGCAGTCCAGCCCACACAATCAAGGCTTTTGCTATGGTAAATCGCTATGATTTACAAGAAGAGTTTCCAATTTTGACTCTTCGCACACAAAATTTGACCAATGCAGTGGATGAACTTCTTTGGATTTGGCAAAAAAAATCAAACGATATCAAGGATTTAAATAGCCATATTTGGGATGCTTGGGCAGATGAAACAGGGAGCATCGGAAAGGCTTATGGCTATCAGATGTCGGTGAAGCATCGCTATGGCGAGGGGGACTTTGATCAGGTGGACAGAGTGCTTTATGATTTAAAGCACAATCCTGCTTCAAGGCGGATTATGACCAATATTTACAATCATCATGATCTCAGTGAAATGGCGCTGTATCCTTGTGCTTATTCTATGACTTTTAATGTAGTGGGGGATCGGCTGAATGGGATTTTGAATCAGCGTTCTCAAGATATGTTCACAGCCAATGGATGGAATGTGATGCAGTATGCAGTGCTGTTACACTTTTTCGCCCAAGTATCTGGCTTACAGGCTGGGGAGTTTGTCCATGTCATTGCAGATTGCCATATTTATGACAGACATGTGCCCTTGGTGGAGGCATTGCTTGAGAAAAAGCCGTTTCCTGCCCCTAGTTTTGCTCTTGACCCCAAGGTGGAGAGCTTTTATGATTTCACCCCTAAGAGCATTATTTTGGGAGACTATCAAAGCCATCCACTGGGGCAAAAATTCCCAGTAGCCACTTGATGGTAGGCAACAGCAGATAACAAATAGTAATTATTATAAACTTTATTACAAAAAAGGAGAACAAAAATGTCACAGTATAAAGAACAAACCACAAGCCTTCACGGAGGCTATCGTCCAGAAAACGGAGAACCACGAAACTTTCCCATTGTCCAGTCCACCACCTTTCGCTATGATACTTGCGAAGACATGGGGAAGCTTTTTGATTTAGAGGCAGCCGGATATTTTTATACACGTCTCGCAAACCCAACATCGGATAAAGTGGCAGCAAAGCTTTGTCAGTTGGAAGGGGGCGCAGCTGCTATGCTGACAGGCTCGGGGCAATCAGCAACCTTTTTTGCCATTTTTAATATTGCCAACGCTGGGGACCATGTGATTTCCACTGCCAGTATTTATGGTGGCACCTATAATCTTTTTGCGGTTACCATGAAGAAAATGGGCATTGATTTCACCTTCGTCAGCCCTGATTCCAGTGAAGAGGAGTTGCAAGGGGCATTTCAAGAAAACACAAAGGCAGTTTTCGGTGAGACATTGTCAAACCCTTCTCTCCATGTGCTAGACATTGAAAAATTTGCGAAGGTAGCCCATAAAAATGGGGTTCCTTTGATTGTGGACAACACCTTCCCTACCCCTTGTGGCTGTAAGCCTTTTGCATGGGGGGCAGATATTGTAACTCACAGCACCACCAAATATTTAGATGGCCACGCCAGTGCTGTGGGGGGAGGCATTGTGGATTCTGGAAACTTTCCTTGGGATAAGTACCCTGATAAGTTCCCAGGCTTGTGCAGTCCTGACCCCAGTTATCATGGTCTTGTGTACACAGAAAAATTTGGGCAAGGTGGTGCCTATATCACCAAAGCAGTGGTACAGTTGATGCGTGATTTGGGGGCAACTCCAGCACCTATGAACTCTTATTTGCTGAATTTAGGAATGGAGACCCTTCCTTTGCGTATGAGAACCCATAGTGACAACGCATTAAAGGTTGCATCTTTTCTTGCTTCTCACGAGAAAGTGTCTTGGGTGAAATATCCTCTTCTTTCAGGGGACAGCCAAGAAGAAAAGGCGAAGAAATATTTGCCTCATGGGGCTTCTGGTGTGCTGAGTTTTGGCTTGGAAGCTGGGAAAGAGGGGGCTGAAACCTTTATGTCAAATTGTGACATTGCTTCTATTGCCACCCACGTTGCTGATGCAAAAACTTGTATGCTTCATCCGGCATCTACCACCCACCGTCAGCTGTCTGATTCAGAGCTTTTGGCAGCGGGGATTCCTCCAGAGATGATTCGTCTTTCTGTGGGGATAGAGGATATCGAAGATTTGATTGCTGATTTCGGAAAGGCGCTCAATCAGCTTTAATCAAGGGTTCCAACCATCTCTCCTCTGTTCCTATTAAGGAATAGACCCTTTTCTCTCCCAGATTCTGTAGGGAAAGGACTTTTAAAGAAGAAATTTTATCAAAAATAAAATTTACTGAAAATTTATAATTACCCTAGCAATTTTTCCCAAGCTGTGGTATAATATCATTTGGTATAGTGAAACTTGAAATTTAGGGAGCAAAGGTTCCCGTTATTTTATGGAGGTATTTAATATGTTAAAGCTAGACACAAAAAAAGCACTGGATTTTCTACCTAAGGGCTATGTAGAAACACATCTGCCAGCCTTGGAGAAAGCAGCAGAAATGCTCTCCAATGGAAGTGGCAAGGGTGGCGAATTTACAGGCTGGGTGAATCTTCCTGAAAATTATGACAAAGACGAATTTTCACGCATTCAAACTGCTGCGAAAAAAATTCAAAAGCAATCTGAAGTGTTGGTGGTCATTGGGATTGGTGGCTCATACCTTGGGTCTAAAGCAGTCATTGATATGATTTGCTCTCCTAATTATAATTTGAAAAAAGGGAAAAACACCCCTGATATTTTCTTTGCTGGAAATGGTCTTTCCAGTGATGCTTTGCTGGAAACCATTGATTTGATTGGCGATCGTGATTTTTCCATTAATGTGATTTCTAAATCTGGCACAACTACTGAACCAGCTGTTGCTTTCCGTATTTTCAAAGAATTATTAGAGAAAAAATATGGTGTGGACGAAGCTGCTGACCGTATTTATGCGACTACAGATAAAAGCCGTGGTGCTTTGAAGAAAATGGCTGATGAAAAAGGCTATGAAACTTTTGTGGTGCCCGACAATGTGGGTGGACGTTTCTCTGTTTTGACAGCTGTTGGTCTACTTCCCATTGCAGTCGCAGGGGTTGATATCGCTGAATTGATGGCTGGGGCGGGGAAAGCTCGCACTGAGTATTTACAAGGTGGGAAAGACAATGTGGCATGGCAATATGCAGCAGCACGTTTCTCCTTGCTATCCTCTGGGAAAAATATCGAAATGCTTGCTTGTTATCAACCAAACCTTCGCTTTTTCTGTGAATGGTGGAAGCAACTATTTGGTGAATCAGAAGGTAAAGACGGAAAAGGACTTTTCCCTGCCTCTGTAGAGTTTACAGCTGATTTACATTCTATGGGACAATATATCCAAGATGGTCAACGCATCATGTTTGAAACAGTGATTGACTTTGCACAAAAAGGAAAAGTGGAAATCCCCAACGATCCTGCTGATAGTGATGGACTGAACTTCTTGGCTGGAAAAGATTTGTCTTTTGTGGCAGAGAACGCAATGGCTGGTACAGCATTGGCTCACGTGGACGGTGGTGTGCCTAACATTTCTTTGATGTTACCACAAATTTCTGCTGATTCTGTGGGTTATGCCATTTATTTCTTTGAATATGTCTGTGGGTTGACAGGATACTTGATGGAAGTGAATCCTTTTGACCAACCTGGCGTGGAAGCATATAAAAATAATATGTATGCACTTCTTGGAAAAACAGGTTACGAAGATTTGAAAAAAGAATTGAAAGCAAGACTTTAATTTTTCGTAGAAATAGACAAAAAACACTTGCATTATTGCCGGTTCTATGGTAAAATGTAAGTGTGAAAATACTTTATTAGTTGTATAATACAAAGGAGTGATTCATTATGATACGTGTCATTATGGGAAAACAAGGGTCTGGAAAGACCAAAGCAATGATTGATTTAATCAACGAAGCTGTGCAAAATGAACATGGGAGCATGGTGTGCATCGAGCAAGGAAAAAAATTAACTTTTGATATCAAACATCAAATCCGTTTGGTAGAAGCTACCAGTTATGAAATTTCCGAATATTCCTCATTAAAAGGATTTGTTTCTGGACTTTATGCGGGGAACTATGATATTACACATGTTTTTATTGATAGTCTTTGTAAAATTGTTCCTGGGGAATGTAATGGAGATACAGAGAAATTTTTGAATTGGCTTGACAAATTCGGTAATGAGCATAATATTAAATTTACTATCACCATATCTGATGATGCCTCTTTGGCACCAGATGGGGTCAAAAAATATTTGTAATCCCATCCATAAGCAAGATTTTTTACAACACAGTTCACTTTTTGTGAGCTGTGTTTTTTTTGTTTTGACGTGATGTTCTGATAGAAAAAATAAAACACAGCCAGCATTGCTGGCTGTGTTATGTCATTGGGATCATATTACTGCTCCTCTCAGCGTTCGCTGGCGTCTTCTGTTCTTTCACTTTCATGGCTGCTGCCAAATCCGTAAATCAGTTCGTCAATATCGCTGTTTTCTTCCAAACGACTCCAAATGCTTTCTTTGCTGTTGTCATAATATAAGTTCATAAGTGTTCCTCCTTTCCCTTTGTATTAGTATATGCCAGTGAAAAAGTTTTGTGACAGGTTGCGTTAGAATTATTTTCCAAGTTTGTCAGAAGTTGTATGAAAAAGGGTGCAAAAAAACCACTGACCTGTGAGAGTACAGTGGCAAAGATGGGGATACTTCGCCTACTGTTCAAAAAAATGTAAATAATAATAACTCATGAGAATGTACTCCTTCATAAAAATTTTCACTTTCAAATAGTATACACGATACTGTGCCACTTGTCAAGCTTTTTTTGAAAGTTTTTTTGGCACTGTAAATTGCAATATAAACTGTCCAAAAATATCTGATAAAATTTAAGCGACATTTTCTCTTGATTTTGCCGTATTTGCTGAACAACCACCAAGGACTTTTCTAGGATAATTGTTTATCC
>JAWXUL010000051.1:0-10508 GCA_044432725.1 Eubacteriales bacterium
TTTTCGGATATTTTCCTCATCGTATAACTCACCCAAAGTTTTCCCACGGACAAATCTTTGTGCTTCTGGGTGCTTAAAAGAAACGTGTTTTCCTTTTTTGATAATGTACTGTTTTTGAGTGAGATATTTGAGAAAATCTTCGTAAGAATTGCAATTTAAGATGGCATCGTCAATATCTTTTTTGATTTTTGACTTGTAACTTGTGCCTTTTTTATCCTCTTGATACTCGAAGTAACCTTTGCCTTTGTTAGGAGAATCTTCGATAACAGACAAGCCGTATTCTTTGCAAAGTCGGTCACTGGTGGCACGGATTTCCCTGTAAGAATTTTTATTAGACCTATACCTTTTGTGGGTTTTCGTGTTCACAGCACAGACTATAAAATGGTTGTGGGTATGCTCCTTGTCAACGTGGGTAGCCATCACAAAGGCATACTCGCCTTTGAAAATTTCCTCTGCTAATTTCTTGCCGATTTCGTGAGCCTGTTCTGGTGTAACTTCGTCTTGAGCAAAAGATTGTATCAGGTGTCTGCCTATTACTTTTCCACCCTCTTGTGCCTGCCTTAACAGAAATTCAAACTCAACTTCTGCCGTTTTTGGGAAACATTTTTCAGAATAAATGTAGGCACAGTGGTCTGTTTTCGTGGGGTCACAGATGTAATCTACTGACTTGCCGATTGTACTTCTAATAGGGATAATTTTAGTGTATGCCATATATTTTCTAGCAAATCCTCCAATCTTTTTACTTGTTCAGGTGAAACACTTTTTGTTTCATTGCTCAATTTTACAATCTGGTTTATATTGATTCCAACCTTATTTACTTCAAAGGCAAGTTCATGATATTTGGATAAATCCACTTCAATCATCATTCCGTAAATCAACATTCTTCTTGCGTACTGGCTGAAGCTAGTTGCGTTTATTACTTCCATTTTCTTCTGAATAATCTCATGTTCTTCTTCGTCCACTCGGACAATAAGTTGCTTTTTTCTACTTCTGTTTTCATCTGCCATTTCAATTTTCCTTTCCAATTTTTACAGCGAAAATTTCATACTGTCAAAATTTTACATCTAAGTTTTTTTCGTGGATTTTGAAAATATTTTTTCATTTCCAACAGGGGGTTTGGGGGATTTCCCCCAAAAAGGGGTCTGGGGTTTTCCCCAGCAAGCAAGATTTATCTGCAAAATGGCGAAAGTCATTTTAGCAGAAAATCGCAAAAGGTTATCCTTTTGCTGTGCTTGCTAATCCGTCAGCAAGTCTTTCCCATTCCCACAAAATAGTTACTCCGTCCCAAAGTCTACATTCCAAAACGTCCACAACAATTCTTTTTCATTCCCAACAAGTCTACGTTCCCAACAGCTTTTCCCATTCCCACCACTCAAACTTACAAAATATTTTTTATTCTCCACCACCATTCCACGGCTTTCCCTTGTGACTGGCTTTGTAGAGAGTGCTGTGTGACTTCTTTGGATTTCTGGGAAGTTTAAGGGAGATTCTCCACGGCTTTCTGTAAGGGTTTCTGTGCCTTTCTAGTGGGGATTTATTTTCTGGGTCTGCTGTGATGGAGAGGTTTGTTTTTTTCGTGGGTCTTACTTTGGTTTTGGGAGATGTCGCAGTGATTTCCACCGTGGGTTTCTAGCAAGTTTCTCCCAATAAAGCAAGGGAGAATTTTCAAAAAGCCATCTCTTTTTTGCGTGGGTCTGGCTCTGCCGTGGTCATTTCTCTTTCCCAAAAAGTTTGTGGCTCTGGCTCTGCATGGGGAATTTGTTCAGATATTTTTTCACAAGACGTTTACCTTTCATTTCAAATATCCACCTAGAAAAAGTGGAGGGGTGTCCATGCTAGTTCCTTGGGTTCTGCTCCACTTTTTCCAGTGGCTTCTGGGGTATTCCTCTTAGAAATAGAAGGAAGTCCGTGGCTTATCCGTGGGATTCCTCGCCCAAAATCACACGTCGCAGTGTTTTCTCGTGGATAAGATATTTCTTCCCAGATTTGAAAGTAGGGAGTTCTCCACTTACACACATTTTTCTTATTCTGTACTGGCTTACACCTTTAATCAGTGCAGAAGCCTGCTTAATCGTCAGCATTTTCTCTTGTTCACTCATATTTTATCTTCCTTTCTCACATACATCTCGATTTATCTTCCATTGCTTGGGGTTCTTTCTATCTGTATGTATCATATCACAGTTGCTTGCCTTATGCCGTATGTCCGACAAGTCGGATTTTTTTAGGAAAACGGAAAAAATCCAAAGCATTGGATTTTAGTCCAGATACTTCGGTGTGGGTTACTTAGTTGTTAGGGATAGAAACCCCACCACCTCAAGTTGAAGTAGTGAGGCAAGAGGGAGGCACACAGGGTTCTTTAGGTAACAGCACCTAAAGGTGCAAGTCCATTAGGCGAGGGGGGAATGAGCCGAATGTGGTTGTTTGTTTGGAATACAAAACCCACTACCTCAGAGAAGAGGTAGTGGGTGCAATTCAATTGTACAAAGTAAACCTTTATCAGTTGTTGTAGATAGTTCCCAGTAGTAATCCCACGAGAATCTTCCTGATATGAACATTTCACTCTCTACCACTAGTGTGTGCAGCTTTTCTGGAGAAGCAGCATAAGCTTTGTTAATTTCCACTGTGTTTTTTGTAGAAAACCCTACCACCTCCTAAAAATAAGGTGGCAGGTAATAAGGGGAGTGATTTTCCACAAATCAGTTTTCCGCTGTAAAGTTGTTTACTTCTAATTCTGGATTTTCTGCTAAAAAGCTAACGACTTCATCAATCAGACTCCTTGCGTTGACCATGTAATATTCATACTTGTCACAATGATTGTCTCCAGCACGAACGAGTCCATCTTCATAAATTGTCATAGTTTTTACTTGACCTTTTTCATTGTTTAATACCAAAGTTAAGTATTTTTCATTGGGCGATAAGTTCATTGGTGTCTTTTCGTCATATAAAAGTATTTTACCAGTAGATTCATAAGAATATTTTGCAATGATTTCCAGTAATTCCAATTGCTTTGTTTCAAGCTCTGGATTTGTGTATATCACTGAATCGGGTAGCCAGACAGTCTCGTATCCAAAACTATACTCATTATCCTCACTAAACCAGATGCTTGCAACCACATAATTGTAGTTTTCCGTAAGCACGTAGTCCATATTTATTACTTGTTTGAAACCCATTAAGGACACATAACAAAACAAAACAACAGCAGTAGTTAGAATTCCAACTTTTTTTAGTCTTTTCATTAGAATCATTCCTTTCGCAAATCGCTCCCGTTCTTTACTTTACTAGAGTGAGAGCCACCTCTAGCAAATTTTCTTCTAACTAGTTCCACTACAAGCACCATGCTGCTCAAAAACACAGCTAGGCAGATGGTAAAGGCAAGAACTTTTTGACCTATGGATTATGAACCACATCTTCCTAAATCAGAGCGATTGGTGAAAGTTTTGTAGTTATGGACACCCCACTACCTCAAGAGAGGTAGTGGGCAAAAAATAGAATTGAAACATTTTCCAGCACTCACCAAGTGTAAATTGTTGTGGGGGAATTGCCTTTGTATTCATCAGATCCGATAAAAGCATTGATTTTATGGAGAACGTCACGATGATCGCCTTTGAGTCTGTAAGGCAAACTAGAGATATAGTTAATAATTGTATCATCTTCTTCATCAAAAGTACGATGTGTTAGGATGACGTTGTAGTTAGAGAAAATCTCCATTTCCAAACTTTCATATTCACCGATTAAAAATGTGACAAGCACGTCATTTCCTCGTTCTAATGTCTCTGTATCATCAGAGTTCGAACCCCTAAAAAATTTAATATCAGGAAGAAATTTGTTATCTTCTGTATAATATCCTCCACCAGTCGGATAAAGTTCATAATCTATGGGAGACAAGTAAGAATCCTCAAAAATAGACATAAATTCATCAAACAAAACATGGTCATAGGGGAAAACAGTACTCTCTAATGAGTTGTCGCTGGTATTTTCAGCAAAAACAATACTTGTCATATCTTCTAGCAAAGTGGTCATGGACAGTTCATCTGTTAAAACAGGATGTGGTATCGTCGCAGACCCTCTAACAGTTTTTACTTCAGTATCAACTTCCGAAGGAGCAGAAGGTTCGGTGTTACGCATTTCTTCTCCGAACCAATCAAGAAATTCTTGGGATTCGTAATAATCTAGTGGGTCAGCTTCATGTGCCAACGAATGGATATATCCGTCTTGATTCATTCGTGTTAAACCCAAACAGCACATACTGCAAATAAGAACAAAAATTGAAAATTTAACTGGCTTTTTATACATAAGAATCATTCCTTTCAAAGTACCCTCTTAGCAATGTAAAACCAGAGTGAGGGAAACTCTAGCCTTATTTTTTTCTTTCGTATACACATTTTGGTTAATTTGAATCAATGAGCAAGATTTCTAGCTAAGCCTTTTGTGATGTAGAGGTGACTGTGCGAGTTTCGGATTTACTCCCACTCCACACAGTGACTTCAGAAACAACACGATAGGTTTTTCCAGAAGAAACAGGGTAATCAAGGTCGTAGAGCAAGACAGAATCATGCTCAGTTTTTGTCTTAGTGTCAACATTCTTCCAAGAAAAAAGCGTCTTTTCTTGGAGAGTAACTTTAACCGAACATTTTGTTGCAAGATTGGCATAGCCAAAAACCCTTGATGAAACTGTGGCTCTATTGCCTCTGATTGTCAAGCCAGCACTTGCCCTGTTGATATAGGTCATTCTGGATTCTTGACTATAGCTTAGTGCAGTGTCTTGGTCTACAGTAGCTTCGTTCGCTAGTGAGGGTTGAGGAATGAGGCTTCCCATCAAAATCACTGAACAAAGCAGAGAAACAGTTCTTTTAGTTGTCATATATGATATCCTTTCTTTTAGTATCTGTCATTCTTTTCCTTGCTGTTGCAGAAGAATCACGTTGAGAGGAATTTGTAGTGTATCAGCGAAGCGACGAAAAAAGCTTTCCTAAGATTCCCTCTCATACACTGTAACGAGCCACAAGCTCAAAAAGGGACACTCATTTCAAAAATATTTTCAAGAAATTTTTAATCCCTCAATCATAGCAAGCACCTCCTCGGTGGGCAAGTCGCTGATAACGTAGAAAACACCATTGTCTTTTATCCACTGGACGGATGTGATACTATTCTTAACCACCTGCGTCCCCTCCACACCTTGCACCACAATCAGGGATACTTCTGCATTTTCAGTGTCAAGAATCACAGAAGAATTGGTGTTTTCTGTTATATTTTCCACTAAAACAGAAAAGTATTGTCCACTCTCGTTCTGGTATTTCCAGTAGAAATCCCCTTCTAACTCACCACTGCCATCCAAAATCATTCCCTCTGGCATCATACCAAAGTCCACAGCTGGCAAGCCTTTGTCGTGTGGCACAGCTGAGAATTGATATTCAGTCAATTCTGTGTAAACATTTTTCACCACAAGAATAATTTGCTCATGGTGGACAGCCAAAGCCGTGGTCAGTGTTAACATTGCCACAGCAGCAGCCACTTTCAAAGGCTTTGCCCTTAATTTGGGTTTGGGCTTGGGTTGTTTCGAGAGAATTTTCATATTCTCTTTGAATTTATCAGAGAATTCGTGGTTTGGTACGGCATCATTTTCTGGTATTTCCATTTGTTCCCACAGAGAATCGGCATATCGCTCCATTTGTTTATTGGTCATTTTCATCTAGGTTTCCTCCTTTTTCTCATTTTCTAAGTGTTCGGCAAGTTTCTTTTTCGCTCGACTGATGATTTTTTTCGCATTGTCAGGCTTTATTTCCAAAATATCAGCAATTTCTTTTACGGAGTATCCAGCCTTGAAGCGAAGTAAGAGGATATGCCGATAATTGTCTGGAAGTTTCAGCATGGTTTCTTCTAAAAGGTGCAAGTCCATTAGGCGAGGAGGGAAATGAGCCGAATGTGGTAAAAGGAGCTACTCCTTGTGGGAGTGGCTCCTTTTCAGAATATGCCTTATTTGTATCAATTTCAAAAATTGATTTGAGGTATTAGGAATAAATATATGAAGATATTTGTTACCCAATGGAAGCAGTTGCAGAGGTTGTGACTGTAACGTACACATCGCTAGAAAAAATTGGTTCGAATTCTTCATCATGGAATGTGTAGTTATTACAGAATTCTCCCAACTCGAACAATATATCTGTGGCATTATCAGCAATATAAGGGGAGGTTGCAACAGCTACTCCAACTTCTTCTGTTCTGAAAATTGCCTTACCTGTCTCATAAATTGTTAAGCTATAATACTTTTCGCTCTCACTGTCTCCTAGAATGCAACTGATAAAATTAATTGACTCATTTGTCATTTCTTCTGAAATATATTCATCATTTGGGATGAAGCAACCATTATCAAAGTAAATACCAGCACCATCTACATATTTTTCGTAGTCAATTGGCTTGAGTTTGATATTTGAAAGGATATGTCCAACTTCGTGAAAAGCAGTATCTGATTCCTCTAAGGAAAAAGGTTGAGAATAGGAAGAGTAAACGGAAAGACCGTCAATATCGTGAAGAATATCTTCGAATGAAACAGATTCTGTATTTTTATAAAAATCATCAACACGATTTGCTCCAATGTATTCTGTTGTTGTAGTTTGATTTGTGTGTTGTCTTTCGACAGAGCTGAACCCTACCAAAAAACTTATACTCAAAATACAAATAAGTCCAATAACCAAAATTTTATTTTTCATAATTCATCCATCTCCCTTGTTTTTGCAGAAGTAATCTCCTTTAATATGCCATTATATTTCCAATCCACACTCAAAGTTGCATCGGCTCGAACTTTGGAGAAGATAAGTCCTACACTATCAGAGCCTTGAGCAGTTTCTTGAGTAGCTGCTTGGGTAGAACCATCAGTAGTTACTGTTATGCTGTAGGTTTTGTCATTGCCTACACAGCTGTCGAAAAATGTTGTTGGATTCTCTTCCACTTGTAAGGTATAATTAACGAGAACTGTTTTTTCGTCAATTACCCAAGCTACTTCGATGTCGTCTACAATTTCTTGTATGTCTTCTTCGGAAAAAGTTTCAACAAGATTCATAACTTCAACCGTTGAGCTGACACGTTCAAACAAAACAGGTTTACTAGAAATAGTGTTCGAATTTTCCAATGTAATTTCCGCAGCACTCACCATCGAAACCATACTCAAAGCCATTGTGCAAGCCAGCACACCATTCAAAAATTTACGCATTTTCATAGAATCATTCCTTTCTCCTGTTACTCTCATTTTTGAAGCTTACCAGAGGGAGAGTTTCCTCTGGTAAGCCATTTTCGACCTCGTTATGCTTAAATACCATACTGCTCAAAAGCACAGCTTGGCACATGGTTAAGGTAAGAGCTTTTTGAACTATTGATTTACAGACCATATCTTCCGAAATTAAGAAAACCGCAGTATTCTGAAGCGTTGGAATTTAGTTCAGTTACGCCCGAAGGATATATGGAAAATAAGGTGTGAAGGTATAGAAAGCCTCACACCTTATATGAGGGATTTATCTGTCAATAGTCCGTTTCCATAGAACAACAGGCATAAAATTTGTATTTTCTTGCCCATGGAAAAATAATTCATAGGAAACACCAAGTTTATGCTTTTATCTGTGCTGTTGTAGTCTTATTTCCAGTTGTCGAAACCCAAGTCACTCTCAATGCGAGAGTGTCCACCATAAATATGGTCTTTCACTTCCCATGTTTCACCCAAATCGTGAGAAACAATCAAATCCCCCTCACGATTGTAGAAAGAAGTGGTGATTTCATATTCCCCAGTTATATCGTTGATTTCTCCATAAACTAGAATGTTACCAGAGCAGTTATTCTTGATATAATACTGGTAAAGTTTCAGTTGTTCACTATGAGATAAGGATGGCATGGGTAAATCCAAGGACGCACCAGAAGCATAGGGAGGGACATTATTTTTTTTACAGAATTCCTCCAATGCCAAATAGTCTTCTGTGATTTCTGTATACTGAATAGTACCAGCTTCCACACGTCTCATGATTTCAGACCATTCTTCTTCGGTGAATTTCTTTTCATCCCTCTCGGTCACACCCACCAAAGCATTGATGGAGGGACCTTCTTTTGTGGGTATATCCCAAGGGTCATCGTAAGTCACTTGATTTTTCGTGATAGCATTCGCCATACTAGGAGCCGCAGCACCCAAAAGCATAGAACACATCAAGACACCAGACAAAACTTTGGTTCTGGTTTTCATTTCGCTAAATTTTAACATTTAATCAACCTCATTTCAAATAATTGCTCTGGAGTTCGGAATGAAACACCCAGAACAGGGTTTGTTTGTTCTTCGTCAATTTTCTTTTGTCATTCTTTTCCTTGCTGTTGCAGAAGAATCACGTTGAGAGGAATCTGTCGTGTATCAGTGAAGTGGCTACTTTCCTAAGATTCCCTCTCAAACACTGTAGCGAACCAGAAACACAAAAGGGGACACTGGTGGAAAAATATTTTTTCCTAAGATTCCCTCTCATACACTGTAACGAGCCACAAGTTCAAAAGGGGACACTCATTTCAAAAATATTTTCAAGAAATTTTTAATCCCTCAATCATAGCTAACACCTCCTCGGTGGGAAGGTCGCTGATAACGTAGAAAACACCATTGTCTTTTATCCACTGGACGGATGTGATACTATTCTTAAACACCTGCGTCCCCTGCACACCTTGCACCACAATCAGGGATACTTCTGCATTTTCAGTGTCAAGAATCACAGAAGAATTGGTGTTTTCCGTGATATTTTCCACTAAAACAGAAAAGTATTGTCCACTCTCGTTCTGGTATTTCCAGTAGAAATCCCCTTCTAACTCACCACTGCCATCCAAAATCATTCCCTCTGGCATCATACCAAAGTCCACAGTGGGCAAGTCTTTTTCGTGTGGCACAGCAGAGAATTGATATTCAGTCAATTCGGTGTAAACATTTTTCACCACAAGAATAATTTGCTCATGATGGACAGCCATAGCAGTGGTCAGTGTCAACATTGCCACGGCAGCAGTCACTTTCAAAGGCTTTGCCCATGATTTTTCTCTCGACTTGGGTTGTTTTGATAGAATTTCCATATTCGCTTTGAATTTATCAGAGAATTCGTGGTTCGGTATGGCATCGTTTTCTGGTATGTCCATTTGCTCCCACAGAGAATCGGCATATCGCTCCATTTGTTTATTGGTCATTTTCATCTAGGTTTCCTCCTTTTCTTCATTTTCTAAGTGTTCGGAAAGTTTCTTTTTGGCTCTACTGATGATTTTTTTCACATTGTCAGGCTTCATTTCCAAAATATCAGCAATTTCTTTCACAGAGTACCCAGCCTTGAAGCGAAGCAAAAGGATATGCCGATAATTGTCTGGAAGTTTCAGCATGGTTTCTTCTAAACCAAGAAAATCTGGCAACTGGCTTTGTTCTGTCAGTTCGTCAAAGGGTATGATGGGGTGATTTTTCTTCTGCCTGTACAAGTCGATTGATTTCCTCTCAACTATAGTAACGATGAAAACCCTTGTTTGGGGACACTTAACTTGAGAAATTTTTTCAAAATTCAAAATAATTTTTTCAAAGGCAAGCTGTACCACATCTTCTGCGTCCTCTGTGTTACCCAGAATTTTATTTGCCACATAGAACATGAGGTTCTTATATTCCCAGTAAATTTCCTTAAATTTGTCCGTGTCGGCATCACTAAGAGCCGATAAGTAAAGCATAAGCATAGGAAGTCCTCCTTTTTCTCTATCATACCATAGGTGAGAGGTGATTTCAAGAGGTAGGATTCATGTTAAAATAACTATCCCAACTGGGGGACAGCCTCGGGTCACGCACAGAACAACTTTGGGACAACTTGCCCCAAACAAGGGACAATGGTGGGACAAATCTGGACGAAGTAGGGACATTCTTGGGACACCTCTGGGACAACACTGGGACACAGGTGGGACAAATTGACAAAAATGTCCCATTCACTTATCCAGTCGCTTGTGTAAACCTTGTTAAAATATTACAGACTTCACAGAAAATAACACCAATTTACACACGTTTTCCCTGTTTGGTATCAAAATGACATCACAGCTAGAAATGTGGTATCAATTTGATGTCACTTTTTTGGATTCAATCTTCTTGCAACACCTCCAACATCATCTTCGCCCCCACCGTAAAGCCTTTGAGGAAAACTTTCTCGTCATTGCTCTGGTACACTTGGTCTTTCTTGTGGAGGAAGTCAGCAAACAACTCCCTGCCCACATCGTCAAGGTGGCTCTCCAACAGTGTCTTGGCTTTCTGGGTGTCTACCATGCACTGGGCGAAGTCCTCTCGTGGGGGAAAAGTCATTCCACAAGGGGAAATCCGTCCATAGTACAGCGATTTCAAAAAGGGTTCGCTTGGTGGTTTGTCCAAATCTATCACATTCTTTCGTTATTGTAGGAGGTCGATTGCTTCGTGTCCTTGCTCTGAATATAAGGGTCAATCAAACTCCCCACCAACTACTATATCAGTTCTTTTCCCAATTTACTAT
>JAWXUL010000052.1:0-10245 GCA_044432725.1 Eubacteriales bacterium
CACCCATGCACCTGTGGAGGAGAAATTGACCAGTGGAGAGGTTAGCACTTCTGTGGAACAAGACCTCACAACAACTGAAACCCCCTCCACCGAGCCTGCACGTTTGGAAGAATTTTTCTTAGAAGTTCTGACAGACGAGGAAAAAGCAGAACGAATCCAAGCTGCTATTGATACTTTCCAAGCAAATAATGATGGTATCTCGAAAGCGGAAATTGATGCAATGAACAATGCCACCTTGAGAGAGGGATATTACGGTACAGCTGTTTTTGATGCAACAATGGAACAACTGGGGGGCTATGCCGCATTTGACCCTAACGGCATTATGACACAGGAGGAACACGACCAACAGAAAATAGAAATTACTTGTGTGGCTTTGTCTATGTGGAGAGAATCTATGGCGAATGTGCCAGAGGGACATCATAGTTATTCCCAAGATGGTTCCATCATTTATGATAAAGATGGGAATGATCTGAAAGTACCTTACATTTCTGAAAGCCAATATCAAGAGGGGTTGAAAAAAGAAATGGACAAAGTGCTTGCGTTCTTGAAAGAAAACGAACCAAAATTCTATGACATTATGTTACAATGGCGAGAAGATAACGGCTGGGACACTGGCACAGACCAATAAATCTTCCAGAGAACCTTGAAAATCTTCCCCCATCGCCTTTGTGGTGGGGGAGGACTTAACCACAGTATCGGCTGATGTTTTGTCGGTGGGTACTGTGGTTTCTGGTGGGAAGTGGCATAGTGCCTTGCTCGATGTCCTCTCGATAAGAAACTTGGGAGGGTGCGTGGAGTGGGTGCTATCATGTAAAAGCTGACACAGAAGAAGTCTGGCACGATGAATCTGTCTACGAAAGTGCAGAAGCCTAAGAGGTTTTTGCCAGAAAATATGAACTAAAGACAGGGAGGGGGTTTCTCTCCCTGTTTTGGGGCGAGGTTTCGTGAGGTATAGTACGGCACAGACCAATAAATCTTCCAGAGAACCTTGAACATCTTCCACCATCGCCTTTGTGGTGTGGGAGGACTTAACCACAGTATCGGCTGATGGTTTGTCGGTGGGTGCTGTGGTTTCTGGTGGGATTTATGAATATTTTCTTCTAGTTAGTAATTAACTATGTTTTAGAGGTGAGTGTATGAAAAAAATTAAAGTTGCTGTATTTGTTGTTTTATCTATCGTATTAATGTTTGGTACATTTGTATACCAGTCATTCTTTACAATTCAGTGGATAAATGGCGAGGAATTGCTCAGTGTCACAGAATCTTTAGACGGTTCTTACAGTGTTACTATCTATCGAAATAATGGTGGTGCTACTACAAGTTTTGCAATATTGGGGACTCTTGAACACGCAAATACAGGTGAAAAGCGAAATATTTACTGGCAATATCAGTGCGATGAAGCGAAAGTTGTTTGGATAGATGAAACAACAGTTGACATAAATGGCATTGTGCTAGATGTTACGAAAGACGTTTATGACTACAGAAATGCCGTTTAGAAAATTTTTAGCAATCGTAGTAGGCAGAGAAATCTCCCAGTATCGGCTGATGATTTGTCGGTCGGTGCTGTGGTTCTGATGGGAAGTGGCATAGTACCTTGCTCTATGTCCTCTCGGTAAGAAACTTGGGAGGGTGCGTGGAGTGGGTGCTATCATGTAAAAGCTGACACAGAAGAAGTCTGGCACGATGAATCTGTCTACGAAAGTGCAGAAGCCTAAGAGGTTTTTGACAGAAATATGAACTAAAGACAGGGAGGGGATTTCTCTCCCTGTTGTTGGGGTGAGGTATATATTATAAGGAAAGGAGGTCATTTTATGACTATGTTCCAAAAAGTGATTTTTCTAGTGTTTAATTTTTTATTTCCTTTCATCTCCTATTTAATAACAGAGGATAGGGAACGAAAACTATCATCATCAGGTATTCCTAAACTTACTGAATTTAGAGCAGAAATATTTGCGTTTCGCCAACCTTACATTGCACAGACAGAAAATTTAATCTATATTTACCTTTTAATAGTGTGTTGCATAGTGGTATACATGATATTGAAAAAAAACGATGATTTTGATTTTTGCTTACCAGTGTTCTCTTTGACAATTTGTTCTCTCTGGTTTGAGTTCATTGTTGCGAGCAATTCACAAAATGAATCTTTTAGGATGTATGTGATATTGCCAAGTATTATAGTTGCTTGGTTCTTTTGGGATATAGGAAAATTAATTGATACCCTGTTATCATCCAATCACACAGTGAGAGCAAATGGGTTTTCATCGGTTAAAGATATAATTTTCTCACAGAAATTATATTTTTTCACTTTTTTAATTCACAGACTGTATTTTGTCTGGCTAGAAAATAGCCAAACGACTTCTCAAAGAGAATATTTATGGAAAGTCCCCCCACTCTTATTCGTTCTTTTAACTATACTATATTTTGCTGTGTTTATTTCACAGTCAGTTAAAGTAATTAAGAATTGTAGAACACAAAGAATCCCAAGCTGTAAATATTGCTGTTCCTTTACCTTTGACATCATGTATTTAGCAGTGGGAACTCAGCTTTTTATTGTTGACCCTGCTGGATTTGCTTCTGGTATATTTTTTGTGTTTTCAATTATTCCAGCACTGGCTATTCACAGTTTTTTATACGGACTTGGAAGTGTAATGGATAAAGAGATGAAAATGCCCGTGCAGTAGCTATGTTATCAATTTCAACTGATTTTCTGTCATAAAGTGAACAAGAACTGAACGTGTTTATAAATTAAATTAAAAGGAGTACAATTTTATGAAAATCAACGGATTTGGTATGAGCAGAACCAACGAAACACTGCGAAAAGACCAAGACAAGCAAACCAAAGAGAAAAACAGCACCACCAAGCCACAGGAAAAGGCAGATACTTATTCCATCAGTCCAGAAGCAAAGGCAAAAATGGAGGAAGTGGCGAAACAGCAAGAAAAAGTGGGCGAAAAGCCAGAAGAACCCCAACAAGGCAAGGGGAAAATCAACAATCATGTGTCGGAACTGCGTTCTGCCAGTGAAGATGGTATGGTGTTGACGGAAGAACAAATCTCTGCGTGTTCTTCTGGTGTGGAGGAAGTAAGTTTGATTACCACCACCCCAACCTATGTGGAACAACCTGATGAATATGGTGTCTTAGGTCCGAAGCAAGACATTGAGGGAAGTTTTACAGGAGAATATGAGTATAATTCTGCTGAAACCACCATTCCAGAAACGGAACGACTTGGTTTTTATGTCATTGAAACAGTGGAAGATTTTGACACTTTCATGTCCTATAACCTCACCGCAAGAGAGCAAATTACCAATGCCATCAACCAAGCACTTTCTGAAAATGGCATTGTCATTCCAGAAGGGGTAGAATTTGACATTTCTGTTGACCCATATAACTTCGATATTCATGTCACTGGTGTCAACGGACAAACCCTCGACCCTGAATTAGAAAAACAAATTGAGCTTGCCCTGAACAAAGGGGATAATGGCAGAAATCTGTATTCACATATTTGTGCTGTGAACCAGACTTTTGTTCTTTCTGACCCAGACAGTGTGGAATTTGGGGGGCAATTTGAGAAAAGTTATTTGACTGACCAATTTGATGCGTGGCGAAATGCTTACTATGAAAGTACTTGGAAGACTTATGCCGTTGGTTTTATAGAAGATTATACAGGTTATGACTTTGATGAATTGGAATATCGAGATGGCACATGGTACACCCCTGATGGTGATCACGCATGGTCTACAGCACAGTCTAACTTTTTAGACACTGTGCCACAGGGTGAAAAATCAGCAGCTATTATGGCGATTTCAGGCATTGCCAAGGGGTATCAAAGTATCTATCAAAATGGCTATGATAATGTAGACGATAGAAATATGACCATTACTTATTCTGGTGGTGCATTATATGACTATGGTTCAGCTCAAGGTCTTGGCGAAGGTCAGACGGACTGGGTAGAAGAAGTTCGCACTGAAATTGGAAAATTTGAAGAAAAAATGATTGTATATGATGAGGCTTGTGCGGCTCACAAGGCACAATTAGACGCAAATAAGGTACAACCAGAGTGGCATGATTGGGATATGGACGATTTTGAAGCAATGGCGAGAGAAAAACTCCTAGAACATTTGGATATGCAGTTTGGATTATTTGCAACAGGAGTGAGCTCTATTGAGGAATTATTGGCACAAATCAACGATAAATATGCAAGCTATTATACTTTGTTGGATACGTTGTTGGGGAATGACGATTGACTTTGCTCTTTCGTTTACACAGACCACGAAATAACAGAATCCTAAGAGGGTTTTGACAGAAATATGAACTAAAGACAGGGAGGGGATTTCTCTCCCTGTTGTTGGGGCAAGCTGTTTTTTTTCGTTAGTGCAGTAAACTTAGTAAAATATTCTTGTTTATGAAGAAGGAGCTGACGAACAATAATGATTCAACGAATAATAGGAATTTTTTTGGCTATATTATTTATGCCCATTCCAATGTATGTAGTTGTTATTTTAGCATATTCTGTAGATTCCCTTGATTTTTTAAGTCCTATCGCTGTTTACTTAGAACCTTTTATTATGTGCATAGGCTTAGTGTTGGTTTATTCTATCTATAAAATTCCATATTTATTTTGGAAGAAAGATTCTAATAAAAATTCTAATGAGAATAAATGCGACTATATTATTACTGTGGACAAAACAAGAATATCAAAGAAAAGTGATGAAAAATAGACGCATGGAAACAGATAGAGGAATAAAATTTTAAGAAACGTTCTAGGAGGTGCAATAGTATATGATGTTTTGGTTATTAGGGTACTTTGCACCCTTGTTTTATATCCCTACAGCAGTTTTTTTCTTTACTAAACTAGATGAAAAGCAGAATAAAGGGAGCAAAGAACAGAGAAAAGGCTCTTTATTTCATAAGTTCCTACTTTTTGATGGAGATGCTAAAAAAATGTTGATTGTGGAAGTTGCATTTTGTTGGATTATGATATTTTTACTGACACCTGTGGTTATCATCACTGGAATAAGTGGACTGCCATTTGAAGTGATGTTTATTTTGTACTTAATCGCCCAAGTTTATCACTATGTCAATTTAGTCACAACAGATACAAACAAGGAAAAAATGAGAAAATTCTGCTTTCTTTATTCCGTTCCAGATATTTATTTCTCCACGATAGGATTGGTGGCTCTCTTCCCTGCATTGCTTTGGGAGATGATTTAATCGCCGTTAATTTGAGCATATCTCCCGTATGAAGCCGTTATTGAAATAGCTTTTTTTTTGTGGGATATGGTATGATAATGTAATTACAGATGAAGAGCAGACGTTCATCAAAAATAAGTGAAAAAATATAAATTTGAAAGGAGTGGTACTATGGCAGATTTTGAAGAAGATTATCAAGAACCATTCTATCAGGAAGTGGTGGCAGAAGAATCTGAGTTCTTCCCAGTATTCTCTAGAGGAAAGAAATACAGATTTATTTATTTTCCTTTGCTCGTGCAAACTCTCTTGCTTGTTTTTACTTTGACCACGAACGGAAATTTACTTGTTCCTTTGGTCTTTGGAGATTTACTGTTGAACCATTGGTTCTTTATCACTGTAATATTTTTTATAACTATGTTTTTTGTGACCTGTATGTCTATGAAAAAGAGAGAAAAAACTTGCTATAAACTTGCTTTACCCAACCTTGTGATACAAACTGAATATTTTTTGGTTAATATTGTTTTGTTCGCTATCTTTTACTCTTCTGATGAGTACATCGGGAATTTATTACTGGTTATCATTGTAGCTAATGTTGCTTACCCAGTAATTCCAACATTGATTGGAATTTTGTTCGTGATTGGCTATATTGTTGATAAAAGGATAGCCAAAAAGCAGACATGACTTGGTTCAAGACCAAGCAAGAAAGAATGATTCAAAATATACAAATAAAGGAGTACAATCTTATGAAAATCAACGGATTTGGCAAAGAGTTTGGTGTAAGCAGAACCCACGAAACACGGCCAAAAGACCAAGACAAGCAAACCAAAGAGAAAAACAGCACCACAAAGCCACAGGAAAAGGGAGATACTTATTCCATCAGTCCAGAAGCTAGGGCGAGAATGGGTGCAAAGACCCAAGGTTCAAAACCTGATGGTCACAACGTGACGGAGGAGAAGCCACACAAGAAAAACAACTCTGCCACAGTTCTTCCGTCCGATTCTACCCCTACCACTCTTCCAAACCATGGCGAAACACTTATGCAAGAACTGGAACTGGAAACAGCCGTGGAGGGAAAGACACTCTATCTCACCAGTGAGCAAGCAGAAGTACAGGCTACACAAAGTCTTGTGGTCAGTAGTGCTTATGAACTGTATGGGGTACTCGGTCCGAAACAAGACATCGAGGGAAGTTATACAGGCGATTATGCCAACAACTCTTGGGAAACCACTTTTCCACCTCACAATCCTCCAGAATGGACGAATACAGTAGAATATTTCGACAATTTCATGGCATACAACCAATCTGTGCGTGATGACATTTCTGATTCCATCAACAAGTTGTTGAAAGACAACAATGTGGTCATTCCAGAGGGTGTGGAGTTTGATATTTCCGTTGACCCTTATGATTACAAAATCCATGTGACAGGTGTGGACGGGCAAGCTCTTGACCCTGAATTGGAAAAGCAGATTGAAGATGCCTTGAATAAAGGGGATAACGGCAAAAATCTCTATGACCATATTAACTATGTCAATAAGAAATTCAACCTTTATGACCCAGATACATTGAAAGATGGCGTTGAGTTTAAGAAACATTATTTGTATCCAGAACTGAGTGCTTGGTCTGAAGAACACGCAGAAGGACAAAATAAATTGACAGTCATGAAATTTGTGGAAGAATATACTGGATTTAATTTCGATGAGTTGGAACATCGTGATGGTGCTTGGTATACTCCAGATGGAGAAAATGCGTGGTCTGTGGCTTCTAAGAATTTTCTTTCCAAAGCTGCTGAATCAGGCGAATTAAGTGGGGCTGTTCAAGTGCTATCTCCGATGGGGGAATATTACCAAAAAATGGCACAAGGTGGTTTTGATGCTTTAGAGGATAGAAACTTATCCATCACCTACTCTGGGGGTAAGTTGTATGACTACGGTTCTTCTCAAGGTATTGGCGAGGGACAAGATGATTGGTCTGAGGTGTTAGGCACAGAATACAAAAAAGAATCCGAAGCAATGGCGAAATACCAAGCAGGTGTTGATGAACGTATTGCCAAACTTGAAGCAAATAAAACCAAACCTAATAATTTCAATGAGGTCTTGAGTGATGACTGGGAAGAGCATTTCATGGAATTGGTTAGAGCAGACATGGGAAAAAGCTCGACTACTTCTGGGGAAGTGACTTCCGTTGAGGAATTGCTGAAACAACTGATGAACAACGGAAATACTCAACAGCAGACACTTCTTGACACTCTCTTGTCGAACAAGTCCTAAATCTCCCTTTTGAGGGAAAAACCCACAGTATCGGCTGATGTTTTGTCGGTCAGTGCTGTGGTTCTGGTGGGAAGTCACACAACCATGCTGAGAGTTTGTCCTCCAAAAATGATACTTGGTGGTATAAAAGGAGGTTATTTATGTCGAAAATCAAACGAATATTGACATTAGTCCTAGTTTCTGTGGTGCTTTCAGTTATCTATTTTAGTTTTACAGCAAAAGGATTTTTTGAAACACAGGTCATTCCTTACGGGGTTGTTTATTACCCTTTTGGAATACTTACGCTGTTGCTCGTATTATTGCCACTGACAAAGAGTGTTCCATATTTCAAAAATAACCATAAATTTAGCATTGGGCAGATTTTTCTAATTTCTCTAACATCACTCATTTTTTCTACATTTTTAACAAAGAACTTAGTAGGTGGATTCATAGCACAAAATTACGAAGGTGGTCTTGGGCAATTTTATAGAGTAGGGTACACAAATTTGTTTCAATTACCCCTTTATATGGAAGATTGTAAGTATACCGATTGGATTCTCCACGAAGATGAGCAAGGATATTTCTATTATGATAAACGTGGAAATCGCAAGGAAGCCTCTGGAAATGTTTCGTTCGATGTAGAAGATACAGAAACCTAAAAGGTTTTGGCAGAAAATATGGAATAAAAGACAGGGAGGGGGTTTCTCTCCCTGTTGTTTGGGGTGATTTGCTCTGCTCACGGACAACCACACTTTATCTTGATAAGCGCTTAGTTTCCACAAATACACTGAACTTAGAAAAAGGAGAATCTATGAAAAGATTTTTTATGTTGACTTTTTTGATTGGCT
Organism: Eubacteriales bacterium; assembly: GCA_044432725.1. GTDB lineage: Bacteria > Bacillota > Clostridia > Oscillospirales > Oscillospiraceae > JAWXUK01. The sequence continues at coordinate 8,286 of JAWXUL010000052.1, forward strand.
TAGGGCTTATTCTGGGTAACTTTAGAAAAGATGCCAACGAGGCAGAAACCCCCAATATATTTGATTGTAATATAAAATACACTTACGGAAATTGGCAAGAACCACACACTACTTTTGAACACAATATACAGAATGACCTAGACATATCCTTTATCTATTCTGTTTACGATGACATTACAGATCGTAGTGGCACTTTCCTTGTTACCTCCTCGGGAGATGTTTTCCTTATAGAATTGAATGAATTTCATAGTATGGACTTAGCAGAGAGGATAACTTATGTTGAAAACATGGATTTTTCAGAAATAGAGCTCATTACAACCATTCCTTTAGATATTATATCCGATTACATTGCTTCTCTTGCTGAAGTGGTGTCTTGTAAACCTGTTAACATCAGTATGGCACATGCTATTATAGATATACTCATGACATATTATGGGATTTTCGGTGTACGAGATGAAAAGGCAGTGGTTCTTTTGGAACATTCAGAATTATATTATAAAACATCTACGGATGACAATGCCAAAAAAATTGTAGATTGGTTTCGAGATATCTCCTTAGAAGATTATTTACCCTTGAATTATAAGTATGTAGATTCGGACTATTACGAAGAACCACATCCTACCAGTCTTCATAGCTTTGGTGAAAACACGCCGATTCGTTTTTTGTATGAAAAAACTCTGCCTGATGAGAGTCAGCATCGTTTCTTAATGGTAGAAGATGGCAGTATTTATGTAGTGGAAGATACTTTGTTATCTTGGAGTGATTTTGATTTTGAGGAGAGAGTGCCATCATTTCAGTTGGATTCTTGGATGATGGAGTATTTATTACAATATGGGGAATCGTTGAATTTTTTAAACCCTGTTTGGATAGATAAGCGAAACTCTTATTTAGAGGAGTTACTTCCAACAGAATTATTTCAAATGGTAAGAGGTGACACCATCGCTACACTGGAGCAATTTGGTAACTACTCTGTGACTTCTTTGGAAGGGGATGTAGGGATCATCACTACGTTACTCACTAGGGTATATGAGTTGATTTTTGAAGAAAATCATAACTTCCCCAGTGAAGAAGTGACAGAAGTACCCGTTATTACCTACGATATAGAGAAAGGTTCTTATGTTATAAAATGACAGGGGACAGAATACAGCCTACCCTATCCCCCCACGAGAACCCCAACTATCTTGGTATCATCTTCGTCCCTTGCATTTACCAGACCATCCATCGTGGGTGTTGCCCTTTGTTTTCATCACTTTGGTCAGGCTAGTTATCACTTGTTTCCATTGAAAACAAGTGGAAAAAATATAAATTTGAAAGGAGCGATACTATGGCAGATTTTGACGAAGATTACGAAGAACCATTCTATCAGGAAGTGGTGGCAGAAGAATCAAGAAAAAGAGGTAGTAAATGAAACTAAAAAAATATATTGCTCCTGTTATACTGATGCTTATTACTATTATTTGCCACTTAATCTGTATTATAACTTTGAAACCTGTAGTTCAGATATTGACTATCCTTGTGTATCTTTGTATTTCTGTGTTTATGGCACATTTTTCCTACAAAAATGGTTTCTATATCTTCAAATTTTATTTACCATACATCACAGGTGCAATGGGAATCATGCTCATTTTTTTGATTCTTTCTTTGGGCGAAAATGGAAATGGTATCTTGTTTATCTATTTACTACTTTACCTCCCTATTCCATTGTTGATTCTAACTGTGACAGGTTTTTTGATTGACAAACGCTTACGTCGACGATGATAATTATATAAAAAGGAGTACAAACATGAAAATTAACGGATTTGGCAAAGATTTTGGTGTAAACAGAACCAACGAAACACGGCGAAAAGACCAAGACAAGCAAACCAAAGAGAAAAACAGCACCACCAAGCCACAGGAAAAGGCAGATACTTATTCCATCAGTCCAGAAGCAAAGGCAAAAATGGAGGAAGTGGCGAAACAG
>JAWXUL010000053.1:0-10043 GCA_044432725.1 Eubacteriales bacterium
TTTTTCTTTACGATTGCTTAGAGATAAGATTGGCTTCACACCTTGATACATCGGTGGTTTTGTGTTATTCTAAGAAAATAAAAAAAATCTTTTTTTATATGTGCTGATTGGTCAACCTCAATCGTTATATATACGTAGCTACAAATTGAGAAAGACTTTAGGAAAGGGGAACACGATGGATAATAAGCAAACAGAGTTGATATCGCTGTATGATTTACACAAAAATACAGTGTTTCGTTTAGCACTTAGCTATTTAAGAAATGAGAAAGATGCCGAAGATGTGGTGCAAGAGGTCTTTCTAAAGCTGATAGAGAAAGAAAAACAAGGAAAAATCACATTAGAAGCTGGCAAGGAAAAGGCATTATTGACCAAAATAACTGTAAATCATTGTCGTGACATCTTACGTTCTTTCTGGAAAACACACACAACAGACCTTGAAAATATTGTAGAACCTATGACTGAGGACAGCAGTACATTGTTAAAAAACGTAATGGAACTACCAACAAAGCAACGAGTTACTATTTATCTCCATTACTACGAGGGTTATACATTTGAAGAAATAGGAAAATTTCTAAAAATTTCTCCTTCTGCCGTTTCCATGAGAATCCACAGAGGAAGAAAAATGCTGAAAGCTGATTTAGAGGAGGTAATTTTATGAATCGTATAAAAAAAATCTATAGTCCTGTTCAATTGAACTCCGAAAAGGACAAAGAAATCCGTAACTCTTTGCTTCTTGCTTGTGAAAACAGTAACGAACGTCCTAAGAAAGTGCCACAACTAGCATTGGCTGGTGCTTTTGCAACAATTATGGTTTTCGTCTTTTCCGTGAATGTTTCGCCTAGTTTTGCGACATTTATCAGCCAAATCCCTCTTTTTGACAAATTGGTGGAATCGGTAACGTATTCCAAAAGCCTATCCACAGCCGTTGACAATGAGTTTGTGCAAGTGGTAGGTCAGACACAAAGTAAAGATGATGTAACAATCACCATACAACATTTGATTGTAGACCAAAAAGAGGTAAACATTTTTTATACCTTGGATAAATTGAATTGGGGAACTGATAAAAGATACGAAATTCGCTCCGAATTGATATGTGTTGAAAGTGGAGAAATACTTGAATCTAACAACTATATGCCCACTTCTGGATTGCGAGCCAGTGAAGATAGAGATAAACTTCATCATATCAGCTATACTTTAGAGGATATGCCTAGTGAATTAGGTGTGAATTTTTCAGTTTATGAGTACGATGACCCAACTCCACATTGGACTTCATTCTTTCAATTTGGAAGTGGGAACACCGAAGGAACCGTTACAGATACTGCAACGGAAGGTCAATTACTCACTGAAATGACTTTTATTCTGGAATTTGACCCTGATTTTACAGATGAAGGCACTTTCTATGACGTAAACCAGCAAATAGAAATGAATGGGCAAAAATTCACCATTACGTCCTTAGAAAGCTACCCCACGCAAATGCTTTTGGAAGTGGTGGCTGACAAAGATAATTCCCTCTTTTTGCAGGGGTTAGACTTTTATTTCACCAATGAATCTGGTGATGAAATCGAAATTACCAGTGAGTTTACGAGAGTGAACCAGAATGAGCAGAACCCTTTGGCTCTTGTTTATAGTTTAGAAAGTGATTATTTTGGGACAAATCAATCTTTGAATCTCCATATCACAGGTGCAAGATGGAAAACTAACCATCAAGACAAGGTAAAACTAGACTTAAAAAACGTGACAGCAGAATCCTTACCTGATTTTATCACCTTTGAATCTGCAAACTGGAAAAATAATGGTTATGAACTTGTTTTTCTGGAAGAATATTCCCCCTATCTAGCTTCAGAGGGTGGTGAAATCTATGGTCATTTCCTTTATATCAATGGTGAATTCTATGATGAATCTGGGGAAATGCTCATTGGACAGGCTGAAAGTACCGATGAGAAAAATGGAGCGGTAAGATATACCTACAAACCAAAAGATTTTGATGGTGATTATCTTTGGGTTGTCCCAACTTATCAATCTACCACGGAAGAAAATATCAAATCTATACTTTATTAAATAGGTGTCATTTTGAGTTGAAGCACGCTGATACCATTCACTTATTAGCACAAATCCGAAGTATCTGGACTAAATCCAGTACGATCTATATTTCCAAAAAAACCAAGCCTTTCCCAAAGACTACAAGTCGATGGGAAAGGCTTTTCTCATTTCTTTTTTCCCTTGCCTTGCTGATTATTATAGTAGGGCAAGGGTTTTCTACCCTGTTTAGGTGCTTGTGGCTTCAAGTTGAATCGTTTGACGGAGTGTTCGGACACTTTAATAAAATACTCCTTAAACTTCTTTTCTTCGTCCTCGGTCAAGACGGAGCAATCCATATTGGCAGCAGCAAGCAAGATGTCACACTGTTTCTCCTTGCTCACTTCCTCGGCACTGTTTGAGATTTCCTCCATCTTGTCACGGATAACTTGCTTGGTGTCCACATAAACATCATTATCAGGTGCAGAAGAACTGTCATATTTATGATGTTTACGCATGGTTTTCAAGATGGGCATTAAATCAGAGAGGAAAATGTGGGAGAAGTGGGTATCTTCTGTCAGTTCGGCAAGTTCCATCGTCCGTAAGTACAATTCATGCTTCGGTGGGTTAAACTCTTTCACGATTTGTTTTTTTGCGTCATTTATCGTGCCATTGAGTAATTTCACTTGCATAGACACAAGACCCTCCACATAGACCTCCATATCCGTTAGGAGAATCGGAAAGTCCTTGTGTTCCATCATTTCAGAAAGAAATTCCCAGTTTATCTCTTTCTGTTCAATCATTTCAATCACCCTGTCACTTAAATCCAAAGGATATTCTCTTGGACTTAGGTGTTTTTTTGTGCCTATCAGTCCCAAGAGGTAGTCCGTAGACACATCAAACAACTTTGCCAAACTAAGAAGATTGACGTGGCTGATGTCATGGTCTTTGGTTTCGTAGTTGCTGATGGAGGACTTAGAAATACCTGTTTTCGCCCCTAATTCCTCTTGAGAAAGTCCAAGTTTCTCACGTTCAATGCGAATTCTTTCGCCAATACTAAATTCTATTGCCATTTTCCTACTCCTTATCTATAGTGGTACTCTTATTATACCACAAATGAATTCTAATGTTTGTCGAAATTTGTTGCCTTTCTTATTTTTCTCTCTTTATTTTTTGAAGCATAGGTTTTCTTGTCAAAAGAGTGTCTGCGAAACCTCCAACATCTCCGACAAAATATTGTCGGAAAACTTTATATCCAAATAATTGTCTATTCTAAGTCAAAATCCCAACCATCTGCTAAGATATGCCTATGGTTGAGAAAAACCACAGGCAAATACCGAAACTTACACACGAAAGGAATTATTTTTATGAAAGAACCAATCACAAGCAAGGTGACATTGCTCACCATCACGCAGGCTTCCCAACTGGTGGACGGCTTGACCCCTTACCGAATCCGTCAACTTTGTCTATCTGGGGAACTCCCTAGCTTCAAATCAGGGAACAAATGGCTGATTCAAGAGGAAGTGCTGTTAGACTATATCCGTACCCCTAAAAATCAAAAAAACAGCAACACGGACAGTATAGGAGCAACTAAGGAGGTCTAATGAACGTACAGGAACTGATAACCTATTTCCACCAATACAGGATTGAAAATAACAGTCATTTCCCCTTGAATGACATCGGAATCGCTGGGTTATTTCACTTTTTACATCAAAATCAGTTCCGTTATGTGGTGGAAACTTCTTGTTACTATGGGTACAACGGAAAACAATGGGTGAAAGATTTGAATAATCTCCGTGTCAAGGAGCAAAGCAAATATTTTGCCCTTGCTTTAGAGCAATACGGCAATGAATTGCAGTTTGAACACCTCGAAAAAATCGGTAAAACTCTCACTCTACTGAAAAAACGAGAAAGTTTAATACGAGATAGTGCCACAGTATCTCCAGTGGAGTTTCGCCACTTCGACAGTAATGTTTACCTGTTTAACTGTCTAAATGGCACGTTAGACTTGCAAACAGGGGAATTTAGACCACATTCCCCACTGGACTTTATCACAAAACTATCCAATGTCAACTATCAACCAGAGGTGCGATGCGATAGGTGGGAAAGTTTTATCGGTGAAGTGATGAAAAATGACCCTGACAGTATGAATTTTCTCCAAAAAACCTTTGGCTATGTCCTATCTGGTGACACCTCCCACGAGTGTTTCTTCATTTTTTACGGAAGTACCACCAGAAACGGCAAATCCACTTGCTGTGAAACTGTTTCCCACCTGATGGGCGATTATGCTTCTAATGTTCAGCCTGAAACCTTAGCACGGAACAAGAAAAACGGCTCAACGGCTACCCCAGACGTAGCAAGATTACAAGGAATACGGCTTGCAGTGACCCCAGAACCAGAAAAAGGCTTAGAACTCAATGCTTCACTTATCAAACAGTTGACAGGTGGGGACAAGCTGACCAGTCGATTTCTCAACGAAAACCCCATTGAATTTACTCCTGAATTCAAAATCATTATGAACACCAACCATCAGCCGAGAATCAGCGATGACACCGTGTTTTCTAGTAAGAGGGTGAAGCTAATTCCCTTTGAACGGCATTTCACCGAAGAAGAACAGGACAAAAACCTGAAGATGTTGTTCCGTGACCCTGATAACCTATCTGGAATCTTAAATTGGATGTTGCGTGGGTATCGCCTGATGAAGCAAGAGGGATTTCAGCAAACAGGCAGATTATTAGAAGCCGTGGAAGAATACCGAGAGGAAAGCGATATTATCGGAAACTTTCTCCGAGATTGCCTTACCCCTTGTGAAAATAACAGATTATCCACGAAACAAGTCTACATTGTCTATGATTTATGGGCAAATGGCAACGGCTACCGTCCTATGAGTTTGAAAAACCTTGTTGCCGAACTGAAAAGACGGCATGACATTCGCAGAGATTCTTCTGGACACGTTTTAGTGGGTTTTGAGATAACAGGCGAGTACAGGCGATGGCTCACTTAGTGTAGGAGTGTAGCAAGTGTAGATGATTTTAAGTCAGGCTCTACTATTAGGGGAATTATTATGGTTTCTCATTGAATATTTGCTACACTTCCTACACTAAAAAATATATTCTTATAAAATATATAGAAAAGAAATGATTTATAAGAACAAAGAGGTGTTTCTTTTTGAAAAAGTTATTTCTCTTAGTGTAGCAACGAAGGAATTTCCTACACTTTTGCTACACTACAAGGCTTTTTGCTACACTAGAGCCTGAAAATAAGGCTGTTTCAAAGAAAAATCCACCTCACAACTTTACACAAATTTAACATTGAAAACAGGATTTCAACTTTTGCTACACTAAAAAAGGGAGTTGCTACACTTGTTCCTACACTCCCCAGCAGAGCGAAAACAGATTGGAGATATTATGAATCAATTAGAATTATTTCAGCATGAAATCTTTGGAGATGTCCGTACTTCCGAAGATGAAAAAGGTGTTCCCCTCTTTTGTGCCAGCGATGTGGCTCGTGCTTTGGGATATGCCAAACCAAATAACGCAATTTTAAGACACTGCAAGAATATCGTAAAACAGGGTAGCCTTATCAGTGGCAAAATCCAAGAAATCAATTTCTTGTACGAACCTGACGTGTATCGCCTTGTGACCAATAGCAAATTACCTACGGCACAGGAATTCGAGCGATACATTTTTGAGGAAGTCTTACCCAACCTTAGAAAAAAGAAATACCACTTCACGGCTGAATCTCTTTTTACCACAGATGGACTAGATAGATTTATAGAGTGGGTGGAGGAAATGAAACGTGAGCAAGAAGCCTACGCAAAAAAATCTAATGGTAGTCTGTTTCAGGGCAGCGGTTTTACTATGAAGCACCTCACCATTGACCCAAACAATGACCCAGAGTAAGACAGAACTTTCTTTGAAATAGCAAATTCTATTTCTTGAAAACTGGGAGAGAATTTGAAAAACTCCACGAGGGAAATCACTGCGACCTCTCCCCATCACAGCGAGAGCCACGAACTTTTTAGAATGAAAAAGAGATAGCTTCTTAAAAAGTCCATCTTGCTTTTTGGGAAAGTAGTTGCCAGAAATCCCACGGAGAAAATCACTGCGACCTCTCTCCATGCAGAGCCAGTCCCCTGAAATAAGGGAGAGGTTTTGAAAATTCCTACTTGCTTTTGGGGAGGAAGTTGCCAGAACCCCACGGCAGAAATCACAGCGACTTTTCAAAACAGAGCCTGACCCACGGCAGAAAAAATATCTTTTTGAAAAATACTTCCCTCACTTTGAGAACAGAAAAGAAAATCCCACGATTACAAACCTACAAAAAAATCAAAGTTCCCCACCATAGCAGACCCAGAAAGAAATCCCCTCTATAAAGCCATTGAAACCCTCACAGAAAGCCGTGGAAGAATCTCCGTAAACTTACCCCAAAAACCCAAAGCAATCCCACAGCACCCTCTACAAAGCCAGTCGCAAGGGAAAGACGTAGGAATGGTGGTGGGAATAAAAAATGTTTTGGACGTTTGAGTGGTGGGGATAGGTAAAGCCGTTGGGAACGCAGGCTTGTTTGGAATGGAATGGGATTGTTGTGGACGTTTTGGAATGGAGAGTATGGAATGAAGAACTATTTTTGGGAATGGGTGGGGACGTTGGGGACGGAATAGCAAGCACAGCAAAAGGATAACCTTTTGCAAAATTCACTCTTTATGCCTGACGGCATTTCAGATGAATTTTCTGCTTGCTGGGGAAACCCCAGACCCCTTTTTGGTGGAAATCCCCCAAACCCCCTGTTGGAAATGAAAAAATATTTTCAAATCCCTACGCAAAAACTTGAATGTAAAATTTTTACAGACTTAAAATCCCACTGTAAAAATTGGAAAGGAAAATTCAAATGGCAGATGAAAACAGAACCAGAAAAAAACAGCTTATTGTTCGAGTGGACGAGGAAGAATACGAAATTATCCAAAAGAAAATGGAAGTCATAAATGCGACTAGCTTCAGCCAGTACGCAAGAAGAATGTTGATTTTCGGAATGATGATTGAAGTGGATTTATCTCTTTATCGAGAACTCGCCCACGAGGTAAACAAGGTGGGTGTCAACGTAAATCAGGTGGCGAAACTTTGTAACGAAACAAAGAGTGTTTCTCCTGAACAGGTGAAAAGAATGGAGGATTTACTGGAAGAAATATGGCATACACTAAAATTATCCCTATTAGAAATACAATCGGCAAGTCAGTAGATTATATCTGCGACCCATCAAAGACAGACCACTGTGCCTACATTTATTCAGAGCAATGTTTTCCAAAAACGGCAGAAGTAGAATTTGAATTTTTACTGCGACAGGCACGAGAGGGTGGCAAAGTTATTGGCAGACACCTGATACAATCTTTCGCTCCCAACGAAGTCACTCCTGAACAGGCACACGAGATTGGAAAGAAACTTGCAGAGGAAGTTTTCAAAGGTGAGTATGCTTTTGTGTTGGCAACTCACGTCGATAAAGAGCATACCCATAACCACATCGTGGCTTGCACTGTTAATACCAAAACCCATTTAAGGTATCGCTCCAATAAACACACTTATCGAGAAATCCGTGCCACCAGCGACAGACTTTGTAAGGAATACGGCTTATCTGTTATTGAGGATTCTCCTAATAAAGGAAAAGGCTATTTTGAATATCAGGAAGATAAAAAAGGGACAAGTTATAAGTCTAAAATCAAAAATGATATTGACGATGCCATCTTAAATTGCAATTCCTATGAAGAATTTCTCAAATATCTTACTCAAAAACACTATATTATAAAAAATGGAAAGCACGTTTCTTTTAAGCACCCAGAAGCACAAAGATTTGTCCGTGGGAAAACTTTGGGAGAATTATACGATGAAGAAAATATCCGAAAACGTATCGAAGATGAGAACAAACTGCGAGCAGAAGCCGAATTAAAGGCAGAGGAACAGGCAAAACAAAAGAAATCCAGTCCTAGTTCCACGAAAACTTCTCCTAAATCCAAAAAAGTCCCTTACACGTCTGGTATCAAAGACCCATACTTGCCTAAAGTGGAAAATATCCGTGAGATGGTGAACTTAAACGAAGAAAAATTCAGAGAAAATCCTGCTTTAAGACGTTGGGGAACACGGCACAATATCCAAGCAATGGTACAGACTACCAATCTTTTATCAGAGAAAAAACTATGGAATCTGGACGATTTTGACCAACACTTAGCCGTTGCGAAAAGCACGGAGTATAATGTACGTCATGATTTATTTGACACTCAAAATGCCATCAAAGAGCAGAAAGAATTGCTTCGTCAGGCTCAAGTGTATGCCAGAACTAAGGAAAACCAGACCATTTATACCGAAACTAAGGACAAAAACAAGGAAAAACTCTTACGAAAGAATCCTCACATTGAAACGGATATTATTCTTCACGGCACTGCAAAAAGGGAACTCAATGCCCATGGGAAAAAGTTCGGAATCACTGGTTTTAATGCCAATGATATTAAAAATGAGATTGCACGGCTTGAAAATATCCTAGATTCACAAAAAAGCACCCTCCATGAGTGGCGAAACGAGGTAAAAGAACTAGAAACCATTGACCGAAACTTGTCGCTGATTTTAGATAGAGAACGTAAGAAAACCCAGACAAAAACACAGCAGAAAAAACACAATCAAGACGAAAGGTAGGAAATTGAAATGCCACAGAATAAAATCCCAGAAGAAAGTATCGGGGAAGCCAGAAACGTGGATATGGTGGAATTTTTGACCAGTCACTACGGATTTACTTTCAAATCTGTTGGTGGTGGCTACCGACCCAAAGAACACGAGAGTTTACACGTCAATACCGATAGAAAACGATGGTATTGGCACAGCATGGGAATCGGTGGTTTTGGAGCAATCGACTTTTTGATGAAAGTGGAGGATTTCACCTTTCAACAAGCCGTGGAAGGTATTTTGAATCGTTCTTTTGCACCAGCACCCACCTATATTGCACCTCCAGTACCGAAAAATCTGGAACTTCCACCGAAAGCACAGAATAGCAATAAACTTTATTGGTATTTGTGCGATGAGCGAAAACTTGACCCATCTATTGTTGGTAAATTGGAGCAAAATGGACTTATTTATCAAGATACGAAAAATAACGTGGTGTTTGTGGGAATGAATGAAGAAAATATCCCTAAGTTCGCTTGTATTCGTGGAACTTATCTGCAAAAACCATATCGGAAAGACTGTACTGGCAGTGATAAAGCCTACAGTTTTCACATGACCTATCACCCATCACCACGGCTTTATGTGTTTGAAGCACCCATTGATTGTATTTCTCACGCAAGCCTTGAAAACTTGACTTCAGGTACACAATATAACCCAGAATCCTATTTGGAAGTCAGTCGCTTATCGTTAGGTGGCACATCTCCCAAAGCCTTAGATGGCTACTTGAAGCGATTTCCACAGGTGAAAGAATTGGTGTTTTGTTTGGATAATGACACTGTGGGAGGGAGAACTTCTTCTGAATTCGCCAAATTATACTGGGATAAGGGTTATCAAACCAGAATCGAGTTGCCTACTTACAAAGATTACAACGAAATGCTTGTGCATTACTTACAGGAATTGAACAGTTCATCGGCTAACGGTAAAGGAGATTTGAATGGAAAATAATAATACCAACGCAAAAAGTAAAGGCAAAGTGAAATTCATCGTCACTCACGGCTATTCGGAGGGCAGAAGCATGGAATCTGCGTTCCAAGAAGTCATTGAGAAGAATGTTTTGGAAACTTTCGACAAATTGAAAGAAGAAATTTCAAATTAGGACTAGACAAAGGAGCAAGGACGTGATATACTCACTGTATCGTGTCCTTGCTCACAAAGGAGTAACTTTATGAGTAAGAAAAAAATACCTAAAATTGCTGCTCTCTATTGCCGTCTTTCTTTGGAAGATGGCAAGGAAAACGAGAGTTTGAGCATAAGCAACCAAAAGGCAATGTTACAAGATTATGCCCAGAAAAACGGCATTTACAACTATGAATTCTATGTTGA
>JAWXUL010000054.1:0-9884 GCA_044432725.1 Eubacteriales bacterium
GGTATGATTAGTTTGTTCCATAGAGCACCTCTGATTCATGTTTGTTTCGTCACTTACATTATATCATAGATTTGCTCTATGGGATATTTTATTTTGGACACTTAATTATACAACTTACCTGGTCTATTACCGTTGTACTCGTCCAGAACCGTCACCACCTGCCAGTTTTTCAACTTCAGTGAGGGAAGAGAGGTTATAATCTCCCTCTGTAGCTTGCTTCAGTGCAGAGGCTGCCACAGCAAATTCAATGGTTTCTTGAGGTGATTTTTTTTCCAACAAGCCATAAATCAGACCTCCGCCGAAGCTATCACCACCTCCCACTCTGTCCACCAAACGAACTAAATGGTTCTTAGAAAAGTAACTTTTCCCCTCTGTATACAACATTCCAGCCCAGTTATTATCACTTGCTGAGATAGAGCCACGCAGTGTGATTGCAACAGTATCAAAGTGAAAACGTTCTGTGAGTTTCTTCGCCACATCCACATAGCCGTCATGTGATATCTGCCCAGAAGTAACGTCGCTGCCTTCTGCTCGAATGCCAAAGACATCAGAAGCATCTTCCTCGTTAGCAATGCAAATATTGACATAAGGCATCAATTTTTCCATCATTGCACCTGCTTCTGCCTTGGACCAGAGATTTCCACGGTAATTTAGATCGCAAGAAACAGGAATTCCCATTTCTTTGGCTGTTTTTGCAGCATCCAAAGTGGCTTGTGCCATATTGGCAGAGAGGGCGGGGGAAATGCCAGTGAAGTGAAACCACTCTGCCCCTTTTAAAATTTCCTTCCATTGATAACTTTTGGGGTCTTTTTCAGCAATAGCAGAATGTTTTCTGTCATAAATAACCTTCGAGGGACGTTGCGAAGCGCCTTTTTCTAAATAAAGCACGCCTAAGCGATCTCCTTCACGATAAATGTTTTCCACATTTACTCCGTAGCGACGGAGGGAGTTCACGGTCATTTGTCCGATTTCATGTTTGGGAAGTACTGTCACATAATGTGCATCACAGCCGTAATTTGCTAGAGAAACGGCTACGTTTGCTTCTCCACCTGCATAGGAAGTAGAGAATCTGTCTGCTTGCACAAATCTCAAGTAACCTTCTGGGTTTAAACGGAGCATGATTTCTCCGAAAGTAACTATTTTTTTCATTTAATATTCTCCTTAGTTGATAGATTTGGCGGCATCTACATATTTTTTCGCCAGTTCTGTGATTTTATCAAACTCGCCAGAGGAAATCCAAGCATTATTTACCAAATTCCCACCAATTCCAACACCCACACAGCCAGCTTTTAGGAAGTCAGAGGTATTTTTCTCGTCTACTCCTCCGACTGCTAAATATCTGATATGTCCAAAAGGACCACAGAGCGCTTTGATATAACCAGTCCCTACATTTCCAGCAGGGAAAATTTTCACAAAATCTGCACCCGCTTCCACGGCTGTCATGGCTTCTGTGGCAGTAAAAACACCTGGCATGGAGATAAGCCCCAATTCTTTGGTCTTTTTAATCACATCTACATTAACATTGGCAGAAATAATAAAACTTGCACCTGATTTTGCTGCTCTTTCCACCAAATTCACAGAAGATGCCGTGCCGCAACCTACATACATTTTTCCTGCCATCGCTTTTGCAACAGCTTCAATGCATTGGTCTGCTTTGGTGGAATCAGGATTTTTCATATCAAAGGGAAATTCCATGATACGAATACCTCCCTCGTACAGCGCTTGAGCCGTTTTTACGGCGTGTTCTGGTTCAATGCCACGAGCAATGGCTATGACTTTTTCTGTTAAAACCAGTTGAATTAGTTCTTCTTGATTCATATCTTAATTCCTTTCTCAGTTGAATTTTAAAGTAAATTCCAAGTTTAATGATTCATCTTTTACTTTATATTGATCTAATAGTTGAGGACCACAGCTACCTGAGCCAACTCCTGACATTTGACCATCTAAACATAAAATAGTGGCGTTTTCTTCTTCTAACTCATAGTTATGGGCTTTCTTTTCCAGTTCTTCTTGCGTAAAATGTGAAGTGTTGAAGGAAAAGTTCTTGCCGAAAACTTCTAGACTTAGTTCTTTAGAATTTAATTGTAAGTGATCACAACCACAGTGACTACCATTTTCCTGAGGCCGAATATAGTCTACGAACATTTCAGAAACTCTATCAGAAAATAAAGCTTTATAACTATAATTTTTCTTATCTTCATAGGATTCTTCAGGACCATAGCCATAATATTCAACTTCCTCCATGTTTTTAGGTAAAAACATTCTCAGTCCAAAGCGAGGTAACCAAGGGAAGACAGGATCTTTTTCCCCTTTCCCAGATATGGTGATTTGACCTTTTGCATCAATCGACCATGTGGTTTCGATCATCATGATTTTTTGTCTGTGAATAGGGGTGAGAGAAAGTTTTGTTTTAATCATGACAGAATTGACGCTGGTTTCTCCAGATATATCATATACTTTCACACAAGCTCTGTCTAAACCTGCTTCAAACCAACGCATTTTGACTCTTCTATCGTTGTCCATGGGAGCTCGCCAGATGTTGTATTCCATGGGGTGAGTCAAATAATTTTTGTTCTCAAAGACCAAAGAAGAGGGCATTCCCAGAGATTTATCAAAAGTATAACGGAAATTACTTCCCGTGACGATAAGTTCTCTTTCGTTTTCACTGATGGTTGGCAAAGAACCGCTGTTTTCGTCCAGAATAAACTTTCTTTCTGCACAAATGATTTGCTCGAAACCTGCGATATAGCCTTGAGGCGTCAAGCCGTTGTCATTTTTTTGCAAATATTTCACCAAAACGTACAAATCAGAATCGTTGCTAGGAAGTTTCAGGGCAAATTCTTTACTTTGATGTGGAGGAATACTTCCAACTTCTAATAAACCAGACCAAGTACAAACTTGGTTTTCGTAATACTCCACCTTCACATCATAACTGTCTTTCACGTCTGAAAAGTCCATTTTATTGTGCAATTTGAACTTACCAGCACCTAAATCTTCTAAGCGAATGGGACGAGCTACTTGCTTATGCTCCATTAAAGAGGTGTGTGGCGTCCTATCTGGAAAAACAAGTCCATCTAAACAGAAGTTGCCGTCATGTGGGAACTCACCAAAATCACCACCATAACAATATTTTTCTTTCCCTTGGGGTGTTTTGCCCATATATTGCCCATGGTCGCACCATTCCCAGACAAATCCACCCATCAAGCAGTCATATTTGTAAAATCTTTGATAATAATCCTCTAAATCACCAGAGCTATTTCCCATAGCATGGGAGTATTCACATAGGACATAAGGACGATTTGGTTTTTCTTGTTGACAATATTGATCTACAAATTCAACTTCTGGATACATTCTACTGTATACATCAATATGTCTTAAATCATTGGTATGCCCTTCAATTTCGTAGATACTGCTTTCATAATGGATAATCCACTGTGGATTTTGTGATTTGATCCATGCAGCGGCTTTTTCTAAATTAACACCAAAGCCAGATTCATTCCCCAAGGACCACATTATCACAGCAGGTGCATTTTTATCACGAATCACAAGACGCTGGATCCGATCCACAATGGCAACTTCACATTTGGGGTCGTTGGACAAGAGACCAAAACTACGATCAGGTACGATTTCATGGGCATAATCACGAGGATGCCCTCCACCTAAAATTGAAAAAGTATTATGCGTTTCATAATCTGCCTCGTCCATAACATAAAATCCGTATTTAGCATACAAGTCCATGACCCAAGGCGCTTGTGGATAGTGAGAGGTGCGAACTGCGTTTACATTATGCTCTTTCATGCGTTGCAAGTCTAGCAAGAACTCCTCTTTTGTATAAGTATATCCTGTTTTGGGCATGGAATCATGGCGATTGACTCCTTTTAACTTCACTGCAACATCATTGATATAGAAAATACTATTTTTAATCTCGACTTTCTTAATTCCAACAATTTGAGAAATCGTTTCTTCACCTTTGAATAAAATTGTGTAAAGGTTAGGCGTTTCAGCTGTCCACAATAAAGGAGTTTGCAACAGAAATTCTGCTTTATCGTAGGTCTTTTGTGTTTCTATCACAGTGCCACTTCCGTCTACGAGTGAAATTTCATACTCTTTCTTGTCGCCCGCAGTTTCAAAAGAAACAGATATCTTTCCGACTCCCTCAGCAATATCCGTGTTCACTGTATAATCAACAATTCGATTTTTCTCTCTCTTTAAAATATAAACGTCACGGAATATACCAGACATTCTAAATTTATCCTGATCCTCTAAATAAGTACCATCGCACCATTTTAACACTAAGACAGAAAGATGGTTTTCTCCTTCTTTGGCATATTTGGTGATGTCAAATTCTGATGTAGAGTGGGAAACTTGACTGTAACCAATAAATTGACCATTCAGCCACAGATAAAAACAAGAATCAATCCCTTCAAAATTAAGATGCAAATCTTTGGATAAGTCTTCTTGTTCCAAGAAAAAACTTTTTCCATAAGCACCACAGGTGTTTTGATCAGGGACATAGGGCGGGTCAAATGGGATAGGACCATCTACATTACAATATTGATATTTTTCATAGCCTAAACAATTCCAACACATCGGAACAGGTACTGTGTCATAATTTTCCCATGCCCCAGCTGAGAAATCCTCTGGAACGGCAATGTAATCAGGATAAAGCTTAAATTTCCAGTCGTTACTGCTGAGTAATTGCTGTAAAACTTCCCCTTTGTTATTTGTGGGGAGATAATACGCTCTGTTTTCCAATGTCCCCACATGGTTGGTGGAAAAATCTTCAAAGTACTTATTTAATTTCATGTAAATTCTCCTTGTCAATTTAATGTATTCATTGAATTACACTTATATGATAACACATATTGATGGAATAATGCAATAGGAAATTACTACAAAAAAGAGAGAGCGGTTTTGTACAATTTGTACACAGATTTACTGTAATTAAATGGTAATAGAAAACATGTAGAAAAGATTTATACAATGAAATGTATATAAAACAGTAGAATATTATATAAACTACTGATATTGTTGAATCTATAGATTAAAAGTTATCAAATCTAGAGTAAATTGAGTCTTTGTCATGTTGCACAAAAATCTGATCATAATTTTAGTCATTTTCCCACTTGCCACAACATAAGTTATATGATATATTATTCATACGAAGCAAGTTGCTTATACTATTTGCTTAATATGAAATTTTAAAGGGAGATGTTCTTATGAAAAACAAAAACAAAAAATGGCTGTGCCTTGCCACAGCAACTACGATGGCACTCAGTCTGGTTGCTTGTAGCTCTGATGGTTCTGGTAGTGGTGGTTCCTCAGGTTCAACAAGTAACCAAGCCACAGAGGACCTAATCAATGCGGCGGACAAAGAGAACCTACCAGTAGCACAAGATGAAATCATTAAAATCGGTGATGGCACAGTGGAATTTTCCTTATTCCAATCCATCCACGCAGTGACAGCAGAAGAGCACAAAAGTCAAAACGACCATCCAGGAGCCGCCCTCTGGGAAGAAGCCACTGGTGTGAAAGTTAACTATATCAACCCTCCTGTGGGAGAAGAATCCACAAACTTGAATCTGATGATCAATGACCTTAAATCCATGCCTGATGTATTTTTTATTGGAAATTTCGACAGCATCTATCCAGGTGGTACCATGATGGCGATTGAAGATGGTGTGATATTGAATATCACTGAATTAGTGGAAATGTATGCGCCAAACTTTATGGCAATGATAAACTCTGATGAAAATCTTCGTAAAGATGTATATAATGATGATGGTGTTTTGGTGGGATTTGGCACCATTGTGGTGAATGAAGATCGTCGTGAAGGCTCCATGCGTGGTCCTATCATCAACCAAGACTATTTGGATGCAGCAGGACTAGATATCCCCGTTACCATTGCAGATTGGGATGAAATGCTTCGTGCATTCCAAGATTTGGGTGTCAAATATCCCTTCTCCTTCCAAACTGCCTTCTTAAAAGACTGTTTCTCTTCTGCTTATGGTGTTCCTCATTGGGCTGAATATTATGCTGACCAATGGGACGGTGGCACTGTAAAATATGGCCCTGCCGAAGAAGGATTCAAAGAATATCTTACTTTGATGAATGGTTGGTACGCTGATGGTTTAATTGACCCTGATTGCTTTACTAGAAAACTGGTGGGTGATATCCAAACAGATGTGGTAAACGGAAATGTTGGCTCGTTTGTGGATTATATCACACAATTCAAACAACTTCCTACCAACGCACAGGCACAAGGATTTGACGAACTGAACTTGGTCGGTGCTCCTTATCCAGTCCTAAATGAAGGAGATGAATTGTTCCTCCGTGATTTTGAAGGCAATCGTACCAACGTAGCTGCTTACATCACAACCAATGCAGAAGACCCCATCTCTGTTATCCAATGGATTGACCAACTTTACTGCCGTGAAGGGCGTGATATCAACACCTTTGGTGAAGTCGGTGTAACTTTCGAAATAGAAGAAGATGGTACAAGAGTTTATACTGATTATATTACCAATAACCCAGATGGTTTGTCTCAAACCCAAGCTGGTCGTTACTATATCTTCAAAGATATGTTCCGTACTTGGGAAGACGATGACCACGCACTTCTCTATACAGAAGATAGCCAACATGCTGCATGGGAACAATGGGATACCTATTCAGCTGACGGTGAAATTCCACTATTTATGACCCTAACTGCAGAAGAATCAGACGAATACGTGGTTTTAAAATCTGAAATCGATACCTATGCAGAAGAAATGAGACAAAAATTCATCATGGGTACTGCTGACATTGAAGCAGACTGGGATAACTATATTGCCACTTTAGAGGGCATGGGGCTTGCTAGAGCCATTGAAATCCAACAAGAAGCCTACACTCGCTACACAAATAGATAAAACTACAACTCTCATCTTATAGGGGGCAATGGAAAAATGCTAATTGCCCCCCTCTTACTTAAAAAGGAGGTTGCACATCATGACAGAAATGAGAGCAGCGGATAACCCCTTGACACAATCAAAATTCAGACGTTTCAGGAAAGAACTCGCCAAAGATTTTAAGAAGAACAAAGTGGTTTATTTCATGGCAATCCCCGTGATAGCATATTACCTTATTTTCCATTACGGTCCTATGGGAGGGTTGGTGATCGCATTTAAAGACTATCGCCCTGGACGTGGCATCTGGGGTAGTGACTGGGCTGGAATGTATGGTTTCCAACATTTTTACGATTTCTTTTCCAGTTCCTATTTTTGGCGACTTGTACAGAATACCATCACTATTTCTGTGGTGAGTATTGTAGTGGGTTTTCCTATGCCCATTATTCTTGCCTTGCTTTTGAATGAAATCAAAAATGCTAATTTTAAAAAATCGGTGCAAACCATTACCTATATGCCCCACTTTATTTCTGTGGTGGTTATGTCAGGTATTATCCGAGAAATGGTAGGGACAGAAGGGATTGTTACCTCATTTTTAGGGATATTTGGCTATGACCGTGGTAATTTATTAAATCATGCGGAATATTTTGTCAGTATTTTTGTAGGTAGTAATGTCTGGCAAAATCTTGGCTGGGGAGCAATCATCTACCTTGCTGCCTTAGCTGGAGTGTCAGAAGAATTGTATGAAGCAGCTCGGATTGACGGAGCAAACAGGTGGCAACAAGTTTGGAATGTGACTCTGCCAAGCATTGCTCCTACCATCACCATTATGCTGATTATGCGTGTGGGGAATGTCATGTCCGTGGGATATGAAAAAGTCATGTTACTGTATAGCCCAGGGATTTATGAAACAGCAGACGTGATTTCAACCTATATTTATCGTTCAGGTATTGCAGGTAGTCGAACAAGCTATTCTACTGCCATTGGCATGTTTAACTCTGTGATTAACTTTGCCCTTCTTGTCGTGGCAAACAAAGTAGGTAAAAAGCTGAACGAAACTGGATTATGGTAAGGAGGAAAAAAGATGAAAAAGAAGAAGCCCTTTGATTTACCTGTGTTCATTATCACAATAATGCTAGTAATCCTCTGTATCACCACCCTTTACCCTGTTCTTTATGTTGTGTCTGCTTCTCTCAGTGACCCTGATATGTTTGTAGCAAGTAAGGGGGAATTTATGATTTTCCCCAAAGGATTCAGCTTAGAATCATACAAAAAAGTGTTGGGCATGGATTCTGTCTGGACAGGATATCGGAATACCATTTTTTATGTGACAGTAGGCACAGCGATGAACATGGCTATGACGGCGATTGGTGCATATGTCCTCTCTCGCCCTGGCTTGGTGCTTAATCGTGTTCTTGCTATGATGATTGTCTTTACCATGCAATTTGGTGGAGGAATGATTCCAACTTATATTCTTGTGACTAATTTGTTGGGGAATTCCATCTGGACTTTGCTCATTCCTGGACTGATTACGACGACCAACCTAATTATTATGAGAACAGGTTTCTCCTCCATCCCTGCTAGCCTAACAGAAGCAGCAGAAATTGACGGAGCAGGACACATTTGTATCTTTACGCAGATAGTTCTTCCTCTTTCAAAGGCAACTCTTGCCGTGATAGCACTGTATTATGGTGTTTCACACTGGAATTCATGGTTTGCTGCTTCCATTTATTTGCGTGACCGTGATTTGTACCCTCTTCAACTTTTCTTGAAAGAAATCCTCATTGCCAATCAATTAGATGAAGCATTGATGGGTTCTGATGCGGGTATGTCCACAAGTATCCAAGAAACAATCAAATATGCCGTCATTATGGTGGCAATTATCCCAGTTTTATGTATCTATCCTTTTGTACAGAAACAATTTGTCAAAGGTGTGATGATTGGTGGCGTGAAAGGGTAATAAAAACATCAAATTTAAGTCAGGACATTTTTATGTGCTGACTTTTTTTGATTGATGTAATTGGGTCTAAAATATTATATTTTATATTCGTAAAGCGTATAATAAAACATCGCTTACAGACAAACATTTTATATGATAAAGGAGCGTCCCTCATGAAAAAACAAATTATCCTCATTATGACCGACACAACTAGAAAAGATATGCTTGGTTGTTATGGAAACTCTGCCATGATTACCCCCAATTTAGACCAATTAGCTTCTGAAGGCATCAAATACGAGAATGCTTATACCTGTCAACCAGTCTGTGGACCTGCTCGCTCTGCCTTGTTTACAGGGACTTTCCCCCATACCAATGGCATGGTCACAAACTGTGTTCCTCTGGGGGCAAATGTAAAAACTGTGGGGCAACGTCTCTCTGATAATGGAATACACTGTGGATATATCGGGAAATGGCATTTAGATGGGGGCGACTACTTCGGATTTGGGGAATGTGCCGAAGGATTTGACCCAAATTACTGGTATGATATGAAATGCTACTTAGAAGAACTATCCCCAGAAGATAGACTGCGTTCTCGACAAATGAAAACAGCATTTGACGAAGATATGTCAGCAGAGTTTACTTATGCAAACCGATGTTCTAATCGAGCATTAAACTTTATTGATGAGTTTAAAGAGGAAGATTTTTTTCTCACGGTCTCTTATGACGAGCCACATGGTCCTTGCTTGTGTCCAGCTCCTTATAATACTATGTATGAAGGATTTAAATTCCCTGATAATCCTAATTTTCAGGATGATTTAAGTAAAAAACCTATGATGCAACAACTTTGGTCTGGAGAAGATATCCACAAGTCTGCCGATGAATTGAATCGTCCATCTAGGGAACTTTCTGTGTTTTTAGGCTGTAACTCCTTTGTGGATAGTGAAATTGGACGGGTTTTGGAGAAAATAAAGACTGAAGTTCCAAATGCATTGGTGATTTTCACTTCAGATCATGGAGATATGCTAGGCGCACATCGCTTACAAATGAAAAATGCAACAGCTTAT
>JAWXUL010000055.1:0-9853 GCA_044432725.1 Eubacteriales bacterium
GTCCGTCCATCGCTCCCCCATGCCGTCACGAAAACGAGGGAAACCCAGAACCCACCTACCACGAGCAAGCCACAGAGGACGAGCCAGAGAGCGAAAAAACAGACCTCTCTACCCACCAGAGCCACGAGGACGGCAACCCCACCGAAAGCCAGACCACCGAAAACAAGCCACCCTCTTTCACTCACAAGATAGGAAAGACCACCTATCACGTCAATATGCACTTTTCAGAAACGGCAACAGAAAGCCTACTAGACAAGATAAAATGTATGCTTATAACGATTTCAATAACCTTTAGAGGGAGTTTGAAAAAAGTTTCTTATTTTTTTGATTTTGTCCTTGACAAACGAGAGCCTAAAGGTAGCATCCTAGTTGAGTGTGGCAAGCTACTAGAACAAGGAAAACCACGGCTAAATAGCAAGGGGAAAGAGATTTTAGACAAGAACGGCAAGGTGATTTACGATAAGTACAAGATTAAAGTGCTAAATACCATCAACTTTTCTAAATCTATGCACTACAATCCCTTTGCTTATATCCGTTCTGAAAAGGATATTTTGAAGCTAGTGACAACCCTGATTTCTAACACTTCTGGGGAGGAAAAAGGTGGAGATGAGTTTTGGACAAAATCCGAAACACTTCTTTACACGGCACTTATCGGCTATTTGTGGTATGAAGCACCAGAAGAAGAACAGAATTTCGCTACTTTGGTTGAGTTTATTAACTCTATGGAAGCAAGGGAAGATGATGAAACATTTCAAAATCCTGTGGATATTCTCTTTGAAAGATTGGAAGATAAAGACCCTGACCACTTTGCCGTCAGGCAATATAAGAAATATAAATTGGCAGCAGGAGTTGTAGAATGTAAGAGTAATCTTTATCACCCACAAGGATACAAGATAGCATAAGCCACCAGAAAACGAAACTATGTGGCAGAAAGGAGATGAAAAGATGAAGATTACAGCAAAAACCACGGCTTTGTACAGTAGGTTGTCACGAGATGATGAATTGCAAGGAGAGAGTAATTCTATCACCAACCAGAAAAAACTTCTTGACGATTATGCAAAGAAGAACGGCTACAATAATACAAAGCATTTCAGCGATGACGGCTGGTCTGGGACAAATTTAGCTGAGGTTAGATAACGATACTTTTTTCAGCACCGTTATCGTCCCTCCATCACCCTCACTTATTCGTTTCAAACTGCCATACTGGTAACATAGCACCAATTTGTCGAAAATAGGAAACAGACGCCACAGGAAGTTCTCCAGAATCCACTTTCCCCACAAAGGAATAGAAAATTTCAATCTTGCGAGTGTTGGTTGCCTTGTCCAATTCATAAATCAGGATTTTGTCGATAAATTCGTGGACGTTTTCGTAAGTAAGTTCAGAAAGTTCCGCGTACTTCTGTACCATTGCCACGAACTTCTTCACATCGTCAGCTTGACTTTTCGCAGTGGCAAGTTCCTGTTCCAACTTCACAACTTTACTACTCAAAGTAACCTTTTCTTCGTCATAGTTTTCCGTTAAGAAAGCAAATTGTTCGTTCGTGATTTTACCAAGTGCGTTGTCCTCGTAAACCTTGCGAAAGAGCAAGTTCAAATCATCTAATCGCTTTTTCGACTTATCCAACTCTTTTTTTCTGGACTTTCAGCACCTTATCAGCCGATTTCCCCATCACTTCACTGGCTGTTTTCACAAATTCATCTTCGTGACACTTTACATAATTCAACACTCGTTGCAAATCTAACAGAACCAACTCTTTCAGCACAGTTTTCCGAATATAGTGAGTAGTACAAACTGTATCATTTCTGGCACGATTACGATAATTTCCACAAGTATATGCGTGTTTTCGCTCTGGTGTGCCTGCACCCTTGTTAAAATACAGCTTATAACCACAGTCACCACAGAAAAGCAGACCAGAAAACAGGTCAATTTCATTGTCTTTGGTGGGTCTGGTGCGTGTTGCGATGCGTTTTTGTGCCAACTCAAAAGTTTCTTCGTCAATCAGTGGTTCGTGGGTGTTAGGGAAGAAATTGCGTTCTTCTTCTGGGATTTTGATGGTTTTTTTGGACTTGAAAGACACTTTTCTAGTTTTTCCAGTGATAGTATGGCCAAGATACTCTTTTCTGCTAAGAATATCATACAAAGTTTTATCGGGCCAATTATACCACATATTCTGTTGAGGGCGTGGATGGCGAGTTGTTCCTGTGCGACGATATTGAAGTTCCCCAATGGTAAGGACTTCGTTTTCTACTAACCAGTCTTGAATTTCACACATTCTGCTCCCTGCAATGTACATAGAGAAGATTTTTTTGACGATATGAGCCGTTTCTGGGTCAGGAAACATGTGATTTCTGTCTTGAGGGGCGGAAATATATCCATAAGGATATTGTCCGTTGACACGTTCCCCACGTTCAGCTTTTGCCTTTTTCACAGCTCGGATTTTTTTGCTAGTTTCCTGTGCATAAAATTCATTAAAGAAGTTCCGAAGTGGTGTCATTTCATTGTCACCTTTCAGGGAATCCACTCCATCACTGATGGCAATATACCGAACATTATGCTCTGGAAAGAAGATGTCAGTAAGTTGTCCAACTTTAAGTAATTTCTTCCAAGCGTACTCAAATCTTTCGTAATTACAGTCGATACATTCCCAAACTCAACTTCTCGAAGAAGTTCTTGCAGTCCCTCACGTTCAAAAGTGACACCACTGATACCATCATCCACGAAGAATTTAGTATTGAACAACAAGTTATCTTCTGATTTTGGATACTTCCAGATTCTCCCTCTTGCAAGTCCTCTTGACTGAGCCTGCAATAAAGTGCTGTTATTTTGTTTGTCTGTTGCATTTTTTACTCCTTTCTGACAGCAGACAAGCAAGGTAATGTACTCCCTATATTATACCTTGCCATGCCTACTTTGTCAAAGTTTATTTTTCATTTCAAGCGACATTTTCAGCGAAATTGACCACATCTTTTTGTATGAATTTACGAATTTTCTTATCCAAAGAATCTGTGGCTGTTTCGCTTGAGTGAGAACACACAGTGTAAGTAACCTTGCCTATCTTGTGAATTGCTGTTGATTCTGCAAAATACTTCCCCATAAGCTACCCTCCTTCCATAAAATATTCAGTACGAAGTCTCTTTCTCTCCCTTTGTAGTGCCATCTATTCACGTTGCGACACACGGTACATCTCTGACTGTTATCTATTGTAACACATACAAAAGTGTAAGTCAAGAACTTTTTTCTTGACGGAACGAAAAATTTATGGTACACTATAAAAAAAGGGTGGTGTAGCTGTATGACTGTGGGAGAAAAAATCAAATTTTATCGAAAGACCCAGAAACTGTCACAAAAGGAATTAGGAGAATTATCTGGGGTAAGCACGGTATCAATCCAAAAATACGAGAGTGGCGAACGCAATCCAAAGCCAGAACAACTAAAAAAGCTGGCAAAGGTTTTAGAAGTGGCAGATAATATCTTCTTAGACATTTCTCCAAGTGACGTTGATGTTAGCACTGTAGGAGATGTGATGTCGCTTCTTTATTTGCTAAAAGATAAGTTGGGGTGGAGTTTAGAGTACGGAGTGACTGAAAATAATTCCATCAATCCTGATACAATATGTATTCATTTTAGCCACGATAGGATCAATGAGTGTTTGTCGAAAATTGCCTTGGAAGATTTTATGGTGGCAAAAAGATTGGAATCTTTTAAGCAATTAGGGGAGCAAGTAAGCCAAGAATTTTTGGAAGAGCAGGCAATGATTGACAGCTTATTGACCGATGTTACCAGAGAAGAATTTTCTAAAAGTGATGAGCCTTTGGAATAAATATCCTAAAAAGTTCTCAAAGAAACTTTCTGATTTTAGATAATACTTTTGTATTTGAGAAAAAAATAAACCTCGCTGACTGGCTAAAAATTAGGGAGCCATCAGCGAGGTTTTTCTATGCAGTTTTTTAGATAATGATTGCCGACTGTTAGCACTGACCTTCTCTTTTTTCTGTGAAATGATGTTAGGGCTGGACGATTTATTTTATCCAAAACCAGAGGAATGTGCGAGGGTGGACTTGGGGACGTATCTTCAAAATTACCATAACCACAGCTTCTCAGGGCAAAAACAGAGGGTAGGTGGTGAGATATACAGGCTTGGGAAGGTCGCAGAGGGGACGTGGTTTTGTGAGCGAGAATACTTTGGAACGTGGTGGGAACGGAACTGGTTGGAATGGTAAGGCTAGGTTTGACAAGCAGGGCAAAGTGAGTTCACTTTTGCATTACTTGCCAATCCAGTTTTGATGAAACTAGAATCGGCAAGCAATGCAAACTGCACGCAGTTTTGCAAATTTACTTCGTAAATTCCTTGTACCCTCGCCGGCTACGCCATGGCTGGGGCAGACCCTTAGGGACACCCTAAAACCCTGAATTGCTACGCAATTCTTATCTGCGATTTTTGAAACTTTGTTCCAAAAATCTAGCAGAAAATCACTTCGCTTCGCTCAGTTAGGACGTTTGGAACGTGGGAACTTTGGAATGAAAATCCCTCTGGTTTTTGGAAGAAGCTGGTGGGATTCCCCACTGGAATGTTAGAAAAATAATTGATATTCTCCCATATCTATAGTAGAATAAAGGTGAAAAATTTTACGATGAAGAAGGCGAGGTGGAATTTTTTAGCGAGGAAAATCAAGAAGCAATCCCATATAAGAGTACAAGAATTTTATGGAATTGTATTAAGGAGCATGGATTATATAACCAAAGATGTAGCTAGCACTCAGATAGCCAGTGCGAAGAAATCTGGTTATGAAATCCCCACCATACCCAAGGGTAAACGATTAAAGCCACCTAAGAAGCCATTTCCAAATGAAGAAGTGAATGACACGCAGGTGCCAGAGAAAACTTAATGAGCATGATTTAGTGAATGTACTATCAAAAACTCCTCCATCATGTTCCGATGGAGGAGTTTGTTTCGATATTTATGATATAATTCATCAAAATTGCGGCAACTTCTGCTCTATTGCACTGGTCTTTTGGATTGTGTTTACCTAAATTATCACCTTTGAGCAATCCTTGGTTCACTGCCCATGCCATAGATTGTGTTGCCCATAAACTGATGGCTTCTCCGTCTACAAAACCACTAAAATCTTGCTCTTTCGTTTCTGGAGAACCTTCTAAAAGGTATAGACTTTGAATGAGTTCTTCTCGTGTCAATTCCACATTAGGCTTCTCGCCTTCGGTTATTCCTTGAGCCATTGCCCATGCTTGTGCATTGCTGTACCAAGTTTCCCCAGATTGCTCGATGATTTCGCCCATATAATTTGCTAAAACAACCCAAATCATAGCGTGTGTCATTGTTTCTGTGGGTGCGAATTCCTTTTCATTCACACCTGAAAATAAATTTCTCTCTACAAC
Source organism: Eubacteriales bacterium (assembly GCA_044432725.1). GTDB lineage: Bacteria > Bacillota > Clostridia > Oscillospirales > Oscillospiraceae > JAWXUK01. The sequence goes on from JAWXUL010000055.1 coordinate 5,396, forward strand.
AAAAGAAACTGCATTGTAAAACCAAGAATCAATATTAACATCACTAAAAGTCACCACATCATTTTCATTTTCTAGTGGTATGTCTGATTTTTCCAAAGAATTTGCAGTATAGACACGATGTATGGTAAATTCATCTACAATATCATCAACGGAATGACTACTTCCTGTTCATAGGTAGTCACAGTCAAGGAGGAATCTGACACTGTTATTTTGCTCATATTTGGAACAGATTCTTGATTTTGCACGGCTATATAGTTATAATTTTCAGCCTCAACACTGTTATATTTGCTTCCTGAAGCAGAATTTAAGGTGAGATACAAAACTTCTCCTTCTTTTGGGTCAGTGACAGAGGAAAGTGGTGTGAATCCAGCAGAAATATGAGAATGTGTGGTTGGCACAGTACCTTGCATCATCACAGAACGAGTATAAACGTGGTCATGTCCCATAAGCACCACATCAATATTCAACTCACTCAAAGAATTAGCCAGTCCTTCACGCAGTTCCAAAATAGAAGAGGAAGAAGCGTGTTTTCCACAAGAAAAAATTGAGTGATGAAAGGTAACAATTTGCCAAACAGGTGTGCCGTGAAGTTTCAAAAATTCCTCCTGTGCTTCTTTCATAAAGGCAACGTGTGAAGCACAGTCACTATAGTTAGAGTTCAGGGATAAAAATAAAGTCCCTTCATATTCAAACCAGTAATTTCCTGACATATTCCCAGCATTTAGGTCACTAATTGTATTATTATCTACTGTGTCACTGACTGTAAAGTGAGAACTTTAGCTAGTTTTGAAGGGGGAAACCTCATGATTTCCTACATTTAGTGTAAGACAACGATAGTTGTAGTGGTTTTCTGTCCCATTGGAGAGAGTAGTGACATAGTTTTCTTCCTCAATTTGCAACGTATTTTCTGTTTCTAGGTCGGTTACTTCTGGGATTTTCATTGAAATCGCTTTCTCTACCTCATATTTTGCGTCATTTTCTTCATTTTGAAATTCTTGAGAACTAGAAACCATAATAAGTAGCCCCAACAGAAGCCAAGTTGTCATCATCTGATAAATCTTATTCTTTTCCTTCATACTTACCTCCTTGATATAGCAACTTGAAAAATGATTAAGCCACAAGGCTTAATCATTTTGATTGAAAGCTTAGCTTTCAATCTCCTTGATTTTCTAAAGAAAATCAAGGTCAACCTTGGCTATTGAGCAAGATTGAATCAGAAATAATGACAAAGTCATTATTTCTGCAAACAACAGCGTTGCTGTTGTTTGTAAGTTTGACAGGGTCAAACTTAATTCAAGATGCTATACAACTATTATGAAATGGTATATTTTTCTCTAATTCATAGCAAGACCTGTTATTTTTTGGCTTACTTTGTCAAAATATATGGAATAATCTGAGGGATATTCCAAAATAACATCATCAACCTCTACCAAATACTCAAACGTGACTCGTGCCACAAATTCCCCATTCTCCATATCACGGAGAGAATGAAACTCCAAATTCTCCACAAAGACAGCATCGTGGTCATCGTAACGCCGACTACTATAGCTTTCCAGTGCTGTTAAAATTTCACTTTCTGCTAGAAAATAGGGTTCAATTTCTCTAAAATCAAGGTCACCACTGGTAAACTTTGCATATTTTTCAGCTACTTCAAAAGAAAGTGTAAGAAAGTCTGGGTATTCGTCTATATTTAAGAGAATCCCACTTTCTTCTTCTAGTGGAGTTTCCTCCGTGGGATTGATTACTTCTTCTTTTTCACTTTCTATGCTACTTTCCATCATGTTTTCGATGTTACTTTGCAAGGTAAGTTCCAAGTTATCAGTATATTCTACAACTTGAAACCAACCAAAGATGCAAAGGCAAGCGAGAAACAGAGATATTCCTATGATAAAACCAGTGAAAGTTTGTATTTTCTTCATGATAACCTCCTAATGGACTAAAAATGCTGTGGGAAGTTGACGGACTCCCACCAAGGAGGACGAAACAGACAAAACTTCATTTTGATAAATCATCATTGCCGAGGAACCTCCGTCTAAATTAGAAGCATTGATGACATCTTGTTCCAAAAATATGTTGATAATATCAAGATAACTTGCTCCCACAGAATGTGCCTGCCGTCCGTCAATATTTAGTAAAATAATCGTGCCATCTGCTCTTTGACCGATTGCTGTCCGTGGATTTAAGCCACCCCCTGTGGCATCAATGTCAATGGGTTCTCCGTTGATAATGAGAGCACCAATCCCTGATAAACTAAAACAAAGTCCATTGACGATTCCCTGATTTAAGGCTTCATTTGCTGACATTTCTCCCACAATGAGTTTGAAATTTTCATCAAAACCCGTTACACAGTCCACTTCACTGGACTTTCCATAGGTAATTTCTCCATTTTCTATCACATAACCACTGGGAACACTACCGTTACCACGTCCATTTTTATCTTCAAATCCACCAGCGTTAATCCCTGCAATCGCACCATCCCTTGCCACATATTCTGCCACTGTTAAACCAGAACTATTGTTACCAAAACCAGAATCAGGTGTCGCCATACTGATTCTGGAGGGGTCACTGATGATAAGCATTCTCCCTTTATAGGTTGCCCCAGAAATTTCTACCACTTCAATGTCATCGCTGCCTTGAAATTCCACTTCTATCAAGGCTTCATCTGTTTGACTTTCATAAACAACAGTATTTTGTGCTACAATTTCCTGAATCCTCTCTTCTGATAGAAAGAGTGAAGGAACAAATTTCGCTGCACTGGTTTCCAGCAAGCTTAGTGTAAGAACTTCCTTCGTTTTTACATTATCGCTATGATAAATCAAATGTAAACTACCATACAAAAACACAAAAGCGAAGAAAAGAAGCAAAAACAAAACCGATGCCGTTCTACTGATGATTTTTTTCATATATCCTTCTCCTTTTGGTGAAAATACAATGTTTTTGGATGGCATAACTAAGAAAAAATAAGAATCCATCTACCAAAATCTTCATAAAGACTGGTAATTGACTCCATTCTCCTAATATACCAGTCAAGCTAGAGGAAAGCAACATAATGACCAGAGCAAGACTGTAATATTTTATGATAGCCACTTTCAGATTTTCTTCACTGCGAAACACAGTTTTGTAATTTATGGTGAAATTCACTGCAGAAGAAACTATTCTAGCCAGAACAGAAGCAAGAAACACCTTTTCTGCTGTGTCATTTCCTTGAAAAAACAGATAAACCAGTGCTGAAAACAAGGAAATATCCACGAAAAAGCTGATGCAAGAACTGAGTAAAAACTTTATCATCACAGAAAAGACTTTTAGGCTGTCGCCCACAGGCTGAAAGTGAGAACTTTCGTTTTCCTCGATATAAACCGTTTCTATGGGTATTTCTATCAGCCGAAAGCCATTTTTTCGTGCCTGTAGCAAGACATTTGTTTCATATTCAAAGCGTTCACCTTCTATTTCTAGCATATCCTCTAAAGAGGACTTGTGAAAGCCACGCAAACCAGTCTGGGTATCTTGCAACTTTTCCCCCATCATGAGAGCCAAGATAGAGGCAGACATTTGATTACCTAGCCAACTACGAAAGGGAATGTTTTTTCTTTGATTGAAGTTTCGCACCCCTAAAACAAGTGCATTTTCTCCATTTTTCTCTAAAGTTTTTCCCACAGCAAGTACATCATTTGCCTTGTGTTGGTTATCTCCGTCCACAGTGAGGATATAGGAAATATCTGTCATAGTCTTGGCGTACGCATATCCTGTTTTGAGTGCCACACCTTTCCCTTTATTTTCTAAGTGGGTGAGAATGGTACATTGAAATTCCTCCTCTAATCGTGTGAAATAATGGGGAGAAGCACTGCCGTCATTGATGATGAGAAACTGGCTGAAACCCAGTGTTTTCAAATCAGAAACAACAGTGATTATTTTCTCGTCTGGGTCTAAGGAAGGGATTAAAATTAAAAAACTTCTCATGTGTCGCCACCTTTCTATTCAATCATACCAAGGCTACATTAAATACAGATTAAAAAATGGTTAAGTAAAAATAAAACCACCATTCACCTTAAAAAAGTGTCTGGTGGCATTATTTTAGGAAGTAGTTCCAAGGAGGGAGTTAATCAAGTCTGCTGTGTTATTTTCTTCCTCTTCTTGCAAAGATTCTAACAATTCCAACAAGTCAGTTTCAGTGGAAGTAGTAGAGGTTTCACTTGGAGGTGGAGGTGGTGGAGGTCCTTGTTTGCCTTTAGGTCCACCTTTGCCCATAGAACTCATTTCATCTTTCAGAGCAAGCAAATCTTCCTCGCTCATAGTAGAAGGGTCGGTAAAACTGGAGGTGTCCACTCCGTTTGCTGCCATTGTTTCTTGTAATTCAATCAAATGGGAACGAAATTCCTCGGTATCCATGGAATCAAAATCAGGTGGGTGAGAGCCTTCTGCTGCCATCATTTGACCTGTGCTAGAAAAAGAAACGGAATC
>JAWXUL010000056.1:0-9794 GCA_044432725.1 Eubacteriales bacterium
TCGTAGACAGGAGCCGTTTCCTCGTAGACAGCAGCATTCTCCTCGTAGACAGGAGCCGTTTCCTCGTAGACAGGAGCCGTTTCCTCATAGACAGGAGCGTTTTCTTCTTGCACTAGAGGAGTTTCCTCTTGCACTGGCTCAGGGACATAATCAGGATGCATTTCTCCCTCTTCACGAGCATGGTCAATCTCGTGATAAAGGAATGGTTCTACACTACAGTGATTTGCTTCTGCTAAGGCACTCAAATACTCTAACACAGCTTCTAGTTGGGTCTTGTCCGTGATTTCTTTTCTGTTTTTGATGGGATAACGTTTCACACGTTGCCCTGCAAAGTTAATCACGTCCACAGTCTGAGCATGGGGTGGGAGGAAATGTTCTTGACGCACATAGGTTTGCAAACAGTTACCAGTTTGCACCTCAGCAAACACTTCATTTTGTCCCACTTGTACAAAACAACGCCCAGCATGGCGCAAGGTAGGATTGGGAGCCATGCCCATCAAATCTTGAAAATCCTCTGGATGGGTTAAATTCAAACAAACACGGAATTGAGAGGCAAAATGAGCATCTTTCACCACAGAAGGGGTCGCTGTTGCCAAAATGAGATGAATCCCGAGAAGTTGTCCGATTTTCACAAGATACATCAGCTCTTCCAACAATTTGGGGGCTTCTCGCAACAGGGGGAGGAACTCGTCCACAACCACAGCGATTCGTGTCATCACTTCTGGCACTTTGCCTTCTAAATAATATTTTTGATAGCCATTGATGTCCAAAGAATCCAGTTCGTATTTTTTGGCAATATTACGAAACAGCCTTTTTCTCCGTTGGATTTCCAGACGTAGAGGGATCATAATCCCTCGACATTGTGGAATAGAGCAGACAGTGCCTAAAACGTGGGGGGCATTTTTAAATGGGGTGACAAAATGGCTCCCTGAAAATTCCATCAATAAAACAGAAAAATCAGTGGGACTATGGCATACCATCATGGAAAGGATCAAGCTTTGTAGCAATGCTGTTTTGTCATGCTCCACTTCTCCCACCACCAAACCGTGACAGCCGTGGTATTGTTCGTGAATGTCCAAAGAAAACAAAGCTTCTCCAGTGGTCAGACCCAAAGGTGCAGAAAGAGATTTGTGAGAGCGATGGTTCAGCCAACGCTGAGCCACCTTCAAATCTTCAATGGAACCACAGTGGAACATATCTAAAAAGCCCACCTTTTCCACCAGTTCTTCCTTTTCTTTGTGGAGAACAAAGGGGACATTTAGCATCCCTTGTAAAAAGCTGCGAATCAGCTGTTCTTTCACATCATCTTGGGCAAATTTGACAAACCAATTTTGCCCATCTCTTTTGCAATAAACCCCACTATAATTGGTGTTACAACGAATCACAGCATTACAGCCCTTGGGCAAAGCAGAAAGATCAGGGGCAAAAAACAGTGGATAAATCCCCTCTCCAATGGTGGGACGCTTACCTTGCCCTGAAAGCAAAGCTTGTTCAATCAAATCTGGATTGGTGACAAAAAGCACATAGGTTTCTTGCCCAGCACGATGACTTAAACGATGTTCAATATGACGCACGACAGCGTGGGCCTCGTCCTCTCTACTTGCCATAAACCGCACACTTTGGTCGTTGCTCCACAATGCGGGCAAATCCTTTGCCCAAAGGAAAAAATCCTTATCCTCAGGAGAGAAAAAGCAAGCCACTTTCACAGTGTCAGGATTATGCAGCGCCATCACATCAATCATCATGGCATACATCATCTCATATACTTTTTCTTTTTGTCCAAAAATTCCAATTTGCTTTTCTTTAGCAAGGGAAATCACCTCAGGAACATCTTTCAGGGTTTTATACTTCCCAGCTAAATTCTGAGGGTGTTTTTGTAGCTCGTCCTCTTCTAAATCAAAGACTTCCATGGGGACTTTCACAGCTACTTCAAAATCATGACTCCCCAAACCCAAGCGCAAGGACAGGAAGTCCTCGTCCTCTGGAGTACGCTCCCAAAGACAGTTATCCCCTTGGTATTTATCTAGCATTTTCACCAAATGATCTGGGGAGGGGGCAAGAACATCGTTCCAAACCTTGTGATTACGACTGTATTTTTCTTCTAATTCTTTGTTTTTCTGGGTGGTGTAAACCAGATATTTTTCTTGACGCTTGTCCTCTTCTTTTGCCACTCGTTTTTTCTGGAGACCTTTCACATAAGCTGGCCAGAGCAAAGCTGCGAAAAAGGAAATACCCGCTATGATGCCATAGGTAAGAAGTTGGGTCACATCTCCAAAGGTCATTACGTTCACCCCAGCCAAGGCACCAAAGACCAAAGCAAGAATGATAAGCAAGTAAGAAGGGACAGAAGTCAAAGCAACAGGCAGTTTTTCCTGTTCCTTGGGAGAAGGGGGAGAGATTTCCACTACCCCACGCTCTAAAGGAATGGTCACACGGGGAGGACGTTCCAGTTGGGCAAGTTCCTCAGGACGAGGGGGGAACTCAGCCACTTTGGGTGGATATTCTTGCAAAATGGAGATACCACGACAGGAAAGGGCAAGATATTCCCCCATAAAGACCATGCCAACCCCCATGGTCCAAATCATATCCCCAGCATTCAAACGCTTTTCACTGCAACGTTTTCCGTTGACATAAATCGCTTGATAGGTGGGATTGCTGTAGAGAACATAGCGATTCCCTTGTTTTTGAATCTTTCCAGTATCATGATAAAGGGTGTTGGCTAAAATGCCATTGATGTGGCATTGCTGTCCACTACCGATGGTGATTTCATTCTCCAAGTAATAATATCTGTGGGTAATGGCAAGCTGTGAAACATCTTGCACGAAAATCTGATAGCTATAGCCTTCGTTTTCTGAAATGGCATCGATGAACATACCGTCATAAAGAAGGCAGTCTTCAAAGAGATCAGCAGAGCAATCAGTAATTTTATAATTTTGAATTTGTGATTTTAAAAAAATCCCATTTTCTTCAAAGGCAAAGACCGAGGGAAAAGTTTTATTTTGCAAATGGAAAAAACCGTGGTTTAAAATGGGGGTATTATCAGAAAGAGGAAAATTTTCTAATAGTCCATTGGCGCAAAACGTGATATAAAAATCCAAAAAATCAGTCCTTTCATCGCTAGTATGGTTCTATATTTCTAAAATAAGTCAAAGAAGACCCATTCAAGTGAAATGGTTTCAATTTTCCCTTCCTCTTTCATGAAAGAGCCCATAAGGGCAAAAAAAGGCAAAGAGAAGGGCTAGGGAGAATGATTTCCCTGAAAAGATCAAACCTCATGGCTTCAATTTTTGATTCGTTATCTTATTTAAAATTGAAGGCAGATTAAAATTCTTTTCCCTTTAGTATAGCAAAGTTTTCCCTATTTGTAAAGGGTTTGTGAAAAAGAAAAATACAATGTTGACATCTTCTAATACTTCAGGTATAATAATAGGATAAAGGGAAGCTTCTAGGCGATACCTCATACTCATTTTATTTAAAAATAACAAATTAAATGGAAAGAGTATCATATTGAATTAAAAAGCAACTTAAGGAGAAATCAAATGAATCAAGAAAGAATTGACTTAAACAAACAACTTGCCCAAATGCTAAAGGGTGGGGTCATTATGGACGTTATGACACCAGATCAAGCAAAAATTGCCCAAGAAGCAGGGGCTTGTGCTGTGATGGCATTAGAAAGAATTCCAGCAGATATCCGTGCAGCCGGTGGGGTTTCCCGTATGAGCGACCCAAAAATGATCCGAGAAATTCAAGCCGCTGTCACAATTCCTGTCATGGCAAAAGTGCGTATTGGGCATTTTGTAGAGGCTCAAATTCTGGAATCACTTGAAATCGACTACATCGACGAGAGCGAAGTCCTCTCTCCTGCAGATGACGTGTTCCACATCAACAAAACGAAATTCAAAACACCTTTTGTTTGTGGGGCAAAAGATTTGGGCGAAGCTCTTCGTCGTATCAACGAAGGCGCCACCATGATTCGCACAAAGGGCGAACCTGGGACAGGGGATGTGGTGCAAGCTGTTTCTCACATGCGTCTTATGCATCAAGAAATTCGCCGTCTTGTCAGTCTGGCAGAAGATGAATTATTCAATGCAGCAAAAGAACTGCAAGTTCCTTATGAATTAGTGGAATATGTCCATAAAAACGAAAAGCTTCCTGTGGTAAACTTTGCAGCAGGTGGAGTTGCTACCCCTGCAGATGCAGCGCTGATGATGCAACTTGGGGCAGAAGGGGTCTTTGTGGGCTCTGGTATTTTCAAATCTGGCGATCCTAAAAAACGTGCTGCAGCCATTGTCAAAGCTGTGACAAACTTCCAAGACCCTAAAATCTTAGCCGAAGTTTCCACTGATTTAGGAGAAGCCATGGTTGGCATCAACAAAGACGAAATCCAACTTCTTATGGCAGAACGAGGAAAATAAGATGGCAAAAAAAACAGTCGCTGTTCTCGCTGTACAAGGTGCCTTTGAAGAGCATCGAAAGATGTTAGAGCTGTTGGGGGTCGAAACCTTTGAAATCCGTCAGCTCCCAGACCTAGACAAAGAAATGGATGGTCTGATCTTGCCAGGGGGAGAAAGCTCTGTCCAAGGAAAACTCCTCCACGATTTGGGATTGTTCACCCCTCTCCAAAGAAAAATCCAAGAGGGGCTCCCCACCTTCGGCACCTGTGCAGGGATGATCCTCCTCGCCAAAGAATTGGAAAACAGCGAAGCCCTACATTTCCAAACCATGGATATTTCCGTGAAACGCAATGCCTATGGCAGACAGTTGGGGAGTTTTGAAGCCACAGAACCCTTTGCTTCTTGTGGTGCAATCCCCATGTCTTTTATCCGTGCACCTTATATTAAAACAGTTGGGAACACAGTGGAAGTCCTTGCAGAAGTCCAAGGGAAAATTGTTGCAGCCAAAGAAAAAAATCAAATGGTCACAGCATTTCACCCAGAAGTAACCCAATGTACCAAGGTACATGAATTTTTTGTGGAGATGCTGTGAATGACACAACGATGAAAGGAATTTGCCTATGAATTTAGCTATGTTAGAAGCATTAGAAAATTCTCTCAGTGCCATTCTGGCGATCGAACTGAAATCTGAAAAAGTAGTCAGTGAAAACAAAAAAGCGAGGGAATTACTATCCATTAAGGGAAAACCCATCGACCTTTCAGAACTTTTCTTTTCAAAATCAAAGAAAAATCACTTGATCAACACAGTCTATAGCGCCTTGCAACGAGAAGATAAGTATCGTATCTGGGACACCGAAGTCCGTGGTTCCGAAAAAGAAAATGTGAAATGTGACATTGAATTCACCTTTGTCAATGACGCAAAGACTCATTTTTTCCTGAAAGTACGTCCTATTGTGGACAACAAAACCTATTATCTGGAAAAATTTATCGAAACACGACGTCGACCAGCCTTTACCATGTCACGTCATGGTGACTTTATCGTTGGTATTGGAAATGATAGCTTTTATGCAGCCTTTGCTTGTAACAAAGAAAGCATCAAAACCAAATACAACAGCGAGTTTGTCCGCTTTTTACAAGAAGAAGGCAGAAAACAAACAGAAGCGAAAATGCGTAACGCCATTGCCAAAAACTCCAGTGGTATTTTGGATATTCCCATTCAAACAGCAAGAGGAGATACCCTGTATTTCTATTACGACACAAAAAAATTAAAACAGGTGGAAGTAGAAGCGGGCAACACCCTATTTTGTCTTTTGGTTTCCAAAACAGATACCATCGAGGCATTGGATGACCCCTTTGATATGTAATATCTTCCATTCATAAAAAATCAACACCCAAGAGCTTTTTGCCCTTGGGTGTTGTCTTTTTATGATTAAGAGATGGCTTGGATATAGTTCTCGATACCAAGAGCAATCCCCAAGGCGACTGAGTAGCGATATTCCTCTGTGGCGAGAAGCTCGTCCTCTTTTTTGTTGGACATAAAGCCCATTTCCACAATAGTCACAGGAACTTCGCACCAGTTCAGTCCAGTCATGGAGTCAGACTCTAAAATGGTACGTCGATTGGCACCAGTTTCTGCGATGATACCATCCAAAACCAATTCAGACAAAAGACGGCTATTTTCATATAAATAGCTACAATATGGGTTTTTAGATGTCATACACATGGTCAAGGCACCATTCACAGAAGAGTCACTAAAACCATTTCCATGGAGACGAATAAAGGCATCTGCATTCAGCTCATTGGCGATGATGGCACGCTCTGCGTTGCTGATATCCACTTCGTGGGTGCTACGAATCTGCACCACCTCGTACCCCCAATCCACCAAAATCTCTTCCAACATCAAAGCAACAGCAAGAGTCAGAACATATTCTGGAATTCCTGTATAGGCACCAGTGGTGCCACTGGAAACTTTTGCCTTTGTGATTGAGGAGCCAGGACCATTGGGCTCTTTGTCAGAATTACCATTCAGTTGATGTCCAGCATCAATCACCACCAAAGCTTTGGCTTCTGTTTCTGATGTATCAGGCACCTGTGGCTCTTCTGGAAGGACGGTTTCCTCTTGATTTGGGGTTTCTGGCTCTTCAGGAAGGGTGCTTTCCCCTTGATTGGGTGTTTCAGATACTTCTGGGAGGACGGTTTCCACCTGAGGTAGAAGGTTTTCTTCTCCCTGTAACAATGCCCCTCCAAAAGAGAAACTGAGAAAACAGGCTAGCACTAACATAACAGTTGATTTCATGGTTTTGATACCTCTTTGCAATAAAATTTCATTTTTATTATAGCATAATCCCTAGATTAAAACAAGTGAAATTTTTTGATATAGCAGCTTGAAAAATGATTAAGCCACAAGGCTTAATCATTTTTGATTGAAAGCTTTGCTTTCAATCTCTGTGATTTTCTTGAGAAAATCACAGTCAATTTGTCTATTGAGCAAGATTGAATCAGAAATAATGACTTTGTCATTATTTCTTAAAACAACAGCAAAGCTGATGTTTTAAAGTTTGACAGGGTCAAACTTTATTCAAAATGCTATATTAAAATGATAATTCCAGTGAAAAGAGTTTACAGAGTCTAAGTTTTCTGATATAATATAAGTGACTCAGCAAAGGGGTGATACTAATTCCGGTTAGAAACCGGAATTAGTATCAGAGCTGAAAGAAAAGTAAAAAAGTATGTTGGAGGTAAATTATGTCACAGGATTATTTGGGAAAAGAAATCAAAAAGTTGGGTTTCGGTTTCATGCGTTTGCCACTTTTGGAAAACAGTCAAGAGATCGACATAGAACAAAGCAAAAAAATGGTAGATCGTTATTTAGAAGCAGGCTACACCTATTTTGACACGGCAGTCCCCTATCATGGACAAAAATCAGAAGCAGCACTGAAAACCTGTCTCACAGACAGACATCCTCGGGAGAATTATCAAATTGCCACAAAATTAACAGCTGGTTTTGTGAAAGAAACAGCAGAAGATTTATTCAACGAATCCTTGAAAAATATCGGTACTGATTATGTGGATTTTTATTTGATACACGCCATGAACAGAAATAATTTTAAGCAATATACTGAATTTGGTGTGTTTGACTTGGTGAAAAAATTAAAAAGCGAAGGAAAAATAAAGCATTACGGCTTTTCCTTCCACGATAAAGCAGATGCATTGGAAATGATTTTAGATGCACACCCTGACATGGAATTTATTCAACTTCAACTGAACTATGCAGATTGGGAAAATGAAGGGATTCAGTCCAGAAAATGTTATGAGATTGCACAAAAATACAAGAAACCCATCGTTGTGATGGAGCCTGTCCGTGGTGGTATGCTTACCTCTCTCCCCAAAGAAGCAGAAAATACCTTCAAAGCAGCTCGCCCTGAGGATTCTCTTGCTAAATGGGCATTGCGTTATGCAGCCAATTTGGACAATGTGATTACTGTCCTCAGTGGGATGTCCTCACTAGAACAAATGGAAGAAAATCTGAAGACTTTTGACACCATGGAACCACTCAGCACCAAGGATAAGGAAACCATTGAAAAAGTATCAGAAATCTTGGATCAAATGCCTAACATTCCCTGTACTGATTGTAAATACTGCGTGGAAGGTTGCCCTGTGAAAATCAATATCCCAGCATTTTTTAATATCATGAACAATCACTATCGTTTTGACGGAGAAGATGGTGCTGTCAGTAATTTAGGAAATTTCAAATTTAACACTGGTGAAGGAAAAACAATGCCTTCTGCTTGTGTATCCTGTGGGAAATGCGAAGAAATTTGCCCTCAAGGAATTAAAATCATAAAAGAATTAGATAAAGTGAAGGAAGCATACGAACCTTTGCTATAAAAAAAGGCTGTGCCACATAGATTTGTGGCACAGCTTTTTTAAAACTGTAAGGTGAAGCCTTATCACACAAAACGTGCCACGGTACGGCAAGCTTTATAGAAATAGTTGGCGAATTTCAAACGATGGTTGGCTCTGCCCACTGATTTCAAGCGAGTCAGCTTCATCAAGAACATCACATCATCCATCTGGGTCACATCTTCTTTAGAGATATCCACTTTGGAAACACCAGATTTCATCAGTCCTTTGAACTCGTGTAACTGGATTTCCTTGTCTCCAGACAGTCCCACTTTCAGCTTTTTCCCTGATCTGTGGATTTCTTCTGCAGCAGCAGTGGTGATCTCTAGCCAATCACTGGGATAGCCTTCTTCAGGATTTGCAACATCTAAGAGTAAGGTGAAAACCCCTGCTTTTTGTAAGAGTTTACACTCCTCTGGAGAGATAGACACATGGCTTCCATCCTGTGCAATCAAATTGTGCTTCACTTCTAAAATGGCACTTTTCTTTTTGGCATGCTTGGCAAGTTGTTTCAAATTGTCAAACTCTGCTTCAATATTGCCCACTTGATAGCAAACAGAAGAGAATCCCCAGTCGAAAGCTTCATTACACATTTCTAGGGTAGCATTGGGAAGGTGCATCCCCACAGGGGTTTTGATTTTGTTCTCTTTCAACATATGGTTCATGGTTTCAGAGATCACTTGCAACTGATTTTCTTCTCCAGTTAAAAGGTGGGTCACAGAAATCACTAAGGGAGATTTCAGCTTCTTCGCAGAGAAAAGAATTTCCTTTGTTTGTTCAAAGCTCTCCACATTCACTTGCCCAATGGCATAACGGAACAGCTTGGCATTTTTTAGCAAAATTTTCTCAGAGAAAATTTTCTTTCGCTTCAGTTTCACTTTCTTCAGCTTCAAGTTACTACCATCTTCTGAAAAGAGGGAACGCAGAGCATTAAAGACATTTCTAGCGCCATCAAAGAGTGAGGCAGACCCAGAAGCGGCACCACCTACAGCAGAAGCAGCGCCACCGGCAGCAGATACCACTCCACCAGCAGCGGCAGCACCTCCCACCACAGCATTTCCCAAAGCAATGGCACCACCCACAGCAAGTCCACCAAGTCCCACAGCAGCCACACCAGTGGCAACGGTTTCTAAGAGCTCTTTTTCTTCCTTGGGCTCTTCTTCAGGTTCTGGCGCAATTTCAGCTTCTGGAAGCACTTCCATCTCTGGCAGAATCTCTGGCTCTGGTTCTAAAGAAGCTTCTGGCTGAATGGTTGGGATGATTTCTTCCTCTGGCTCTTCTAAGAGCAAGTCCTCCTCTGGTTCTTCTGGGAGAACTTCTTCCACTTCTGGAGGTTTCACGCCACTTAAACTATCACTATTGGTGTTGGAAGAATTGTTCCCTGTATTGGATTCAGGCTCTTTGTCTGGTTGAGGGCTTGATTCTGGCTCAGGCTCAGGTTCTGGCTCAGGCTCAGGTTCAGGCTCAGGTTCTGGTTCAGGCTCAGGTTCAGGCTCA
>JAWXUL010000057.1:0-8935 GCA_044432725.1 Eubacteriales bacterium
ATCAATTTCAGGAAAGTAGCTGTAAGGGGTACAGGTGTCGAGAATGTAAACGTGCCAGCGAGATTTGTCACAAGCATTTTGAGAGAGGTTAATGTGAGCGAGAGAGCGAAAGCCGAGGGTAGATAGGTGTTCCTCTACTTGTTTGGAAAAGGTTTCCGTGACTTGTTTATCCAGTGCTATGTTGGTATATCCTTGGTCTAGGATTTCTTGTAATGTTTGCATAATGATGACTTCCTTTCTGACTTAAAAAATTTGTTGAATAAAGGGTTTCCAGCCATTTCACAGAACCGTGAAAAGATAGCTTTTTTCGGGGGCTTAAAATCGGTAACTTTTATTCTCATTTTTCGGTCAAAAAAGAAAGAACCAAGCCAGCACACTAATCTTTCAATTAGAGTTCCGATTTGGTTCTATTATGGCAGAAACTTCTTTTAGAATTATACGTTCCACAGTACCATTTTCTACTTCTTTCATCAAAGAAATGAAGGAAGGACGTTCAAATACTAAGGTGTGATAACGTAACTTAAAAACTATATCAAAAAATATGTGTTTTGATGGTAAACAAGCAAGATATGTACAAAAATCACTAGGTTAGAATTTAGGCATTTCATCACGAGGGTGAAGTGTCCTAATTCTTAAGCAGAATTAAGGAAATATTAGTCGAAGAGATTGGAGAATTAAATATGGAAATTTATGCAGTAAGCAATCAAAAAGGAGGGGTGGGGAAAACCACCACCTCCGTCAACCTTGCCATCGGATTGGCGAAACAAGGTAAGAAAGTCCTTGCCATCGACCTTGACCAACAAGGAAGTTTGTCGATTTCATTGGGACTGAAAAATCCAGAAGAATTAGAGGAAACTGTGACAGATAAACTGATTTCTATCCGAAATAGCGCTGAATTTGACCCACTGTCTGGTATTTATCAGCACCCAGAGGGCATTGACCTGTTGCCAGCGAACATCACTCTTTGTAAGTTTGAAAAAAATGCTGTGTCTGCCATGAAACGTGAGTATATTTTAGGGAAATATGTAGATAAATTAGATGGTCATTATGACTGCATCGTCATTGATTGTTGCCCAAGTCTGGGTTTGCTCACAATTAACGCACTCGCCTGTGCAACCAAGGTAATCATTCCTGTACAAGCACAATATTTGTCGGTTAAGGGAGTGAAATTGCTCTTTGATACGATTTTTCAAGTAAAAAGGCGACTGAATCGTAATCTGGAAGTCAGTGGTATTCTGCTTACTATGGTCAATACTCGGACAAAATATAGTAAAGAAATCATCACAGTTTTGCAAGAAGAATATGGCGAAAATGTGCGTATTTTTGACAGTATTTTCCCTGCGTCTACTCGTGCTATTGAAACTACCTCCACAGGAAAAAGTATCTATGAATTTGACAAAAAAGGAAAAGTAGCAACAGCTTATCAAGAATTTGTCTCTGAATTGACAGCAGAACAGGAGGTTTCCATGAAAAAAGATGTAAAATTAAGTGACGAAATCAAATTGAAAACACCCTACTTTGAAGATGTGCAAGGGGAACAAGTGGTGGATTTGGCACTCTCTTCCCTGATTACTTTTGAGAATCACCCTTTCAAAGTTACCGAAGATGAAAAATTGGCAGAACTGATGGAAAGTATCGAGAAACTGGGTGTCACCACTCCTATCATTGTCCGAGAAAAAGGGCGAGGTGATTACGAGATTATCGCAGGTCACAGACGGACGAAGGCTTGTGAATTGCTGAATTTAGAGAAAATCCCTGCCTTTATTCATGATTTGGACGATGAAGAAGCCATTTTGTTTATGGTAGACACCAACATTCAGCGTGAAGAAATCTTGCCAAGCGAAAGAGCCTTTGCCTACAAAATGAAGTTAGAAGCACTAAAACGGCAAGGTGAACGGTCGGATTTAACTTCTACGCAAGTTGCACAGAAGTGGTCAGTGGTGCAGTTTGCCGAAGAATCTGGCACAAGTAAAGACCAAGTGAGACGTTTTATCCGTTTGACACAGCTTATTCTCCCACTTTTAGACCTCGTTGACCAGAAAAAACTTCCATTTAATGTTGGTGTGGAACTTTCCTTCCTTAAATCCGAAGAACAACAGATGGTGCAGTCCTTGTTGCTAACAGCATGAACTTCTATTTCTTTGGCACAAGCTACTACTTTGAAGAAATATAGCCAAGATGGTACACTCACTGAAGCTGTGATTGAGGTGGTTTTGGGAGAAAAGGCAGATAAACCGAAGAAAATCACCTTGAATTTAGATACAGCACGATATTTCCCCAAAGGAACGTCTAAAACAGAGATTGAAAAGATTATGATGGAGTTGTTGGAGGAATATTTGTTGAAGAATGCAAAAGAAAAGTAAAATTGGATAATTTCAGTAGTACCACCCCTAAACCTTGAATTTTTCGTGGTTTAGGGGTGCTCTATTTTGTTTGGAATTAACTTGAAAACATATTTTTTTAATTATAGATATGGAAGGTCAATTATAGTCGTCCTTTCTCTGGAGGGTATCCAAGTTGGACGAGATAAATCTCACACATTATGAAAGATTTATCATGGCGTCTGTTATAGGCAAAAAACAAGGCTCTTCCCAGTGTTGCTACTAGGTCAAGCCTTGTTCAAAATTCAGTCAAGAAGAGATATGACATTTTCAGAAGTTAAATGATATAAATCAGAAATACCTTTCTCCAAATCCAGTGAATTTTCTTGTAATTCAGTTAAAAAAAGTTGAAAATCTTCCAAAGTAATCTCTTCTATCATTTCATTTACTCCTGTCATTTAGCACCTTAAATATCTCTCACCAAACGCACCATATTAAACACACGTTGTTCATCACCCTGTGGTGCATTGGGGTCTGGTGCTGGATATTCATCTCTATCCCCTGTTTTTGGGTCACTTCGTTGAGAGCCAGAACCATGTGCGTCCACAGTAACACCATTCATTTCGCCTAAGCTATTTCCAAAAATCACATAAGAAGCTGCACCATAACGTGTGCCACTGGCTGATAAATCATCATGAGTTGTGCCAGTCCAGTAGAATCCATAGTCTAACTCCCCAAAATAATTGGTAATAGGGGTGCAGTAGAACAGTTCATCCATAGCAGGCAAGCCTGTTACAATGGGAGAATTGCTGTAGTCGGTCAAACTTTGCAGTTCTTTTACATTGGGTAATCGCCAATCAGAATATCCTAAGAAGTTGATTTCGTTCATTTCCTCTGCCAAGCCAGAGCAGATTCCCAATTTTACCGCTGAACTCACCAAGGTTTTAGAGATTCCCTGTTTCTATAGATACAAAGTGGCTGTGCTATCAAAATTCACTCTACTATAATTCCTTCTAAGGCATTATAAGTTGCATCAATTATCCCATTACTACTAAAAGTAGCTCCTGAAACGGTATCTACTTCTAAACTCTGTTCTAACAGGATATCTTCACGTATCAAAGTAGCTTTATCCATATAACGAGCATCATCTGTGTGGTGGTCTAATGTCAAAGATTCTAAAGCACCATCTGTTATGGTCACAGTTACCGTCACTAAACCTCTGTAACCTTCTGCTTTTCCATCATAAACACCATCTCCATAGTCAGAAAATTGAAAGTCAGGATAACGCAACGACACCTCAGCCACAATTTTTTCATCACCTCGAGAGGGCACTTCCATTTCTTTATCACCCCGAGGGGGCACTTCTGCTTGAGTGCTTGAGTGTACTTCCATTTCTTCATCTCCCTCAGTGGAATCGTCGCTTTTTTCTCTTTGATTAGTTGTGGTGGTTCCAGTGTGTACTTCATTAAGAGGATTGAGCATAAGCAAAAATATTTGAGTAAATATTAGCACTACGATAATATATAATGGCCATTTTTCATCATTTGTTTTCTCATATTCTTTCCCCAAACGAAGGAAGGCATAGGTGAGAAATACCATAGTATAGACCAATACGTTAAGTTGGTAGGTTTTATTTCCGTTGTAAGCCATAGGTGCCATCAATAACATAATATGGTAATAAATGAGCATATAAAATAAATAAGCCAACCGTTGTAATTTCTTCCACTTTTTTGGCTCCATTTTTTTTCATACCGACGGAAAAGAGGTAATAAAGAGAGGTAACATTAAAGCAATCAATACCAGAGTAGTCAACGTCGCCAACAATAAAGCTGTGTCACGGGTGAGACGCTCTGGTTCTGTAAAGAGCCATACAAAGTAAGTCTGTCCCGTGTGAATATTGTGTCCCAATGCCAAAATACAAGCAATAATGGACAATTCACCACGCAATACCATAAATTCTCGTTGGAACTTGGCTCCATTTTGCACTGCATTCAGATACATCACTAAAGTAAATAAAGCAGTGGAAAAGCTACCATAATAAAAGAGTGTTTCAAAAAAACTGTTAAAAGGTTCTGGCAAGGCAAGGGGCATGGCGGTAATAACTGCGAGACAAGTGGCTATGATATAGTAAACTTTTGGTGATTTTTGAATAGAATTTTTACATATTGTAGCAAATGCATAGGCAAAAATCAAGGCTATGATAAATTTCAAGTAGACTATCCTCTCACCAAACGAATGGAATTCAAAATATTATCTTCTCCCTCTGAAAGAGCAGAACTCCCCTCATATTTTGGAGAGAAACGCACAGCACCAGCACCATGGGAAGTATAACCAAAAGCCACATACCATGCAGAATCGTAATCAGGTGACATAGCAGAGAAATATGCCGAGGTAGAAGTCCAATAATAGTAATTTTCGTTGATGTCAAGATAGGTGGAGTTAAAATAATCTTGGTTGATGGCTGGGTATGCCCCACCATAGTCCACAATGCTTTGCAATTCTTTCACATCAGGCAATCTCCAGTCGGAATAGCCTGCAAACTCGTAGCTTTCAGCCATAGCAAGTGCTTCTGCCCATTCCACACCCACAGCCAAATCATCTTGCATCCACATCAGTCCAGATTCATTGTCTGTGATTGTGCCATCTCCATTATCCGTATAATCTTCCTCACCGTACACATCACCACGGACAGCACGAACATATTTTCCCATCATAGGGGTGGAATCTGCTGGATATGCTTTGATATGCCCAGTAGAATGGTTCACACCAAAGGCAATGTCCCCTAAACGCTCGTCACCTTCCACCATATTATAAGAAGCTGTCCAGAATTGTCCGTCATCTTTAGACGCACCACCTGCACTGTCCATTTGCCCTTGGGAATCAGTCCCTTCACTCTGTGGCATACTTTCCATGGGTGGGATTTCGCCTTCTGGAAGTTCGCCCATTTCTGGCCTCATTCCCTCACCCAATGGAGGAAGTTCTCCCTCTGGAAATTCGCCCATTTCTGGCATTCCAGAAGTTTCTCCACCTTGTGGACTACCTCCCTGTGGACTTCCCATATCCGAACCACCTTGAGGACTGCCACCTTGGGGAGAACCATCCCCCATGCCACCTGCCATCATGTTAGAATCTCCAGATTCATCAAAGCTGAAATAGTCTGTGTCCAAATAAGGCCAGCCCACGGCAAAATCACTGATGGAAAAAAGTTCTTCCACGGTGGGGATTCTCCAGTCAGAATATCCACCTAATTCTAGTTCATTACAGTAGGCTATGGCTTCTTCCCATGACATTTTCCCACCCATAGGAATGGTTTCCCACATCAAATTGGTATTGTTGTCTGTTGTTGTGCCATCTGCATTTTTGGTAAAGGAAAAGTCTAAACTTGTGTAATCTCCGTCTTGACCATAAAAAGCATCGCCCAAATTGGTGCTTATGATGTTTCCGTCCCCATCATAAGTGTTTGTTTGCCCAGAGGTGACGATGGGGCTGTTCCATTGGGAATTACTGTTGCTCACAGTGGAATCTGTGGCTCGTTCCAGAGAAATTTCCTGATTGTTCACCAAGGCTGACAACACAGTCGCCCCCTCTCCACGGAGGAAACTTGCCTCACCATCAAAAACGTCTCCTTTTCCAGTCAGAAAATCATAATAGGTCGCCATAGCAACGGCTTCTTGATATTCTGTGGGGATTGTTTCACTAAATTGTGCAAGTTCTGCCGTAATTTCACTATCAGACAATAAAGTCACCTGATTTTCTACCATCAAATTGTAAATCATCACTGCCATATCGTAGCGAGTAATATCTGCATTGGCGATGGTCGTCCAATTCTGGGTATTTTCAGCACCAGTCCCTGCATACGCACCTCTGCTATTGCAAGTATTCATGAATTTCTCCCACCATTCCCCAGTGTCACTTTCTTGGGAAAGGGTATTTCCGTAAAAAGCATTAGCAATCATGGTGGAAAATTGTGCCACAGACAAGGGGCTATTTGGCTCAAAAGTGGTGGTGGTCACACCAGAAACATAGTCCCCTGCTTTCATTTCTGTCACATAAGGATAAGACCAATCCACTCCTTCTATGACATCAGAAAAAGCACTTGCCTGTGTTTGAGGGACGAGGGAAACAGTAAGAGAAAGAGCTAAGGTGCTTGCTAGAATATTTTTTAAGTTTTTCATATAGTTACTTCCTTTCAAAGTTGCATTAAAAATGCTTGCTTTCAGTTTATTTAAGTTGGGTGAAATGCTTGTGAAAAATCTCCTTATTGTTTGGGAATCTGACAAGAAAAAACCATGCCATCTGGCAAGCTGTCATCCCCTTCCACAATCTCACAAAAAACCCTTCCATGATGCAATTCTGTGATGGTTTTGCACACAGAAAGTCCCAATCCGTGGCTATTTGCTTCACGTCCTCGGACTTTATCCACCATATAAAACACATCGAAAATCTTTTCTTTTTCCTCTTCAGCCACAGGATTTCCAGAATTATAGACAGAAAGAATATAATGCTCTGCCACCTCTGACACCGTGATTTTTAGCTTAGTGTT
This sequence comes from Eubacteriales bacterium, assembly GCA_044432725.1. Taxonomy (GTDB): domain Bacteria; phylum Bacillota; class Clostridia; order Oscillospirales; family Oscillospiraceae; genus JAWXUK01. Next base: position 6,865 of record JAWXUL010000057.1, read on the forward strand.
ATCCCCATATTTCACGGCATTTGACACAAAATTCCCCAAACATTGTAGCAATAATTCCTCATTTCCCCACAAGTTTTCACAAAGAATTTCTTCCTCTAACACCATACTATGTTGGGTAAACAATGCGTTGCTTTGGGACTGTAATTGTGACACTAAGTCACGGGAAGAAAATTCTTCTTTTTCCAGTCCATCTTCCTGAAAAGAGGTAAGTTTGGAAAGATTCAGCATTCTATCAATTAAATTTGTCATACGTTTACACTCATTAAGGCTAATAGAGATATATTCTTCCCTTGTTTCCTTGTCATCAGCAAGTCCCATACTTAGTCCCTCTAAGTATGCCTGCATCACAGAAATGGGTGTTTTTAATTCATGGGACATATTTTGCGACAAGACTTTTTGGAAAGCAATTTCATTTTTTAATGCCGAGCGATGCTCTTCCAATTTCCGTGATAAAGTATTGATACTTTCTGCAAGTTGACCCATTTCATCAGGAGAGGTATAAGTGATTTTTTTCTGAAAATCCAGTCTTGACATGGATTCTGTCACTATATTCATCTCTAAGATGGGCTTTGTGAAGCCTTTTGCAAAGGAATAAGTAGATAATATGCCCACGAAACAGGCTATCACTGCCACTATTACATGAAATTCCGTGATGGCTTCCATGTTTTTTTCTAAATGTTCCCAAGGGTGGGTGAAAATGCAATATTTTCCGTTAGAAAGTGTTTTGATAAACAAGAGTTCAGGTCTGCCGTCACTGTGTTCTAAGGGGAAACAAAGGTGGCTTTCAGCTAGAATTTCATCTTCCTTTTCAATAATGATATGGTATTCTTGGCTCAATCGTTCTTCAATTACCCTGTTTTGCCCTCTTGCCGTGAGAGAATAGCGTAAATTCTCATCAGCTATCATAATGGTGACCTGCTCCTGATAATTTAACTCTTCAATCAGTTCTGGTAAATTTTCTGAGTCTAATTCGCTCTCAATTTGCTGAAAAAGGAGTAGCATATTTTCTTCGTAATGTTCTAAATAATATTCCTGAAAAAAGAGGGAGTGGAGGATTAAACTGAGAAGCAAAGACACAACTAAAGAAAAACCAAACATCAAAAGTAGTTTTAATTTTATGTGTTTTTGAAAATATTGTTTCATCGGCTCACCTGAAATTTATACCCCAAACCTCGCACGGTTACAATGTATTCTTGGCAAGAAAGCAACTTTTTTCGTAACATTTTCACATGAGTATCCACCGTACGAATTTCCCCCTCATAATCATAACCCCACACTTTATTCAGTAATTGTTCTCGATTTAGCACCTGATTTTGATTCTGCAAAAAGAAAAGCAAGAGGGCAAATTCTTTGTTGTTTAACTGGATTTCCTCCCCCTCTATCAAGACAGAACGACTACTTACCTCCATGGTAAGTAGCCCTTCTGTGATGGTTTCTTCTTTGTTTTTTCGTTCTTTTTTCAAAAGTGCTTCCATTCTCGCCAGAAGAATGGGAAAAGAGAAGGGTTTTGCGATATAATCATCGGCACCTTGGTGAAATCCTTTGATTTCATTGTCCTCCTCCCCCAACGCTGTGAGCATAATCACAGGCACATCACTATGCTCTCGAATGGTTTCCAACACCTCATAACCAGTATAATGTGGCATCATCACATCTAAAACACAAAGAGAAATGTCCTTTTCAGCAAAAAACAAATCCAATGCCTCTTGCCCATCTTCGGCTAATATCACCTGATATCCTTGTTTTTTCATAAAGTCTGACAGTACACGGCGAAGCATACAATCATCATCGGCAATGAAAATTTTTTCTTTCATAACATTTCTCTTTTCTTATTAGTCTACGTTTCGGACCAATCTCACGGAGTTCAAAATAGCTTTGATAGGTCTGTCATAATTTCTTTCAATATAAAAATGTTCATGTCAAGAAATTAAGGTCTGCCTTGTGGCATCGCACCCTCTGGCATTTCGCCTTGTGGCATTGCACCCTCTGGCATTTCGCCTTGTGGTATTGCACCCTCTGGGATTTCGCCTTGTGGTATTGCACCCTCTGGGATTTCGCCTTGTGGCATCGC
>JAWXUL010000058.1:0-8771 GCA_044432725.1 Eubacteriales bacterium
AGGCCTGGTTAGTAGAAAAGAACCTAAATGTGGTCTGGAAAGAGGGAGTTTACCTCCGTTTGGTGGACTCTTCCGGCAGTTACTCCGATGAAAAAAGTGGCGGAATCATGGCGGTGAGAATTTGGCGATTGAAGCCAGATTTCCCCATGGAAGCCCGTTTCATGTTCCTGGAGGACTTGCAAGTTCGTTTTGGAGAGCCAATTATGGACAATTATCAGGCCATTTTCACCGAAGAGATGGGAACGGAAAACTTGGACACGATTTATTCCCATTTATCTCAGCGAACACCTGATTTTTTGCCCGGATTTGGGTATCCCCTGTCGGTTTCTGATGTGATTGAGCTCTTCGACAAGGAACAGCGAGAGTTTTATTTCATTGATCGCTATCGGTTTGAGAAGATTCCCTTCATTCCAAACTAACTTCCTTTAAAAAAGGCAAGTCACAACAGAAAACCACACAAAAACAGATAAGTACAATGTATTATGAAAGAGGTAAACTATATGAAAAAGATTAACATTAACAAATATTGCGAGAAAATTCACAAGTGTGCGATTGCTACGAAAACACGGGCTACAACCGCAATTTCAAACAGCAGAGGAGACCAGAATGTCTCTACTGCCATCTTTTCTTAACCCCATGTACACGATAGAAATGTACACGATTGGGAGCCGTTGGTATCACTGGGTTTGAGGGTGTTTTAATGAGAAAAAAACAGGAAAAAAACTGTGCAATTTAATGTACACGATAGAAACTGTTAATTTTAAGGACCTGTTGTGTTTTTTTCTGCCAAAGCAGGAAAATAAGTGAAATAAACAAAAAGAAAGAACGAGGTAAAAATGTTATGAAAATGATGATAATACAAAGTGCTACGAAAGCACAAAAGATGAGCGAAAAGTTCAAAAACAAGATGTCTAAAGCTATGGGAAATGAGCGTGGCGATCAGAACGTTGGGCAGGCAATTGCGATATTGATAACCGTAGTTTTGGGTGCTTTGTTGCTTGCTGGTCTCTATACCCTCTTTGATGATGTGGTTCTTCCCACCGTTACTGAACGAGTAAAAGAAATGTTTGATTACAACGGCTAATAACCAGAAGAAAAGGGCTATTTTTGTCTGTTTATGTTATACTAATTCTACGCAAATCCAGTGAAGGATAAATTTATTGCGTAGAAAGGACAAATAACATGTCAAAAAGATTCCAAATGAAGCGATTTCGCTTCAAAACAAAGGATGGTGGTGAGTTGGTTCGCCATTTGCTTACCGATCATTACCTTCCGATGGTAGTCCCTAACCAGTATTTGCTCCAAAAAGGAGTGAATAAAGCCAAAACTGGTAGAGTTTATGGTTATAAGCTCTGCCAGTTTTTTAACTATCTTGAGGAAAATCAAGAAAAAGAATGGGAGAAAGCAACAAACAAGTCTGTTTCCCTCTTTTTAGATCATCTCATTTTTGGAGATGGGACAGCGTGCAAACTACAGGAAGGAAATCGCTACAGCTACAGTACGCTTTCATCCTATTTGTCTGTTATCACAGACTTTTACCGTTGGTTAGATTCAGTTTACGGCAGTGAGATGATTTTTTTTGAAGGAAATCGTAAAATACGATCTGAAAGTTATCTTTACGGGCAAATTTACAACACAAATTATGAATATATCTTAAATCGTACTTTACCCAAGTTGAAAGGCAAAAAAGAGTTCCTAAAATGGTACACCGAAGAGGAAAAACAACTAATTTTAGAAAATTTCAACACGATTCGAGATAAAGCTGTATTTTCTTTGACTTTAGAAGGCTTTCGTATTGATGAGGTTCTCAGCATGACTTTGAATGGATATCAAAGTGCAGTAAGATTGATTCAACCTAATCGCTCAAAAGGGAAACAGAGCTTTCTAGGAAATGAGCAAAATCATCTTCGAACTATTCGAATTTCGCAAGAAACAGTAAATTATTTAGAGGAATACTTAAGAACAGAACGAGTGAATGCTGAAAATGAGAGTGGAATCATCAGTGAAGTGATTTTTCTGAATTTACAAGGCAAAGTAAAAGGAACACCTCTTGCCTACCACAATTTCCGTAAAATTCTTATTAAATCTGGAGAAAGGGCAGGTCTTTCACCAGAAAAACTACGAACACACAGTGGGAGAAGCACAAAAGTGATGGAAGTGTTGGAATTTAATGCACTGAACCCAGAACAGGCGAAATCAGATGTGCAAATCCAACATCTTTTTGGCTGGTCTAACATCAATTCCTTGGATGATTATCGGAATCACAACAGTGAAATCATGGCTTATGCTGCACTGTTACGCCAGAAAAAGGAGGAAAATGACCATGATTAAGATTATTAAGCGATTGACAGCCTCTGCTTTGTGGGAGATTGAAGGGAATCAGGTTAGTCTGCCATATAAGAAGAAATATCCTGAAGAAGTTCTCAAAGAAGAAATAGATAACTATCGGAATTGTCTCTTGCATCGGTCATACCAAAAGAATAATGCTGAATTATTGACTGCTTTTCGTGTGTTTGGTGGTATTTCCTTTGTTGCTGTAGGGATGACACTACCAAATGAATTCAAAGCTTGTTTTCGTTTCTTTGCACAAAAATTTACAGAGGAATGGGCTTTAGGGACACAATGTTTGAAATCTAAGTTTGTGGGAAACGAATACGTGTTTCAGACTATGCTAAGAGATGATAATCAACCCATTTGCTATAATTTTAGATTTATATTGGATAACACAGTGGAAAGCCCTGTGTTTTGTGATATTTTAGAGGAAGTGTTTGCTGAATATTGGTCAAAGTTCATGATTCTTTTGATGGAGAGTGAAAAAAGTGTCGCTTATGTCGCAAAACGAGTAGGAGATGCCAGAGTAAGCCGTTATTTTATGAGAATCCCAGATAAAACAGAAAGATATCTTAGGGCTTTGGCTTCTCAGTACAGCAAAAAGAGGACCATCATCACAAAAAGGGATCTGACAGAGTATATTTTTCAAAATGGTGGTTATACCAGATTTTTAGGTGGAGATTTGGAGTTTTTCTCTCTTTTTGAAACAATAGTGCAACAGGAATTTGAAAAACAAAAAACAGAATTTGTTGTGAATAATGAATCAGAATGGTCAAGTAGCAAAGACATATGGAAGATTTATAAGGTAGTTGGTGTCACTTTGAAGTATATGCAACTTGATTTCAGAAAAATTAATTCACCGCCTATGGCGCAAGAAATCAGACATTTTTTAAGAGATCGATTTAGACGAAATTTCATGCCAAGTGAACGACATTTATCGTATTTATTTGACATAGCCAATATTGTGAGGGAAATCAATCCCAAAATTCATTATTTTGCTGATATTTCCGTAACAGATGTGAAGTCACTCCAGAAAAAACTAGAAAATCAGTGGTCACAAACTCACATTATGACTGCTTTTTCTATGAGTCGAGTTCTTTTTGATTATTTGATTTCACCCTATAACACAAGCAAACTTCCCAAACCAAAAGAAAATATTTTTTCCAGTGTTCGTCTGGTGAATGCGAATAAATACAGAAAAAATACCAGTTATATTCCAGATTGTGTACTAGAACAATTGCAACAACACATTCATGAGCTCCATCCATGGGAAGCACGATTATTTCAGATTTTCAGTGCCACAGGTATGCGACACAAAGAGGTAGCATTCTTGGAAGAAGATTGTTTGTTAAAAGGGAAATATGGTTGGATTTTATCTTTCAAAGCATACAAAGTATTAACTGCGAGAAGAAAAGTAGGTCTGAGAGACTATCATACCATCAGTATAGATGAAAAAACAGCTGAAATCATAAAGCAGCAAATCATTGATACAACTGAACTTCGAAAAGAAGAAAATTCTCCCTATATTTTTCTTTATAAAAGCAAAGGACGCAAAACAACCCTGCCTAATCCTGGTAATTATGGAGCGAAAATGAACAAACTTATTGCAAAACAGAAAATAACAGAAACGAATGGGGAGTTATGGCACTATACTACGCGCCAAAGTCGTAAAACACTTGCAGTTACTATGATAGAGAATGGTGCTTTTGTTGCTGAAGTGGCGTATCAGTTTGGGCATTTTCATTATAGCACAACAATGAATAGCTATGTAGAGGTAAAAGCAATGAAGTTGGTAGAGTTAAACACTGAATTTTTCAAAAAACAGTTTGATTTACTACTTTCTGATAAACATTTACAAGAATTTACCGTGGAAGAACGGAAGCAACTTTATGTAGACTTTCGATTATCCAAACGTAAAGTGGAATTTGGTTTCTGTATGAGAAAATTCTGTGAAGGTCCCTGTGAGAGTCAAGCAAAGTCACAACACTGCATCAATTGTCCAAATTTGTGTACAGGTCGGCAATATTTCCCTTATTGGCTTGCTTTATGTCAGCATCAAGAGAAAATGCTTCATGAAATGAAAGAAAACTACCGAAAAGAAGGCATTGAGGACTATGAAATATTTGCTGAATTCATAGTTGAGAAACGAAAATTACTAGCTTATGAGAAAATGATAGATAAAATCAATGAAGAAACAGAAAAGGATGTGAAATAATGGCTGGATTACACTTATTTGAGGAATTGTATCAGGAAATAGAGGATGAAAATTACAGAATATTTCTCCAATCCCTCTCCACCACAGCACAATTTGAGGACGATGTTTGGATTTGCGATTTAAGGGATCGAGCCAAAGGAATTGAAAGGAAACAAATCACCATATACTTTACAAATACTCCTGAAAATCACAAGGAAATGGTTAAAGTATTTACTGTTTTAAGAATGATTGACGGAAATGGAGTCACTTCTGCAGGGAATGGTGTCTACAAAGTAAATGGTTTTCTGAAATTTATAGATGGAATGTCTCTCACTGAAGTAAATCTATCCACGGTCTGCAATTTCACAGAATATCTCAAAGAAAAAGGTTTCAAGCCTAGCACTATTTCAGATTATTACTCAGTCCTAAACAAGTTTTTTAGAAAAATGAATGGTTATCACGGCTTAGATTTGCAAAATCCTTTTCATAACCAACGAATCGCCTATGATCGTCTTCATGATAGCAAATATATCCCAGAATTTGTGGCAAAACAGCTTGATGTTGCATTCATGGATGAAAGAATTCCTGTCACTTTAAGAACAATTTATTGGGTGCTTCGCCTCGTGCCTTCTCGTATCTCAGAAGTGTTAGGAATGGAAATCAACTGTGTCAAACCCTATGATGACCATTATGTATTGATTATACCCTCCTTTAAGCAGAACGGTGGGTATAAAGAGCCAATTCCTCGGACAATTCACTTTGAAGATGAGGGGATTGGAGCATACCTCATGGATTTGCTGAAAGAACAACAAAAGGAAGCACGATCTGTGCAAAGTCAGTTACCCAAAAAGAGTGTAAATGCACTTTTTGCATACCAATCTTTTCGCTATGAAGATGGAGAATATCTGGAGAAAAATTATTTTCTGGTGGCGACTACAAACTCTGTGTCATATCAGTTGAAGAAACTCTGCGAAATTTATGAAATCAGGGACAAAAATGGTGAAATTTATCGGGTTACAAGTCATCAGTTCCGTCATAATGGGATAACAGACCGTATTTTAGCTGGATTTACTCTTCCTCAAATAGCGGAAATGACGGCACATCATGGCACGGCAATGATTTTCGGTAGTTATTTTCATGGGAATATGCACGCTGAGCGACTACAGGAACCAATCTATTATGAGGGGGAAGAAAATCATCCCTACGTCCTTTTTCGAGGTAGAATTATGAATATGGACACAATGAAGGAGGCTAGACTGCTAAAAAATCTCCGTTCACATCGGGTGAAAGGTGGTATTTGTGTAGATGTGACTCACTGCGCAAGTGGAATGTGGGATTGTATTTCTTGTAATCAATTTGTGCCAGAAAAGGAACAACTCCCTTTCTTTCAGGCACAGGTGGAGCAATGGTCTGAAAAAGCAGAAAAATTCAAAAACTCTCCTCAAATGAAAGCTAATTTCAGCCAGCTTGCAAAGGATTTTCAAAAATTAGTGGACAAATTACAGGGGGATGAATGAATTTTGAAGAAGTTGCAAAAGGGGTTAGAAAATCAGCAAGAACAACAGCGAGAGGAAACCATCAACAAAGTCTTACATGGGATTCAAATATTGGAAGAAGAAGGACAAAAGGTGACCATCTCAGCTTTAATGGAGCTGACAGGGCTATCACGGTCTGTTTTCGCTAAGGAGCATATCAGGGTGCTGTTAGGAGATAAGCCATCGAGAAAGAGGAAATCAGGTAAAAAATGCAACAAAACAATGCATGATGACGATGAGAAAGACAAAATCATTGCTGACTTGAGAGAAAAGAATACTGAATTGGAAAAGGAGTGTGAGTTTTTGAGGGGAAGATTGTTTTTGTTGATGGAGAAAAATTTGTAAACTGCTTGGATTTTCGGAGGTGTTATGGTATAATAAACTTCAGAAAGAAGGTGTACTTATGCCAAAATATCCAGAAATCTATTCAAAACAAAAAATAACAGCACTTTATGAAAAAATCCCCCTACAAAAAGAAGAAGTGAAGTTGCTTCGTCAATATTGTGAGGCAATGGTGAATTTGTATGGTATTATTCCTTTGAAAAAAGCATGGCAAATCGTTTTGAAACAAAATCCTGATACTTTTACCCGAAAACAACTCAATGACTTTGCTTTGGTGGCACGGTATGAAGATACTTTTTTCGCTATTTTAGGAGATGAAGAAGTCTTTGATGACAATGTCATATCCACACCAACCCAACGAACACTTTATGATGTCAGCCTGATGAACGAAGATGTTGAGATCATTCAGCAAGTTCGTGCCTCTCAACATGGGAAAGATTACTATATTCCAGAGAAAAAAGACCTTTTGCGATACAGAAACTGGCATTATTGTGAGCCAACTCCTGAATCTAAAGCGATGAAGGAGTTTCTCGCTGAAATAGGTCTGGGTACGTCCACACTTCGTAATTTTACCTTTCGAGATTTGACAGCAATTTCAAAGATGCCCAGCTTTAGTATGGAGCCAGTGGCAAAATTCGTGGGAGAATTAAAGCTGACAGAGGAACAAGTGAGAAAATTCTTTCAATTGTACCAATCGTTTTGTAATAATCTTCGTATTCAGGCAAATTTGGGACATACACCAGAGGAAATTTCTAAATTGTATCCACATCGTATTCCAGATGAGATTGAATTTGGATCTAACGTACGAAAAGCTGTGGCAAAGGGAGATATTAACCCCTTTGAACTAATGCAACACATTGAATCAATGAATTTGCCTAACGAAAATCTAAAAAAATCTATGATGAATCAAGTAAAAGTAATGATGGGAGAAGATTTCATTTTGTCTGAAGATTCAGCTAGTTACGTTCTTCCAGAGGGACAGAGGAAAATCACTTCTATTGAAAAAGTAGGCAGAAATCAACCCTGTCCCTGTGGTAGTGGGCTAAAATATAAGCGTTGTTGTGGGAGATGATGAGGTGAAAGTTGTGCTAGAAGAGATAATTAACGCTCTGTTCACGGCAGATGATAATGTCGATTGCTATTATGACAAGAAAAAACATGAGGTTTTTGTTGTGGCTGATTATATTGAGTATGAAATGTCGGAGGATGAGTTGGAAGAATATTTGGACTCGGACGATTTGTTGCGACTACCCAGTAAATATGAGATTCACGAGTATAAAATGATGGAAGAATTCATTGACACACTGACTCCATCTGTAGCAAAGGAACAACTTTGGGAGGCAATACGAGGAAAAGGAGCCTTCAGACGCTTCAAACAATGCGTGAATTATCATGGGATTGAAAAAATGTGGTATCACTTCCATGATGAAGGTTACAGAAAAATTGCCATAGATTGGTGTGAAGCCAATCATTTAGAATTTAAAGAAAAAGACGACTGAGAAATCAGTCGTTTTTTCATGCCCATGGGAAAGGAGTTGATCACCTCAATCACCCCAACACCATCTCATACGAAACAACGAAACACCTCAAAAAAAGTGCGTATTTCTGAATTTTCAGGATACGCACTTTTTTGTCTAAAAATGAAAGGAATGATGAAATATGGTATTCACGCCAACAATGCAATTCACTACAAATCGAGCAAAGTTCTGGAAATACTTGCAGGGTGATTTTCTCTATCGTGTACATTCGGGGTTAAGAAAAGCCATCGTAGTCCTCATCAGCGTGGTCATTGGTGCTCTACTTTTGGCTGGATTGTACACTCTTTTCGATGAGGTGGTGTTACCTACCGTCACAGAAAAGGTGGAGGAAATGTTTGATTATACCGGTTAATGCTCTATTCCTTACTCTGCTCCTTTTGGCAACTTTTTCGGACATAAAGTGGAGAATCATTCCGGACTTTCTCTCAGTTATGATTGCGTTCATGGCACTGCCAAGTTTCCAGATTTGGGGAGGGCTTTTGGCCCTCCCCTTTCTGGTGGTGGCCATGATATTCCCTGGAAAAGTGGGTGGCGGTGACATCAAATTGGTGGCCGCCATCGGTGTGTTTTTAGGGTATCACACCACGTTACTGGCTCTGATTTTAGCCATTTCAACCTTGATTCTGCTGTACTTCGCCAGTTTGGGGTTCAAAAACCCGGAAAAACTCAACGACCTGTCCGCACCACTGGCACCATATTTGACCTTTGGTGTGGCACTTACCTATTTAATTTGATTTTGGAGGAAAAGATATGAAAAAGAAAAATGTTTTTGGGAAGCTCTGTTTGTTGGCTACCACCCTGGCAGGCTTCACTTTTTTGGTAAAAAACAGA
>JAWXUL010000059.1:0-8648 GCA_044432725.1 Eubacteriales bacterium
TAGAACCTTTACCCGAGAAAGTCAGTGCCACCCGATGTAGTCACCTATCCCGAGAATGTCACTGCCACCCAAAGTAGAAACCCAGCCCGAGAATGTTACTGCCACCCAAAGTAGTCACCCAGCCCGAGAATGTCAGTGCCACCCAAAGTAGTCACCCAACCCGAGAATGTCAGTGCCACCCGAAAATGTCACCTAGCCCGAGAATGTCAGTACCACCCGAGGTAGCCTACCACTCAATCTCTTGAAGCAAAGGCTCAATATCACGTTTGCCGTATATGATACGCAAAATATTGACGGACATATTTTCTTCGGTAGGTAAGTAAAAGCAGAGGTAATTCTTGATGGGGATTTTTCGCAAACCCATAGAATACCACGGCTCTTTCGGATAGGGAGCATAGACAAAAGGGTTAGAATCCAATTTGTCTATGGTGTCTGCAATGGTATAATACATATTTTCAGCCGTCTGCTCTTCTTTTAATTCAAAGGCGATGTACTGATAAATCCCACGCAAATCCTCTTCTGCCTGCTCCGTATAAATGACTTCCCACTGGCTCATACACCAAAATCTCGTTTCATATTTTCACGGACTTGTTTTGATGTTAGTACCCGACCATTCTGTAAATCTTCTAAGCCTTTTTGCAGTGCTTTATCCAGTGCTTCTTCTGAAAAATCTTCCAGAAAAAAAGATGGCTTCTTTCCTTGGGTAGTGATATTTGCGACCTTATCCATAACAATCACCCTTTCTCTGTTTGCGTTATACTAACATTATACCATGCCGTGAGGGAAAGTCAACAAGAATCTGTGACCTAACCACAGTCACCCTCTATCACTTATTTCAGATAATTTTTTCAGCACGTTGCCGACCTTATTTAACTCTGTGCTGGAACAATCACTAAGCAAGGATTGAAGAATTTCCTTTTCTGATGGATTTTCAGTAAATCTCTCTTCGTCACCAAATACAAGATAGTCCAAAGAAATATTAAGGTGCGTGGAGATTAGAATAAGAGTTTCCAAAGATGGATTTTGAAACGCATTTTCTATTTTTGTATAGCTACTGGCAGACAGACCGATTACCTCACAGAATTTTTCTTGGGTATACAGTAATTTTTCACGTTGCCTTTTGATTCTAGTAGCCATGGCTTTCTGTTCTGATTTCGTCATAGGGTATCACCTCTTTAGACTATTTTACCCTACTACCGAATATATTAACATTCTGTATTGACGAAAGAAACGTATTGCGTTATAATTGAAAAGTGGATATTTCGGTAAAAACGAAAAGAGGGCAACTCACGTCACCCTCTTTTTCTAATTAGATTTATTAAGTGCTTGAAACCCTCTGGCGATTTCTTTCAAGTTTTCGATTTGTGTATTTTGCAGTCCTTTCGTTAAAGCTATCAATTCATTTTGTGTCACTGGTGTTGTCTTTTCTTCGTCAAAAAAATCTTTAGGTGAAATTTCTAAAAATTCACAAATATAGAAAAAGTTTTGCATTGATGGTAAGGCTCTTCCATTTTCTATTTGATTGATATAATTTTCACTCATACCTAAAGACAAACTCATATCTCGTGCAGAAATCCCTTTTTCGGAACGCAACGCAAATACTCTCTTGGAAAAATATTCCTCAAACATGATGTAACACCTCCTGTATACACTATTGTATAATGTACACTAGGTAAATCTACATGATTTATTTTTGTTAAACCATTGTAATATACAATTCAATCGTTTATAATTATTATGATACACAATTTGATTCTGCTTCTAAAGAGTATACAGGAGAGCAACCTCTTCAATAGTAACGTCAACAGCCGAAAGGAGAAACACATGACCGTCACATTTTTAGGACACCGATATGTTTCGGAAAGTCCTCTAGTCCAAGATTGGCTCGAAAACACAGTAGTAAGTCTGATAAACCGAGGTGCAAGTGAATTTTTACTTGGTGGCTACGGAAGTTTTGACGGCTTATCTGCCAAAGTAGTGAAGAAACTCCAAGCAACCTACCCAGACATCAAGTCTTACCTCGTGATTCCTTACCTCGACCAAGATTTCAACGAAAACCTCTACGATAATTCCATCTACCCACCTTTAGAAACAGTGCCGAAGCGATTTGCTATCTCCAAGAGAAATGAGTGGATGGTGGACGAAGCTGACGTGGTGGTGGCATACATCAAAAACTATGCTGGTGGCTCTGGGCGAACCATGGAATATGCAGAGAGGAAGAAAAAGGAAATTCTTCGCTATGAATCGTCAGCTTAGTTTATCCCTTTTCTGAAACCTTATTCTATGCTAAAATAGTGTGACAGAACTACGAAGTCCAGTGTATCAAATCCAAAGGAGAGGGAAAAATACGAGGTGATGGACACCAACAAAAAGTATACCCATTACAATAAATTCCAAAAATGAAAGGGCGATAAAAATGACATTTGAAAAAGTATTAGAAGTATTCCACGATTACCTGAAAGAAGATACCATCTGTGAGGTGATTTTGACCCAGAGAGGGTACACTGTGATGTTCTGGGACGAACGTCAAAGAGATTGGTTTGGCATGACACACTGCAATGAGCCACAAGATATGGTCGATGTGTTCCTCATGGGATATTCTGACATGATTGAACAAGGGTACACCAAGAACCGACGTGAAATGACCGAGGAGGAAGGAAAAATTATTGAGGGAAAATGTGACGTGTTGAGAAAACGTGTCATGGAAGAATAAGGTCAGCTGTTGGTAGTCCATCGGTTTCCTATCTCTGTGTATACTAGAATTGTAAATTCTGGTAATTTTCTTCCTATTTAATTTGAATAACAAAAGAAAATTTTATAAACCTCTTGACAAAATAGTTTTAATGATGTAGACTATAGTTAGTTGCAACCATAGAAACTGAAAGGAGGTGTAAATATGACAAAACCAACCATGGGAAAAATCGAACGGCAATTTGCAGACATCATCTGGGAAAACGAACCACTCGCTTCTCCAGAACTGGTGATACTGGCTGAAAAGGAACTAAACTGGAAGAAATCCACCACTTATACCAGCTTAAAACGATTGAGCGAAAGAGGTATTTTCCAAAATATCAAAGGAATCGTGTCCTCACAAATGAGCAGAGAAGAATTTTATGCTTTGAAAAGCGAAGAGTTCATCGAGGACAGCTTTGCAGGTTCTTTACCACGATTTTTAACGGCTTTTTCCTCCAGAAAGAAGCTAACAGAGGAAGAAATCAAAGAAATTGAAACATTGATTGCGGAAAGCAGAGGTGAATCTTAATGGAAAATGTGTTCCTCACTGTCTTGAACATGAATTTGACAGCAAGCTATATCATTCCTTTTGTGGTTCTTGCTCGTCTGCTTCTACAAAAAGTACCGAAAGTTTATAGCTATTGCTTATGGTCGGTGGTGCTTTTTCGACTTCTTTGCCCATTTTCCTTGGAATCAGCCATTAGCTTGCTCCCCAAAGAAGAAAAACCTATCACTACAAATTCGTTCATCACCGAAAGACTAGAGATACAAGCAGAAATCCCCACCAACGTGCAAGGTGTCAGCCCAGATTTAAGTGAAAATTTGCCCATTGTACACTCGGCAGAAGTAGAAAATAACCATAATTTTACTTATGTGGCTCAAATACTTTGGATTTTTGGCATTATAGTAATGTTATTGGTAGCAAGTGTTTCTTTGCTACGACTAAAAAAGAAGTTGATGGTCACAAAAGAACTAGAAAAAGGAGTGTTTTTGGCTGATGACATCACTTCACCCTTTGTTTTCGGTGTGATTTCCCCCAAAATCTATCTGCCATCTTCTATAAATGAGGAAGAAATTCCCCTCATTCTGGCTCACGAGAGATTTCACCTAAAAAGATTTGACCATGTGACAAGACTACTTTCTTTTGTGGCACTCACCCTGCATTGGTTTAACCCTTTGGTGTGGCTTTCTTATTATTTATCGGAAAAAGATATGGAAACTTCTTGTGACGAGGGTGTTTTGCGTGAGAAATCCCTTGAAGAACGTGGTGATTATGCCACGGCTTTGTTGAAATTCACTGGCAGAAGAAGTAGCTTAACACCTCTAGCTTTTAGTGAGAACGACACAAAAGGTAGGGTGAGAAATATTATGAAGATGAAGAAAACAAAACTTTGGGTCAGTGGTCTTGCTGGGATTTTGGTGGTGATGTTGATTCTTGGACTTTCAACGAACCAAAGTACTACTGAAGAAAAAAATCTAAAGCATTTGTCTGAGGGACAGACGGAAGTTACCGAAACAAAAGAAGGAACGGAAATTCTTTCCACAAATTTTGAAGAAATACTTCGAGAAAATGAAATACTTGTGGTGCAAACCAATGGTCTATCTTTTCGATTGCCCAAGCAAATCGACATTATGACTGTCAATCGATTTGTCTTTCCTGAAACACATGAAGATGGTTGGTATCAATATCTGAATGTTGGTGTACAACAAGGTTCATTTTCTGATAGGACACTGGAAGAATCGGCTGATTCTTGGCAAAAATCAGGTGACGATTTTTTGAGAGAAACTAAATTGGAAATTGAAACAGTGGGTGCAGATGAAGAAGTTCTCAAAAATGTGAAAGTGCTTTATCCCACTGAAACTGGCTATCAAGAAAAAGCTGCATATCTGCCGTTACTCGCAGATAATGGCGAGGAGTATCATTATATTCTCCAAGCATTAAATAAAAACCCTCATATCGAAACACGAGAAACGTGGACTATAGAATGTGGTGTAAAAATTGATGATGACCTCGTCTTTTTTAACACCCATGTGGGCAAAGAAGAGGAAATTCCTGCACGCATAGAGCAACTGATTTCTATCTTGAAAACCTTGCGAATTGACGAAAATGGATTGATAGGGGACGCACCATATTCTGCTGATTACTACCAGACAAATGCTCAAGGAGAGGTTATTCCTTACTATCCTGAGTATTATCAGGTAGGGGCAGATTGAGAGCGATTCCCTTATGAAGATGAAGAACTGTGCGATGAATTAAGTACAGTGTCTTAGAGGTTCATGAAGTGTTCAATTAGTTAGTAGCCACAGTATCGGCTGATGGTTTGTCGGTGGGTACTGTGGTTTCTGATTGGAAGTCACGCAACCTATCCCCTCTACATGGCAAGAAGTCATGAGAAAAAATAAAGAAAGGAGTACAAACCTATAAAAATCAACGGATTTGGTATGAGCAGAACCCAAGAAACACTGCGAAAAGACCAAGACAAGCAAGGGAAACCAACCCCAATCACCAACAAATCCTAACCCATGGCAAAACACTTATGCAAGAACTGAAACTGGAAACAGCCGTGGAGAGTGAACCCCCTTATCTCACCAGAGAACAAGTTGAAGCAGGTGGGAAACGTATGTTGGGGGATATGAACTGATGACAACTTAGTTGCTTGCTGTTGTGTTTATTTGTGTAGATAATAAAAAAACTTTCAGTAGACAGCAAGAAATTGTTTGATTTCCTCTTATTGGTAAATATCCCCAACATTTTATAACGTGTAGTTGACAACAAATAAAAGGAGAGTGTGATATGAAAGATAATACTAAAAAGATTTATTCTGTGGTATTCCCCACCATTTTGGTAGTTGGTTTGTTATTTGGACTTTCAACGAACCAAAGTACTACTGAAGAAAAAAATCCAAACCTTTTGTCTGAGGGACAGACGGAAGTTACCGAAACAAAAGAAGGAACGGAAATTCTCTCTACAACGGAAATTCTGTCCACAAATTTTGAAGAAATACTTGGAGAAAATGAAACACTTGTGGTGCAAACCAATGGTCTATCTTTTCGATTGCCCAAGGAAATCGACATAATGAATGTCAATCGATTTGTCTTTCCTGAAACACATGAAGATGGTTGGTATCAATATCTGAATGTTAGTGTACAACAAGGTTCATTTTCTGATAGGACACTGGAAGAATCGGCTGATTCTTGGCAAAAATCAGGTGACGATTTTTTGAGAGAAACTAAATTGGAAATTGAAACAGTGGGTGCAGATGAAGAAGTTCTCAAAAATGTGAAAGTGCTTTATCCCACTGAAACTGGCTATCAAGAAAAAGCTGCATATCTGCCGTTACTCGCAGATAATGGCGAGGAGTATCATTATATTCTCCAAGCATTAAATAAAAACCCTCATATCGAAACACGAGAAACGTGGACTATAGAATGTGGTGTAAAAATTGATGATGACCTCGTCTTTTTTAACACCCATGTGGGCAAAGAAGAGGAAATTCCTGCACGCATAGAGCAACTGATTTCTATCTTGAAAACCTTGCGAATTGACGAAAATGGATTGATAGGGGACGCACCATATTCTGCTGATTACTACCAGACAAATGCTCAAGGAGAGGTTATTCCTTACTATCCTGAGTATTATCAGGTAGGGGCAGATTGAGAACGATTCCCTTATGAAGATTAAGAACTGTGCGATGAATTAAGTTCAGTGTCTTGGAGGTTCATAAAGTGTTCTATTAGTTAGTAACCACAGTATCGGCTGATGGTTTGTCGGTCGGTGCTGTGGTTTCTGGTGGGAAGTCACGCAACCTATCCCCTCTACATGGCAAGAGGTCAAGAAAAAATAAAGAAAGGATGATTTATCATGACAATCAACGGCTTAAACACAGGAAACTCGATTTCCTACTACAATTACTCTAAAATCAACGCAAAAACGGAGAGCAACACCACTAGCACCACCAAAACCACCGACACCTACACCATCAGCGATGAAGCAAAGGCTTCTCAAGAAGTGGAATCCTCCGAGGAAGGCTTTGTCAATAACACTGGCTACCCTGATGATTTGATTAAAATGCTTTATGAAGAAGCGAAGAAAAGTGTTCATAATGGTGAATATATGTCCTCGAAAGTGTCACAGGCAACTGTTCAATATGCCGAAAAGACAGTGGGTCCAGATAGAGCAAGCTTGATGACACAAATGGCACCTTATATAAAACCATCTGCTGGCACTTATCTTCCGAATATGTTGTCCCTTTTGAATGGATTCACTGCAAATCTAAATTATGGAACGAAAGATGAAGCACTTTTTGTCTATAATCCTGCTGGTGAAAAAGTTCTTACCTATAGCCATAATCATGGTGGTTGGAGTCCTGATTATACAAAAGCAGAAGCAAACGTGGTGTCTGAACTTTCTGCAATTTACAAAGAAGCATACGATGCCGAACGTAGCGTAATGCACGAAAACGGAATTAAGGATTCCACTGGGCAAGTCCCAACTGACCCTTACACCTTTACTTAGGTGCTATCCTTGTGGGTAAGTGTAAGTCAGTGAACACAGAGGAAAAATTTGTGCTATACTGTTTGAGATGTGAAGAGGAATAACGCCTGTTCGATGTCCTCTCGGCAAGAAACTTGGGAGGGTGCGTGGAGTGGGTGCTATCATGTAAAAGCTGACACAGAAGAAGTCTGGCACGATGAATCTCTCCCCGAAAGTGCAGAAGCCTAAGAGGGTTTTGACAGAAAATATGAAATAAAGACAGGGAGGGGATTTCTCTCCCTGTTTTTGGGGTGAGGTTTCGTGAGGTATAGTACGGCACAGACCAATAAATAGTCCCCCATCGCCTTTGTGGTGGGGGAGGACTTAGCCACAGTATCGGCTGATGGTTTGTCGGTGGGTGCTGTGGTTTCTGGTGGGAAGTGGCATAGTGCCTTGCTCGATGTCCTCTCGTAAAGAAACTTGGGAGGGTGCGTGGAGTGGGTGCTATCATGTAAAAGCTGACACAGAAGAAGTCTGGCACGATGAATCTGTCTACGAAGTGCAGTAGCCTAAGAGGGTTTTGACAGAAATATGAACTAAAGACAGGGAGGGGATTTCTCTCCCTGTTTTTGGGGTGAGGTAAGATTCAAATAAATTATGAGAGGTTATGGTAAAATTGAATAGACTTAATTTCTTTTGTGGTGTTCAAATGGCACTTTTCATTCCGTATTTATTTATATATGGTGTTCTTGTAACAGCTCACGATTTGATGGGTAGTGGTGCAGTCCCTAATTCTGGATTGTACTTTATTTATAAGATTGCGTTTTTAATTCCTGGATTAAATATTGCACCACTGATGTACTTTATATACGATTATGGCGATGTAAATGTTTTTAGTCATTTAATGGCTTTACTTTGTTTGTATGTTACTTGTGAGTTAGAATTTCCTGAAGTGATAACTTATGTGGTGACACTGGGTATCTCGGTTGTTTTTTTGATGCTACCGAATTGTGGAAATGCGTGGCTTGTGCTAATGTGTTTCTGGTGTACTACTCTCATTGACCTTGTGTATCGTCAAAACCCAAATTCTGCTCTAAAGATTGTTGATGCTAGTACAGGGAAAGTAGCTTTAGCAAACAAAGTGTTAAAACGAAATTCAATTAAATGGATTTGTGTTTCTTTGATTCCTATAACAATAATTGCTTCCTTGTTTGGTTCAAAAAAAGTTATTTGGGATGCAATTGCTCAAACTGATGTACTCGAAAAATAAAGAACGCATTTTATCGTGGGTGTTGCCCGTTATGTTCGCTCACTTTGGTCAGGCTAGTTATCACTTGTTTCCATTGAAAATAAGTGGAAAAAATATAAATTTGAAAGGTGCGATACTATGGCAGATTTTGAGGAAGATTACGAAGAACCTTTCTATCAGGAAGTAAAAAGA
>JAWXUL010000060.1:0-8396 GCA_044432725.1 Eubacteriales bacterium
TGATCTACACGGTATCCGTTTGAGAATGGTGTCATCTTATAGGGTAATCAAACGAATTTGCAGGCTATATGGCAAATGCTGTTGTTTGAGAATGGTGTCATCTTATAGGGTAATCAAACTGTTGATTATCCCCAGTTGCTCTTTCTTTGTTTGAGAATGGTGTCATCTTATAGGGTAATCAAACAGCGAGCTTCTCTTCCGCGCTTAATGTGTTGTTTGAGAATGGTGTCATCTTATAGGGTAATCAAACCAAGCGACCTTAGAGCCTTGCACCCTATCAGTTTGAGAATGGTGTCATCTTATAGGGTAATCAAACCGCCCTCAAAGCCGAATTTGGAGTCCCAATGGTTTGAGAATGGTGTCATCTTATAGGGTAATCAAACCATCTTTCCCCCACCTCCCCTATCCTCTGGGTTTGAGAATGGTGTCATCTTATAGGGTAATCAAACGAAAGTGAAAAATTTGTCTTTCGGCATGGTGTTTGAGAATGGTGTCATCTTATAGGGTAATCAAACTATATGGCAAGGTCAAGCCCAGTGCCTCTTGTTTGAGAATGGTGTCATCTTATAGGGTAATCAAACATACCTAATATCACTTGGGTGAAGCCTTCCGTTTGAGAATGGTGTCATCTTATAGGGTAATCAAACATTACGGTATCTGTTTCAAGTGCTACTTTAGTTTGAGAATGGTGTCATCTTATAGGGTAATCAAACACATTAAAAAAGCAGAGAGCTGAAATAAGTGTTTGAGAATGGTGTCATCTTATAGGGTAATCAAACACAACAGATTTCCATGACAGATGGTTTTATGGTTTGAGAATGGTGTCATCTTATAGGGTAATCAAACAAAAAGACTTGCAATATGTACCTGTATGATTGTTTGAGAATGGTGTCATCTTATAGGGTAATCAAACACCCTAGTTTGGGTCAACCAGCTACAGTGAGTTTGAGAATGGTGTCATCTTATAGGGTAATCAAACTCTTTGGTATCAAAACACACCACACGATTGTTTGAGAATGGTGTCATCTTATAGGGTAATCAAATCACAAGCATCTACCTCTTTATCTCTGCCACGTACTCCCAAACTTCATCTCCCCACGCAACTCAATCGCTTAAGCACATCACTATTCAAAAGTGTATCATCTTGGGTGATGTGTTTCCGAGGCTCCAAGCGATAACAGGCACCCCTAAATTAAGGATTTTATATCGTGCACCAATATCATTCCTCTTTCATCTTCAAATTGTGCTTATTCCTATCCAATCTATTGTGAAACTTCTGATAGACTCTCTGACTTTTTAAAAGCAGAGGGTCTTTTTCTATTTTAGCCTGATTTTTTCGAATGGCCCCAATCTTATTACATGGCTTCGTTTCACCCCACATAATTCTGTCACAATATTTAGAATCCACTCGCCCCACTGGTACAAAGAAAAATCCACAATGCTTGCACTTATGAAAAGTGTAATTATTCGTGACTAAATGAAGTGATTCATAACGAATTAGGTCATCAATGTTATGAATCACACACATTTTAAGAATATCTATTTTCTTTTCTAGGAGCAAATGACCAATCTGAAAGGAACCTAACTTGGGGAATAATCGAGTAGTTGAGGGTGCAAACACTTTTTCAAAAGAATGATTGGTATAGTACGGTTTCTTCCCAATTTTTTCATTCAGAGAGGCTAGGACAAAAAGCTTGTGAATGGGTTTCAATTCCCCTAGTGGGATAGATAGCATAGTTTGGACAAGCGTATCATAGATTAAATAGAGAAAAAGGAGGAATGCCTACTGAAAAAACAGGAGATTACTTACACATTTCACGACCCAAACCCACCTGATGTTTTGTGGAAAGCTTTGGTTGATTTGGCAGCAAAAACAGCTGTCAAAACAGTAGATGCAACACTCAAAGAACTAGAGGAAGGGGCATTAGATAAAATCGCCAGTGGCGAATAACCCAAGGGAGCAGAAGAAATTCTGCTCCTTTTTTTGAAAAAACTTGATTTCTGAACAATATGTGATATAATAGGTAAAAGGAGTTGATGAAATGTCAGATTTATTTCAGGAATTTGAAAACTTAAATACGAAAGATATTATGAAGGGGTTAGAAAATGCCCAAACTCACCAAGAACGAAAATTTTATGCTGGTTTATTTAATTTAAAGTCGGAATTTGCCTTTGAAGGTGTGAATGATGAAGAATAACCCTCAATTTGTGGTATTTGCTGGGGTGAATGGTGCTGGAAAGACAAGTATTTATCGCAAAATATTCAAAGAGGATTTCCCTGAATTGGGTACTCGTATCAATCCTGACGAAGTAATCCACAGTTTTCAGGGAAATTGGAAAAATACAGAAGACCAAATCAGGTCTGGGAAACTTTGCTTAAAAATGCAAAAAGACTATTTCGAACAAGGAATTTCCTTTCATAGAGAAACCACATTTTCATCACGAGAAATCATCAAAAGTATTCATAAAGCTTTGAATTTAGACTACGAAGTTACTATTTACTTCGTCCATCTGGAAAGTGTGGACATTGCTGTGGAACGTGTGGCAAAGCGAGTGCGAGAGGGTGGACACGGAATTTCTAATCAGGATGTGACAAGACGTTTTGTTCGTTCTGTTGATAACATCGTCGAAACTGCAAAGAATTCCCCTGTTAATATCTATTTTTATGATAATACAGGTCATTCACCAATGGTTGTGGGGCAATGCCGAAAAGGGCACTGTGAATCTTTTGTAAACCTTCCGTGGCTAGAAGAAATTTATAAGAAAATTGAACAAAATATATGAAATCCTCACGCCTAAAAAGTGTGAGGATTTTTTCTTGACGCAAGGGAACTTTTGATGTACAATATAGAGGCGAGTGAACGAAAAATATAAGGAGAACGCTATGAACATTGTTGCTTACTGCCGAGTTTCTACGGACAAAACTGACCAATTAAACAGTTTGGAAACACAAAAGACCTTTTTCCAAGAATATGCTAAGAGAAATGGGGATAATTTAGTACGGATTTATGCGGACGAAGGACTTTCTGGCACGAAAACCAAAAATCGTCCTGAATTTCTTCAACTGATGCGTGATGCTCACCATGGTTTATTTCAGCAAGTAGTTGTGAAGGATTTTTCACGTTTTTCAAGAAATACAGTAGATTTTCTTCAAAATACTCGTGAATTAAAGGCATTAAACATTGAAACTATGTTCCTGACAGCTAACATGGGTGTTTTGGGGAACAGTGAATTTGTGTTGACCATTTTTTCAGCCATGGCACAAGAAGAAAGTGCAAACACTTCTAAACGTGTCAAATTCGGCAAAAAACAGAACGCTGAAAAAGGGCGCGTCCCCAATTTGGTTTATGGCTACGATAAAATTAAGGGCGACTATTTCAATCTGAACATCAACGAGGTGGAAGCCAGTGTTGTTCAAAGAATTTTTGATTTATACATCCAAAGTGGCTATGGTTGCAATAAAATCGCCCAAATTCTCAACGGTGAGGGCTTAGTTACCAAAAGAAACTGCAAATGGAATCAAAATGGTATCGGAGCAATCTTGACCAATGAAATTTATGTAGGAAAAATCGTCAACGGAAAAACTGAAATTGTGGACTTTTTAACCAGTAAACGAGAAGAAAAAGAGGAGCATGAGTGGTTTGTGGTGGACAAGCCTGAACTGCGAATTATTGACGATGAAACCTTTCAAAATGCAGGGGAATTACTCAAAAAAAGGAACCACGATTTCAATATTAAACGGGAACGTCATAGTAATCAGCATATTTTTTCGACTTTAATCAAATGTGACTGTTGTGGGTATAGTTTTCGGCGCTTAGATCGGAAATTCAAAAACAATAAGGTGAATTGGGTCTGCTCTGGACGAAATGCCAATGGTGTGGCAAGTTGCGATAACCACAGTAAAGTCAATGAAGAAGAGTTGAAAAAAATTCTGAAGGAATATTTTACACAGATTCTCAACAATCGTAAAGACACCATCAAGCACATTGTGGCAAAATTTAACAAAGTCTACAAGTCTAAAGATGAAAATGCAAACTTAGAAAAAGACCTCAATACCAGTCTGTCCAAATGCAACCGTAAGCGAGAAAAATTTATGGACATGTATGAGGATGAACTCATCTCTCGGGAGGAGTTGCGTGAAAAAGTAAAGGACTTAAATCACGAAATTGAGGGGATAGAAAATCAGCTGAAACTGATTCAATATAACCTGACTCGTGGGGACCAATTAGAGATTGCTTTAAACAAGACCTTCCAAGATTTAGAAAAGTCGTTGAACATGGACAATGTAGACAACGCCGCCTTAAAACGAATTATTGATAAAATTGTTGTCAATTCTGACAGAAAAGTAGAGATTTATCTTAAATTACTGTCGGATATTGGTTTAGGCCAATCCGTTCTTGTTAGTGATGTTACGACACAAAGACATCTCAGACCGACTACAGCTTTTTGATCGTCAATTATACTTAAAAGTAAAAGAAGTATTAGAAGTCAACAAAGCACAAAGACATATACGAGGCGGTCTTGCGACACAAAAAAAATACAAAGAGGAGCAGTAAGTACCAACCTTTATCTTCAAAGACCACAGAGAGGAAAAAACAGAACTTTAAAAGGAACCTCAAAAAACAAAAAAGGAAATAAATTTCCCTGTTTGTGTGAGGTTCCTATGAAAGATTTACTTCATTATAATGCTCGTCCACACGTATGAAACAAATAAAATTCTCATTTTCTTTCCTTAAATCTGATATGATTTTCTCTGAGAGCTTTTCAGGAGAAAGATTCAAATGGCAAGGTCTGACCACATCAAAAAGAAGTTTTATCTCCTCCCCTGCATTAACATAGCGAAAGCCGTGGAAATCTAACGCTGTATCAATACCTTTTAAAACGGTTTCTACCATGTTCTTGTATTGGTCAAATTCTGGACTGTCTGTCACCACAGGGTCAGTGTGCACAACAATTTGAATCCCACGATTTTCAAATTGCCTTTCAATAGCATCTGCGATTTCATGACAGGTAATAAATGCCATTTTGGCATCGAATTCGATGTGAACTGAAAGAAAATACCTTTCTTCCCCATAGCTGTGTACCATTAAGTCATGAACACCTAAAACTTCTTCAAAAGACATGATTTCTTTGTGGATTTCTTGTATGAACTCTGGTTTTGGTGCTTCTCCTATAATAGGGCTCAATGTGCTTTGCGCAAAATCAAATCCTGTTTTTGCAACCAAAAGCCCAATGAAAACACCAATATGACCATCTAAATTGATGTGCCAAAACTGATAAAGTCCACTGGAAATCAGCACGCCTATGGTGATGAAAATATCATTGAACGAATCTTTTGCCACGGCAAGGATGGCACTAGAGTGGATTTTTAACCCTATTTTCTTGTGAAATAGATAAAGCCAAAATTTAACAAAGATAGAGCATATTAAAATACTATGGGTCAAACTGCTGACAACCAATTCAGTTGGATTGATCATTTGCTGAAAAGAGGACAAGACTAGCTGAAATCCCACAAATAAGATAACAAAAGAAACCAAAAATCCAGAAATATATTCAATTCGTGCGTGTCCGAAAGGGTGTTTTTTATCTGCTGGTTTTTCTGATAATTTAAACCCAATCAGCGTGATAATAGAGGTACCACAATCGGATAAATTGTTGATACCATCGCCAATCACAGAAACGCTAGAAAAGAAAATACCACACATTATCTTACATATACTAAGAATCAAATTAGAAAATATGCCAACAGTGGAAGAAACAGTGGCGTATCGTTGCCTTTGTTGCTCTTCCTTTAGGTTCTGCTTTAATATGAAATTTTTTTCAATAAATCTTATCATTCTTTTCCTCTTTTCTAGGTATTGCCTTATCATAACCTCTCCCTGTAGAAAAGTCAAGGCTAACCCAAAATCAGCCTTGATTGAAAAATAGGTTCCTCTAAATTTCTCTCAAAAGTGCTGTAATCGCCGTAAAAATGAACCTAAGTGATATTTTTAGACACATTCCTCTGGCAAGAGAGAATTTTGTGGAAATCATGGAAAAATTTCCTTGCTTTTTGTCCTATTTTGTGGTAGAATAAAAAATGTACGATTCTATGGTGATAAATGTGCAGTTACCCACAATATCTTGCCACAAGGAGTGATAAAAATGGAAACCAACCAACACTGGGAAATTCTGTTTCAGCGTCATAAAGAGCCTTGCTTTTTAGTGGATGCGAAAACAGATGAAGTTGTTTATCTCAATGACAACATGAAATTATTACTGGGTAATAATTTGGAAGTAATCGGGGAAAAATTTTATAAAGTGATCAAAAACGAGGTTGTCAATGGAAATGGTAGCGTAGAAGAAATACCACCTAATTTTGACTGGAGCGAAGGTAAGGTATTAGAACGAGAAGTTTATGACAGTACCATGAACCTTCATTTTAATATCACGGTGTTACTGCTAGAATACAAGGACAAAACCTTGTACTTTATGAAATGTATTCCAGAAACCCTTGTTTCTGAAAAAACATCTTGTTTTGAACAAGCCATGACAGATTGCATAGCAATTATGCAAGAGGACGAGAAAACCCGTGTCCCTCACTTATTAGAAGTACTGGGCAAGCATTATGGTGCAGATAAAACTTATTTGTATCGAGTGGACCACGACACTATGCATCTCCCTTGCATTAATTATTGGAAAAAATCTAGAGAAATTCTTGTTTCACCTGATTTATCCCTTAAAATGGATGTGAGTAGACTGCTAGAATGGTTGAAAACACGGAATGAAGCAGGGATGCTAGAAGCAACTTTAGTGGCAGATCAAAACAGTCACAATACCGGCGAAGATTTGTTGCAAGTATATCATTTAAATGATTTGGTCATGTCTGTGGTAGAGGACGAAGCAAAAGAAGCTGTAGCGCTTCTGATTGTCAGCAATCGAACAGCATCCCAAAATGACTTCCGCTTGATTCAAGCTGTTTCTAAATTTGTGGAGCATGACATTACCCACAGTCAGATCAAAGACAGCGTATGTCAAGAAACAAGTCTGGATATTTTGACAGGATTTCGCACCAGAATTAGTTATGCTCAGCGGGTAGAGGAAATCCAAAACCATGCACCACAAAGCATCGGTGTGGTTCTTGCCAATGTGAACGGCTTGAAAATGGTGAACTCTGAATTTGGTTATGTCAAAGGGGATTACATGATCAAAAAATCTGCAGACATGGTAAAAGAGCATTTCAACACTGATTTTTATCGTATCGCAGGAGATGAATTTGTCGCATTTTTTCCTGATATTGATAAGGAAGCTTTTGAGAAATCCTGTGTAGCGTTACAACAAAAACTAAAAGAGAGCGAGAAAAATCTTTTTGCTGTGGGACATTCGTGGAATACAGGAAAATATGATGTTTTAGAGATGATACAAGAAGCAGACACAGTGATGTACATCAATAAACAGGAGTATTACCACAATGCAGAAATAAAATTCCATGATATCACAGATTCCACTTTAAGTGATTTGCTCTCGTTTTTAGAAGATGAAGAATTTATGATTTATCTGCAACCACAGGTTCGCTTAGAAGATGGTTCTTTGCATGGCGCAGAAGCTTTGATTCGTAGATATGATAAGAAAAACAAGAAAATGGTATTTCCAGATCAATTTATTTCCTTGTATGAAAAAAAATCTATCATTCGTCATGTTGACATCTTCGTGGTGGAACAAGTGTGTAAATTATTGTCAGAATGGGACAAAGAAGGGAAGGCTCTTCCCATTTCTGTGAACTTAAGCCGTGTCACTTTACTAGAATATGGCATTGTGAAAACCATTTCTGATATTTGCGAATTGTATTCCGTGCCGAAAAATCTGTTGGTCATAGAAGTGACAGAGAGAGTGGGACTGATTGAAAATGAAGTGGCTTCTTCCCTGATTGTGGACTTTGTCACCCATGGATTTAAGATTTCACTGGACGATTTTGGTTGTGCTTATTCCAATATTGTCACCTTGGCACAGATTGATGTGGACGAAGTGAAACTGGATAAAAGTTTAGTAGATAATTTGACGATGAGCAATAAAAATAAAATTTTAGTTAGAAATGTGCTGAATATGTGTAACGAACTGGACGACACTGCAACCCTTGCTGAGGGCATTGAAAACAACGAGCAAGGACAGATGTTATACGAACTAGGCTGTAAATTAGGACAAGGGTATTATTATTCTAGACCAATTCCAGTGCAAGAGTTTGAAGAAAAATATATCTCCCCTGATGTTAAGGAGGAACTAACAAATGAATGAAGCACCCAAGAAAACCTCGTTTTCGACCATTGCTTTGGTGATATTATTTGCAGCAATTGTTGGATTATCTATCCTTTTTGCTCAAAATATGAGCAAAATGAACAATGCCTTCGCAGATATCATGC
>JAWXUL010000061.1:0-8219 GCA_044432725.1 Eubacteriales bacterium
GTCATAGCCTGAATCAATTCTGGTTCAATCTGTTGTAGTTTTCGGGCGAGCATATCAATCATTCCAGATTGCTCCACAACATATTCATGTCGGTTCGTTTCATCGTTGGGAGTAGGAATTTCACTCGCCCAAGCCTTATTATCCCGAGAAATACGTCCATCATGGTTAAATTCTTGGATAGTCACGGCTAGAATCATTTTAGTACGTTCAACACCATATTCCTCCACGGTATTTTCCAGTACGGCTTGGGTGTTCAGGCTGTTGTCCTTGTAATTTTCGTTGATTTGTTCTTTCAGAAAATTGGCACAAGCAACATTCTCGTGGAAAGATTCTCGATATTGGTCACGTTCTCCCTTTTCAAAGGCTTCTTGTGGGCTTTCTAAGTATACTTTTTTTCATCGTCCATGAATATTCTCTCCTATTCTTACGGTTCTGGGAAGATAAGTCCTTTTCTTTGAACGTATTCCTCCCAAGTTTCTTTCAAATAACATCGGCTATACATATACCGACTAGAAAATTCTTTTTGTGCCTTGTTGGGTAGAATCCCTAGACTAGCATTTTGCTCTGATTGGGCATAGACACAGAGTTTTCCCATTTTTTTCAGTTCTTCCACACGGAAACTAGCATTTTCAATATCTTTTGTCACTAACAGATAAACAAAAATTCGATAGGGTAACACACCAAACTCACCTAACATATCAACTACCTTTTGAATATGGTCTAGCTGGGAAATCTGGTCACAAGAAAAACGAATGTACCGTTGCCACCGAAGTTTAGACAATAATTGTGCAATTTCTGGTGTGACCAAACGAGCATCCATCCCTTGGTTTAGGTCTATCTTGTATTTTGTCGCAGTAAGTTCCTCTAATTGGGAAAGTCCGTGGGAACAAGCTAAAATATTATTATCCATTAAAGTCAGCTTCATACTATCCTCTCTCACCACATCTTGCCACAACCGATAAGGCTTAATTGCACCCTCTTTTTGAGGAACAACACACCAGCGACAACGGTTCGGACAGCCACGAGTGAGATACCCAATGGCATAGTCACAGTTGGGATAAATAGTATAATCGGGAAAACAATCGTCAATTTCTGGGGCTAAAGTCTGGTCTAAGGGAATATCACGATAACCAGTGCCACCTTTAATAGTGCTTTTAGGTAAAAATGGATTTTCAGGGGTGAAATCAAAAATTTTAGAGGAGTACACTCTGTCATAGTCCTCCATCGGTTGCCACCACTCTACAGAATCATCTCTTGCTTTATGAAAGGTGGAAATCTTCATCAGAGCGAGGTTTGGAAAGATTTTCTTTTTGATATGCTCTTTTTCGCTGTCATGGAGTGCTACCCTCATGTCTTTTCTCCTTTATTGGCAAATTCCATACGAAAATCTACATATTTCCCACCTTTGTCATCGAGAAAGATAGTACAGTCATAGGATTTTCCAGTTTTTTCAGAGTGGCAGTCTTTCAAGAATGTCTTGCCAGTGGTGAGTAGTTCTTTCGCAATGGTTTCGGTGATTTTCTTTCCTTTGAGAGTGAAAAAGCGGTTATCTTTCCATAAAATAAAGGCACAATCCCCATCTTCACAGGAATAAGCCTTTTGGGTATCTACCACATTTTTGCCACAGCGAGGGCAGGTCCCAACAGGAGAGAATTGACTAGGAAAGAGAGCCTTTGCGTTTTTGA
Source organism: Eubacteriales bacterium (assembly GCA_044432725.1). Lineage (GTDB taxonomy): Bacteria > Bacillota > Clostridia > Oscillospirales > Oscillospiraceae > JAWXUK01. The sequence goes on from JAWXUL010000061.1 coordinate 1,686, forward strand.
CTTCTTCATAAGTAGACACCAGTACTGTGATCAGCCCAACAATCTCACACATAAAATCTTCTGGAATCAGTGTACCCAGTTCAATCGCCTTTAATTTTTCTTCCCAATCCGCAGTCATAAGGGGAGATTTCACGGAATCAGGTAGAATGGTAATGAGGGCATGACCTTTTGAGGTGGGAACAAGTTTCTGGTTTTTCCCTGTGCCTTGCCGTGCCATCAGATTGACAGCCACTAATTTTTCCAGTGTGGCAGCTCTGGTCGCTGGTGTACCAATGCCACAAAATTCCGCTTCAACCTCTTCTTCACGTCCAGCCCTTTCCATAGCAGAAAGCAAGGTATCTTCGGTGAATTGTTTCGGTGGTGAGGTATGTCCCTCCCAGATGGTGGCTTCATCCAAATCTAAAACTTCACCCACGGCAGTCATAGGTAAGATATTACTTTCAGATTTCAAACCTTGAGATTCATACAGTCGATACCCTTGTGAAAGAACGGTTTTGCCTTTTGTTGTGTAGACTTCCCCTCCGCATTGTGCTGAAATATTCGTTTCATAGTACACACAGGGTTCAGACATTGCCGAAAGAAGTCGGGTACAAATCAATTTCAGAATTTCACGTTCACCGTGTGGCAATTTCTCCGTGTTTCCATGTTCCAGCCCTTGCGTTGGGATAATGGCATGGTGATCGCTGACTTTAGAAGAATCAACTACGATCTGGGTGCGTGGTTGGTAGTCTACCACAGAAATATTAAGGTATTTATGCACCATAACACTCAAACTTTCCAGAGAATATTCCATTTCTTGAGTTAAGTAGCGACTGTCTGTCCGTGGGTAGGTGACTAATTTTTTCTCGTAGAGTGCCTGTGCATAGTCTAAAGTTTGCTGTGCCGTAAATCCCAAGTAACGGTTGGCTTCTCGTTGGAGAGTGGTGAGGTCATAGAGTTTTGGAGGTTTTTCTGCTTTTTCTTGCTCAATCACGTTCTGAATAACCACAGATTCTCCTTGAATCGCCTGTAATTGCTGTTGTGCTTGTGCTTTATCAGGGATTCTTGGGGATGAAAAAGAAAATTCCCCACAGTTCAGAAGCACCTGATAGAAAGGCACGGATTGAAAGGCAATAATTTCAGCATTACGTTCAGCCACCATTGACAAGGTAGGCGAAAGCACACGACCTACGTTGAGAGATTGCTTATACAGGCAAGAAAATAGTCGAGAAGCATTGATACCCACAATCCAATCAGCCATACTACGGCAAAGAGCAGATTGATACAGATTTTCCATCTCATGTCCGTCTTTTAGGTTCTGGAATCCCTCACGAATCGCCATATCCTCCATGCTGGAAATCCACAGACGTTTCACTGGTTTAGTACATCCCACAAAGTTGTAGACTTGACGGAAAATCAGTTCTCCCTCTCGCCCAGCGTCGCAGGCATTGATGACAACTTCCACGTCTGGACGATGAAGAAGCTGTTTCACCGTATTAAATTGTTTTTCTTTTCCCTCGGTCACACGGAATTTGAAAGTTTCTGGGATAATAGGAAGATCTGTTAAATCCCATTTTTCATAGTTAGGGTTATAGATTTCTGCTGGAGCAAGGGTCACAAGATGTCCGACACACCATGTCACGAGGGAGTTTTCCCCCTGATAATATCCCTCTTTGAGAGCAGTAGCTCCTAAAATATTCGCAATACTGTTTGCGACAGAGGGTTTTTCAGCTATAATAAGTTGCATTTATTCCTCACTTTCTGCCTGATGGCTCGTCCATTTGATTTTCCAAAGAATTAGTTCATCTTCGGTAATATTTCCTAAGTCCACATCCGTTTCTTTGTCTTTTAATTCCTCCACGGCTTGGACTACTTCTTGTCGCTCTTGCGGTGTCATCCAGTAGATCTCTTGTACTGTCCGTTCTACGGCATTTCTTCCCACGAAAACAGAGGGGTTTTCCTCCAAGACCTGTGCAAATTGATTCAACAATTCCTTTTTGGGCAATCGGTAGCCACGTTCATATTGGGTCATCCTAACGTCTGCATTGGATTTTGGAAAGCCCACAGCTTGACCGAGTTCTTTCTGGGTCATACCCTGTTCCATGCGAAGCCGTTTCAGTTTTTCTCCTACTGTCATTAAAATCTCCTATCCTGAATTTGCTCGTTTATTTCTCATGCTTCTTACAACATCGCTCCGTCTTTCCAGTTGTGCCACTCGTTCACTGGTATACGTCAGAAAATCTTGCTCCTGTCTTTGCTGTTCTTTGATTCTGGCAGATATTTCTTTTTCAGCTAAATATTTTTCACAAGTGCTGTGGCAGTATAGTTTTCTTTCTTCACATTTATGGCAACAAATATGGCAATTCACAGTAATTCACCTCCCCATTGGCTCGCCATTGCCTTTGCGATACCTGAAAATGTCTTGCTTCTCGCCTTCGCCCTCCCTTTTTGTCCTCCGCTTGTCCCCCGAATCCCCTCTACCCAGTTGATAGGTTTTCCGTTGTTGACTTGCCCCTGACTGATATAAGTGGGGTCTGGTTTTTCCAACATATCCGTAGGTGTTAGCAGTGGCAAGCCTTTTAACCACAAACAAGTCCTTTTTTGATAGGGGTCACCGAAAAAATAAGGATGAATTATTTGGTTTGGCTTCTGGAAGTGGGTATTCATATATCCGACAGGGTTTTCAAGGGCAATTTTTGAGCAACTAGCATTGTAGATGGCAAGAAAAAAAGCGACCGCTTCTTCTCGCAGTCGCTCTCTTTCTCTGATTTTTTCGGGTGGATTGCACTTGGGCGAAAAGTGCCGAGTTCCAGCCGTGGTAAGGTACTGACAGCTTGGAAAGGCTAGAATCATATCCCATCGCCCGATTATTTCATGTTTTTTTCCGTCACAGGTGGTAAACGTGCAGTTACCGTCTAAAATAGGAAGTACATCTCTTTGAATGTGCCACTCTTCATGCCCACCACTACAGGGTTCTATATCGCAAGAAAAGGCTTGATGTCCTAATTCCCGAAAGGCACTACAAACGGCTTGACTTTCTTCACAGGCTACCAGTACATTCAGTTTCTTTCCTATAATGGTTCAAATCCTCTCGCAATCAGGATATTATGAATCAAAAGCCGTCCATATTGAGTCCATTTTGTGTGAACCACAGAACGAAGCCCATTATTTACTAACATAGTTTCGGAATGGGTGAGATTCTGATTTTTATGCTCTTGATATAGAATCCATTGACCATTGACTTTATATTGCACACGTTCCTGATGAAGAATATCGTTCAGTTTACGAGCAGAAATACCGTAGTCCGCAGCGATTTGAGTGGTGGTGAGGGTGCAGTCGGAAGATAAAATCTTTTCTAGGTAGCTGATTTGTGGTGCGTATTCCGTCAAGGCTTCGGATAAGAGTTGCACTTCCTGTTGCAAGGCTTCTTTTTCGGCTTGCTCCTGTTTCATTTGCTCACCCATTTTGCCCAGTGCAATCAAGAAGTCAGGGTCATTCACCAGTTCCTTTTTTGCGTAGAATCCATGCTTGCGGATGGAGGGCAGGACCTCGGATGTCACCCACTTTTTGAAAATTTTTGCAGTGGGCAGTTTAGAGGAAAGAATGAGGGAATACAAACCAGATTCATTGATGAGGTTTACTTTTCCTACCGTATTCCCATTTTGGGAAGTCGGTATTACTTCTGTTCTTTTATCCTCTGAATCAACGTGGGTGATAACAGCCTTACTAGAGTTACTATACCCTAGAATCTTTGCCACATCATTTCCAACAAACCAAGGCTCACCCTGAATTTCAAGCATTCGGATTTCTCCCATCTCATGGGTAAAAGTTGTTAATTGTTCCATTTTGATTTTCCTTTCATCTCCCCAACATATCCCAGTAAAGGGCAGAGGTCGGGGAGTGTTTTGGTTTTTCGTTTCCTATTTCTTATTCATCCAGCACCGTTTCAGCAAGGAGGTAAAAGAAATCATCTTGGAGAAAAGTTTCCACGTCAAAGTCGCATTGTGACAAAGGTTTTGGATAGCGATAGTTGGCAGTGTATGTTCCAAATTCCGCTTCAACCTCCACTTGGTGAATCCCCACGGTAACAAAGGTCATATCATCCAGAAGCCACACCTCGAAGCCCTCAAAAGCTGTGAAGTTATGGTCTGCTGTGCCACAATCCAAGGATTCATACAAACGAACGGCAGAGCGACCAAACAAGCAGTTATTTTTCGTGGTGAGGGCAAAAGGAGAATCACTTTCCGTTTCATAGGAGAAAATGTGGTAGAATTTCCAGTGTTCTAAGGGGTTGAAGTGTTGCAAATCCACAGGGAGGTCACTAAGCAAGGTAGTGACCTCCTTGGTATCAGCACCATTGTTTACAATCTGATTAGCCAGAAAAAAGCTAAGGTTATGGTGGAATTTTTCTGGAATCGTCTTTTCTTGTGGTTGTTCCATAAATTTTAAGTACATAAATTATCCTTTCTACTGTTAAAATTATCGTTCCCCTGTTTTTCTTTGTGGGAAATTGTTAGGTGGTCTGTGTTGTCCTTGTGGTGGGGGTCTGTTCTGCTGGTGGGTCTGTGCTTTTTGTTCTCTCACACCCATGACGATATTTTGTAAATCCTCATTGAAATCTTTCCCTTTTGGGGTCTGAATCATGGTTTTGTACCCTCGTTCACCGTATAATTGAGAGCATTTTTCAGCAAAGACTTGACCGTGGTTGTGAGGATTTCCCCGAGTGTCTAAACCGTCCTTATCATTATCTAAGGCAAAAACAATGGAAGTAATCTGAGGATTGTCGGACAAAAACCGTTCCAGTGCCTTATCAGATAAACCACCTAAAGAAATTCTGGAATCTTCGGTGTAGTCATTGTTGTTCATCTTGGTTAAAGTCGCATGAGAAACCACATCTATAGGACTTTCGCAGACAAAAAGGCGATTTGACCGACCTTTCATCACAAAGGGGTAACTTTTATCGGAGTTTGCAACGTCTTGTCTGAATTTTGCTCTTCCCATAGACCGCAGTGAGCAGAATTTTACTTGTTTCTGATTATCGAAGCCCACAAAAGCACAATTTGCGAATGTAAACTCTCCACGATAGGTTTTTGCCTGAAAAATATCCCCTTTTTGCAGTAAGTCCTTGACAATTTCCGAATCTAAGCACCGTTCACCTGTGAGATATTTTTCCACTTGAAAGGTGTTGGGGTTATTTTCAGGCAGTTCCAGTGTTCCTCTCTCCTTTGGGCTGAATGGTTGATGGTTTTGAGGTAATTCTGAACGAGAATAGGAATTATGGGGTGGAATATCTGCATAGGAATACTCTTCTGGGGGTGGTGATGAATAAAAGGAATCTTCTGGGGGTGGTGACGAATAATAAAACTCTTCTGGAGGTGGTGAAGAATAAAACTCTTCTGGGGGTGGCGATGAATAATGAAAATCTTCTGGGGGTGGTGAAGAATAATGAAAATCTTCTTGGGGTGGTTTAGGTGGGGGTGAGCGAGAATACTGCTGTTTAGGAGAGGTATAAGGAATCGGTTCGTAGGCTCGCCCTCCTAGTAAATCCTCCACCGCTTGGGGGAAAGTTTTGTTTTCGTATTCCATGAGAAACTGAATCACATTCCCTTTTTTATCCTCGGAATGATGGCAGAATCCACGTTCAAAAACAAACAATCCCCCATACCCTTTCACTTTACAAGCACCACCACTTGGTTTTTCCAATTCATAGCCGATTGATTTTGCATATTCTATAAGATTTGTGCGATTGGCTTCTTGAATTTGCTCCTTTGAAAAGTGTGGCATAGGCTTCACCTACTCTACATCGTCATCCACGTCCACATCACCCTCTTCCATGTCAAAGTCCATGTCATCATCATAACTAGAATAAGGATTTTCATTGCCATTTCCTTTGGTTTTGGACTTAAAGTAGTAGAAACCACCTCCACCTAAGCAGGCTAGGGCAATGATAAGAGGAATGGGAGTGCCACCACTCTTCTCTTCTTCCACGATTTCAGGTTCAGGTTCTGGTTCAGGCTCGGGTTCTGGTTCGGGTTCTTCTTCAACCTTATTTTTTTCCGATTCAAGAGTATAGTGGACTTCTACAGGCTCGTCATACATCAATGACATCAGGTCTGCTTCATCCACCATATTCAGTAAGTACACGTTGTCCGTATCACCAGCACGGTCAATGACAAGGTAGAAATAATTCCCTGATTTACTAACAGCCGTGATAAATTGCTTGTCATTTTCGTTATTGGTGATTAAATCGTCTACTAAAGTCAAGTTACCATCAGGAGTGAGTGGTTCTCCCACTGGTTTTAGGACAATTTCATCTTCCACCTCTGGTTCAGGCTCGACAATGGGTGCGTATGCTTTTACAGTGGTGGGTGTCAGACAGAAAAAAATCGCCACCATAAAAGTGACGATTGATTTTTCTAAAATTTTCTTAAACTGCTTCAATTCGTTGTTTCCTCCTTTGTTTCAGTTGGGTTAGGATGTTCTTCGTTGTGAATGGAAAAAGAATCTGATGGGTGGTTTTCTATTGCTTCTTTCGGCTTTTCCATTGAGTTTTCC
>JAWXUL010000062.1:0-7961 GCA_044432725.1 Eubacteriales bacterium
CGATTCGGACAGGTCAGGGGTTTCTTCCAAAGGCTCTTCCTTGGGTTCTTCCTCGGTGTCCGATTCGGACAGGTCAGGGGTTTCTTCCAAAGAATTGTTGTAGTTGGTAATCGCATTGATGATTGTCGTTTTTGTCATATCTTCGTTTACTTCAATACCGTTTTCTTCTGCCAGTGTATACAATTCTGCTTTTGACTGGCTTGTGTTATAACTAATCATATCTTACCTCTCTTTCTACTGGCGGTACTTGCCAGTTTGTAATCATTTCACCTAGATAATACGGTGGGATCGGGTCTGGGTAGATGACGTATTCAAGTGGCATATTCACCAGATACTTTTTTGCAATTATCCCTTGTTTTAGCAGAGGGATTCTGATTCTGTTGATAATGTTTTCAACAGAAATCGCCCCCTCTTCCTGATTTTCTGAATAAGTGGCAATTAGAATCCGGATGACAGCCGTGCAAGAGGCAATTCCGTTTTCGTCCCTTTCATCTTTCCCTTTCAGGTGTTGCACCACGATATAGGGGATTTGCTGGATTTCAGCCTCTTTCGTGGGGACACGCATTTTGTAAATGATAGGGGTTCGTGTTTTGCTTTCCGCCCCATCACTCACCACCCTAACTGGAAGCATGAGGTCTTTGGTTGCATTTTTTATGAAGTTTGCCAAAGAATCCACTAAGTCACTGGTTGTCATATCTACACCCCGTATCCGTTCAGAAATCTTGATATTTCTTGTTCTACTCGTTTGTCCACTGTTTCTTGTGCCAGCTTCTCCACCTTGTCCATCACGTCACTGTGTTCCATCATGTGTGCTGTTGATGGACCGTACAGTTGCATAGAGGATTCACGTTCTCTGGTGGCACGTTCAAAGACACCCACACCATAGTTTCCTAAATCAGCAACATAGGCATGGGTTAGTCTTGTGGCACTTTCGGACTTCAGCACCGCCACGGAAACTGTGCCTTGCTTTGGGCTTGAAGGTGTGACTTTGAACTGTTTGAGCGGAATCATAGTCCCAGCAAATTCCAGAGAACCTACAAGATTGCCAGTGCTGGCTTTTTTCTCTTTGATGTTTTGATTTGAAGTGATGTCGGATTGTTTGATGTGGTAAACTTCACGCATCAATTTCCCACTTTGGGACCGTGCTGTGGTAAGTCCACGATTTATGGCATTATAAAAGGCTTTTATGTTTGCACCTTTTATTCCATTCAGCAAAAGATTTACCCTATCTATTTGTTCCTCTGTAATCTCAATCATTCAATCACCGCCGCTAAAGTCAAAATAACCTGCCCCATATCTTCCAGTACCTCGCTGATCGTGTAAAGTTTCTTGTCAAACTGCACGTCTACACCTTTTCTCGGCACTTTTCCCAGCACCGCCAAAGGAATGTATGCTGTGATTTCTGACATATCCAGAGAGGTGATGTTATCTGCCTCGGATTTGGTGCGATTTTTGACACTGCCCTCTTCCCTTACCACAGGACCTTTGTACTGCTCTTTGTCGATATAGAAGGTCAGTATTTCTGCAAATTCCATTGAATTGTAGAAAACGTCCATCGTGTCCCGCTCCACTTGGTCTTTGAAATTACGCATTACATCACTGTTCCCACAAACCAGCTATCTTTTAAGGATGGCACTGGCAAGGGACGGCTTTTCAGTTTCAAGAAACGTGTGGGTGGGTCTTCTACGAAACGTGTCACTGGGACAATGGGTTTCGCAATAATGTCAATGGTTGGGACTTTGGCTGTTTTGTCGCCCACAGGAATCCCACCATAACAACGATGGTACTTTGCATTGCTGGACAAGAGAATGACTTTCCCGTCTGGAATCATTGGTTTATCCTCTGATTTTGTAGGGTCGGTGAAATTGTCTTTGTACCATTCATTGTAGGTATAGAAATCAATGTTCAGCAGGCGATATGTCCCCACATAGGTGACACAAGAATTGATTTCTCGTGGCTTAAATACCGCAAAGTCATAAGCAGATTTATCAAAAACTTTTTGAACAAATTCATTTTCAATAAATTTTTGCATCACATCTTGGGACATAATACAAACATTAGGGTTGATGTGCCCAGTTTGTTGCACCTTGGTGTACCAGCGTTGCAAATCTGCAAGAGGGTTTGCGGAGGGGCTTGACCATTTGTCAGCTTCTGCCACAATGGTTTCATTGTTGCTGAGTCCAAAGTCAATGACTTCACTCACGCCTTTACCGATGATTTCAATTTGTCCAGTCAGAAGGACTTCTCGTGCCATCCATTCTTCACGGCGTTTAATCATGCTTTTCAGTGCCGCATAATCGTCAATCAATTTCTTTGCGGCGCGCTCTTTGGGGGACATCCCTCCATAGGGGGTTTCTCCAAATCGCTTGGTCATGATGGAATCCACGTCAGTAACTCTTTCAGGGGCAAGCATTGGTGCAACGTAGCTTTCTACTTGATAGCTTTCGTTTTCCATGATTTCGCCACCTTTTTTGGGATGGACGAACGGCGCCAGTTGACGGTCACTTTCTGCAAACTCGAAAAGAATGCGTTCTGTGTCAAAGCACAGGGTTTGTGGGAAAAATGTGTCAATTAAAAAACAACTTGGTTCTGGTGCTCTGTCAGCAATGCTGACTAAGGTTTCAGTCTTAAACAGATCAGTTTCAAATGCCATTTTGGTTTCACTCCTTAACTTAAATAAATATTGATTTTTCGCAATGCGGTTTTCAGGTCTTCCAAGTCGATTGCTTCATCGTATAAGATGGCGCTTTCTAAATATTCCCCTGTGGCATAATAAACCACACCAGCTTCCGTGGAAAATTCAGCGGCAATGCCTACCACGTTCTCCAAGGTTTCTGCTGTGACTTCTTCCATGCCGTCCGGTGTGGTGGCAATCACAGCATATTTGCGAATTTCGGCGCCATCTTGGACAACACCTGTTTCTTTTGCGATAGGGAAATTACCAGCATGGAAGTTGCTCACTGGGGATTCACCTTTCTGAATGTCATACAGTCCCATAAATACACCCCCTTACTGATTGCCTGACACATCGTCAAGCACTTTATTGACCACATCAAGTGCGTCATTTTTTGCGGTCGCATTTTCTGCGGTTTCCATCGGTGTGGCAATGCCTTCTTTGCCTGCGTTGCTGGCTTCGGCATCTTCGCCACGGTCTTCCAGATAGCGGCCCCCTTGTTTCTTTTGCAAAGCCATCATCTGGATGGCAACATCTCCAGCGAATGCACCGCTTTTGAATTTTGCATCTTCCACAATTTGCTCATATCCAGCCACTGCAATTTCTTCAATGTTTTGGATGCGTTGACGTTCTGCCATTTTCGCTTCTTCCACAATCGTTGCGTATAATTCTGGATATTTGTTTTTCAATTCTTCTACATTTTTCATGTCCTTTTCCTCCACTTCCATATTTTCTTTTGTTTTTGGTACAATATTTGTAAAATCCTTTGCCTGTTCCACTGGTTCTTCTGCTTGGGCAAAACGATCTAACAACTCTTTAGGGATGTTGATGTAGTCTTCTGGGTTCAAACTCACGGAATTGATGGCGAAACTTTCTCCATTTTCTGCTGTGGTTTCCACATCACTGAACATGATTTCATCACAGAATCCAGCTTCCACCGCTTGTTTCCCTGTGTACCATGTTTCTGCATTCATGATGTCAGAGATTTCTTCCTCTGACATTCCTGTGCGGGCTTTGTAGGTGCTAATAATGCCATTTTTTATGGTGTCCAAAGTGCTTGCCAACTCTGTGCATTTTTCTTTGGTCAGGCTTCCATAAATCTGCATGGAGGGATTGTGCACCATGAAATAAGCATTTTCAGGAATTTGAATCACATCCCCTGCCATGGCAATGGTCGTGGCGGCAGAAGCCGCATATCCGTCAATCTTCACCACGATTTTTGCTTTGTGGTCTTTCAGTCTTGTATAGATGGCATTGGCGGCGGTGACAGAGCCACCACCACTGTTGATTCTCACCACAATTTCGGACACATCTCCAAGAGCATTCAACTCTTTTGCAAATTCTTTGTGGGTGACTTGGTTCTCTGGGTCTTCCCACCATGATTTCTCGGCGGTAATCGCTCCATAGATGGACAATTCTGGGGCAGAATCATCTGGTTGATAGAAGTTCCAAAACTTAGTTGGTTTCTTCTTGCTTGGTTTCTTGGACATTTCCATTCACCTCTTTCATTATTTGGGCTTCATGTTTTAATTGTTCGGCATTTCTTTGGAAGCTTGAGCCGTTCATTTCCGTGGCTTCACGGTCACGGGTGGAAAAACCATTTTTCACTCGTGCCTCTGCCGCATTGACTTCCTGCACTGGATTCAATAACCCTTGTGCTGGACCGTTCCACTCCGCCCCTGTGTATGCCCTGAAAATGGCAGGGTCGCTGAAAAATCCGGGTGCGTTGATTCTCTCCTTTGCCACTGCCTCCGCAAACCATTCTTCAAAAATAGGCTGGCAAAAATCGTTCGCCATCCACGTCCGATACATACGGAATGATTTATAGGCTTCTAGCAAAGCACCACGGCTTGCAGAATAAGAAGAGGTGAAGTGCTTTGTCAGTACCTCACTGGGGATTTCTAGTGCTGTGCCTACTTGCTTGATGATGGCATCAACGAACCCTTCAAAGGCGGTGTTTGGTCGTCCCGGATTCACCACATTTGCCTTTTCCCCTTCGCCAAGTTCTAAGATTGCCCCCGGTGCCAGTTGTAGGAAATTATCCCCTGAATCATCGTTTTCTTCAACATCGTCATTTTTGGCGAATAAACTTCCATCTTTTGCTCCATCTTTTTCCAAAAACACGGTGAGCATTCCAGAAATGACAGCGGCCATAAGTTCTGCTTCTGTGTATCTCTCAAGTTGTTTCAGTGATTCGATGACAGGGGATAGGAACGGCACACCTCGGCGCTGTCCAATTCGTTCACGATTCATCAAGTGGATCAAGTTCCTGCGCCCTGTTTTTGCTCCAAATGCCTCCACCCTTGTCCATTTCATCTCACTGTAAGAACGCCTGCTTTGTGGGTGTTTATCGCTGATGTGATAGGCTACCACTTCCCCTTGGGCATTGTATTCCACACCGCCTGAAATAAGGCTGTCTAGTAATTCTTTGTCATAGGGGGTGGAAACTCTGTCCGCTTCGATCAGATTGATTCTTAAATCATAAATCACATTTTTTCTAGTGGTCACTGGTAAAGTTGCCACCACATCTCCTGACATAAGCCAAGACAAAAAAGCTAACTGCTGTAATTCATAGAAATTATCAAAACGGGCAAGGTCGCATTGTTGGCTTTCTGCCCAAATTGCAAACTCACGCTCAATGTGGTTTTCTAATTCCCTTGCATCTTCCCTTGTTATGCCTAAGAATGTATGGTCAACTTGGCTTTTTAGCCTTAACCCCGCTCCCACCACATTTGTTCTCATTGATTTCAACGCCCCTGTGGCAATAGGCGAACCCATAAACAGGTCCCTTGAACGATTGCGGAGAGTAAAGAGGTTGTCGTGGATGTCTTCATCAGCAGAACCACCGCTGTCATCCCAAGACACGGTTGCTGTGCTTCTGTGTGAGCCTGCATGATTTCCGTATCCGCTGTTGATGATGTCTAGTATTTGATTCCTCGTTTCTAACTGTTTTCTTTCAATCTCCAGCTTTTTCAACTCGTTTTCACGTTTTAATGCTTTTTGTGGTGCAATTCGCTTTCTCATGTTGCGTATGAACTCCAAAACCTCACCCCCTTTTTGTGATTGCGGTTACTTTCTAAAGAAATCCTGTGGAATTGCCTGAATGATGCGGTTTCTACCTTTGTTTTTTACCGCCGTTTCTAGCTGTGACACCTTTTTTTCATAAAATTCAATCATTTCTAATACTTCTTTTAGGTTTGCTCTGGTGATTGATTTTCCAGCGATAGAGTAACTTTGACTTGTCGCTATGGCTTCCATGGCTTCTTCCCACATTGCCAAATGCTTTTCTGCTTTCGCAAGTTTTTCTTTGTTCGTCAATTATTGCACCCCTCTTGAGCGTTTTCCACGTTTTGATTTTGGCTTTGTCTTCTTGGTTTCTTCCACTTTTTTCAAAGGGGGGTTGAGGATTTCCAGTGCCGCCGTTGCGTAGTTCCGTATATCAAGTGGCTCATTCCGCTTGTACCCACTACTTTTAAGCACCCAGCTGTACTGTGCTACTCCTTTTTTATAGGTCATCACCATTTTTTCAGATGTCAAGCCCTTGAAGTAGATTTCATCATATCCACACTCTTCTTCTTTTGGGAAATGACAATACCCCGCTCCCTCATGCTCTATCCCTAATCGCTGGTAGAGCAAAGCTTTTCCTGTGTCCACACCGATGGTGAACAGGTGAGCGTCCGCAATGTTTGTCTTTGATGGTTTGTTGAAATACGGCACTGCGGCACCGCCTTTGCCTTTGATGGCAAAGACACGTTTGGAGAAATGTGCCTTGCAGAACTGATACACTGCGGTGGTGAAGTGTCCACCTGAATCCATGCAAGTGCATTGAATGTCCAGCACTCGCCCATCCGCTGTGGTGAATGTGCTAGACAGATACTGAGATAAATCGTCCCACACCTTTTTCTTTTTCAAGTCCCCATAGATCACCTGATAGCGAATGCCCCACGATTCCTTTTCCTCACCCCAGCCTACCACTTCAATTTCAAAGCGGTCATCTTGGGTGTCTACACCTGCGGTAAGGACAAGAACGTCAGAAGGAACTTCACAGTTGTATTTTTCACGCCGCCGATAAATATCATCTGTTTCAATTTGTTCCCCTTCTTCCTCCCATGTCTGTCCCATTTCGGTGTTGGTCCAAACTTTGAGAAGTTCAATATTCCCTTTCTTGGATTCCTCCACCGCCTTGAGGAATTTTTCCACCACCTCTTTCCACTCTACAAAAGGGGAAACAAGAGAGTTGAGGTGGAAACCTCGGACAGCACGATCCGGAAATTTCGCAACAAACTTGCCGTGCTTGTACTGTTCTTTCCATGTGGTTTCCTCTGATAACACACCGCACTTATCACAGCAATGGCTTATATCCGTCAAATCTTCTTTGTCAAAGATGATATTCGCCCACTCCAAGCTGACATATTCACCACATTCTGGACAGGGGACATACCACGTTTCCTGTGTGCTGTGCTCATACTCCACTTCAATTCTGGATATTCCCTTGATTGTTGGGGTAGACACACACACCTCTTTCCGATTCCAGAAAGTGGCAAGACGTTTGCCAGCCAGCAGAAGAGGGTCACCCTCATTCCCTGCGGTGGCTGGGTATCGGTCTATTTCATCTGCAAGTAAAATGCGGATTGGTCTGGAAGCCAGAGAGGAGGCTGAATTTGCCCCCACCATGGTCACATGACCACCTGCAAAAATCTTTTGCAAAATGGTGTTCCCACTGTTTCTGGATTTATCATTGACCTTATTTTTCAAGACTGGTGTGTCCCTTAGCATAGGGGACAGCCTATCTTTAGAAAATGTTTCTGCCATCTGGATGGTGGGCTGTAGTACCATAATAGGGCTTGGGTCGTAGTGCATATAAAAGGCAATCACATTGAGGATGAAGGCATCCGTTTTGCCAATTTGAGCACAGGACATCACCACCACCTTTGGGGTGTTCAGGTCACAGATTGCGTCCATGATTTCCCCTTGATAGGGTGCTTTGGATGTGCGCCACCGCCCCGGCTCTGCGGAGGATTCCGATGACAGGCGGCGGTGCTTATCTGCCCATGTGGATATGGTCAGGTTTGGCGGTGGGGCAAGGGTAGAAAAAATTCTAGTAAACAAGTCACTGGTCTGTTTCTTCATCGGTTGCCTCTTCACTGTCCATCCCTCCCATTCCATCTTCTCGGAACAGTGTGTTGAAGTCAGACAATTCTTCCAAAGCTTCATCCACATGGTTCTTGATTATCTCAAAAATCTCTGTTCTATTGGTTTTCTTTACCAGAATAGGGGAAAGTTTTGC
>JAWXUL010000063.1:0-7938 GCA_044432725.1 Eubacteriales bacterium
AGAAAAAAAGAGCAATCAACTAAACTTAGTCGATTACTCTTATAAACGCAAGAAATTATAGGTTTCAATCAATATTTCCTACAAAATTGTATTCAATTTTAATATGCTGTACTTTTTCGCCGTCGATTTTTTGTGCTTCTCCAATGGTGATTTTCTTAATCAAACGGTGCAAGACAGCTTCGTCCAACTCGGTGATGGTGGCATATTTGCGAATTTCCTCAATGAAAACACGAATATCGTTTGTGAGGGTAGCCGTCTGGGATTGCTCGGAGCGAATAGCTGAAATTCTGCCACGGAGTTCCTCTTGTTCTTCGTCCATCTTGGAAGTCATCATCACAAATCGTTGTTCTGTCAACACACCTTTCACTTTATCCTCATACAAGCCAGTGAAAATCTGGTCTATCTCTTTTTCTCGTGCCATCAGCTTCGCCAACTCTTTTTCGAGGACTTTCTCGTCTTGAGAATGTCGGTTATGCAATTTCATAGCCAAATCGTCATAGAATTTGTCACTGTCGGTCAAGACTTTCTCTGCGTGTTTTTTGATGTCCTCAAGCACCAAGTTATACAAATCTCTAGCTTCGATTTTGTGGCTTGTGCAGTTGTCTTTCCCTAGTCTTTTGTAGGTTTGACAGGTATAATGGCACATATCAATGGGTTCTCGTGGCTTTTTCGTACTTCGGTTGATAGGAGAACGTCCATTTCGCTCATAATTCAGTTGCAAGGACTTCCCACAAGTTTCACAACAAAGTAAACTATGGAAGATGTTGAAGAAAGGACAGGTGTTGCCTTGCATAATGCCAGTTCTTTTGTCACGAATAGCCTGTACTCGGTCAAAAATCTCCCTAGAAATGGTGGGTTCGTGTGCATTATCCACGATTTCCCACTGGTCACGAGGGATAATATTCACAGTTCCAGAACGGATTCCCTTTTGATGTGAGCGACAAACAACGTGAGAGCCGTAGTAAAGAGGATTTCGGAGGATTTTATTGATAACGGAGCTTCCCCAAGAATAGTAATTCACGTCAATATCCGTGCCTTTTTGCAGTCTAGTGATGGGGATTTTACGTTGTAACAACACTTTTGCTATCCTATCATTGCCATATCCGTCCAAAGCTAAGTCAAAAATCAACTTCACGTTGGGAGAAGTTTCTGGGTCTGGTATCAAACGTCCGTGGACTTCTGGGTCACGCATATATCCATAAGGCAATGAGCCACCCAAAAACTTTCCTTGCCGTGAAAGTGCCATCTTGCCTGCAAGGACTTTTTTGCTAATATCACGGCTATAAAAATCATTTAGAATGTTTTTGAAGGGGGTAATGTCCATTTCTGTCCGATTTAAGCTATCTACTCCGTCATTTATTGCTAGAAAACGGATATTATGCTTCGGAAAGAAAATTTCAAGATAGCTTCCCACCTCGATATAATTTCGCCCGATTCTACTAAGGTCTTTGACTGCCACCAAGTCCACTTTTCCACTCTCAATGTCAGAAATCATGCGTTTGAAGTCTGGTCTTTCAAAATTTCGACCTGTAAAACCATCATCAACGTAAAATTCATAGTTGTAAATGCCGTTTTTCTGTGCGTAATCTTGTAACATTGCTTTCTGGTTGCTTATGCTCAAACTTTCGTTTTCTTTACCATCTTCCAAAGAAAGACGGCAATAAAGAGCAGCAACTTTAGGTATTTTATTCTTACTCATAAAGTTCTCCTTTGTGAGCAAGGACACGATAAAGAGAGTATACCACGTCCTTGCTCCTTTGTCTAGTCTTAATTTGAATTTTCTTCTTTTATTTTGTCGAAAGTTTCCAAAACACTCTTCTCAATGACTTCTTGGAACGCAGATTCCATACTTCTGCCCTCCGAATAGCCGTGGGTGACAATAAATTTCACTTTCCCCTTAGTTTTTGCGTTGGTTTGATTATTTTTCATTCAATTTCTCCTTATCTTTCCTCTTGATTTCTCTTTTTCTGTTGTGTTTTTGTCTGGTTTTTAGTCTGTGTTTGTTTTCTTTCTTTTTCTAAAATTAACGACAAGTTACGGTCTAGGGTTTCTAGTTCTTTTATCTCATTTTGCCACTCATAGAGGGTATTTTTCTGTAATTCTTGGATATTTTCAAGCCGTTCAATCTCGTTTTTGATGTCATTCACACTAAAACCAGTGATTCCAAACTTTTTTGCATGGGCATTGAGTTCTCTTTTTGCAGTGCCATGAAGAATAATATCAGTTTCAATGTGTGGATTCTGCCGTAGGAGTTTCTCCTTGTGTTTGTCCTTGGTTTCGTCAAAAATCTTCTGATTTCCCTTTGTTCTAGCGAAAACTTGAGCCTGTTGGAGCAATTCTTTCTGCTCTTTGATGGCTTCTTGGGTATCTAAGAAATCATGCCGTACTTTGTATTCTGTATTTTTTGCAACGGCTAAATGTTGGTCAAAATCGTTTAGATTCCACAGGTTTTTTTCCGTTAAAAGGTTGGTTGTTTCTGCCATAGCTTGGATATTGTGCCTTGTTCCCCAACGTCTTAACGCAGGGTTTTCTTTGAATTTTTCGCTATTTAAGTCCACCATTTCACGGATATTTTCTACTTTCGGCAAGTATGGGTCTTTGATACCAGAAGTGTAAGGGACTTTCTTTGTTTTTTGAGATGTTTTTGAGGAATTAGGACTTACTTTCTTGTTTTTCGCCTGTTCTTCTGCCTTTAATTTGGCTTCTGCTCGGAATTTATTCTCATCTTCGATACGTTTTCGGATATTTTCCTCATCGTATAACTCGCCCAAAGTTTTCCCACGGACGTATCTTTCTGCTTCAGGGTGTTTGAAAGAAATATGCTTTCCATTTTTAATCAGATAGCCTTCTTCAATCAAAATTTTAAGAAATTCCTCAAAATTATTGGCTTTTAAGATGGCATCGTCAATAGAATTTTTAGTTTTTGACTTATAACTTGTGCCTTTTTTATCTTCCTGATACTCAAAATATCCCTTGCCTTTGTTGGGAGAATCCTCAATAACAGACAAGCCATATTCTTTGCAAAGTCGGTCACTGGTGGCACGAATTTCTCTATAACTTCCCTTATTAGACCTATATCTTTTATGAGTTTTCGTATTTACGGCACATATTATAAAATGGTTGTGGGTATGCTCCTTATCCACATGGGTAGCCATCACAAAAGCATACTCACCCTTAAAAATTTCCTCTGCTAACTTTTTTCCAATTTCGTGAGCCTGTTCTGGTGTAACTTCGTCTTGAGCAAAAGATTGTATCAGGTGTCTGCCGATAACTTTCCCACCCTCTTGAGCCTGTCGGAGTAAAAATTCAAATTCTACTTCTGCCGTTTTTGGGAAACATTTTTCCGAATAAATGTAGGCACAGTGGTCTGTTTTTGTAGGGTCGCAGATGTAATCTACTGACTTGCCGATTGTATTTCTAATAGGGATAATTTTAGTGTATGCCATATATTTTCTAGCAAATCCTCCAATCTTTTTACTTGTTCAGGAGAAACACTTTTTGTTTCATTGCTCAATTTTACAATCTGGTTTATATTGATTCCAACCTTATTTACCTCAAAGGCAAGTTCATGATATTTGGACAAATCCACTTCAATCATCATTCCGAAAATCAACATTCTTCTTGCGTACTGGCTGAAGCTAGTTGCATTTATAATTTCCATTTTCTTCTGAATAATCTCATGTTCTTCTTCGCTTACTTTTACGATAAGTTGTTTTTTTCTAGCCTTGTTTTCATCTGACATTTTGATTTTTCCTTTCAGTTTTTATGTTTCATTTTTCAAGTTTACAAAATATTACAAAAATATTTTAGCTTGATTTTTGAAATATTTTTTTCATTTTAATAGGGGGTTTGGGGGATTTCCACCAAAAAGGGGTCTGGGGTTTTCCCCAGCAAGCGAAAAAATTTCTCTGAAATGCCAACAGGCATAAAGAGTAAATTTTGCAAAAGTTTATACTTTTGCTGTGCTTGCTAATCCGTCAACAAGTCTTTCCCATTCCCACAAAATAGTTACTCCGTCCCAAAGTCTACATTCCAAAACGTCCACAACAATCCCTTTCCGTTCCCACCAAGCCTGCGTTCCCAACAGCTTTTCCCATTCCCACCACTCAAACTTACAAAATATTTTTTATTCTCCAACACCATTCCACGGCTTTCCCTTGTGACTAGCTTTGTAGAGGGTGCTATGAGATTGCTTTGAATTTCTGTGGTAAGTTTAAGGGATATTCTCCACGGCTTTCTGTGAGGGTTTCTGTGGCTTTATAGTGGGGATTTATTTTCTGGGTCTGCTGTGATGGAGAGGTTTGTTTTTTTGCGTGGGTTTTGCTTTGGTTTGTGAAGATGTCGCAGTGATTTCTGCCGTGGTTTTCTGGCAACTGCCTCCCAAAAAGCAAGGAGGAATTTTCAAAAAGCCATCTCTTTTTTTCGTGGGTTTTGCTTTTGTTTGGGGAGATGTCGCAGTGATTTCTGCCGTGGGTTTCTAGCAAGTTCCTCCCAAAAAGCAAGGGGGAATTTTCAAAAAAACATTTCTGTTTTGCGTGGGTCTACTTTGGCTTGGGGAGATGTCGCAGTGATTTTCACCGTGGGTTTCTAGCAAGTTCCTCCCAAAAAGCAAGGGGGAATTTTCAAAAAGCCATCTCTTTTTTGCGTGGGTTTTGCTTTTGTTTGGGGAGATGTCGCAGTGATTTCCTCCGTGGGTTTCTGGGAAGTTCCTCCCAAAAAGCAAGGGGGAATTTTCAAGAAGCCATCTCTTTTTTGCGTGGGTCTGGCTTTGTATGGTGAGATGTCGCAGTGATTTCTTCCGTGGGTTTCTAGCAAGTTCCACCCAAAAAAGCAAGGGAGAATTTTCAAAAACGGATCTAAATTTTCCGTAGTTGCCAGTGATGGGGTCACTTCTCCTTGCCAAAAAGTTTGTGGCTTTGGGTCTGCATGGGGAGTATATTCAAATATTTTTTCACAAAACTTTACCTTTCATTTCAAATATCCACCTAGAAAAAGTGGAGAGGTGTCCGTGCTAGTTGCTTTGGTTCTGCTCCACTTTTTCCAGTGGCTTCTGGGGTATTCCTCTTAGAAATAGAGGGAAGTCCGTGACTTATCCGTGAGATTCTTCGCCCAAAATCACACGTCGCAGTGTTTTCTCGTGGATAAGATATTTCTTCCCAGATTTGAAAGTTGGGAGTTCTCCACTCACGCACATTTTTCTTATTCTGTACTGGCTCACACCCTCAATCAGTGCAGAAGCCTGCTTAATCGTCAGCATTTTTTCTTGTTCGCTCATATTTTATCTTCCTTTCTCACATACATCTCGATTTATCTGCTATTGCTTGGGGGTTTCTTTATCTGTATGTATCATATCACAGTTGCTTGCCTTGTGCCGTATATCCGACAAGTCGGATTTTTTTAAGAAAACGCAAAAAATCCGAAGCATTGGATTTTAGTCCAGATACTTCGGATTGGTGCGTAGTGGTGTATTGGGTAAAATGAGCAGAAAAAACCTTTATCAGCTATTTCTAGTCGATAAAGGTTTTAGATGTTCAATACTTACCACTCATAATTCTTGTTCTATGGTGTCAGTGTTACTATTTCTTTTGCGAAATCTTCGCTCATGAAATCATCAGAATCATATGCTCTTATTTGAAACTCAATTTCATCAATCTCAGAAATTCCGTTTTCGGTTAACATAGTATCAGACCAAGACATCGAAGCAAAGGAACATTTACCTGCTGATACTGAATTAGCAAAGAAGGGGTTTACCATATAACCATTTACAGAAACTTCGTCAGTACTAAACATAACGTTCTTATCTGTTTTATTCACTAAAAATAAATTTGCAGTGTAGCCCCAAATACTGTCAACTTCATATCCTGTTACGATAGCTGTTACATATTCATTATCAAGTAAGATTGTATCATCTGGTTGTGGTTCCCTTATGAATTGTGTTGCATTTTCTTGACCAGAAGGATAAACATTTACTGTTTCGAATCCTACATCATCAGCCATCCAGTCGTTACTGTCAGATACTCGAAATGTGATTTCAATGTCAGTAAATTCGTGAATCCCTGCTTCTTCTAAATTTGATGTATTAAAGTTAATTTCTTTATTAGCTTTTTTTTCAGGAGCTACTTCTGTTGCAAATAAAGGGTCAGCTTCTACACCGTTGATTGACGCACTCTTCACAGTGTACATATAGGTTTTATCTACTGATTTATTTTCTAGATTGACATTCAGTGAATAGCCCCACATATTGTCGGGGTCGATTCCTGTAATGTTGATAACACACTCCTCGTTATCAACGGCAACAATTTCTTCGAAAGTAATTTCTTGTTGCTTTTCATCAGTTGTTGTTTCTGATGAAGAATCGGCAGTGGTTGTACCACTACTATTTTCACCTTCTGTTGGTTGTGCCGATGGAACATCAGTAGTTGAGTCGCTACTACAAGCTACCATTGATGTACAAAGTACTGATGTTAACAAGAGTGCAATAAATTTTTTCATACAATATTCTCCTAATCTTTTTTTAGCATAGTCAACATGGTCAAATGACTAATTTCATAATTATATCACATATAGCACCCAAATACTATAGGCAAATTATACAAAATTCATCATCGTTCACCTTACTTCTCTTACTGCAACTAAGTTTCTGTAAAACTTTATTAACAAGAGAAATAGTCTGTTGTTATGCTCCTTCTGTGATTTTACTAAATCCATGTTATCCCTCCTTTCTAGCTCCCTATAGATAAGACGATTCCAACTGCCCATTTCACATATTTTTTTCTTTTTTTAGAATACCACAAAACCACCAATAATACAAGGGTACACGCACCCACCACTAAGGACAAATGGTGGACAAATTAGTCCAAAACAAGGCAAAATCTTGTGACCAATCAGGGACAAACGTAGGACATTGGGGGACATTGTCCCACTTTTGTCCCACGTCTGTCTTTTCCTTGTGTAAGAATTTGATTGTAAAAGTGTTGAAAATCAGCTAAAATAAGAAGCATAGTGCATATTTTCTCGATTTGGTATCAAACTGACATCACAGCAAAAAACGTGGTATCACTTTGATGTCAGTTCTTTGGCTTCAATCTTCTTGCAACACCTCCAACATCATCTTCGCACCCATCACAAAACCTTTGAGGAAAACTTTCTCGTCATTGCTTTGGTACACTTGGTCTTTCTTATGGAGGAAGTCAGCAAACAACTCCCTGCCCACATCGTCAAGGTGGCTCTCCAACAGTGCCTTGGCTTTCTGGGTGTCAGCCATACACTGGGCGAAGTCCTCTCTTGGTGGAAAGGTCATTCCACAGGGGGAAATCCGTCCGTAGTACAGCGACTTCAAAAAGGGTTCGCTTGGTGGTTTGTTCAAATCTATCACATTCTTTCGTTATTGTAGGAGGTCGATTGCTTCGTGTCCTTGCTCTGAATATAAGGGTCAATCAAACTCCCCACCAACTACTATATCAGTTCTTTTCCCAATTTACTATGATTTGTACTCATAGACCGTTGACTTCCTCGACTATCGCCCAAATTCCAATCGTTGATAGTTTCTTTCCCTAATATCTTGTTGATAGATTCTAGGGTGGATTGTTCTTTACCACCTAAAAACACCATGCAATCACAGTTCCCTATAATCGTTTCAGCATTGTCTTTGTAGATTGCTTTTAATTGACTTTGAGCCTGTAAGACCAGACAAGCAGAGATTTCACGGCTTCTTATGGTTGCCATTAGCTTCTCTAGTTTTGGAATCTGCCCGATATTTGCACACTCATCAATCAGGCAACGGACGTGGATGGGAAGTCTGCCACCGTACACATCATCAGCTTTCTCGCATAAGAGATTGAAAAGCTGGGTGTATGCCATTGACACAAGAAAGTTGAACGTGTCATCGGTGTCGCTGATAATAAAAAATAGGGCTGACAGTTCATCTCCCAACATATC
>JAWXUL010000064.1:0-7898 GCA_044432725.1 Eubacteriales bacterium
ATACTTTCGTAAACGTTTACTTTTCTTGCTTAAAAGATTTTTTCCTTTGTCGTGTATACGTTGTTTACTCGTATACTTTCGTAAACGTTTACTTTTCTTGCTTAAAAGATTTTTTCCTTTGTCGTGTATACGTTGTTTACTCGTATACTTTCGTAAACGTTTACTTTTCTTGCTTAAAAGATTTTTTCCTTTTTCGTCAATTCTTCAAGTTGTTCTACCAAAGAATCAAATTT
This sequence comes from Eubacteriales bacterium, assembly GCA_044432725.1. Lineage (GTDB taxonomy): Bacteria > Bacillota > Clostridia > Oscillospirales > Oscillospiraceae > JAWXUK01. The sequence continues at coordinate 234 of JAWXUL010000064.1, forward strand.
TTCATATAACTTTTCTAATTTAGGCTCGTTTTTTTCTTGTGTTACATCATAGATTTCCATTTCACAGGCAAAAAATTCATTATCAATCCGTTGCCATTCTTTGAGGTCTTCAATACTCCAAAGCCCTGCCTCCTTGAGGTCTAAGCCACTATCAAGACAATCCATTCTTAAATCTGCCTCATCCGTTCCAGCACTCATCTTCATCAACGCTATCAAATCATACGAATCTAAGTCATGCCCGTCTAATTTCATTCTAAAATCCTCCTGTTTTTCAAGTTTTCTATTCCTTGTTTAGCTATAAGCGTATTATTTGTTAGGTGTCCAATACATTCTAAAGCCATAATGAGCAAATTTTCTGGGCTTTCTCCATCTTTTATGCCTTTCAGGATGTTTGCCGTGATACATTCGCTCGCTTTGATGTTTTTCTGATAAATTCGATACACTTCACTTGCTTGTGCTTCTTTTTTTGCCACCGTATCAGCTTCTCTTTGTAGCTGAGGAGCTTTCGGCTCGGTATACTGGTTTGATTTTTCCTCTAAAAGAAAAAGTTGTGCTAGTGCTGCTTTCGTTTCACCATCCATCTTTTCACGTCCCTTCTTTGAACATATTGAACATAGGATAGAAATCAAAGTACAGGCTCCCTTTTGATCCGTTCCTGTTCTTTAAGATTTTCATCTCTACTTCTACGGCTCGCCCCTCTTTCGCATTTTCTTGAGCTTTCGCAAGAATGGTTTTCGCTTCGGCTGTTTTATCACTCATTCCCCTGTATTGCAAGCCTATCAACACATCACTTGAATATTCTATAGCCCCAGACTCCTTAAAACTTGCCATATTGACTTCTGCCTTATAGTTATCTCGGTTAAAAGAAGAGATTGCGAACACTGGAAGCTTATAATCTCGGCTGAGCCTTTTCAGTTCCAGCACGGCTTTGTCGGTGTTCTGTTTATCCGTTGCTCTTGGTTCATGAGGTGCTATGATTTGCAAGTAATCTATCACAACTACAGGAATTTCATTTGTTATGGCTATGTGCTGTTTCACTATGCTTGTTATTTCTTCTATACCTATACTCCCTACTCCCTCATAGATGAAGACGTGCTGAGCGTATTTTTCATAATTCTCCACGGCTTTACTTATCAGCATTTTCTCGTCTTGGCAATAACTCCCCCACCGTTTACCCGTGGTTATCCCTCGTGTGGTTTTCGCATGGCGAACATTGCCCCCCGTGCAGATCACCTCCATGAGTGATTCTCTTGAAATGCTTTTTGCCATGATTTCACTACTTGCCATTTCCAGTGAGAAGAAAAGAACATCTTTTCCTTGACTAGCTATGTTATCACATATTTGTAGGGTAAGCGTTGTTTTTCCTAGCGAAGAGATAGCCCCTATGACATACAGCCCCTCAAAAAGTCCTCCGTCTAGGATTTCATCTAATTGGTCAAAGCCTGTAGGAATATAAGCCGTATTCACACTTGCAGCAATACCATTGATAAAACCTTTAATCTGAGATACGGCTGAGTATTGCTTTCGGTATTGGTTTGTTATCTCTCCATATGGATTCCTTACAATCCTCTCAAATTCTCCTCTGTTGGCTTGTAGGTGGTCATTAGGGTCTTTGTACCCTCCACTCGCATTCAGCACTATGTGAGGGTGGTTCAATTCAAGCAAGGCTTTCTTAATTCGTTCTGTTGTATCCTGTCCTGCTGTATCATTGTCTAGGCTTAAAATCAAAGTCTTATTACTTGGGGTTGTTTGTAACTGGTCTATCAGTTTTTTACTCCCGCTCCCACCGATGGCGATTGCCTTCCCTCCTGCTTGCTCAATAGAGATTGCACAAAGTTGGCTCTCCACCACAAACACGGGCATCTCATGAGGACCATACAAAGCCACTTGATTAAAAATTGGTTCTGCTCCAGCTTCGTTTGATTTTGGTTTCCTGTATTCCTTTCCCCTGATACTCCTATTCACGAAATAAGAGCATTCCTCATTGTAGGGGATGATAATACCCTTGTATGGGTCATAGCCTATTCTAAAGCTCTCTAAGACATTTCTGTCAAAGCCCCTACCGTGTAGATATTCCAAAGCTTCTGGGCTTTCGTTGAGCTTTCTCATTCCATCTAAGACATATTGTCTGTAGTCTGCTCTTAGTTGTGGGAGCGGGATTTGTGGCTGCTGCATTGGTTGGCTTGGTATATAGGGTGGTATTGTGTTTTGTTGCTCTGGCAATGGGTTTTCGTCAAACATTTTTATTATCTCACTTCGATTAAGTGTATAATTGTTTGTGTCATAGTCTACTTGGATATAATAGAGCTGATACACTCGCTGAAATGCTTCGGCTACTGGTAACCCTTCATGTTTTGCCACTAAGTCATAAATGTCCCCACCCTCTTCACAGGCTTGGCATTTCCACTTCGATTCATCACCCTTACGATAAATCCCAAACGCCCCATCACTATCATGTGAATTTCTGGTACCACTTCCACATAAAGGGCATTGATACAATTCCCCTTTGCTTTTTTCGGTTATCCTATTTACATAATCTTCTAGGTATGTTTTCCCTAATTCTCGGGCTTGTTCTTTGGTCATACTATCCTCCTTACATTTTCCTATAAAAGAAAAGTGTTGGTGTCTTCCTACTCCCTTGTTAAGGTGGGAGGAGTTATAGATATTATAGCACACCTCCCCCGAAGAATGAGGGGAGTGTGCGTTGGTTAAGACTATTAAGACTATTAAGAAACGCACCCAAAATCTTCCATTTTTTTGATAACTTTTTTAAAGGAAGATAGTGGGTTTTCTTTAAAAAAGAATAAAAAAACGAACAAAAAAAGCAGAGAAAAAAACCACTTTTTTTCTCTGCGTTGTTTCACCCCCCTTTCTGCGTTGTTTCACCCCCCTTTCTGCGTTGTTTCACCCCCCTTTTTCGTGGTTTTCTTTGGTGCTGTTGCCTGCTTTGAGAGGTGCTTTTTTCTCTTCAATAATCGCTCTGGGTTGGTTGGAAAATTAGAATAGTCAATCCTTATAACACTGTCAAAAAATGCCTTGTTTCCCTCCTCACCTTTGAAGAAAGATAGAGGGTCTTCAATGCGATCAGCTTCTGTATATTTTCCTTTGGGGTAAAAATCATAGCCCATAGATTCTAGCTGGTCAAGGTTTCTGATGGAGGGTTCAATGATACGGTTAAAGAAATGACGGTTCCCTTTTGATATTTCTTCATAAGTTGGGATTGTGGGTGTATATTCTAACAAAGTTTTGATGGCAATAGTATTTACTTGCTCTGTACCTTCGTTCATTCTGTAATATTCAGCAATATAGCACCCAAAATAATAAGAATGGGGAAATTGTTTGATATTTGTTTTATATATTTCAACAGGATAATTGATGTAATAGTGTGTAAGATTACGAAAACGCAAGTAATCAGGATTGAAACGAAATCGAATGATACCTTTTTGGATAAGTCCAGTACCTCCGTAAAGGTCAATCCCTCCCATAAATTCTTTTTTCTTAGATATTTTATTAAATTCTGTGCTTGAAAACCTAATATTTTTCATTTCTTCGATATTGTCAAGGACTTGCTTTCTGGCTGTCTTGGGGTCATTCAATCCTCTAAGCTCCATGTAGTCACGTAAAGAAAGTTGAATCAATCCATCTGAGGTTTCATTAAGGCAATATTCCTTTAAAAAAATATCTAGTGTGATTTTTGCTGTAGTGGAGATTCCTTTTTCATAATTTGCTAATATCAATGAAAATTCTTCTATAGAAACCTTAGCATTTCCCATAATATCAGCAGAAAGACTTGTTGTTTTCGTGGTTCTTAGTTTTCTTTGGGTATTGTTTGTGGTTGATAAGACAAAGGAGGGATTTTCGAGAAGTTGTTCTTTAAGAGCCGTGGCTTTTGTTTCAGCTTCTTGTCTGGCTTTGCGTTCTTCATCAGCTTTCACTTCGGCATCTTCTCTCGCCTTGCGTTCTGCATCAGCTTTCGTCAACAGTTCAATAGTGTAGTCTACAGAGTCAAGCCGCCATCTGGCTTCAGTTAATGAGTTTTCTAGTTGACCAATCACAGACCGTCTTTTGCTCCCCATTCCTTCAGCTAGGTTGTAATAATACTTATCAAAAGGGTCGGATGATTTTATCATAATTGAGATAACGTCAAAAGGGTCACAGAATGAGAAAGAGCCGTCTTGTAAAGCCTTAAGTAAATCATCGAGAGAAAAAGTGACGGGAAAAAGAAGGTCTTTTAAATCGTCTTCTTTAATATCCGATACTTCTTTAATAAATCTTTCATACATCTGAATCACATTCAAAAGAAGTGCCTTACCAGAAAAGAGGGATTCTAAAGAAGTTGAGTTATTAGCATTTGGGAAAAACTCAAAGCTAGATTTATTATCCATCATCCATCTCCTTTGCCCTTGCTCATGGAGGTGATCAGATTCTTGGCTTTTTGATAAATCTCCCCATTGTCCTCCCTGTGCTGATTCAAGAGGTCATTGACAAAAGCCCCTTTTGTGGTACCGTTGAGCCGTGACATAACTTCAATATAATCAATGTTCTCTGGGGTGAATGCCATGTGAATCCTTGGGAGCTTACACCCTCTTTTCCCTTGGGTCTTTCCTTCGCTCAATGCCTGTTGTTTTTCTTGTTCTGTCATAATGTTCAATTCCTTTCTGTGCCTGTAAAGTAAAAACCTTGTCTGATTTTTTGTTTACTTCATATACATATTATACCACATAAAAAAGAGAGAGTCAACTTTTACAGGGAAATCAAAGAATGAAAAAATCGTTTTTCGCAACATTTTAGCCAACTTTGGACTTTTTGGGAATTTATAACATTTTTTTCTCCTAATCATTTCCAGTGTTTCCAACAACTGGAAAAAATCGGTCAACAAAATAGGTATTTTGTTGACCTCACGTACTTCCACAACCTCATACACCCAATAAAAAGAAAAATCACTCTTTGTGCTGTTCTGAGTGCTTCAGGAGTTGTGACAAGAAGAGAGGATTTTTTTCAGTGGCTGTGATGGGCTTCACTCTTAACCAGTAAGAAAAAATTCTCTCTTGTGGAGCGGGATAAATTCAGTGCCGTGGAGAGTTTCCCTCCCTCAGACAGCTCACAACATCTTACAAGTCCATAGGGTTGAAAAGCAATAGCACTTGTGAAACTCCGTGTCACAAGTGCTATTGCGTTGGCTCTGTCATTCTTCGGTCGCTGATGGGGGTGTCGTGTTTTACGACTCCCTTCACCTTTGACTCTTTTGTTTATAGGTGGAGGAGATTTTGTAAAATTATATTTCGGTGATGTGTAAAAATACGTATTATTTTTTTCGGGGGTTTGGGGGTGTCCCCTCAACAAGTTTTGAAAAAGTTTATACTTTTGCTGTGCTTGCTATTCTCAAACGTCCGAAAAATCCTTAGCTTTCTTTAATATAAATTAGTTTAATGCATTCTTTCCTATAGGGGGAGTTTTTCAACATTTCTCAATATTTTTCAATGTATGGGAAAGAGTGTCCCCACGTTAGCCCGCTCCGATGTTTCAAAAAATGTAGCTGTAAATTCTGTAGGCTGGATTTCTAAAATATCAGCAATGGAGAAAGCCTCTTCAATGGTGAATGCCTTATGCCCCTTCATTTTGGAGTGTAGACATGATTCGGTAATATTTAGTTTCTCTGCTAAAGAGGTGCTAAGGACATTGCGTTTATCAAGCCCTTTCTGAAGTGCTTCTGGTGAGAATTTCATACTGCCACCTCTTTCACGTCTCCACGGTAACAAGATCGGATCACATCTTCAAGCTCGTTTTCTTTGTGCTGAATGGATTCAGCTAACATTTCTGCAAGGCTTATTGCCTCGAAAATTTCGGTAGGGTCTTTGTTGTCAGAAGCACTTCTTATGCTTCGAGCTAAAAGGTCTGCGACTGCACGTAAACGCTCCATTTCACAGGAATAAGTTTCTAAGGTTTGTAATAATCCTCCTGGGATTGTCCATGTTTGGGCTGTTTGTTTTTCCATAACGTTTCCACCTTTAATAATTAAAATAAAGGCTTTCCAAACGTCCCCTTTTCTGTTATACTATATTCAGCAAAGGGGACGCCTTTGTTGCTAGAGTGCTGTGTTACTTGTTCAGGGTAGCAGCACTCTACTCTTTTTCTAGGAGCAAATGAATTCCATTTCTCACAGCTTCTGACCTTGAAATATTATGACTTTCACAATATGCCTTTAGTTTTTCATTGGTCTTTTCGTCTATTTTGGTTTTCGCTTCTGTGTTCTTGGGTTCTTCTGCTTTCGGTCTGCCTGTTCTGGGTGACATGATTTTCACCTCCTTTCTATCACTCTTTTATTATACTTTTTTAGCCCCTAAAAGTCAAGCATTAAATTCCTATAAAGAAAAAAATTCAGGTTTTAACAGGTAGGATATTGCTAGGTTAAGTTTCGCATACTTAACTTTTCCCCTTGTTTTTTACATAATTTGAAAAGATTATTTTATTTTTTGAACATTTTTAGAGATTAAACAGAAAATCCTTTTTACATTGATTCCAAAAATCCATTAAAAAGAAAAAGAAAACAGGAAATTTTCCACCTGTTTTCTCTAAATTGTTTGTATTTTTACAAAGATTTACCTTTTTATTTTGGTGTTTTCTTCTCTTTTACTGGCTTATTCACTTGCTCTGTCGCAGGCACTGTAGCCCCCATGCGTTCCAATGCCTGCGTGAGTGCTTGGGTTAATACCACGTTCTGGGCTTCAACTTTCAGCCGTTCTATCTCTTCCTTGCTCTGCATCAGCTCTTCGGTCAAAGTCTTCACCTCATTTTGCAAGGCTTCATTTTTCTTATCGGAATTTTCAAGTAGCTCTTGGAGTGTTGTGGCTTTTTCGTTGGCTTGGGTGATTTCCTCGGAATACTGCCCCCTCAAAGAATCTTCCATAGTTGTCAGCTCTTCCACAAGTCCTATAAAAGAAGAGATTATGCCACCTGTGTACCTCTCCACTCGCTCTATCTCTGATTTCCTCCCACTGTCTAGGGAGTGAGCCTTATTTGCTTGGAGCTTGTACACCTCAATCAGTTTGGAGAGGGTTTCTTGTGGATTCCCTCCAATTTCATTCGAGATTGCCTTGAATGTGGCTGTGGTTTCTTCGCTTAAACGAAAAGAGGTTGCTTTCAAAGGCTGTTTCTTGTCTTCGGTGGTTGTAAGTTGTTCTATGATTTCGTTATTCATTGTCAATTCCTCCATTAAGTAGCTGTTCAATACATTCCATAGCCCCATCTTTGAAGAATTTCTGAGAAAAAGCCCATTTTCTAAACTCTTTCGCTTCTGGTGTCTTGGATGACAAGGCAAGAGAATAAAAGCCTGATTCCCTAATGAGGATGATTTGCCTACCGTCTTTCTCCAATTTGATGTATTCGTCCTTCTCGACATTCAAGGCGATTGCTTTCCATGGATTCTCGAATCCAAAGGCTTTAGCCGTGCTTTTCGCTTCAAATAATGGCTCTCCCTCAATAACAAGGGACACAACATCATCTTTTTCTAAAAATATCTTTACAATATCGTACATACTAACTCCTTCCTTTGTCGTGTATACGTTGTTTACTCGTATACTTTCGTAAACGTTTACTTTTCTTGCTTAAAAGATTTTTTCCTTTTTCGTCAATTCTTCAAGTTGTTCTACCAAAGAATCAAATTTT
>JAWXUL010000065.1:0-7809 GCA_044432725.1 Eubacteriales bacterium
TCCACGATTCTTAAAATCGGTAAAATCGTTGTGATGTTCCTCTGCTTTTTCAAGGTCAGCACGATTTTCTTCACGGAATTTTTTCTGTTTTCGTTTGGGTAGGTCATTATATTTTTTCAGAACCGCTAAATGTCAAGGTAGTTGTCCAAAATCCTAAGCCACATTTTTTCGTTCTTTCACGGAGCAAGGATTCAAATAAACCATATCCTCAATCTCCCAATTTCTCGTTGTATGTCCTTTCCAACGTTCAGGAAACTTCGCCTTGGCTTTTTCATAAACAGCCTTTCTTGCCTCTAAAATAGCTTGCCCCTCGCCGTTGTGACGCTGATGAGGCGTAAGATACTTGATGCCACTATGACGGTGTTTTAAGTTATACCACTGCTCAAAACTAAACACCCACGCTCTTGCATTATCAATATTTTCAAACCCATCTGGCTGGTAATTTGGGCGATATTTCAGAGTTTTGAAGATAGATTCAGCATAAGCATTGTCATTTGAGACTCTAGGTCGGCTTCTAGAGGGTGTAATTCCCAATTTATATAGTGTTTCCAACATAACAGCGCCTTTCATTGGTCCACCATTATCTGAATGTAAAACCAAAAGGTCAGTAGAAAGTAACTGCTCTTTTCTCTTGGCTTTTTTTATAAATTCACTGGCATTTTCTGCCGTTTGCTCCTGATAAACCTCCCAATGAATGATTTTTCTACTATATAGGTCGATTATTAGATACAAATAGTAAAAAATTCCTTTGATATCGCTTTTAAGGTAGGTGATATCTCACATCCAAACTTGGTTGGGCGCTGTCGCCTTGTGTGTTTCTTTTGGCTTTCTTTTTGGTTCTTTTGCTCTACTACGATGATTATTTTCTTTTTCTTCTCTTAAAATGCGATAAAAAGTAGAGTCTGAAGCAATATATAACTCTCTATCTGCTAAAATGGGGATAATTTCGCAAGGTGGCATGTCGGCAAACTCTTCGCTATGAAGCACCTCTAAAACAGCTTCTTTATCCACTGATGTCGCACAATTACGCTCAGCAGTAGGACGTAAATCGGCATAAGACCCTGTTTTTTTATACAAATCCACCCATCTTTTATAAGTTCTTTCTGAAATTTTTAAAATAGGGCAGGCATTTTTCAACTTCCCCCCATTTTCTACAGCTTCATTGATCAGTTCTACGGCATTTTGGCGAAATGGGGCACTAATCATTCGTCCTCGGACTCCCCCCCCAGATCGCCTGAGCTTTTCCCTTCAACACCAACAACGCAGTCACCTCAGCTATGGTTTCATCCTTTCGTGAGAGCTGTTTCTTTGTAGAATTCAACTCTTTTTTGCATGATTTCAGCTCTTCTTTCAGGGATTTCTCGTTTTTCTTGCTATCAACTAGCGATTTTTCTTTTGATGACTTGCTGCCATTTGCAGTGCAACAATTGTCTTTCCATTCTTTAATATCTGACAGAAAAACACCTTTTTTCGAGCATATTCAGCCAATTCAACCTCATTTAAGGAGTATGTTTCCATAACAATGTGGAATTTCTCTTCGGAATTCCATTTTTTCTTGGAATTTTTCATTGATTCTTCTTCCTTTGATTTGTCCATCCAGACTTTAATCGTCTTTTGAGAGATGTTTTCTTTTTTTGAAACCTCTGCAATACTGAGCCCTGTTGGTGGTTCTAAGAGTTTAAGAATTTCTACTATTTTTTCCTTACTATAAGTTGCCATTTTGTTGTCTCCTTTTTTCTTTTGTTGGATTCTATTATACCACATTTTTTTCTGTTTGGTATGACAACTATTATGACGTGTAGGGGAACCCCCTTTACTTTTTGATATTCCTCAAAAGATTCTACTCTGGATTGTAATTCGCTGATTTCTTCATTGATAAGTTTCAAGTCACCTTTCATCACATAGAAATTTTTGTTGATTTCCTCCACCGTATTGCAGAAAGATTCAAGGTCGGTGATGTTGTGATTCAGCATAAAAGCCATAACTTTGATAGAATTTCTGGTGTTGGTTCTGCGTTTGTACTCTGGTCGGTTCAGTGCGTGGGATTTTCCAAGATAATCAAGGTTTAGTCTGGTATCAATGCTTTCCAAAGGCTTGGCACGTTCTTCCCTTTGCCACTTCATAAGCCTTGTGATTCTTGCCCGTGTAATGCCCATATCTTTGTTGGTATTGAAAATATCTCGGTAAATTTGCCCTCTTTCTGTGGGGATTCCTCGCTTTTCCATTTCAGTTACTGCGATAGAATTATGAATATTAGGAATTTTTTCAATACCTTGTCTTTCATAACTTCGGTGGTCTATTTTTTCAGTAACTCCATTCTGTTCCAGATAGGAATTGCAAATTTTTGCCCAGTCCTCTCGCCAAAGTTCAGCCTTGTCACGATTATTCCAATCGGTGGTATCTGCCCTGCGTGTTTTTGCCTTGCCCTTTTTATCCAGAAGTCTTTCCCCATTTTTATCAAGGAGATATTCTTTACTGCACTTCGCTCCCCAAGTTCCGTCTTTATTAAAAGGTCGCATGGTCAAGAGAAGATGTGCGTGGGGGTTGCCGTCATTTTTGTTATGAATTGCGAAGTCTGAAGCTGTCAAGGTATTTACAAAAAATAAATCAGATTTTTTCAAAGAATTTCATCGTAACAAAAAGTGACAGAAACTTCCGAATCTGTCACTCTTTCATTAAAAAATATCATTGAAATTGAAAATTATCTCAACAGTGTCCTTGTCATATACAAAAATTTCTTTTACAAATACGTGTGCAAGTGCCGTGGTTAGCTTATCGGAGTTTTGAAAATCCTCTACAAGCTGTTCTAGTTCAGCAGTGGAATGAGATGTGTGATCAGGAATACAATTTCTTGTTTTCTCTTTGTCTGCAATATCCTCTTCTAATTCTTTGATTTTATGGTCTGCCTTTTCTTTTCGTTGGAGGAACAATTCTTTGGAAATCGAACCAGAAGAATATCGTTCGTAGTCCTGAAATTTCAATGATTTTTGAGCCTGAATATCTTTTTCTAGTTGGGCGATTTCCTTTGTGATGGAATGATAATCAATTTTATTTTCTTCGCTGGATGACTTTGCGACTACGAGTGTAGAGTTTAACAATCCTACATAATCACTGATGGCACGATAGACAATCATATCTAAATCTGCTTCGATGTACCGATTTTCATTTCTGCAACTCGTGTCACTTGTGAAGCGAGATGTTCTGCAACTAAAAAAAGCACCAGTATTCTTGTTAATTCTATCTAACATCTTTTTACAGTGACCACAACGTGCCAAACCACGCAGGTTGTATTCGTTTCGTATTGTTGATGGTGATCGTTTTATAGTCCTAGCCACTTTTTGAGCAAGTTCAAATTCTTCTTTAGTAACAATGCCCTCGTGGGTACTTTCCACAACAATAGGTTCAGTTTTGACTGTTTTTTTACCGCCAACTTCTTCTCTAGTTCTTGAGTGGCTTACCAATGTACCTGTGTATAATTGATTTCTGATAATGTTGCGAACAGTTGTGTCTACCCAGTGATTTTCAGGATTTACATCGCTGAATTTTTTTGAATCTGGGAATTTTCTTCTGAAATACCTAAACTTTGTTTCAGTGTTTACTGCATTTAACTCGAAGGCTATCTCTGTAGGATTTTTGCCCTCTAATGCTTTTTCAAAGATAGTGCGAACAATGGCAGCAGCTTCTTCTTCAATCACTAGCTTGTGCCGATCCGTTGGGTGTTTACAGTAGCCAAAAGGGGGAAAACTCCAAATGTATTTCCCTTGTTTAGCCAGTCTAGTTTGGGCTGATTTAATATTCCTAGAAAGCATTTTAGGGTAGCTGGCATAGATGATATTCCGCAATGCTTGATCCATGCCACCAGTAATACCTTTGTAATCGTCGCTGTCATATCCGTCCCCAACAGCAATATAACGCACATCCCACATGGGGAAATTATAGTCCATAAATCGCCCAGCTTCTGTGTAGTTACGAAAAAGCCGAGAGGAATCCTTGACTACGATGGCTTGTAGTTCCCCTTTTTCGGCTCTCTGTACCATTTCTTGAAACATAGGTCTATTATCATTCGTACCTGAAAAACCATCGTCTATGGCTTCATATCGCTTAAAATCACAGAGGTCTGGCTCATTGTCTAAAAATTGGTGGAGCATAGTACGTTGGCTTTTGACACTTTCACTATCCCCTGTTACCTCGTCTGCTTTAGAAAGTCGGATATACAGTGCAACAACTTTTTCTTCCATTATTCCACCTCACCTTGCATTTCCTTTATTCCACTGTCCATCAGAATGAAAATATCATTGTAATTGAAAACAACTTCAATACTTCTATCTTCATAAATTAAAACCTTTTCAATGACTGTATCTATCAGATGTTGATTGAGTTTTTTTGCCTTACTGACAGACTTCATCAGGGAAATCCATTTATTATTGCTAGACATAGCTTCAACAAATTCTTTTTTGCGTTGCTGTGCTTCATCCAGTTGGAGCGAAAGAGCGAGATATTGGTCATCGTAAGTTTCTTTTGCAAAGGTATATTCTTCTAAGTCTAAAACACCCTCGCTATAGTCCGTGTATAAGCCCTCTCGCTTCTTTTTGAGTGTGTTTAGCTTCAACGTAATGCTAGAAATAATGGCATTTTGCTTATCCCTTACAGATTTATCAGCAGTGCTATTTTTTAATTTTTTCAGAAGTGCTTCATAGTCAGTTGCCACCTTAACTTGACTTTTAATAGCATTAAGTACCGTTTCGTGAAGTACCGTTTCTCTAATCTGATGGGTAGAACAAGGGTTACCCAATTTTTGAGAATAGGAATAACAATTATAGGTTGCAAACCATTTTTCAGTAAGAGTTTCCTTTGTTTTTGTGGAATATCTGGATTTGTTTCGTATATAAGACATACGTTTTCCGCAGTCACCACAAAATATCTTAGAAGAAAAGAGGTTAATGAGTTTTGCACGTTCTTTTTCGTTGCTTTTGATAACTGCTTCTCTTCTTGCTGAATTTTCTTTCAATGCTTCTGTGATAGTTTGAAAATCTTCTTTGCTTACAAGGGCTGGGTGACTGTTTTCAAAAATATACCACTGGGCTTCATCTTGAACTTTTCGAGTTGTTTGCCCCAAATATAATGATGTTTGTGTTTTACCTAGGATCAAATCACCTGTATAAAATGGATTTTTTAAGATATTTAGGATAGTTCCTCTTTGCCAGAATTTATAGTCGGAGGATGTACCAGTCCAGACACCATTTTCATATCTTCTATTAGTAGGAATTGGTGCATTTAATTCTTCAAGATTTTTCTTGATTGTAGTGATCGGCACACCCTCTAATTTCCATTGAAAAATCATCTTCACATAGTCAGCAACATCTTCGTCTAGGATCATATATTTTTTATCTTCGCTCCATTTGTAACCATAAGTCAGGGTTCTCATTCTGAATGTGCCATTCGCCATTCTTGTTCTCAAAGCAGTTGCTACTTTTCGAGAGGTATCAATAGAATACATCTCATTTATCATGTTTTGGAGAGGTAACATCGCCCCTAAGTTGTTTTCGGAAAAATTGTCATACCGTTCAGAAATAGAAATAAATCGAAGTCCATTTTCAGGGAAGATTTTTTCAAGATATGCTCCTGTTTCAAGGTGGTTTCTCCCGAATCTACTCAAATCTCGAACAATTAGGCACTCAATCTTACCACTTTCCACGTCTTTCATCATTGCTTCAAAGCCACTTCTACGGAAGTTTGTGCCTGTTGCTCCATTGTCTACATAAATTTCAGCCAAAGAAAGATCAGGGTTTTCACGGATAAATTCCTTACAACACTCAATTTGAGAGGTAATCACATCTTTTTCATCGGATTTACCAGAGTTTTCTACAGACAGGCGAGCATAAATGCCAGTGGAAAAAATACGTTGCTGTGTGTCCTGTGCTTCTTTATCTTTGCGTTCTTGTTCCATGTCTGCTCTACTACGTCTTGCCACAATTTATCCCCCCTATCCTACTTCTTTTTCCTGTGATTTTTGGTAATGTAATAAAATATACTGCTGTACTTCCTGAAAATCAGCTTGATACTTAAAAACAATTTCTATCATGTGATTTTCGTGGATCAGCACTTTATCTACCAAATTCATCAACACAGGTCGGTCAATTTCTTGTAAATCCTTTGTTTCTTGAAAGAGTTTCGTCCAGTTGTTAGTGCTAGTGCCAGTCAATTCCGAATCCTGAATGATTTTTTTAAGATTCAGAATGGATTGCTCTTTCTCTTTGATTTTAATAGAGAAACTTTGCTTAAACTCTACAAAATCATGGTCTGTGATAATACCATCTACCTTATCCTCGTAGAGTTTCAGCTTCATCTCGTTGTATTTTTGGATTTCTTCCTCTAAAGCTGTAATTTGCGTTTCGTAGGTGAATGTTGCTCTGTCATGGTCTGAATTTTCGGAAATAGAGTTGAGTACTTCTTCCATTTTACAGACGATTTCCACTTGGTCACGAATGGTTTTCAGTACCTTTTCTTCCACGTCTTTCATGCCGATACTGTGGGAAGAACAGGTTTTGAAGTTGCGGTTGTCAGAACAGATGTAATAATGATACTCTTTCCCACCTGATTTAGTGGTTTTCTTTATCATCGTTGCACCACAGTCAGCACAATAAATGAAGCCAGATAGTAAACTTACCGTGTCACAGCCCTTACCGATACGAACATTCCGTGTCATCATTTCTTGTACTGCTAGGAAATCTCCCACTGAAACTAAAGGCTCATGGGCATTTTCTACCGTTACCCAGTCTTTTTCAGGTACAGGCTCTTTCTTCCGTAGCTTGTAATTTTTAGTGCTAACTTTTCCTTGCACTAGCACACCGATATAGACTTCATTTTTTAAGATACGTCTAATGGTATTTTGTTCCCACCGTGCCACCTCGTTCACCTTAAAAGAAGTCTGTAAGTTTGTTCCTTGAACTTGTTTGTGTTCTGCTGGTGATAAAATGCCCATATCATTGAGTTGTTTGGCAATTTGAACCATAGAATATCCATTTTTGTAATGGGAAAAAATCTTCTGAACAATAACCGTGGCTTCTTCATCAGGTACAAGCTGGTGTCGGTCTGTTTCGCTTTTTTTGTAGCCGTATGGAGCGAAAGCACCTACATATTCCCCATTTTTCCGTCTGGTAGCAAGGCTAGAACGGATTTTCTTTGAGGTATCACGAGAGTAGTTATCATTGATCAGATTCATCATAGGCAATTTCAAAGCAAGTGCTTGAGGATCATCTTTGAATGTGTCACAGTCATTGATAGCGATAAAACGCACACCTAACTTGTATAAAGTTTTCTCGGCATATTCACCACCTAGGACATAATCTCTCGTAAATCGGCTTAGATCTCGACACACGATACAATCAATCTTTCCCTCACGAACCAATTTATCCATTTCATTGAACGCAGGACGATTAAGTGAAACTCCTGATACACCGTCATCAATGAATGGCTCGTAGGCAAGTTTTAATTCATCATCTCGATTGACGAAATCTTTGCAAAAGGAAATTTGTCCCTCAATGCTGTTACTCACCACTTTATCGCCATCTTCTTTGGATAATCGGCAATAAATTGCAGTTTTGAAGATTCTTTTCTTCTCTTTGGGCATAAAAAATACCTCCTTTTCGATTTTATAAGTGAAATCGGAAAGGGGGTAGCTATTCTTATACAAACAGAAATAGCCACTCACCTTTTTGGCAGTGGCTTGGTTCTATTCTTTTTTGACCGACTCCATCTTATCAGAATTTTTTATCATTGTCAAGACTTTTTTCAAATAAGTTATACTCC
>JAWXUL010000066.1:0-7773 GCA_044432725.1 Eubacteriales bacterium
GGCATCACTCACAAATGCTCCTTTACATTCGACTGGGAGTGGCTGGCAATCTTTGATTACTCTATCAGTATACTAGAACATACAGCCGATTGCAATGGGCAGAATAGCCAAACTTTTTTCAGCAGTGTTTTTGGTAGAATTTTATCTTTCACGGGTCTAAAATAGCCTAGTTGCAATGGAGTTAGAAAAAGAAAAGAGTAAAAAAATGAAGATTTATGAATTTTATTTACCCTTTTGTCAATGACGGAGATTTATGACGATGGTTACTTGTGCAAAATTCACAACAACTAAACTGTGATACGATATTTAGTTCTGTTGCACCTGAAACAAGTATGTCAATCCTAATTTACAAATTCCTGAAAAAGCAAAATTGTGCAGTCTTAAATGGTAAAAAAATAACCACTCCTTTTCAGAACTGGTTATCTTTCATTCAAGCTGTTATTTTTTGGAACAGAGAAAGTTACCACCAACTACCACGTTCAAACTGATCTCTCGTCACAGTCACTACATTGCTCACTCTCACCTGATCGTCTACTCGATCCGTTAGATAAAAATAGAATCTGTCCGTATCATATTGCTGAAAAACGTGTTTGCAAGTCTGGTAAGCCGACACATACTCAATCTCATCACCGTAGATCACTGCTGAGGTGCTTAAATAATTGTTACCATCAATGTCAGAAGCCTTGTCACCGATGGGATAAGGGAAAGGTTTATCGTATGGAATAACAGGGCGGTTATCTAAAGTGAATTCAAGGGTGAAATGGGAGTGAGTTGTGGTAGGGGTCAAAAAATAATATGGAATGTGGGCATAGGTCACTGTATCAGGGTCAAGTGGGTTCACTGGTACTGCATTTCTTAAATTTGTATCAATTGTTTTTACATAAGAACTAACCGCCCTATATCCGTCACTCTTTTCTTTTTCAGGATCTAACTGAAGATAAGTGTTTTCAATGAAGAAAAAATCATCCTTTCCGACTTCACGGAACAGAAAAAAGGAGGCATATTGATTTGTGTAAAGCAAAATATCAGGTGAATTTTCTACTTTTACTAAAAATATGCGGTCTAACTCTACTTTTCTGTTAGTATATTCGTCAAATTCTACCTTGTATTCGTAATCTGTGACACGGTCATTGACTATGCCGAAAGAAACAACCACATGATTTTCTTTTTCATCTTCATATTCCAAGTAAGGCACAGACTTCACAGAATAGAGAGAAATCACGATACCATCTTCTCCATAGGCTGTAAAAAATGGCTGTTGACCTATTATTTTCGGTGCATTTTCTGCCGTAATACTCGTTTGTGTTTCATATTTTTGATTGACAGACCATTTCGCCAAAGAATTTTCGATAAAATTGTTCGGAATTATAACTATATAGGAGAAAATCAACAGTATCCCACACCAAACAAGGCAAAGGTTCTGAAAAACATCAGGATGTACCCTAAGATTTTCTCGTTTTCTCAAATAAGATTGGGCGAACCACTCTGCTGTACAAAGTGGCGCTAACGAAACTACAAGCACAAAATAAAATTCGTAGATACGATGATTCTGATACTCAAGAGCGGCAAATTCAGAGAAAAACATGAGCATTAACCACCAAATATAGAGTGGAAATAATGCAAACTGCAATAATATGAAAGCAAAAATGGAAGGAATTAGGTTTAACTCTTTGTTGTTGCTGTCAGGCATCTTTTGTATGAAAATTTCATCTTGATCTTCCATAAACTCTCCTTCTACTCTGTGATTTCAAGGGTTGTACACATGAGTTCCATTTCCCCAACATATAAATCATAAGTATATTCTCTTATGTCAAAATTATAGATGATATAACTTCTGTTATTTTCAGTGTAATGATACAGTCTGACCACAGTTTGGTACGCATCTTCTATCCAAAGTGGCATTTTAATCGTATAAACAGTAAATTCTTTCTGATTAAAGGTCATTTTTTCTGATTCGTATTCTAATTCTAACTCATTTCTTTCTAATCTGTCTAGGTCTTCTGGATAAAATAAATCTTCTGCTGGCAAAAGTTCGCTACCATCATAAGAGAAAAAACGGATAAAATCATTGGTGCGTGTTTTGCCAATCCCCACAAATTGACCTTCTGCTGTCACTTGCTGCTTGGGATCACTTTTATCTGCATCTGGCCACATGAGATAGTAGTGGTCACCGTAAACTTCGCTGAGAGCGCCCGAATGTTGCACAGTAAACCCTCGTCCAGTGTCAAAAGTGTCACCATAGCTTAGTTGTTGCCCCACTTCTGAGCCATAAGTTTCGATGTTCGTTCCGTTTTCAGACCACCATTCCTCATAGATTGCTTCTAACTCAGGGGTTAAGTTCACCTCATAGGTTTCCATCAAAAGTTGGAAAGTTTCGTTGACCAATTTCACGTCTGATTCAGTATAAATATACTCATCTTCCCCTAAATGGAGGAAATGATAGTCAATTTCAGTGTAAAATTCAGGGTAATCTGGGGAATCGTGCTTCAAAGAAACAATCATGTCACGCTCAGACACAGCACCACTTTCGTCTTTTACCTTCACCATTGCTTTTCCAACGTGGAAGCGATTTTCACCTAATTGCACCACTTCAAACTCTTCCGAGTCAAATCGTGGGAATCCGTCCATGGAGGTAATGTTCAAATAACCAACAGATAAATCACTATTCCCCTCCAAATTAAGGTAAATTTCATCGAAAATATAGTAAAATGATGGGTCATTGATGCGATATGGTGTTTTAATCGTAGAAAAGTAATCAGGATTATAGTAAGCCGAGAAAGAAGTGCTTGTGAACTTTGCCATGCCTTGTTCGTTATACTCCATCAATCGCTCATTTGAGATAAAACTCTCTACAAGGGTGGTGATTATGGGTAAATACTGTGATTCAGACAGTCCTTCCCCCTCTTTTATCAGCATAATCTCCAAAAAATCTTCTGGTTTATCTGGATAAGGGAGATGGAACACTTCTGCTGTCAGGGTCATAGTTTCGCTGATTTCTTCCAGAGCAAGTTCCGCAGTCATTTGTGTTAAATGGTGTGTCACTGTGATTTCACCCACTTGAATATCCTCAAGTCGCTGATATTTCATCAATTCTTCCAGTTTATCTGTGAAAGCACTCAATATTTCTTCCTCTGATTCCATAGAATCGTAAGAATACATCATGTCTGCACTGAGCATGGAATACATCCACATCATTTGTAAAATGGAGGTGTAGCCGTCACTGTAATTATCATTTAACAATCTATTGGGGTCTTGACCTAAAACCATGTATTTTAAGTCCTCTAAGACCAGACTATAGTCCACTTTTCCCTGAGAACTGTCTGGTTGCACCACAAAAGCCTTCATATCTTCGTGGATTTCTGGCATAATATAGCTGAAATCATATTGTGTGAAAACACGATTTTCTAAGTCTATGGTACTGTGGTCTACCAAAGTCAGTGTATTGTTGTTATTTTCCGTGTTCGTCATTCCGTCAGAATTAGGTTCATTTTCATGCTGTGTGCCTGTACTATTGTTTCCATTCGTGATATTTTCGCTTGAGAAAGTCGAATTTTCACCAACGAAGGCGTTATCCACCATCAAATCATCAGAATTATTTCTGGTGAGGTAGTAAGTAGTACCCAAACCAAAACATAGGGCAATGCCACAAAGAGCAAGTATCTTGGGCGAAAAGGGTAAGTTCTTTTTCGTTGTGGTTGCTGATTGATATTGAATCAACTCACCTCCACATTTAGTGCATTTTTGCTCTGTATCTTGATTTTGAGCATAGCAATCTTGGCAAATTTTCATTATTTTCTCCTTATTTAGTCGTTGAACGTGATAAAAAACAAAGCATTAATGGCATAAGTACCACCACCACGCCAGTTTGGATTTAAGTAAATAGGTGCTTCTTCCATGTGGTAAAAATGACCTGTGCTATCTAATTTCACTACCACATCTGTGGTGTAATCTGCCACATTTCTGCCCTTAGTGTAATTCATATAAAAATGTGCATCAGATCCGTCAGAAAGGACATTTTTTACGGTGAACTTTTTGTCCAACACTCTACTTTCGTCCGTTTTTCCTCCATCACTTTCACTGGCAAAGATAGTAATTTGGTCATTTTCAAAAGACATTTTGTTAGAAGAAAAGGGCTGTTTTTTGACTACCACATAATACTCTTCATAGGGGTCGAGGCTCTCTAAAAATTCTAAATATAACTCACCTTCTATTTCGTATAAGAAAATTTCTCGTCCATAATATGATTCTGCTTCAAAAAATGGCTCAACACCCTCAATCAACGCTTGGTATTGTTCGGTTCCTCGTGATTGGGTGTAGTAGTCCTCCGTTCCTGTGTAGTTTCGGTATATTGTTGTGATTGGGTTGTTTGGGACAGCATAAAAGAAGGAATTCACCATGAAACCTAAAGAAATAAGCCTACAAATTCTGTTATAGGTCATATTGTCTAAACTTCTTTCCATGATTCCACTTTTCTTGAGAAAAAATTGAAATAATTTTAGAACCAAGAAAAAAGGGAGGTATCCCAAGATGTACCCAAACAAAAAGGAAGAAATACCATCCTTTTGACCTGCTGCTTGAATCAGCAAAAACCAGAAAAAGGGAATGTAGAGAAAGGGAATGGCGAAGAAAAAGCTAAAAACTGTACTGAAAATCCGTAAACCTCTGCCTTGGGTGGGGTATTCTAATTGTGTGTGCATATTTGCTCCTTTCGTGAAAAGGTCATTTTTTATTGAAAGTTGTGTTTATTATTTCAGTTCTTTCCTCTGAAATACCCAACAAATCCCAGTCCCCACACCATAACACAGAATGTCTTCCCACGAAAAAGTAGTCCCCAACAAAGTTCTGAAAAATCTGCTATCTCCCAGTCCTAAGAGAGTTACATAATCAAAATATTGGAGAATTTCAATGGAAGTTGCGAAAAGAAAGAGATAAATGGGCAATAATTTAATTGGTTTGGGGAAAATAGTTCTCGTGACAAAGTATAGCAACACCACCACAAGAATGTCACCTACATAGGGGCGAATGAAGTTATCACGGACAAAGAGTGCTATTATCACTTCTATGATGAATAATACCAGTGAAATGGTGGCGAAAAGGGTACGTTTTTTCATTGTTTACCTACTTTCTTTTTCAAAAAAACAGAAAATATAAAACAAAACAAAACCCCAAACTGTATTTTATTGCTCAAAATAACTAAAAAGGGAGTTGAACAAGTTCTCAATACTTGTGCCAGTGATATTTGTAGTTCTTCTGTAAGATTTTCTTTCAGAAAAAATAGAATAAAGTAGACAATCGGAGTGATAATAAAAGAAAAACACATAGTATAAGAGCATAATACGAGAATTTCCCCTATTTTTTGCCATTCAAAAATAGTAAGACATACCAAAATCAAAAAAGCAACGTAGCCAGTGGCTGTGTAAATATACATGAAAGGAAACCCCATTGGACGTATATGAGGTGGGTCAAAGTTTTGTACTTCAAAGCCGATTCGGAGGAAAGTTGCCGTCCAAACCACAAAACACAAGAGTAAATATTTATTTTTTAAGATTGCATTTCTCATAAATAACCTTTCTTCACAGAAATGGGGGAATAACCGCCTTTGTTACTCTTGTGTATAATCAATTTTCAGGCTATTTCCGTCCACAGCAATGCCCTCACTCAAAGAAATTTTGCAAAAATGTGTTTCGCTGACACCCACTGTTTCACCATCTTTGAAGGTTACGTTGGATGTGACCACATAGTTCGCCAAATTGTTGATAAATTCTTGTACTTCTTGTGGATCAGTTTCGTTAGAGTCGTAGTAAATTTCCATTTCTTCCTTGCCAAATTTACGCAAACCGAAAGTATACATCCCAGCTTTATCATTTTGATTGGTCAAACCAATCCACACATGAAGGGGTGTTGGAAATTCCCCTGCTTTCATCATATCCGTGTAAACTTCATAATATTTATCAGCATGAACAATTCCGTCCACTAAAACCGATGTAGTGCTGTTTTGTTTCAGCAAAGTAGACACTGCCATGGTGAGAATCATGGCTTTTTCCGATGGCTCGCTCTCCCCTTGCACCACCACAAGAATGTGAGCCTTATGATTTTGCACCACAGAAACCCCATCTTTCCACATCCAGTTCATGGCGGCATTTTGCTCTGCCTCACCGTTAGGGACAGGCACGTTCATGAAACTGACAATTAAAATACTCTTTTCGATTTGTTCGACAAAAGTGTTAGGTTCTTTTGCCGTTACGTCTTTTTCTTCGATTTCGATACCCCAAAGAGCATGGAGGTCATTTATAAATTGTGCCTTGCTCCATTGTGCTTCGTCTAAGAGTACAGAAGCAACAAAGGATTGTTTTTCTGTTGTATTTGGTTGGTTCATGGGTTTTTCCTTCTTTCAATCATTTGATTTTGTTATGATGTCCTGTTTACTGTCTTAAAATATGGTCTAAACCCTACATTCAGTAGGAAAAATTTCTATCGTTATCAAACCACACAGCGACTCATAATGACACGCTTTCCCCCACCTCAAGGCATTGGAAAGAGGTGGGGGAAAATGTTTACTTGCTTGGGAACAAGGATTCTAGGAGAGTGTTGTTTTGAGCCGTGCCATTGAGGATTTCACGGATTTTGTCTGCTGTGTTTTCAGTACCCGTCAGCTCCGCAAAGTATTTGCTAAATAAATCATCCCCTAATGCTTCTTTCATATAATCTTCGCCGTTATAGTCTAAAAAAGCCATCATCATGGGAGCATTTCCACTGGAATAGAGTTCTGCCATGGTGTTTTTCAAATTCTCTTTGCCTTCCGACTCCAGTTCCTCTGCCGTTTTTGCGACTGGAAAATTTTCTTCCTCTGCTAAGGAAGGGAAAGTAGTCGCATCGCCATGCTGCTCTTCGGTTCCCAGCAAAGGCATGGTGGGAAGTGGATCACTGGCAAGCATTCGTTGGATTTCTTTTGGGTCAAGGTAAATGATGTTGTTTCCCTGACTTTGCTCTGGGGTAGGGCGAGTTGCCTCTTCGTCTGGATAAGAGGGCATAGTCACAGGGTCATTATCCAATCGAAGTTGATAGTCTGGATAACCAGCGATCAGTCCAGACGATTGAGGGTGTTTCTTAGGTTCTGGATTTTTACCTACTTTTTGATCCTGTTTCGCCACTTCCTCCATTTTTGCCTTTGCTTCAGGACTGATGGAATAAGTATCTGCTTTTGGTTTTCCATCACTGGGTGCAGTTTGCTTGGCTTTCTGCCCCTCTTTTTGCATTTGGTATTGGTTCTTGGGTATGCCTAATCCTTGTACATTCATATAGTTTTGATTCCTTTCGTTGGTTGTTTTTTTATTTCATGCCTATTATACCATATTATATATCGGCATTTTTATATATTTTGTTAAGAAAATACATTTTCATCACAGTTTCTACAAGTTTTTACTCTGTTTCTACCGATGTACTCACCACAGTAGGGGCATTTCCAGAAGATTCGGTCAGCCATACGGTACAAACTTCCCAAAACCACTACCATTCCCAAGGTGATTTCTCCATATTGCTCCTTTGTCACTGCATAAAAAATAACTGGTATGATGCCAACCAAAAGAGGTGCGACAAATCGGAGACAAGCCCATAATTTCAAATTCATGTTGTTGGTTCCTTTCATTTCATATTTTCTGTCAAAACCCTCTTAAACTTCTGTTCTTTCGTGGTTTCTGTAAGCGAAAGAGCCAAGTCAATCGTTATTCCCCAACAAGGTATCCAACAAAGTTTGGAAGTTTTCATATTCACCAT
>JAWXUL010000067.1:0-7737 GCA_044432725.1 Eubacteriales bacterium
GTTTTGTGTTTTTTTGCGATTTTCCTTAAGGGGTATGGGTTCTCCCACGTCCAAAGGGGTGCGGGTTCTCCCGCCCAGCTGTGCTTGGCGACTAGCCAAGTGCGATGCTGGCAATTCTCTAAACTCCCCTAGTTTCTCTTCTAAAATTGTCTTGATTCTCTCCAATAAAATCTTTCTGAAAAGACTGTTTGCAAAGAAGAAAATCGGCTTTTCACGCCCTCTACTTGCTCCACGTCGGGGTTCGGTTTTTGACCGATGAGTACGGAGGGGTGACGAAAATCAAGGGCAGAAAAGGGAAATTTAGGGGTTCTTTTCAAGGAGGCAAGGAGGCAGTGCCTTTAGAAGATTGCCCTCTTGCCTCCTTCCTTTTGTGACACCTGTGACGGCTATGACGGCAGTGACGGCTGTGACGCTTGTGACAGGAGTGACGGAAAGTTTACGGAATTTCAGACACAGTATTTTCTACCGTCATTGGTGTCACGTCCGTCATAAGTGTCATTGCCGTCATACCGTCATAAGTCAGGGAAAACACACGTTTTTGTCTTGTTCTCATATCATTGTACACGATTCCATGCTGTTGCAATACCTCAAAGTGCTTCATCATGTACTTTTTCAGCTTGGCTGGTTCAATTTCTACATTTTCGACAGCTTTCAAGTTGCTTGCCAGCTCTGTTGCGTTTCCTGTGAAGTTACCCAATTTTTTCATCAGGTCACAGAGAGAAAAAATAGCAGTTGGAGTCAGTTGTTTTTGCAATTCCACTGGAGAAGTCAGTTGCCAGATTTTTTTGTCTTTCAAAAATTCCAGAAAAAGTTCCAGTTGCTCAATGTCACGTCCAGAGCAAACAAGCCTAGCTGTGGCTTCTGTTCTTCCGTCTTTCATCAACACAAAGTTGGTGTCGGTAGCACCAGAAATTCCCACCGAGCCAGAAATCATGTTGAGGGGGTCGCTGTCCTTTGCTTTTCTCAGGTGGTGAATCAGCAAGATGGCGATTTTGTGACGGTCAGCAAGATTTTTCAGCAGTGCCATTTCGTGGTAATCGCTGGCATAAAGTGTGCTGTTTGGATTTGCCGTGCCACGGATTTTTTGGAGGGTGTCGATGACCACAAGTTTTGTGGTGGGGTGTTCCGTGAGAAAATTTCCCAGCTGTAAATCCAAGCCTGACTCGATGGTCTGACAGAGTGTGCAGAAGTGGAGTGTTGGTGGTGCTTCGCTGGTCAGGTCAAAAAGTCGATTTTGGATTCGGAGAAAACTGTCCTCCAAGCACAGGTACAGCACGTCGGCTTTCGTGGTTTTGAAATCCCAGACTGGTTCGCCTTTGGTGATTTGCAGACACAACCACAGGGCAAGCCACGATTTACCGATTTTGGGAGAGCCTGCTAAGAGGTGAAGTCCTTGGGACATAAAATTTTCCACCACAAAATCTAGTGGTTGGAAAGGTGTGGACAGCAAAGTTTGAGCATCCATGGTGATGAGTTTTTGGTTCATGATGATTCCTTTCTGTTGTAAAAATTTAGGTGATGCGGTGTTTTCAGTGCATGGCAAACACTTCCTTTCTGGTCTGATGAAAATTATCCCTCACTCTGTAGCCGACGGGAAGGTGTTTTTTATCGGGTTTTTTAGCACTTTCTCTGTTTTGATGGAAAGATTTTTTTTGAGGGTGTCTTGGTTAGTCAAAATGACGAAGAAAAACCATCCCAAAAATCTCCTTCACTCTGTAGGCAACGATGAGCCGTTTTTTATCGGGGTTTTTAGCACTTTCTCTGTTTTGACGGAAAAAATTTTTTGAGGGTGTCTTGGTTAGTAAGAATGACGAAGAAAAACCATGCAAAAAATCTCCTTCACTCTGTAGGCAACGAGGAGCCGTTTTTTAGAACCAGTTTTTACATTTTCTCTGTTTCGACGGAAAGAATTTTTCTAGGTGTGTTTTGGTTGGTGAAAATAACGAGGCTAGAAAAATCCCCTCACTTATAAAGGACAAGATTTCCGTGTTTGTACCAAATTATTTTTCTCAAAATCACAACTTCTCTCTTTTTGACAGAATTGTTTCTTCTCCTGTACTGGTTTTGTGAATTTTCTCTAAGAAACATTTTCAAAAAAATGTCCTCATGTATATAGGACAAGTTTTCATCGCTTGAGCCAAATTATTTTTCTAAAAACACAGTTTCTCTTTTCTCTCTAAATCGCAACAAGAAATTCCATCCATTTCTATCTAAAAAGACAACAAATAAACACAGTAACATCTCTGCTACTGTGTTTCCATTTTCTGTATTCTGTTCTTAGCTCAGGCTGGAGTCCTTTTCCAAAATCTCATCCATCAGCTTTGCTCCGATTCTGAATCCTAAAATAAAACTTTCCTCGTTGCTTGCCACCTCCATGCTCATCCACAGGTCAAGGAGTTTTTCAAAAAGAATTTTCTCTTCTGGATTGAGAAGTTTTTCCAGTTCCGTCACTACCTCATGGGACTTGAGTCTGGTGATGGTGTTGGCACTTCGCTTGGTCACATCTCTTGCTTCCTCCACTGCATGGTAGTAAATTTCCGAAATCATTTCATGGTTTGTCATCTCAGCCACCTCCCATGGTGCCGACTTTGTTGCCGTTCATGTACATATCTTCGGCAAAAATTACCTCACAAGGGTCTGGAAGTGGCACCCATCCAAAGCCGGGGACGTAGGCAAGGTCTGTAGAATTTTCTTCAGGGATTGGGGTCAGCGGAGTGACATCTTGTAAGTAGACCTCCACTGGTGTTCCGTCTGGCTTTTGGCTTGGGTCTGTCAGCTGTTCTTCTGTGTAAGTCGGTTTTGTGGCTTCTGCTTGGTTGACTGTGGTGACAGGCTCTACTGTGTCGGCTTGTTTTTGGGTGAGGGTGGTTGCTTGCTGAGGTGAAGTGGTAGGGACAAGCTCGTTTTCCTTGGGGAGTTGTGTGGGAGATTCTTCTGGCACGTCCTCAGAAAATTCTGCCACCTGTTCTTCTTCAAGCACAACCCCTTGTGGTTCGGTCACAGTTCTCTCTGGCTCTGGTGTGGAGAGAATGACTACTGGCACTGAGACACTTTGAAGATTTTCTTCTTTGCTAGAGAGATTGATTTGGGTGCTTGCGTAAATTAGAAGTGCTGAGGTGATGGCAAGGGTGATGTTTCGTGTTGTTTTCTTTGTCATGGTGATTTCTTCCTTTCAAAAAATAGTAGGGTATGCCTTGGGGACTACTATACTATATTTTGTGGTGGAAAGCTATCACCATAGCGGACAAAGAATTTGAAAGAGGATGCAATATTATAGAAGAAATATCACAAGTGATTCGTCTTTTCAATTTCATCTTGAAAAATTTTTTTAGGTGTGCTATCATAAATAAAAAAGGAGGAGTTCTCATGTTAAAAATAGCCATCTGCGATGACGATTTACCAATCTGTACCCAGCTAAAAGAAATTGTCAAGACACACTGCACAACAAAAGAAATCGAGTTTGAGGTGCAACCTTTTTATCAAGGGGAAGAACTGTTGAAATCACTTAAAAATGGTGAAACCTTTGATTTAATCTTCCTAGATATCGAGATTAACACCATCACTGGCATCGAGGTAGGGAGTGCCATTCGGAACAAGCTGGATGACCACATCACGAAAATTGTTTTCATCACCTCGAAGCAAGGGTATGAGTCAGCTTTGTTTGATGTACAGCCACTAAATTTCATAAAAAAGCCCATCGACTGTGAAAAAGTGGGGCATTGTATAGATTTGACTGTTAAGCTAATAAAAAAAGAGGCTGTCATGTTTCGTTATACAGTAAAGAAAGAAACTTTTTTGATAAAAGTAGAAAAAATACTCTATTTCGAGTCGTCTGGCAGAAAAGTAAAGATGGTAACGGCAGAGGAAACCGTTTCCTTTTATGGGTCTTTAGAGGAAATCAAAAATGAATACCAAAATCTATTTGTTTATACTCATAAATCATTTCTTCTAAATATGAGCCACTGTGTCAAGATTTCTCCCACAGAAATTCTGTTATCCAACAAAGCCTGCATTCCTATCAGCAGAAAATACAGTCCTGAAGTTCGTAAATTACTAATTCAACGAGAAAGAGAAGTGGAATATGGATCTATTTAATCATGTATTTAATTTGACCACACCCTTGTACTGTTTTTCAATACACCTTTTCCTCTCTTCCGATGCTAAAAAAACAAAACCTGTAATTTGGTATATTTTCACTTATACTTTCTACTATATTCTCCTAATTTTTTTGCACTCATTAGAAATAGCACCAATTTTGTCACTAATTATAAATCTATTCTTCACTTTCGTGATTAGCAAGTTGTATCATTATTCGATTGGTAAACAAATTCTTTCTGCGGTACTGACTACATCTATCCTGATGGTGAGTGAAGCCGTGTTTGCGATTTTGACGGGATTTATGGAGTTTGATTTTCATAAGTTTACAGTGTTCCGAAGTGAAATAGAGGTAGTACTTGTGCGACTGTTGACATTTCTTTCCGCTTTCCTATACTGGTCATATAATAAGATAAGAAACCAAGACTTTTTGCTTCCCCAAAAATTTTACTTGATGCACACAACAGTACTGCTAGGTGTTTTAATTCTTTATATCAGATCCCTCGGACATTGGAAAATAACAACAGTTTACTTTTTGTCCAACACCTTGGTTCTCTTTTTTGTTATTTTATTAGTTCTATATACCAATGAAAAATTATATTACAATGTGGTGGTACAAGCAAAACACAAAATTTTAGAGCAAGAGAACTTGGCATTACTGAACCAGCAAGAATTGGTGGAGCAATCCCTATTAACGATTTCTGCCGTTCGTCACGATATGAAAAATCAGTTGTTAACTCTTTCTTACTTACAAAAGAATAATAAAGAGGAAGAAGTACGTATATTAACAGAAAAACTCATACTTGATATCGAAAATAGTCAGCCTTTGGCTAAATCAAATCATTTTTTAATTGACAGTATTTTGAATTATAAATTAGCACAAGCTGAAGCGGAAAATGTGGATATCACACTTAACTTGAAGGTTCCCTCTGACTTACCTCTTCTAGCCTATGACTTGACAGTCATTCTTGGGAATTTGATAGATAACTCTATCACTGCATTAAAAAAAGTCAGCATGGCACGATTGCTCTCAGTTTCAATAACAGTGAATTGTGGTACACTTTTAATCATCATAGAAAATACCTTTGAAGAACAGTTAAAGTTATGTGACGGCAAATATCTGTCCACAAAACCTCTAAGTTCAAATCACGGCTTCGGCTTAAGCAATGTATTCCATGTAGTTGAACGCTTACAAGGTGTAATGGATATACAGACAGAGAAAAATAAATTTCTCGTTCAAATCATGATACCACTTCAAGATAGTGTTTAATCCTTTATTATTACAATAGTATTACTATGAGATTAAAAAACTGTTAAATCATAGGTATCATTTACCTGTTATTACAACAACTCGACCTCTTATTACATTTAGGCACACAAGAACATTTTTTTATGTTATGATGAAAGCACAGTTAGGAGGTGAATTTTATGACAAAAATAAAAGCAAATATTAGTAAAGAAACTTTACTAACTCTGGTTGGAACAGTATGCATTACAATTTCTTATGCTGTTTGTTCATTTTCAGCAAATAGTGCTTGTCTGTGCTTGTTTCATCAACCAGAACTCCCAGAATCAGCAAAGAAACTCCGCAAATTCTAAGTTATGAAGATGTGCTTAGAAAAAATGGTGGGGACTTTTGTTGAAAAGGGACATTGTCAAGAAGAGGAAAAGGAACTGATTATTTATGGATTACAGTCCGCTATAGAATTATTCGCTGGCATTTTAACCACCATAATCATCGGAACTTTCCTTGGATTGCTTCTGGAATGTATTGTCTTTTTGATTTCATTTTGGGCAATCCGTAGCTACTCAGGTGGATTTCATTGCAAAAGTGCGTTAATTTGTTATTTTGCTTCTTGTTGCATAATTACTTTGACTTTACTTGTTGTAAAATTTCTATCAGAATTATATATGACAGGTTTTAGCTTTTCGCTTTTAATTGTGTCTATTCCTGTTTTATTAAAATTCGCCCCATTAGAAACCCCTACCAAACCACTAGACGAAGTAGAACAAAAGTATTTCAGGAAGAAAACAACACTTCATCTTGTGGTAGAATCTGTGGTTATCTGTGTTTTGATTGCCATTGATCAAAAAGTTCTTGCCTTTACCATGTGCCTAGCTGTGTTTTTGAGCAGTATGGTGCTTGTTGCGGAACTTGTGAGAAGAACATTTGCTAGAGGTGGCACTCACTCTAGTAAATTGAAGAACGAAAGCGATTTACGAAAGGAATCATAATGAATCTTAAGAAAAAATTAAGTGGTATACTACTTGCTCTGGCTGTAATTGTAGTATTACCTATATCTTCAAAGGCATCTGAACCCAACGTGACATCACTGTTAAATAGTGACAGCATCAGTCGACAAAGTATTACGGAAGAAGTAGGAAATTCTGAACTTTTAGAGAAATTTAGTCTTCCAGAATATGAATCAACAAGCGAACGCATTTATGCACCAGTTAATCGTATCCAATGGGACTATATTGAGGCGTTACCCCTAGTTTATAACATGAGAACAGGCGATTATCTTATTTTCATTGATATAGGGTTTGGGAAATCTGCTCAATACTGGGAAGGCAGATTAAATATGCACATTTCAACAAGTACACTTGAAGAGTTTAAACGTGATTTGTATTACTATGGATACGATTTGGTTGGCTGGTGTATCGAAACTCGTATTACGACTGGTACCTTAACAAGTGCTTACAGATTGAATTATACTTTTAATACAAGTCAAGGTAATCATTCAGGAAGTCACGCACTAACAAGTAATCAAAAATATTACTACGGTTTTGAAACATTAGAACCAAGTGATAGCAGTTCACGTTATGAATATGGAACTGGTGCCATTGTCATGATTACAAATGGAAATACTTTATCTCTTGCTTCTGTTGTAACATTTAATAGCTCATACGACTATTTTGATTGGAGAGGGTCTTTATGAACATTAGTAACAATTCACTAACCAACGTCTTGTCTAGTTACAAAGCTCCCAACGTCGTAGTCTCAAGCACACTTACAGGCACACCAATTAAGAGAACTTGTCTGATGCACATGCAAGATATCCCTGAAGGAAGCACCCCCATCTTAGGTTCCTATAAAGGGCAACCTACTGGTGACCCTGGAAAATCATACTTTGAATGGTGTCCAGCTCCAGGTTCTACCACAGATGAGCCAAAGCTATTGATTCGTGGTCATCAAAATGGACAGTATTTCGAGGAAATCATCAATATAAATGATGTAGACCCCAATAATGCGTCCCATTTGGAACTGATGGCATATCAGGTTTCACGCCCCGATGAGTATACTTTCGACCAGATATTTCATACGTTTGAAACAGGGGAAAAAGGGAACGGTATGTACACCCCAAAAAGTAATGGCTCTGTTCGCTCTGAACCAGTGGAAACTACTGATTTTCGTAAGGACGATGACGAAAACCCTGTGGATAAAGCCAAGAATGACTTACTAGATGAAACAGTCAAAATTTTGGATAAATCAGAAAATGAGGTTCTTCTCGAAAAATTACAAGCACAATGGGAGCAACAGGATATGATTAGCAAACATCGCCTTGATATGGATGTTCAGCGAGATTTTGTCAATGAAACCCTGTCACGTTCTGCCCTTTTGGGTGCTGTTACCTAGAAAAA
>JAWXUL010000068.1:0-7480 GCA_044432725.1 Eubacteriales bacterium
GTGACGACGCTCAAACAGGCGACGACGCTCAAACAGGCGACGATGCTCAAACAGGCGACGATGCTCAAACAGGCGACGATGCTCAAACAGGCGACGATACTCAAGATGAAGACAGTACAGCAGCAGTCTCTTACAACGTCACAGTCAAGGTGGAAAACGGAAGCGTAAACTTCCTTGATGGAGAGGGAAGACCTGTCCTTAGCCCAACGACAGCAGCAGAAGGGGAAACCCTCACATTTACCATCACAGTGGAAGAGGGTTATGAACTCCAAACAGTCACAGTAAGAGAAAAAAGTGGCAATGTGATGAGCTATCTTCTAGAAAGGGATGTCTATTCCTTTACCCAAGGTGCTGAAGACGTGGAAATCGCTGTTGTGATTGTTGCCACTCCCCCAAGTGTTCAAGAAAGCCCAGCTGCACCCGTTCTTGCCACAGTGCAAGGCGTAACACCTTATGCTGTATCCACTCTGAATTCTCTTGGAAAAACCACAGGGCAAGAGATCGAGGCACGTTACCAATATCTGACCTTCGCAACCATCAATGATGTAGCAAATGTTGCAATTATTTATGCCCAATGGGAAGAAAAAGAGTATACTGTCATTTTTGATTACAACCAAGGAGTGGACAGCAGTAACCTGAGTTCTAGTTCCCTTACCTTAGCTTGGAATGAGACCATTACCCTTCCTTCTGTGACAAAAGAGGAATCTTTGTTCAAGGGTTGGGAATGTAATGGTGTCCCAGTCTATGAAAATATGTCAGTCAGCCAGCTTGCAAGCAGTGATGCTGTGAATAGCATCACCCTTGTGGCGCAGTGGGTAGATGATCCTACTGTCCCTCTTCCAGAAGAGGAAGAAAGCACACCAGACACTGACGGTGGTGGCAACGGTGGCGGTGGTACTGGTGGCGGTGGTACTGGTGGCGGTAGCACAGGTGGCAACAATAACTCTGATAACAACGACGATAATTCAGGTGGTAGCTCCAGTGGAGGTGGTTCTGGTAGTTCAGGCACCAACAGACCCACAACTCCCACAACCCCAGATATCGTAGTTGATAACACAGTTGTTTTGAAACCAGATGCCGTGGAAACAGACAAAACTGTCACAAGCACTGTGGACAAGGATCTGATGGATGGTATCAATGACGCAGAGACCGAGTCTTTCTTTGATGTTGTGATTTTCCCAAATTCTTCTGGCACTGATGGGGAGAAAACAACTATTTATGAAGTCACTCGTGAAGCTTTAGAAGTCTTTGTCTACTCCTCAGCCAATACTTTGACCTTTGAAGTAGAAGGCACCTTGGTCACCTTTGACCAAGAAGCTGTTCAGTATATCATGAACAACACCCTCAGTCAAGCAGTATTAACCATTGATTATGCAGAAAATCTTCCAGAGGAAGCAATCATTGCCTTTGGAGATCGTACCCTTTACAATTTCTCCTTGGTCAGCGATGGAGAAAGCCAGTTCAACTCTTTGGAAAAAGGCTTGATGAAAATCACTATTCCTTGTGGTGCTTTGACTGGAAACATTATCGCAGGCTATGTCAGCCCAGATAGCGAAATGGATTACAGAAGCAAATCCTTCTACACAGGCAGTGAATTGCGAATTTTAGCCGAAGATTTTGGGATTTATGGTGTCGCAAAACGTGAAAACAGCGATGTGATTGAAGTGTTTGAAAACCATTGGGCGAAAGAGTTTGTGGAATTTGCAGATACTCGCCGTGTGTATGCTCTGGTGAACAGTCCAAGCAGAGCAATCTCCATTGTTCCAAGTTATATCTCTGCAGATTTGAAAATCAACCGTGGTATGTTTGTTACAATTCTCGGCATTTTAGAACAAGTAGAACAAGAGGACTTGACTACTTCCACCCATTTTGTGGATGTTTCTTCCTCTGACAGCTATAGCACTTATGTCCAATGGGCTTATGACAATCAAATTGTTGTTGGTGTAGGGAATGGCAGATTTGCTCCAGAAGACGAAATCACTCGGGAAGAAATGGCTGTTATGCTCATGGCTTACATCCGTTATCTAGGGGTTCAACTGGAAGAAGTCACCACCTCCACAGCCTTTCCGTGGGGGATGTTCCCCTCACGTCACCCACTTGGACATACCAAGTCAAGGGCGAACCCGTTTCACGGGTGAGTTCATGAAAAAATCTTTGGAGTGGGAAAGGACATGGCACATTTTTTAAGGATTTTTTCACCCTTGACTGGTATGGTATCATTAAATGTGAGGGGAACATCCTACAAAAGGGCTGTGTGGTATTCATGTAATAGGGTGTGTGAAATAGTCGGCAAACCAGAGTTATTTCATAAAAAGAAACAGGGCTTTTTTGTTTCGTAAACTTTCAATAAAAGATGAATCCGTTAGGATTCATCAACATATTGTGTTTGAATTTGATAATTCAAGCACAAGAACACAAGATGTTGCTGTTGCTTGGCTCTCCCTCTGGGATAGCTGTCAGCGTTAGCTGACTGAGAGGGTTGTTAAGTCGATAGCATTGTTTGGTGAGAAGTGGAATCGGAATAATCGTGGAAAGAGGGGAAGCCCCTCCAGACAGCCAATCTTCCAAACTTTGTGTGGGAGAAAGTGCCGTCAAAGGAACAGACAGATTTTGGGAGGTAAAGAGAATGAAGGAGAAAATGCAGAAATTAGTTTTGGGGATGTTATCCCTAGGGCTCGTATTTTCGCAAAACGAAGTAGTCCATGGCGCAAGCACTCCTGTGGAGGTAGCCACATTAAGTACCGTATGTGCCAGTTGTAAACA
Source organism: Eubacteriales bacterium (assembly GCA_044432725.1). Classification (GTDB taxonomy): domain Bacteria; phylum Bacillota; class Clostridia; order Oscillospirales; family Oscillospiraceae; genus JAWXUK01. The sequence continues at coordinate 2,764 of JAWXUL010000068.1, forward strand.
TGACCATAGCACAGGCACGGAGATTTCCTCGAATGGTTCAATTACCCATAGTATTTCAGGGACAAGATTATACTTTTTGTCTAAGGATATTCAAGGTGATTTATCTTTTACAGGTACCTCTGCTGCTTCGGACAAGGTGACCCTGTGCTTAAATGATTATACCTTGACAGGAACTGGAAGTGGGGCTGTGATTTCTTTAATGAATGTCACATTCGACCTTTTTGGTGGAGCAAACGAACAGGGTGTAATCACTGGAGGAATTGGAAAAGAGTTTTCGGGGATAAGGTTTGGCGGTGGAATCTATGCCACAGGCAGCAACATTACCATGAATAGTGGTACTATTTCAGGGAATTCTTCAGCTAACAAGGGTGGCGGTATTTATCTCGCTGGAAATTCTCAGTTCCAAATGGATGGTGGTTTAATAACAGATAATGAATCCAACGATGGTGGAGGGATCTATGCTACAAGTGCAGAAATCATCATCAACAATGGTACTATTTCTAATAACGAAGCGACTAAAAATGGTGGAGGAATTGGATCAGACAATACAGAAATCACCCTTAATGGTGGCTTGTTTACAGGTAATAAGGCTTCAAGTGGTGGAGGTATCTATACATTTGCTAATAAGCTAACTGCAACAGGTGGTACAATACAGGAAAACGAAGCAGTTTCTGGTGGTGGATTCTACGTTGATACGTGTTTTGCGTCCATTACAAATGCTGTGATTCATAAAAATACAGCAACGACAGGCGGAGGTATTTATGTTAATAATACCTCGACTTTGAATGTTAATGATGGCACCACCCTGGACAACACCACGATTTCAGAGAACACAGCCACAGATTGTGGTGGTGGTATTTTGGCATATAAAGGCAAACTTACCCTCACAAATTCTGAAATTTCTGGAAACACTGCAGCAACTGTAGGTGGAGGTTTATATCTATACACCAACAGTACCATGACAATGGAAGATAGTTTAATCTCGGATAACGAAGCTAGCGATGGTGGAGGGATTAGTACTTCTACGTCTGAAATCACTCTCACAAACAGCGAAGTATTAGGAAATTCAGCAACAAGTAAAGGTGGAGGTTTACATCTATACACCAACAGTACCATGACAATGGAAGATAGTTTAATCTCTGGAAACGAAGCCACAGAAGGTGGAGGGGTAAGAACTAATGCGTCTGAAATCACTCTCACTAACAGCGAAATATTAGGAAATTCTGCAAACAATGGTGGTGGATTTTACGTTGGAGACAACTCTACCTTCACAATGTCAGGTGGTTTGATTGAACAAAACACAGCAAGCGTTGATGGTGGAGGCGGCACTGTTGTGAATTATTCTAACTTCGAAATGACAGATGGTGCGATTTCAGAAAACACAGCCACTTCCAATGGTGGTGGTATTGTAGTCTACTCTTCTAGCACTGCTACCATCAGTGGTGGAAAAATTTCTGAAAATACTGCCAACGTCAATGGTGGAGGAATAGCAGCATCTCAGGGAACGATTACCATTACAGGTGGTCTGATTTCAGAAAATAAAGCTCCCAACGGAAATGGTGGTGGAATTCATCTAGTTACTTCAAATGCAAGCATGAGTGGTGGTGAAATTAGTGGTAATGAATCCAAAACTGGTGCTGGCGTTTATGTGAATAATGGCACCTTCACCATGTCAGGGGGAACCACAAAGAATAACGTAGCAAGCTCAACAGGGAATGGTGTGTATTTATACGGCGATGGAATTCTGGTGTTAGACGGTAAAGTTGCTGTAGCAGAAGAAGTTTATATATCAAATTTTAAAGATAACTACATCACCCCAAAAGCTAATTACAGCAACACAGCAAGCCCGATTGTTGTCACCATGGAAACTCCAGGGCAATTTACAACAGGTGCAGCGACAGGACACCAAGGGAATTTCATTTCTGGAAACACAGACTATTATGTGGAATATGTGAACGGAACCAATACAGATTTGAAGTTGACGAAAAGTAGTCCTGTTTATGATATTGATTCTGCCACACCCGTCAATGGAAGTTTTGTGGTAACTGTTGATGGATCAACTGTCAGTCAAACAGCTTCAGGGAATACTGTCACCGTCAGACCAAAAGCCGACGCAGGTTATGGAGTCCATCAAGTGACCTACAACGGAAACGTTGCCAGTAAAAGTGGAAGTGGATATACCTTTACAATGCCATCAGCTGATGTGGAAGTAATTGTCACATTTAAGGAGTTGTATCAAATTGACGTTGAGACAAAAAATGGATCAGTCACTCCTAGTGCAACAAGTGCCATAGAAGATACTGTCATTACGCTCAGCATTACTCCAGATACTGGTTATAAACTTGACTCTGTGACAGTAGAAGCCGATAATCTTGGGACTTCTGTCTCTTATGCAGACAGCAAGTTTACTATGCCGAATGATGATGTCACAGTAACTGTCACTTTTAAGAAATTGTATCAAATTGACGTTGTGACAATAAATGGAACAGTCACTCCTAGTACCACAAGTGCCACAGAAGGTACTGACATTACGCTCAGCATTACTCCAGATACTGGTTATAAACTTGACTCTGTGACAGTAGAAGCCGATAATCTTGGGACTTCTGTCTCTTATGCAGACAGCAAGTTTACTATGCCGAATGATGATGTCACAGTAACTGTCACATTTGTGGAGGATACGACCCCAGCCCCAACACCCACCCCAACTGGCAGTATAAATCTTGTCTATCATGACGGCAGTACAGCTGATGGTACCTTGACAATCAACGCAACCACAGGGGGGACCTTGCAAGATACCCTTCCTACCCCCAGTCGTACAGGCTATACCTTTGATGGATGGTTTACAGCAGAAACAGGTGGAAGAAAAATTACAAGTACTTCTACTTTTGATGATGGAGACAGTATCCACGCACAGTGGACAGTCAATTCCTATACTGTGTATGTCACAGCATCAGGGGAAGGTTCTGTCACCATTGACAAAGACTATGTCTACTTTGGCGACTTGATTACCATCAAACCTGAACCTGTCACAGGAAGCGAGATTCAATCAGTGACCGTCAAAGACAACAGTGGGAACGACATCACTGTGACCAATCTTCAATTTACCATGCCTGCTTCTAACGTCACCGTGGATGTGATCTTCAAAACCACTGGGGCTGCTCCTTATACCATCTCTTTCAATTCCATGGATGGGAACAGTGTCAGTGATCTTTTCACAGGGACAGATGGCAAATTGACCTCTGTGCCTAGCTGTATCAGAACAGGTTACACCTTCAACGGCTGGTATACAAGTAGTACAGGAGGCACAAAAATCACCACAAGCCATGTATTCACAGCAGACACTACGGTTTATGCCCAGTGGACTTTGAATAGTTCCAGTGTTGTGAACTATATCGTTTATTTTGACGCAAATGGTGGAAATGCTGTCAGCAGTATGTTGACAGGAGACAAGGGCACTTTGTCCTATTTACCTGTGCCTACGAGAAGTGGTTATACTTTTACTGGATGGTACGCCACAAGTACAGGGGGAACACAAATCACAACAAGCTCTGTTTTCACACAAAACACCATTGTGTTTGCTTTGTGGACAGCTAATAGTAGTTCTTCCTCTAAAGTGTATACAGTTTCTTTCAACGCCAATGGAGGAAGTAGCGTCAATGACAGAGAAACAGGGACAAACGCAACCTTAGCCTCTCTGCCCAGTAGTAGTAGAAATGGATATACTTTCTACGGATGGTATACAGCCTTGTCAGGAGGCTCTCGCATTTCCACAACCACAGTTTTTTCCAATGACACCACTGTCTATGCACGAGGGGTCCTAGAGGAAACCTACACAAATACCGATGATTTGATTTCTACAGGACTTTTATATCTCCCAGTGCCTAATTTTATGGCAAATGGACTCTTTCATGATGTGAATGATTCTTCTCTTTGGTATTATCAAGGGGTGAGATTTATTTACGAGCGTGGACTCTTGACAGAGACAGGACGGAACCAATTTTCTCCTGAAGCATTTGTCACTCGAGGCGAAATCATTCAAATTTTGTATAATATTGCAGGACGTCCACAAATCTTTACTTATACCAATTATCCAAACGTGAGTACCTCTATCTATTTTGCAAATGCTACCTTCTGGACAGAGGCGATGGGTATGATTGATGGAAGCTCTTTCTCTCCCAATGACTATGTCACAATGGAAGAATTGCTGATGATGATTCACGCTTTTGAAAAAGGACTGGTTGGGGAGACCTATTACGGTGCAGCTGAAGCAGTTTCTTGGGCAAGAGCCAACAAAATCACCAGTGGCTTGCCCAGTGATTACAGTATTTACAGCACAGTGACAAGAGCAGAATTGTCACAAGCTTTGATGAACTTTTTAGTGAGACACATTTACTATTAAGAGTAGGACTCTTCTTGCTTTCAGTAAAAAAAGGAGCGTAATCCTTCTTGGATCACGCTCCTTTTTTCTCCAACAGAGAGATAGAACTTTCCTTTTCAATGTGATTACAGTGAGAAAAGTTGTAGTTATTAAATTTGTAGAGGATTGCAGAAAAAACTCTTTACAAAGAAATGAAAGTTTGATATAATAAAAATGTTGCACCAATAGTATGCAGAGTTATTTTTGTTACTGTTGAAAATATGCGGTCGTAGTTCAATGGATAGAGCATCAGATTCCGGTTCTGAATGTTGGGGGTTCGAGTCCCTTCGACCGTACCAA
>JAWXUL010000069.1:0-7444 GCA_044432725.1 Eubacteriales bacterium
CACAGGAGGAACCTCTCCCACCACAGGAGGAACCTCTCCCACCACAGGAGGAACTTCACCCACCACAGGAGGAACCTCTCCCACCACAGGAACAGAATCCTCTACCACAGGCGCAGATTCTGGCTGATTATCTCCTTGAGGGAAACATTGAGGACAAACTTTGTCCCCTTCTCCCATACTAAAACCACATTTTGTACAAAACATAAGTATATGCCTCCATTAAGATTCTATGACTCATTCCACTGACAAAAAACAAATAAATCATCACCATCCTGACAAGGGGAAGCACTAAGGCATCCCATATCCTGAAAAGATGAGTCATTGTTTTTTTTTGCTGGAACCAGTATCAATAATTCGTCTTGATCTACTCACAGTAAATCAGATAAGGTAGTCATTTGTTGACGTGAGAACCAATAAAAAACCCTTAAACAACAATAGAACAATTCCTTCGCCCTTCCCAGTTCTCCTGAAAAGTTCTAAATCCTAGAAGGATTTCAGATTTTCAGACGAATCTAAGGACAAAAAAACTGTGTTCTTGTCACCCAAGAGTTTCTTGAGATTCCTTTTATCATTCTACAGGAAAAAAAGAAAAAAGTCAAGATTCTTTTCAGGAAAAAAGAATCTTGTATTTCCTGTCAAAAGATTAACAAGAGAAAGTGGACCCTTTCTCTTGAATCAGGAGAACTGTGAGTGAGTCAGCCACTTCCCGCTAGAAAGATTAAAACCCCATGGTCTTTTCACATTGCAACACAATACGATAATTATTATCAGGATAATTGCAAGTAAATAACATCAAATCCCCTCTGTCCTCTAGGACAGAGAGATCCCTTTCGTGGACAAGTTCCTTTTCCTCTACCACATAATGATAGACCCGCCCATTGGGATTGGTAATACTCAGCTGAGCCCCTTTTTCCAAATATCGCAGATCCCAAAAATGAGAACGATAATTATGCCCAGCAATCACTAAATTATTTTCTGACAAACTACCCTCATACACACAAGGAGCGTTGGTGAGATTTTGCGCTGTCATATCCATATAAATGGGCAAAGTGATGTCAAGGGAAGGTATCTCCAGCAATCCAATATACAAATCCCCATTGATTAGAATCACTTCACTGCGAAGGGAGGTCAAAATCGAATCTTCAGGACTTTGTTCACTGGGGGAGGACTCCACCAAGGTTTGAAATTCACTGGTGATTGTGGAGCAATGCTTCTCACCCTCTTTGTCAATCTTCTGATTATTGGCATAAATACCTGCCCCAGCAAGAATACAAAGACAACCACAGAAAATCAGGATATTACCACTAAGTTTCTTCTTCATTTTTTTCCTTTCTCACAAAAAGCCCCACTAAAATCAGGAACATACCAGAGAGAATTAAAATAGGTACAGGCAACAACATCGCCCCTGTTTGCGTCAAAGTGCCTCCAGTACTAGAGTTATAATCGTCACTTTCCACGTCGGTGTCATAGCCATCACCTTCCACCACAGTGCCTCCACCAACGCCAACACTTCCGCCACCACCTACTTGGGTATTATAGGTATTGGTCACATAAAAAATAGTAATGCTTTGATATTTGTCAAAAGTCACCGTTTCTGTATAATGCGATGCCACATTCAGTTCTTTCACAGCCCAACTGCCCTCAGGATCTAAGTCATTCCAAAGATAAAACCATTCCATCTCTGCAGTCAAGGTCACAGTATCTACCAAATTCCCAGACTGATACAGCCCAATATCCACAGAACTAGGACGCACAGAGCTATTGTCATTGCGCCAATATTTCATCACAGCCACATCCATAGCAGATGGACTCTCTTCATCATAGGCTGTCACCTTAGGCACAAGACTTTGCGCCCATTCCTCGTCTCCATCCAAAGAGCCAGGAATCATCAACAGCACAGAATCAGCCACATAACTGACATCTTCCCAGTTTAGTTTGTCAAATTGAAGCAAGTAAATCCCTTCCTCCAATCCTTCCACCACGCCCTTCCCACGCTCGTCAGTGGAAGTGGTGATATCAGGCGCAATGTTGTTGGCAAGGATGAAGTTTTCAGCATTCTGCCCCTGTCCAAGCCAAGTATCATTGTCCACAAAATCTTGAAAATCCCCCAAATCTTCAAAACTTGAAGTAGGAATATAATCGCTCTTTGTGTCCAATTCATATACTTGATACAAATGGAACCCAGCAAAAGGCAGTTCTAAATCTTCATAATGATAGTCAATATAAAGAGAACCTGACTCTGCTGCGCCCACAGGGAAGGCCATGGCAAAGACTAGAAAAATGCCAAGTAAAAATTTTAGTTTCATTCAAAATCCTCCTCGTCCTCGTCCCCATCAATTTCAATGGGAGGGGGTATGTATGGTCTGGTTTTATAACGATAAAACCACACAATCATCACCACAAATGTCAGAACCAATACCACTTCCAACACTCTCATCAGTAAATTTTTCTCTCCAAAAGAGTATTGTGTTGCTTCATAGTCTGAAATATACATTCTCTCTGCCTCTACCAAAAGACGATGAGAGTTGACACCATAGGGTGTGCAAGTGACCAGCGTGATCAAATCTTTGTTACTCACAGAGCTTATCTTGTCCACCTCGTGGGGTTCCACCACAGTGATGTTAGAAACTTCATAGAAAAAAGTTTGATCCAAAATCTTTAATTGAATCACATCTTCTAAAATCAACTGGTCCACATTGGTAAACAATGTGGCAGAGGGAAGCCCTGTATGTCCTGTCAGCACAGAGTTATTCCCAAGCTCTCCAGTGGGGAGGGTAGACCACTCCAAATGTCCCACACCTTTTTGCAAAACAGACTCAGTGGTGCCGTGATAAATGGGAAGAGATACATCTATGGTAGGAATCTCGATATACCCCATCATGCCGTTCCCCAAATTCATGCAGTTTTGATAGGCAACTGTATCAAAGCTCTCTGATGCTCTGCCCATCAGGCGAGAGTTAAACAGCTCTGCTTCTTGAAACATTGTGTCATATTGACTTTCACTGAATGTTTCCAACTGGTTTTGATAGTCAGAAACCACTTTTTTCGTCAACTGCTTGTTATAAAATTGGCTGAAGGTGGGATAAGCTAAAATGCAAAACCCACCGATAAACAGAATGGCAATCAGCACATTGCTGAGTTTTCTGGATAAATTAACTTCTTTCTTTTCTTTCCCAGAGGGGAATTTCAGATTCATTTGTTTCCCCTTGCCTTTCCTGATTCCCCTTACTTAGGGGGAGTTTCCCAGTCCCCCAAAAAGGGGGACTGGATGCTTTTTTTAATCTTCTTTATTTTTCATGACCTTGTCATTTTTACGTTGCACAAAGATGAGGTAACCAGCCAGAGCAAGGATACCACCACCAACGACATAGAACATGGTAGTACCAATGCCACCAGTTTCAGGGAGGACGGTACCAGAGGTGTTGATAATGGTGATATTTGCATCAGCCACACCTGTGGATACAACATCAATACCGTTGGAATTGTGGGTACCAGAGCTTGATTTGGATACGGTTAGATAATCACCAGTATCATCGGCTACATGCGCTTCAAAATCATTCAGTGTAGCACCATCACCAGTGTAAGTTGCCACATAGTAAAATTCCACATAGTCAGTCAAAAGGGAATAGCCGTTGACAGGTTGGGTTTCGCGTAATCGGTAGATTGTGCCAGTTTTGTCAGTTTCATTGTAGTCGCCCAAACCACGAATGGTGACTTTACCGTCTTTTGGAGTGGTGATCTCAGCAGAACCATTTTTATCAACGACATATACATTGCCTGCATCAGCCATAGTGACTGAACTTACTTTTATTTCTGCATCAGTATCATCAGTCAACTTAAATTTTACACCATTTAACTTGTTCTCAAGTTCATCTTCTTTGTAAATAGTTACTTGGAAGGTATAGTCATAAACGTCATCTCGTTTGTGGTCAAATTCGTCGTCGTTATCATAGTCGCTAGGAGTTGTTGGCACAGTACCATCCCACTCGTCAATCTGATTTATACTATAGAGTAAATGCAAGGTGTTTTGTTGGTTTTTTTCAGCAAGCACAGCATCTGCTGTTAATGTGGCAGAATATTTCAAGTATAGGGTTGTTACACTATCATCAAGTAAATCTTGTACTTGGTTTTTATCAAACTGTACAGCGAAAATAGCATCTTTGTTATTTGCGTCTTGTGGCATTGCAGGGAGATTGGTATAATCACCAGAAGCACCTTCTGTTAATGCAGTACCTGAATAGGTATTATCTGTATAAATCTCCAAAGTACCATCAGTATAAGCTAAAGTTTCATCCATAAAGTCAATGAGGGTGTAGAAGTAGTTTGTCGTATATCCGCTGACATCCGTAGGCAAAGTTGCTTCTGCACGGAAATAGACAGTATCCCCAATTTGGTTGTCGCCTACATCTCCCCAACCACCAGCTCCTGTTGCAGAGCCGTAGTTAGGTGAATCTAAATCTGCGCCCTCTTCATTGTGATAGATTTCTTTGATGACGGACAGTTGTTCGGATTTTGGGGTCAGAGGGAGTGCTTTGTTGTCTTGATCATCTGTCAACAGAGCCAAGTAGTTGTTCTCGGAAACAACTGTGTCTACTACCAGATAATAGCCATAGGGGAGAGAATTACTGGCAGTGTTACTGGCTAAATTTGCTTGTGTTTTAGTTGTAGAGTTGCCTGTAACCCATGTTTTCAGTGTAAGCGCCAAGGCTTTGGCATCGGCTGCGGTTGCTCCTTCTCCTGCCAACCATGTTGCAGCTTTAGAGGCATAGGCGTATTTGTCAATATCTGTCGCAATAGCCCCTGAAGTTGGAAGATCTACAATGCTTCGGCTATCGAAAAAAGCATAAAAATCTGGATTTACAATCATTTGATAGTTGTAAAACTTGTCACTCCCAGGAAGTGTATCATCAAGTTCTACGATTTGGAAAATTCGATAAATATCAAAATTCCCAGTGGCACTGACGGTAATTGTACCAGTAAAATTAGTTGTGTCGACTGGAGCAGCCAATACTACCCCCATCATCTGCACCATCAGGCACAGTGCTAAGAAAACTCTTAGACTTTTGTGTTTTACATTTTGTTTCATGTTCATCTTCTCACTTTCTTAAAATAAATTCTTTTTCTTAATATTATAGCAACAGCCATCATGCTGAGACCACACAAAATATAGGTGCTTGTGCCACTGCCACCAGTGTCTGGGAGTTCGGTGACTTCGTAAGTATTTAGGAAGATAATGGAAGCACTTGTGTCATAGTTTCCATCGGTATCAGTGGTCGGTGGGGTGGGGGACGTGCCACTATTTACGGAAACAGTAACAGAGTCAATGGTATAGGTTGTGGTGGTATCAGTGTCTGTATTTTCCACAGTTTTACCAACGACCACAGTGACAGTATAGGTTCTTGTGTCAAAGACAAAGCCCAGATAGGGGTAGTTTATGCTACTTTGTGTTTCTGTGACAGTAAAGACATAAGTACCATCTTTCTTAAAGGCGATGGAACCAAATTCAAAGCTACCATCACTACCACTAGAGGCTGTGCTGTCAGATGGCATAGTATAGCCATCTGTGTCCCCAGAACTTGCTTGTAGAACGAACTGGAAGCCATCTACAAAGTAACCTGTGTTGGTGGTTTTCGTCCCAGCTAGGGTGAGGGAGGTGTTGTTGTAATGCTCTTCCCGTTCCTTGCTATCCATATAAGGCCAAAGGTGGATTTCCATAGAGCCAGAGTAAACATTTTGCGCAATCAAAGCACCATTCACATTCCCACCACAGAAGGCTTGGGAAACAGTCCAAACATTAGAAGCATTTTTTGAACTTTCATAGGCGTAAATATTGGTATTTGGCGCCACCATATGCCCCACAACGTTGATTCCAGAGCCAGCAAAGGCGATGTTGTTTGTAAATACGGACAAATCCCAAATCACCTTGTTCCCAAGATCGCTGTATTCTCCGTCTTTCCCTTGGTCAGGGGTAGGGAGGAGGTAAGGGTTGGTATGGAGTGCATCTTTAATATAAATGTTGGGGAATAAGATGAAACCACTCCCTGTAATCAAAGAACCACCTTTTAATGTGATACTGGTGGGGGTAGAATCACTGCTAGATCCGTAAAAGAATTGATTTCCAAAATCCAGTATAATGTTTTCTGGCTTGGTTCCACTGGACACTGTATAATGATAGCCATGTTCTATGGTCAGGGCATTGTCAATGGTGGCAGTGCCAGTGATGTTTCCATGATCGTCCAAAGTTGTAACAGTTGTTTTGGCAGCTACGTTACTGACGTCCACGGTTCGATGTCCCAAAACAGAACCAGCAATCGAGCCGTTGCTTTGCAGTGTGCTGATCCCTTGGTCAACTCCAGTTTTCAGATCAGAGGAACTGATAAAATTATCGTTTTGTAACACTGCCCCCACTTCTCCATCATAGTTTGGAGATAGGAACAGATTCGTGCCGTTGGAAACATATTCCAAGATACTGGTGGTACCATTTTGAACCACAGAGTATCCCGTTTGTGGAATATATAACATGGGAATATCAGAACCACTGGTAAAGGTCTTTTCCTCGAAATCATAAAAATATCTTGCATTTGCACCCGGTAACGAGGCATTATAACTAGCAGCATTAAAAATACCCACATAGGAGGAAACACCCTTGCTTCGCTCTGAAAAAACAAGGACGTTCGAGGAAATTTCATTTGCGTTCCGTTTCGCTTCCCCAAGGGCAATGATAGGTCCAATGATGTGGGAAGATTCTACATTGCCAAAAGAAACCACATTATAATGATTCAGAAGATACAGTAAATTGTATTCCCCTCCAATGCTCTTAAAGGTATCATCCGTGGTTTGTTGGGGGAGATCTTCTGTGACTGTGGCCACAAAATTGGTATAGTCTTTTCCGCCCAAATTAGAAAGCGTGCCCCCAGCCACTAACGGCGTATCATACTGCCCCAAAACCTCTTGTATGCCAGCTTTAAATTCCACAGCAGTGGGGTTATTAAAGGAAAAGGCAGAAAGTTCGTAGGTTACTGTATCATAAATAGAGTCAGCAGTGATGTCATCCACATAAGTTAAAATATTGGGGATAAAATATGCTTGATCCCCCGATAAATTATTTATGGTGATATAATGAATGGCGTTGAGCATATTGTTGGCAGGGTCAGTATCAATGCCGTAATTCAATGAACTGACCACATTTCCGTTGGGAAGGTGAATATTCATTCCGTACACGTTAGGCGCTGTCACTTGGGTATTATTTTTGTAATAACGTGCGATGATGGTCACTGTGTAAGTGACTGTTCCATCTGGCAGATGTATCCTTGCCATGCCATAGGGGTTTGCAGCTGAGTGAGTGGAAGGTGTCTGCGTGCCACCGTCTCCATCTCCAGAGCCACCGTCTCCATCTCCAGAGCCACCGTCTCCATCTCCAGAGCCACCGTCTCCATCTCCAGAG
>JAWXUL010000070.1:0-7442 GCA_044432725.1 Eubacteriales bacterium
GTGTTGTTTATCCTCTGGGTCACGCATATATCCGAAAGGAACACTAGGAGAAACACGTTTTCCCTCACTCATTCGTGATTGAAACACGGCTTTTATCTTCCTACTGGTGTCACGACAATACGGCTGTGTTATACTAAGCATTACCAGATACTTTTCTAGTTCGACTAGGGATTTCGATGGTAATGCTTATTTTATTTACCACTATAACACAGAAAGGACGTATATATATGGAAATCCATAACAATACTGGCAATGTTACTACAATGCCCTCTCAATGGTTTGAACGTGAGTACCAAATCAACCTCGAACACCACGATTTTGTGGTGGCACTTCTGGAAGAAGCTGAATACACAATCCAAGGGGAAATCGAGATACAGGAGAGCGACTTTGACTATCGGTGGGAAGTCTGCGACATTCTCTATAACGCAGATAAAACCATTCGCAAAGGTTTTATCAACACTGGGTACATCTTTGACCCTGATAGCAAAACCATGTTTCTGCGTGATGAATTTTAAGGAGGAAAGAACTATGTACGAGAAATTTTTGGAACAAGGCTTGTCTGGTGAGGAACTGCAAGCCTGTATGAATCTGGAATATAAGGAAAAGGTGAAATCCCTCCTTAAAAAAGCCGATTGGAAAATCCGTGACGATGTTATGATGTATCAAAGTCACACTACCCCTCACCTTTGGAATATCTATGATGGCGAGCCTGCCATCAGCCGACCTACTTGTTTGACGTTCAACGCACTGACGGAAGAACTCCAACCTATGCAATAGGAGGTGCGACCATGACTAAATACGAAACCATCTTGGAAAACCAAGCCCCCTGTCAGCACTGCGTGATCGCTTTGGAAACGCAAGTTACCAGAGTTTTCTCTAACCAAGTGAAGTTGCTTCTCAAAGAAAATGGCTACCAAGTAAAAGGTATGGTAAATCTTAGCCAAGATTTCACCTCACCTTATCTATGGCATATTCAAGACTGCACCCCTGAAAAATCGGTGAATCTGGACTTTATTTTCAATGCGAAAACAGAACAACTCACCAAAACTACGGAGGTGCTACCATGACAAAATATGAAGAAATTCTGGCTACACGCACCCCTGATGATACTGGATTGGAACTGGAAAATGCCATCAATGAAGCATATTCTGACAAAGTAACGGCTGAATTGACAGCACAAGGCTACGAGGTGCAAGGTGTCATTTGTCTGTATAAGGATTTGAACCTATCTTATCTCTGGCACGTTTATGACCGAACAATTCACGAAACCATCGCATTAGATATGCTATTTAATGTGAAAACGGAACTTCTTCGTGATAAATTTGGGGAGGTGGGGTAAAATGAATGAATTTCAAGCAATTCTGCACGAGGGATTGAACGATATTGCACGAGAAAAAAAGGTTTCTGAAACTTTCTCTCCAAAGGTCAAAGAATACCTCGAAATTCTAGGATTCGGAAAAATCAAATATGTGAGCCTAACGGAAAACCTCTGCGACAGTAGTCGCTGGCACGTTCTGATTCAGGATGTATTCACTCCCTACAGCTATTTTCCTGAAACTGATAAACTAGCCATGAATACAGAACTGGACACGAAAAGCCACGAGGAGCGATACAATCAACTTCTCAAAGATGTGTCTGGCACACCAGATTCTTTCACTTTGGCAAGCCTGTATCTATTTTCTACTGACGGTCACATTTTTGAGTTTTGCCACAACTTTATCTTTGATGATGGCATAGACTTTGAAAATCTACGAAAAAATCCTTGCCTTGCCCTACTTACGAAAGAACAACAGCTATTCATTGACATGGCAGAGAGTTTATATCGCAGTGATTCCACTCTCTCTTTTCAGCCTAAAACCATTGTGGCGATGGCAAAGGAAAAAGTACAGCAATTCTGTAACGCATTGTTGATTGCAACTGGAGAAGCCGTGGAAACTGTAGACCATTCCTTTTCCATCGAATCAAATTTAGGAGGTAGTTTAATATGAAAATATATTCCATTTCAAATCAAAAAGGTGGAGTGGGTAAAACCACCACCACCCAACACATGGCAATCGGAATTGCCAAAGAGGGTAAAAAAGTTCTCGTGGTAGACCTAGACCCTCAAGGCTCTCTGACTATCTTAATGGGTGTGAAGAACCCTGATGAACTCGATGTGACCATCTCCACCATGCTTGACTGCACCCTTCTCGATAATGACTTTGACCCACGTTCGGCAATACTTACCCATGAAGAAAACATTGATTTCATTCCCTCCAACATTGAATTATCAGCCATGGAGCAGAAAATAAATAATGCAATGAGCCGTGAATATGTTCTCGGTCGCTATTTGGATATGATTCAAGAATTTTACGATGTCTGTATCATTGATTGCTCCCCAAATTTGGGTATTATCACTGTCAATGCTCTTTCTTGTGCAAATGAAGTAATTATCCCAGTTTTGGCTCAATTTCTAGCTGTTAAAGGCATGGAACAACTTCTCGATACCATTCGTAACGTAAAGAAACACCTGAATAAAGAGTTAGAAATCGGTGGAATTTTGGTGACTATGGTAAACCAACGTACAAAGTACAGCCGTGAAATGATTCCCTTTGTTCGTGAACAATACGGAGATTTTATCCATGTGTTTGATTCAGTGATTCCTGCTTCTACTCGTGTCATAGAAACTTCTTCCAAAGGGCAGAGTATCTACGAATACGAACCAGAGGGCAAAGTCGCAACGGCTTACCTAGGATTTGTATCTGAATTAAAGGTGAAACAGCCATGAGCAAAGATAAAAATGGTTTTGGAGAAGAATTTGGATTGAAGAAAAAATCTGGCTTCTTTGATGATTATGACACTGGGAAAGAGGAGGTAGTTGACGTAGAAATACGTCAGCTAGTTCCCTTTGAGAACCACCCTTTCAAGGTGCTAGAAGATGAATCCATGGCAGAATTGATGGACAGTATCAAACATCACGGAGTGTCTGTGCCTATCATTGTTCGTGAGAAACAACGTGGTATCTATGAGATTATCGCTGGACATAGACGTTCTAAAGCCTGTGAACTCCTCGGAGTTAAAAAAATATCTGCCTTTGTGCGTGAATTAGACGAAGAAGAAGCCGTTTTTCAAATGGTCAACACCAATATTCAAAGAGAACAACTTCTACCCTCAGAAAAAGCTTTTGCTTATAAGATGAAGTTAGAAGCTATGAGAAAAAAGAATGGTAGACCAGAAAAAAACTCTACCCAAATTGGGCAGAGTTTAGATAAAGGTAAAACTACTGTGGAACTTGTTGCAGAAACTTCTGCTGATAGTAGAAACCAAATACAGCGATTCATTCGCCTAACCGAACTTACCCTAGACTTCCTAGACCTTGTAGACAGCAAGAAACTTCCTTTTAATGTGGCTGTGGAACTTTCCTACCTCACCCACACCCAACAAAAACAAGTGGAAGAAAAGATGGATTCACTGGGCATGACACCCTCTTTAGAACAAGCTACGAAACTCAAAAAGTATGCCAAAGAGAACACCCTCACAGAATCCCTAATTGAATCTATTCTCACTGAAACAAAGGACAAGCCTAAGAAAATCTCGGTAAAACTGGACACCAGTCGCTTTTTTTCCTCACAAATGACGAAAGGGGAGATAGAAGAAAAAATTACGGAAATCCTCACAGACTGGAAATCACGGCAAGGAAACTCGTAAAATTAAAAAATGAAAATGAATAACTAGACCACTTTGACAGTGTTATATGGTCAAGGTGGTCTTGTCACGTCTAAATACAAAAAACTATAGAAAGTTACAGAAAGAAAAGGAGCAAAATATGGCAAACTATGACTACTATTATCACAATGAAGCAGAGATTTTTAATCATCTGCCGTTCCCTCGCATATTACTCACCCACGAAAAATTCCGTAAAATAAGTTCAGAAGCTAAGATTTTATATGGCTTATTTTTGGAACGTAATTTCACCAGTGTAGAAAATGGTTGGTTAGATTCTGATACACGAAACTTTATCTATTACCCTCAACAAGAGGTGCAAGAAATTTTTGGAGTGAGCCACACTAAAGTGCATGGCATGATGGGAGAACTGGAAAAAGCAAGCTTAATTCAACGGAAACGTCAAGGACTAGGCTTACCGATGAAAATTTATGTCCTAAATTTCTCAAGTGTCGTTGACCAACCAGTCGGCACTGAACCAGCAGAGCAAGAGCCTTTAGAAATGGCATACTAAAATGAATATATTGGAGGATACTATCATGATACCACAAGTGGCAATGGCACAAGTCCAAGAAGAAGTCCTAGAAGAAAATACTTTAACTATTCCACCCCAAAATAATTCCGTCTTACAGCTGAAATATTTTTATGGCAATGAAATTCAGAATCTAATTTTCTATATGACCCCCAAATTGCTTATGCGTAACAAAGAATTGTCAGCTTTGCCCAGTGATGTGAAACTTCTATATATACTGTTGCTTGACCGAATGAAATTATCTGCCAAAAATGGCTATAAAGATAACGATGATCGCTTGTTCGTGTTTTTTACACAAGAAGAAGCAGAGTATGAGTTGCACAAAAGTAATAAAACTGTTTGCACCATCTTCGCTAAACTTGAGGAAGTTGGTCTTATCGAACGTGTAAAGCTTGGGCAAGGTAAGGCTGATAAAATCTATGTGAAAAATATTGATTCTCAACCAGCAGATTACCCTACTTTTCGTGAATACAAGAAACAATTAGGTGAAAACCTCGGTCATAGCCACGCAAATTACACTCCCACCTTAGAGCATAACCTGACATACACAATACCAAATCAAGGTATACCAACTAAGCCTATGGTCGAACCTTTGCCATACACACCCATTTATCCAACTAGAAATCTAAATGATTCTGGAGAAAAACATCAAAGTTATCCACGAAATTGTCCACAAAATACTGAATACAGTCCATATCCAACAGAAAGCAGTGTGGATAACTATTCAAATATGACCAGACTTCCTGTGGATAACTATTCCACAGAACAAAATGTACATTCCCTGAATGGTAATAATGACACTCCTAGAAGTGAAGAACTTACATTTCAAGACATGAAAAATGTACAGTGTAATAATACTGATGTAACTAATAACAAAAAAAATAAGACTGATTTATTAAAACCGACCCTCCCCCCTAACCCCACAGCGAGTTATCCACATGATTTTCGGAAAAACGAGGAATTTCTAAAAAATTGGGGGGAAGAATGGTCGGATATGACCAGAGATACAAAACTCTATGTTCTTTCTAATGAAATCGAACGTGCATTTCAAAAAAGACAAGAACAAGGGACAAGCTTTGGTGACGAACTGGAATATTTATTCTACAACTATCGCACAGACACGGAAACTATGGGTTTGGTTTTGGACTATATCATGAACATGGACGAACTAGAACGTATTGCAAAATCTAATTCAGATTGCAGTAAAGAGCAATTTACTCATAAAGTTACCAAACTCTACAAACAGGCTATTTTGGAAATGCTCACAACAGAACGTCAAACTAAAACAAAACACGGAAATATTGGCTACTCCAAAGTAATGGAAAAAGTATTTGAACACTTAACCTTCAACGATTACAGCCTTTCAGTACGTTTAGACAGCATTGTTGACTGTACTGTGTCTGAATATAAAGACGCAGCAGCACAAACCGACATTCGCCATAAATTAAATTACATGAAATCCTGTGTTTGGTCAACATTTTTGACTGGAAATATTTACGAAGAACAGCAATGTCATAAATATGCTGCTGAAATAAGAAGTATGTATGGCTAAAAGTAAGAAAATGCCATGACCTTTCATGGCTTTCATGGTCGAGCCTAGACCAAATCTTAAATAAAGAGGAGGACATAATGCAAGATGAAATAGACCAAAAAACCATAGCATTTTCTGTCAACACCACAAAATTCACAGGACGCACCCTGTTAAAAATTGCCCAATACCTTACGAACAAGGCTAAAAACCTAGAACGTGAAATGAAAAATCCCACTGTGAAGCACGGAAAACAGTCGGTGAAACGTCTTGGGCAACAAAATCAGGGAATGACATCTGTGGAAGTAACAGACGAAAACATTAAGTGTTTTGAAAAATATGCCAAAAAGTATGGGGTGGACTTTGCCTTGAAAAAAGATGGCAACTTAGAACCACCAAAATTTATGGTCTTTTTTAAAGCACGAGATGATGAAGCCATTCAAAATGCCTTGAAAGATTTTTCTAAGGACATGATGAGCAAAACGAAGAAGCCATCGGTGATAGAGAAGCTACGAACCATCAAAGATGATTTGAAAAAGGATATTGTTGCGAAACAACTTACTAAAACCATTGATAAAAACCTGAAAAGGAGTGGTATAGGGAGATGAATAGCAAGCTAAAAAAGAAAATTATCCTAAATCTGCCATATATTCTCTTTGCTCTGGTGGGAACAAAGGTTGGTCATGCCTATAGGATTGCTGAGGGAACTGACCTAGGCACGAAGTTCAACAATATTGGAGAAGCCTTTGGCATAGCATTTGAAAATTATATGCCCAGTTTTCACCCTACGGACATGGTGGTGGGTGTGCTGATCGGTGTTATCATGTGGTTTATCGTCTACAACAAAGGCAAGAACGCAAAGAAATATCGCCATGGTGTGGAACATGGCTCGGCTCGTTGGGGGAACTCTAAGGACATAGAACCTTTTGTAGACACCACCTTTGATAACAACGTAATTTTGACCCAGACGGAACGGTTGATGATGGGAAGTAGACCCAAAGAACCAAAACACGCAAGAAATAAGAACGTGCTGATTATCGGTGGCTCAGGTAGTGGTAAAACTCGTTTCTGGCTCAAGCCTAATCTCATGCAAATGCACAGTTCTTACGTTGTAACAGACCCCAAAGGGTATACTTAACTAAGGACACACAAGGAGGGAGGTGACAAACTTGAATCAGAATCAGAGCAAAACACAGAAAATCACGGCTTTATACAGCAGATTATCACGAGATGATGAACAAACAGGGGAAAGTAACTCTATCACGAATCAAAAATCTTACCTTGAACAGTATGCAAACACGAATGGCTTCAAGAATTGCGTACATTTCTATGACGATGGTGTGAGTGGAACAACTTTCGACCGTGAGGGATTCAACCAGATGATAGCACAGGTAGAGCAAGGGAACGTAACGGCAATAATTACGAAAGATATGTCAAGAATTGGCAGAGATTACCTAAAAGTGGGATTTTATACCGAAATAATGTTCAAAGAACACAACGTGCGTTTCATCGCAGTAAATAGTGGAGTGGACAGCGACAACCAACAAGGCAACGATTTTACCCCATTTCTTAACGTAATTAACGAATTTTATTGTCGTGACACCAGTAGGAAGATAAAAGCCGTGTTTCAATCACGAATGAGTGAGGGAAAACGTGTTTCTCCCAGTGTTCCTTTCGGAT
>JAWXUL010000071.1:0-7096 GCA_044432725.1 Eubacteriales bacterium
GTATAACCCCAACACAAAGGCTGTCATTCCTTCGCCCCAAAAACACTCAAGTTCTCCAAGCCAAATTCCCTTTCCTTGATTTTTAGGGAACAGCACAGACCCTACCAAGGCAGTTAGAAGAAACATTCTCTCTACTTCTGCCTGCACTAAAAATCCACCTCCCTCTTTTAGGCGGACTGCTCCCTTGGAGGAATGTTTTCTTTTTCCTCACAAAAGGCTGGACGTGGCTCTTGAAAGTTTCACTGGTGCGTGTGGCTCTGGCTTGGAAGATGTCGCTGACGTTGGCGACAGGTTGGGACACTGCTCCATGAATTTCTTTCACTTTTTCCATGACTTTTGTCTTTTGATGATGCTGAAAAAGTCCGCTAGAAATCATTTCTTCCAGATCTGTTTTCTTAGGATTTTGTGCAATCACCAGATCCAGATAAAATTCCATTTCCGCCAAAGAACTGCATTGCTCCATAATCACCACGTTGAACGCCCAACTGACTTGACCTACTTTTTTCAGCAGAGCAGACTGACCCTCATAACACAAATAAAAATCACGCATTCTACGGAGGTTGCGAATGGAAAATCCTTTGACCCCAACACAGTGAGCAGAAATTTCTTTCGCCAATTCTCCAACAAAAGAACTGCTATCTTCCTGTGCAATGATTTCCCCAATGGTGCTATACAGGTTCATCAGTGCTTGTGCTTCTGGTTTTGCTGTGGCGCGGTAACATTCATTGATTGCTTTCATAATTGTTTTCATAGGATTCTCCTTTCTGCTCGACCATATTGGGAGCGATTTTAATATGTCAAAAGACAAGACCAATAAAAATTAGCCTTGTCTTTCTCATAGCAATATTCGACTATGTATGCCCTCCGTTTGGAGGGTGAATTTACCCCACCTGACGTTCTGCAATCTTCTTAATCTTCGCCAGAATTTTTTGCGTCACTGTGGTACCATTATTGAAATAAATCAGGATGCAATCACTGTCCACAATTTTGATAGTATGGACAGCCTGTCTGACCAACCCATCATCGTATTCTTTTGGATAGCCCTCTGTATACGAGCTCAAATGCTGATGGATCACTTTCATCTTTTCCTGCACCTCCTCTCGACCTTGACCCTCCAGTTTTCTCTGTTTGGCTTCATCAATTTTATTTTGCAAAGCCCTTGCTTCATCAGAGAGTGCCTTAATTTGTTCTTGATTGAGGTGAAGACTATTGTTGGCGGCACATTCCGTCACCATTTGAACGGCTCGTTGTTTTAATCTCTCCACCTTTCCCTCTGCTTCGGCTATATTGAAATCCACATCAATGGTATTTTCAAACGCCTCCTGAATTTTTTGTAACAGAGGAAACTGAATCACATTACTTTGTGGTTGCTCGGTGAAGAGTGCTTCCACAATACCTTCGTGGAGTGCCACCTCATCAATGTTTACAGAGTCAGAGCAACATTTATCTTTGACCTGTCGCACACACCTCCAAACATACTGTTTGGTGCCGTCACGTTTTTTCCACTGCTTTCTCATGTAAGGCGACCCACAGCAACTGCAAATTAAAATCTCACTAAGAGCTAGCTTGCCATTGTATTTTCCTCTGCCAGAGACGGTTTGGTCATTGGTTTTCTTTTTGTTGCTACGTCTTAGAATCTCTGCTTGCACTGCGTTCCAAGTTTCTCGTGTTACAATTCCCTCGTGATTATTTTTGATGTGGTACTTGGGAAGTTCCCCATTGTTGACCTTGGTTTCCTTACTAATTGGGTCGGCAACAAAGGTTTTCTGCAAAATCACATCCCCACAGTAGCGTTCATGCTCCAGTATGGCTCGAATTTTACTGTCTGTCCATTTTTTACTACTGCGAGAAAAGTTTCCCTCATCATTTAGGAGAATAACGATTTTCCCCACACTATCACCCAGCAAATACCGTTGGTACATTCTTTGAATCAGACTGGCTTCCTCTGGAATTACCTCTGGCATATTGTCCTCGTCTTTTTTGTAGCCATACATTTTACTGAACTGATAGGTGACTTTGCCCTCTTTCATCAGCATTCGTTTCCCCATTTTCACGTTGCTACTGAGGGACACCATTTCTTCCTGAGCGAGGGAGGACATGATGGTTAGAAAAAGCTCGCTGGTTTCTTCCAGCGTATTCATGCCTTCTTTCTCAAAAAGGACACCCACACCGATTGCCTTCAGTTGACGAACAAACTTCACCGAGTCTACCGTATTTCTGGCAAATCTGGACACCGATTTGGTGATAATTAAGTCAATTTTGCCTTTTTTGCAATGGCGAATCATCCGCATAAAATCAGGCCTCTTCTCTGCCGTGGCACCCGAAATTCCCTCATCAGCGAAGTTACCCGCTGGGGTCCAGTTGGGATTCTTCAAAATCAAATCGCTGTAGTAGGCTTGCTGATTCTGGAAACTGGACAGCTGTTCTTCGTTCCCAGTGGATACACGGCTGTAAGATGCCACACGCAGTTGCCGTTTGATGGTGCTGTCGATGTGATTGCCTTTGGTCGCTGGAATCACAATTACCTCTCTTGATTTCATGTTCATGTTACCCCCTCTTTTTTTATTTTTGTTTCATCTTTTAAAGTCATTTCCGAAATCTCTTCTCCTATGACACAGACTTTTTGAATGGTGCGAATAAATTCTAAGACATTTTCTTCGCCTACACTGGGTGGCTCTTCACACATTTTATACTTTTCATGGGCGAGCCAATGTAGCTTCTTGCTCCGTTCTTCCACAGAAATTTCTTTGTTTTCGCGCAGTTCTTTTTCCAGTTGAACCAGTTCCAGAGAGACGGTTTTATTTTTGAAATCCTTGGGAGAATGTTTTTGGGTTTCCCACTGCAATTTTTTCACTTGCTCCAAAATACTTTGGTCGGAACAAACCACAGAAATGTGATGCAAATCGTTGACACATCGCCATCGTTCTTTCCCTTGAGGTGTCAGCTTTCGTTCTACCTCTCCACCACAAACTCCACAAACCATCAAAGGTTTCAGCAGTTTAATCTCTGGACTCACAGTTTTTGTGTATGGTTTCATGGCTTGCTGGGTTGTTCCCCATTGTTCTTCACTGACCAGTTGAGGGTATTTATCTTGTCCTCGATACTGTACGTTCTTGAGAATCCGTGCCACCATATTTTTATTCCAAGTGTATTTTTCTGGGAGGTAAGGGACTTGAGCGAGGGTAAGTTGCTCTGCTATCTGCTTGTAGGACACCCCTTCTGCGTACTGGCTGAAAATCTTCAGCACCACTTCCTGTTCTTTTTGGTGAACGATATTTTCCCCACCCATCATGCAGTAGCCAAAGGGAATTACTCTGTTTTGTGCCATAAGTCACAGCCTTTCTTCTAATTTCAGTCCTCCATAGAGGACAAAGGTAATTTTTTCTTTGTCAAAGGCGAGGATGTTTTCCACCATCTCGTCAAAAAATTCTCCCTCAAATTTTGAGATGGTCTTGGGGGATCGCTCCAGAAAAGCGATGACTTCCGACAGCTTATCTGGGGAATCATCGCTGGTTAGCTTGCCTACCAATCTCTTTTTCTGCCACTTCAGCTTATCCATTTCCACTTTCAGGGCATCAATTTGGGGGATAAAAAGAGCAGAGTCTAAAATTCCCTGTGCCATTAGCCCAGATAAATTCAGATTCTGCTCCGATATTTCTGCAATTCTTTGATTGATTTCTTGGATTTCTTCGCTGTGACGTGCGCCTTGGATTTGCAGTTCTTCCAGCCCCTCTTGGAGAGGAACAAGGATTTCTTTGTAGTTGTTGCGAAGTTTGTTGTAAAGATTTACGAAGGCACGGTGGATTTTTTCTTCAGGAATACGTTGCCCTTTACAATTTTTAGCACTTTCATCATGAGTTCGGCAAACCCAGTAGATTTTATTTCTGGTTTTTCGATAGCGATACACTGCCCCACAATTGCTACAACGGATTTTTTGTGAAAGGGGCGAAGTGTGTCGCAGCGTCACCACATTTTTGCCACGTTCCTTCAGCAAAAGATTGACTAATTCGTATTGAATCTCTGGGATTATACTTTCATGAGTCTCTTTTACATAATATTGAGGCAAATCTCCTTCGTTTTTCACCTGTTTGTAAGGCAAAATATCCTGATTGAACTTCTTTTGCCATAGGCAATCCCCTTTGTACTTTTCGTTTCTTAAAATGTAGGTGATGCCAGTGTCGTTCCAAACTTTTTTACCATCTTTTCTAGGAATTTCTTCCATGGTCAACTGTTTTGCAATCTCCACGCTACCTTTTCCTTGTAAATACTCACGAAAAATTCGCTGTACCACCTCGGCTTCCGCTTGGTTGACCATCATCTCACCATCTTGTAAAAAATATCCAAAGGGAGGATTTGAAACTTTGTAAGTCCCCTGCTTCATCCTCATTCGAATTCCTTTTTTACAGTTTTTGGAGATGTTCATGGATTCTTCTTGTGCAAAGTTGGAGTAGAGTGTCACCAAATTTTCGCTAGTAATTTTTTCTGTGTCAATGCCCTCTTTTTCAAAAAGCACGGACACTCCCAAGGACTTCAGCTCACGCAGAGCCGTAATGCTGTCTATGGTGTTTCTGGCGAATCTGGACACAGACTTGGTGATCACTCGGTCGATTTTACCATCTCGGCAATCTTCCAGTAACCGCTGAAATTCTGTTCTTTTCTTTGCTGATACACCAGAAATTCCCTCGTCAGCATACACATCTACTAGTTCCCAGACCTTTTTTTCCTCTACTAGCTTGGTATAATAGGTCATTTGGTTGGAAAACGAGTTTAATTGTTCTTCGGAATCGCTACTGACACGAGCATAGGCTGCCACTCTCAGTTTGATTTCTTCTTTTGGGACGGTTGCCCTGATTTCAATGATTTCTCTTGCAGTATTTGGCATGATTTTTCCCTCCTTTCCTCACGATTTAGGATACCACAATGACAGTTCATAGTCGATACTACTTATGAACAAAGATATTTGAGATTTCTTGGTGATAATTTACTAGTTGATTTTCTTTCTAAAAGCACAAACATAGGGACAAAAAATCTTGTCCCCATGGCTTCTGATTTTAGAATTTTCTTATGTCCCAAAACAGGGTAGCCCTATTTCGGAACAGTTACACTTAATTTGCCACCAGCTTCCCCAGTGTAAAAGGCGATTTCATAAACCGAACTTGGTTGTTCGTCATAAGCAATTAAAATTTCTTGCTTCCCCATGGTTCTCATCGGGCTGCCCCCATTATTTGAAGTTGTGGCTAGACAGAAGTATCATGATAGGCGACTACGGTCATTGCGATTCATCGTACCAAAGATGATTTGAGGTCAATCAGTTGTTCGCTCTTGTCAAAAGACAGTCATGGCGCTGATTTCCTGTGTCGCTTTTCTCCTTCACAGGGAGCGTAGTCGCTAATGTATTTATGAAATCGGATATTTACTTATCAAGGTACACGGAAAATTGCTTTTCCACATAGGTTTTCCCCTATGTTACTCTGGTTTTGGGGAAAATAAAACACGTCACTTCTCGAACTACTTATACTGTAGCTTTGAGAAATGACGTGTTAGCAAATAAAAAAGGGCATGACAAAGTAAGCTCAAAGCTACTTGTCACGCCCAGACCGTTCCAGTGGCATGGGTATCAATGGATCCCTTTCTAAACGATGCACTGTCGGATTGACATTAGACTAATTGTAGTCGATATTTAATTTTCGGTAAATTTCCAGCACTTTTTGTCAAAATTACACTTTACTGTGTCGTTGACAGCACTCAGAAACGCAAAGGGGAGTTTCCTCCATAGCTTTGTCCTCGTTCCTCCTACCTTATAGGTTTAGTCCTCTTAGACAAGCTCCGATGCTTGGGTGTCACACCCCAGATGGTTGTAGTTAATAAAATCTTAAACTACACTTTATATAATACACGAACATAAAGACTATTGCAATAGGCAATTTGCACAAAAAATTCATCTTTATTCTATCGGTTGTGACCTTTGTTCTAAAACTTTAAATAGCAAGTATCTTTCTTAGGCAATATATCTTAAGGCAAACTTGAACTACTTCTCCCGAAGCCTTTGCCAAGACCGAAGAATCCGAAGCCTGTAGAGGAAGTGACTAAACAGAAAGAGCAGACCTCCAAGCCTAAAAGAAAGGGTGATGAGGGGTGGTAGGAAATTTTTGTAAATATTCACAAAAATCTGTTGATTTTATCAGTGGGGTGTGGTATGATTGCTGTATTACAGATTGATATGTAGGCAACTGTGCATTATTTACATTAGGTGGTGCAATAAGTTGAACTATAAGTATTTACCAACAACCAAGAACAATTGCAAAGAAACTATTATTTCTGACAAAGACCGTGAAATAAAAGGGTTTTATCCATGTTCATGCTGTGGCTATATTACACTACCAGTTGCCAGAGAAGAAGCGATTGGGTATATATGCCCAGTTTGCTTCTGGGAAAATGATGTGTTTATAAAAAGCGGTTAGGAGTGGATAAAAAATGAATAAAAAAGGGTTTACAAATATTAAAGATATTGATGATGAGTATATAGTTTGGAGAGGAGCGAGTTTTTTATTTCTACCTACAAAAAAAGGATTAGAGTGTGGAGTTTTTATACCTAATGAAGGGTTAATCTATATATTAGCTAGCAACGGATATTTAGTTTGTCTTTCAACAGGTGAAGAAGGAAACATTGTAAGTTACCTTGATTTTGGAGAGAAACCTTATGCCGATGGTAGAGAGGCTAAGAGAATGTTACTAAGTGATTTGCAAGAGGTGTACATTAGCCAAAAAGTTAAATATACAGTTGATATTGCTCCATACATCTAAGTGAGGTTACGAACAACACCTGTATGGTATTGTTTTGACGCAAAATAAAATCATTTAAGAAGTTATAAATTTTGAGTGGTTGAACAAAATTTATATAATAGTGATTGGAGAAAATACAAGTTGGAAATTAAATTTGACAAGAAAACATTAAAAAGATTAAAAAAAGCTGGTTGGTATCCTGAAAGACAGTATGAATTGGATGATAAATATATCAAAGAATTAGAAAATATAGGGTATGTTTATTTTGATTTAGCAAGAAGTATATTCACTTCTTTTGGTGCATTGATTTTGG
>JAWXUL010000072.1:0-7050 GCA_044432725.1 Eubacteriales bacterium
TTGTAGAGATTGAAGAAAAAATGCTGTGTTGTCAAAGTTTTCTTCCACACCATCAGATTCATTCAAATGCAAGGCTCGGCCGATGAGATGCAAATAGGAAAAGTCTGAAATCACAGAAAAACATTGTAAATTGAACACCAAGTTGATGAAAAATGGCAATTCTTCCTGTGCGTTAGCGTGACTCGCCATTAAAAACAAGTCTTTTTCTTCCGATTTTAAGGATTTAATTCCTTTTAATAAGAAGTTCAGTTCCTCAAGTTTGCAAGTTTGCCCACCGATGAGCAGATACAGGTCTGTGTTTTGACTGATGCGTTCCACAGTGACCATGGTTTCACTGGAATTCTTCACCCCCACAGCTTGACAATATCTTGCAAAATCATCTTCACTACAAGGGAGTGTTAATTCCTCTTTTTTTCCAGTTTCAGGGGATAATAATATAAAATTCAAGCAAATTCCTCCTTTTCTTTTTCAATCCAGTGGTTATCCATCGGACATTCCACCCATGCTGAAATCCTGTGCTTCTTCGTCCAATTCTTGTTCAGATTGTGCTTCTTCTTGTGCGTCCGCTGGCATTTCAAGAAGTGGTGCAGTTCTTTCTTCAGTCATGACTTCGATTAGTTCCAATTTCTGAAAATAACCTTCAAGTACAGCATCTTTGAATTTTTTCTCGTAGGTTTGCCCTACCAGAGAGCAAATCTCTTTGAACCCATCCACCGTTTTCCGCTGTGGCATTTGAACTTCCAGAACACCATCGTCCATTTCTCGTACTTCCACACGGTTAATAGAGAAAGAATCATCAATACTTACATTCGACAGTGCTTTCAAAGAACCACGCTCACCCTCATGAAACATTTTGGTCATAAGGACATCCATTTTCTTGGTATTACAAGAGGAATTCTCGATGGGATCGGCAACTGTCATATCCACACCAATACTGTTGCAGTAGGTATTAAAGACTTCACTTTTCAACTGGGATGTAAATTCGTCATTAAAAAGACTTAAAATGGCGATATTTTGACGATTCGGCATAGAAATATTGACCTCGAAATCATCCAAACCATCTTGTTCCACTTTAATTCCTCGGATGCTGATATTGTCATCAATGACAGCTGTGGCATAGCCACGAATTTTACCAGAATCATAGACAGAATTCATAGTTACATCAATTTTTGACATAGTTTTCTCCCTTTCTATTTATTACTTTGACATTGGATGGTTCGCAATTCATCTTCTGTCAGGCTTTTGAACAATTTCATCAAATGTTCTCGACCACGAGGTGTGACCAATGTGTAGGTGCCACCGTGGTTATTGCGAAAGAATTCTTTCACTTGAAACAAACCTGAATCCATGTGTTTTTGGTAGGGATACAAATCCCCTTTGGAACTGCGATACAGGTATCCTTTCGCCAGCAGCACTTGAATGAACAAAGTGGGTTTCACTTCCAGTTCTTTCGCTGCGTCAGGTCAATTGGTCAGCAAAGAGGAATCAATGACCTTATCGTAATATTCCACTTTGGGCTGTGCCAGCTCCAGTTCTTTTTCTAGCTTTTTGTTTTTCTCATATTCAGCCAGAAAGCCATCCATTGCCGATTTGAATTTGTAGGGGTCTTGGAAGATGTCTGCCACCGTGTCTTGGGTGAAGTACATTCCATGCTTGCGGATGGCTGGTAGGACTTCCTCAAACAGCCATGCCTCAAATTTTTCAGCAGCAGGCAATTTGCTTTTTATGATGAGTCGGTATACATCTGGTTCGTATATCCAAGAAAGTTCTTGTATTCCACTAGATGTAGGGGAGCCCTGTTTTAGGGCCCCCCTACAATGAGTCCCTACAGCATTTCTTGGTTTTGCATATCCCAAAGCACTTGCCACATCTTTGGCACAAAAAAGTACATCGCCTTTTTCATCCAACATGGTTCGCACTTCTCCGAATTCGGGGTTTTCAAAAATTTTGATTTCGTCCACTTTTATTCTCCTTTGTCATATTTAGGGGCATAAGAAAAGCCCCCAACATCTCAATTTGAAATGCTGAGGGCTAGGAATTTGCGAGAGGCTTACCTTAGAGGTAGCCGTTGTCGTTATGAGCAAAGAAATTGCACATTGCAAACATACGGTCATATTCTTGCTCTTTTTTCATTTTTTTCATAAAATCCATAATACTTCACCTCCCTTCGATAAAATTTCTATCTGTTAGCTGAGACCTCCCATGGTTCCCATTGTTTGCTCCACATCTGGTTTGGAAATCACAGAAAAGGAGTCCTCACTTAAAATCAAACCAAGGGTTCGACCGTTGTCCCAGTTAATGTGGAGTGTCCCTAAACTGTCCACTGATTTGACCGTTCCCTCAGTCCCTGCTTCTACTGGAGAATAAGGGTCTGACATGGAATTCAGTCGAATTCGTGTGCCTTTTGGGTAGTCCAATTTGATATCAGCCACTTGTTCATGGGTAAAACATTGATTATTCATAAAGTTTCCTTTCATATCATCGTATCCATATCCCTTTGTTCTTGCTCGAAATCTGTTAGTATTTCTTCTAACACTGAGGAGTCACCATCGTAAATAATCATACCATCCTCCGTAGAAACATAACTTTTTCCGATTAATTGGGATTCACCATAACCATCGTAATCTACAAATGATGCCATATCTTCGTCAATTTTTGTTTCTGGATTCTCGCACACCAAATAATAACCATAGTCTTCTGGGGTTGTGATGTCTGGTACAAATTCTATTTCATCTCCGACTATAGCGGAAGAAAGACAATTGAGTGAGTGGAGATCATCCAACTTTAATTGTTCAGATAGATGTTGTAATTCTTCTTTCATTTCAGGAGATGCACGGTCATAAAATTCGGCAAGTTCACTGATATCGTCCAAATTATCATCTGTGTACACACCTTCTAGTGAAATATGATCCAGAAGTTTTGAGATTGCTGGGTCTAGTAACACAATTTCTTCTACAAAAAGATTTTCCATCGGTAGAACACCCATTCGATCTTGTATTTTTCCTAAATCGCTACCATAGTAGGGAAGTGCTAGAATTTCTTCACATTTTCCCAAGGTAGGGTGAGTTGCTGACAGTATGACCTCCACCGAAGTGCCACCATAGGAATAGGGTGGAAAGTGAATACCATTATAAACCTGTGTCGGCTCATTTTTGTTGGGGTAGAGTAAACCTTGCGAGGTTTCCCATGGGGTGTTATTTTTCATCAGCTCTGCAAGATATTTCTGTCCATTTACTTGCTGTAGTTCTTCAGTGGGACAAGATATAGCTTCGTGAAAATACAACTCTTTTCCCATTGTTTCCATATCTTTGCTGCTGTCAATCAAGGAATAACAATGGAGATTGTACGTGAGGTTTATCAAATCAAAGCCATCTCGTGGTGAGGAAATCTCGGACGTTGCACAAAAAAGATTCATTTCCTCGGCTGTAAAACTGTCTAAGCGTTTTTCCAAGAAATTAAGTTCATCCAAAGACATTTTCATGCCAGACATACATTGATTCAAGTCCTTGTCATCCACTCCAGCAATCCGAATGTTCACACTGAATAAATTGGGGGCGGCTAAGTCATTACAGATTTTTTGTATCGTTTCTTCCTCGCAAGGAAATTTTACAGAAACCTCTTTGTCATCATAGATATTTCCAAGTCGATATTCTCGGAAATATGATTTTTCATCAATCAATAGCTCATACCTCCTGTGGTTTGAATTTGCTCTTGTGCTTTATCCATCAATTCACAGATATCTAAGTCATTCCCACTATAAGTCAGCAAACCATCATTTAGGAAAGTGTAGGTTAAATCCTCCAGTTCGCTGATACCGATACCAGTAAAATCAATGTATTCTGAAAATTTCCAGTCAAAATCAAGTTCACTGTTCTGCTGTACTAAATGCTCACCAAAATCTCGCTCAGATTCAATATTCTCATAAAAACATAAATCATCGAAGTTTTTAGCGATAAGTGCGACTTCCGTCAGTGTGTTAGCTGAGGTTTTTTCCATCATGTCATACAGTTCTTTCCCGTTGTTTTGAGAAAGTTCTTGCAAATGTTCCGCAATGAAATTTAAATCTGGGAGCGAATCCACAGACAGGCTTTCATTACATAAGAATTTCTGCAAAGAGGGATTTAGTTCTACAGTGAAAATTCGGATCCCTACCTCATCCAGTTGGCTTTTGTCTGTGATTCCAAAACGCTCTAAGGTTTTATCCAAATCAGCAGGGTAATAAGGTAGGTTTATTGTTTCACTGCAGTTTCCAAGGATGAATAATTCAACAGAAAGGGGCGGGCATTCATAAATGGTGGGAGGGAGACAATTCCCTGAGAAAAAAGGAGTCCAATTTTTTTCTTCGTACAAAAGACGTCCATCTTCTATCATCAGTGATTCTTGCTTCATGGTAAAATCACAGAGATATTGATTTGCTTTCTGCTGCGAAAAATGAATTTCTTCTGGGTTCAGGTCAGGATTCCGCAAAAGAGCCAGTTGCTTTGCTACGTTGATTAAATTTGGCTTATTATCCATCAATTTCATTTGGTGAACATTTTCAGAAAGTTCGATCATGTCATGCATTTCCAAATCGTTCTGCAAAGACATTCTAGAAAAAATCTCTCGTTCTTCCAGAGTAAGAAGAGTCAATTGTTTTGAAAGAAAATTCAATTCATCTATGACAAATATTTTTTCTTGGAAAATATCCGTGTCTATTTCTTTATCCATTAAATTTGCAGTAATAATAGTTACCTCGGCTTTTGCCGTATTTTTAATTCGCAACTCATCACATAGAAATTGAATTTCAGCTCCAGTGGCTGGAAACTTCAATTCTGCGTGTTGATCCGTTTCCTCGCTGTAGAGCAAGCATCTCATGTGACACCCTCCATAGTGAATACGGAATCCTGTTCTTGACTTACTTGCTCCATGAGATTCAACATTTTATCGTAGGAGCCTTCGTAAATCAATAAGCCTCCATCAGTGAACAAATAATTTTCGTTGGAGAGTGCTTTGACACCAATTTCTTCCAGTTCTTCTTGAGTGCGAGAAATTTTGTCATCTACATTACTGAGTATTTCTAATGCAAACTCTTTGTAGCTGGTGATATTGGGATGTGAGATACATTCTGGAAATGCATTGATACAAGTTTCGAGGTCTATGAATGTTTCGACCTTAGCGATGATCAGGACACTCTCTAAATTTTCCCAATCTGGATTCGTTCTTTTGAAATCGTCTAGCAAGAGGCTTGCTTCCTGATACAAACAAATTTCGTTGATGGATACATCAGTTCCGTGAAACATTCCCTCAAGAATCATGTTGTTGCCATAAAGGTCGGAGGAAATATAATCGCCAGAAATTACTTCTGGATCCCCACCTAGCTTTGTCAGGGTTGCTTCTAGTTCACCGTAGTGCATTGGAAGACAAACGATTTGATTTGTACCGTCTGGCGCTGACAGGTTGTAGCTTGCCATCACAAAGTCCTTCGAGGATGCTGTGAATGTTTCCTCTGTGACCAGCGTTGTGACCTCACCTACCTGCGTTACCGTTCCAGACTCGATGGTGAATTTGTCTGTGTTCAGGGCAAGGTTCATCATCTCCAGAGGGGAAGATTCCTCTGTTACGATCTGGGAGAAGATACTTAGTTCGTCCAGATCTAGCTGCCACAAATATTTTGACAGTTGATTAAATTCTTCCAGAAGAAATGTCCGACCTTCCAGTAAGCTGTTATCAAAGGTGTGGGGTGCCGTCACGATGGATTCCACCGTGATCTGACTCTCGGATAATGATTCCAGTTCCAGTGCCGTCCAAAGATTTATGAAATCTTTTTCTGTGGTCGGGAAATTGTGAACTGTAGTCAGCGAGTTCATTGGGTTGCCTACATTTATTTTCATAGGCGAGCCTCCTTTTCAATATTATTTTTTCTTATTGCTGAGAAAATTTTATTTATTTACATTTTCTCCAAGCACATCATAAAGGTTTTGGAGTAGAAAGTCTATTCACAATACTACCTACAATTTGCTCGGCGATTCTGCAAAAAAATTTCTCATTGTCACAAATTTTTCTTACCTTGAGAACGATATAAGATTTTTTGTATTTCCAAAATAAAAGAAATCCAAGAAACAAAAGCCTTTATTCACGCAGAATCTCTAGCGCCCTCTATTTTTTTGAGAAGTTTTTGTTCTCGTTAAAAAGAGGATTCATCTGTAAAACGGCTCTCATATTCGCTCTAAAGAAAAAATTTTTCAAAAAGATTTTTCTTTTTTGATTCGGGGGAGTGATTGACCAGTGAGTGTCAACCTCGCTGGCATTGCCTTTTCAGCTATTTCATAACTTTTCACCTCAATTTATTCCAGAAACGCAAAAAGGACTCAGATTCTGTTTTCACAGAAAATGAGTCCTTTTGTTTTGGAATATCAAATTATTTGCTAGTGCCCTCGATAAAAACGAAATATTTAGGTATGCAGTGCCCTATTTTCATGCCTTTCCTCTGCATACGTTTCTAAACAATTTCGTACTTTTAGACTTAGGAACTAGCTCGCCATCTCTATGCTCCACGTTGACACTTACGAGAGATGACTATGTATTAGCTGATTTTATTCTAAAAACAGCAAAACCACCATTTCTTAAGTTTGAAGAAATAGTGGTGAATATGTCCTTGTTTTCGAGGTTCTGACTAGCGCCCTCGAAAATAAGTTGAATTATTACTGAATTGTACCTGATTTTGATTCAGTAGTTTTTTTGAATCTTTTCATTTAGGATGCGGGTTCGATTCCTAAAACTGTAAAAGATTGTAAAAAGTACAGCAAGAAATTGAAGGTTTATTTGACCGTTTTTCAGGGGCTGTCAAAATCACTTTTTTACTATCTTTATTTGTTTTTCTCATAAAAAATACCCAACCACAAAACTTTCATTGAAACATTTTCAAATGACAGCATTTGTGGTTGGATTCGTTGGTACGGTCGAAGGGACTCGAACCCCCAACATTCAGAACCGGAATCTGATGCTCTATCCATTGAACTACGACCGCATATTTTCAACAGTAACAAAAATAACTCTGCATACTATTGGTGC
>JAWXUL010000073.1:0-6773 GCA_044432725.1 Eubacteriales bacterium
TTAATTACGTTAAGAAATGGGGTAAAATCGTTGCCTTGTTGGTTGTCGCTGTCCACTCCACTATTCACTGCGATGAAACGCACATTGTTTTCTTTGAACATTATTTCGGTATAAAATCCCACTTTTAGGTAATCTCTACCAATTCTTGACATATCTTTGGTGATTATTGTCAATACATTCCCTTGCTCTACCTGTGCAATCATCTGGTTGAATCCCTCACGGTCGAAAGTTGTACCACTCACACCATCGTCATAGAAATGTACGCAATTCTTGAAGCCATTCGTGTTTGCGTACTGTTCAAGGTAAGATTTTTGATTCGTGATAGAGTTACTTTCCCCTGTTTGTTCATCATCTCGTGATAATCTGCTGTATAAAGCCGTGATTTTCTGTGTTTTGTTCTGATTCTGATTCAAGTTTGTCACCTCCCTCCTTGTGTGTCCTTAGTTAAGTATACCCTTTCGGATCAGTCACGCAAAATGAAGAATGTAACTGCATTAAGTTCGGCTTGATGAAAAATCGAGTTTTACCAGAACCAGAACCACCGATGATAAGTACATTCTTGTCTTAGGGTCTGGGGGACGGCTACCCATCATCAGCCGTTCTGTTTGGGTGAGAATCACATTATTCTCAAAAACAGGGTCTACAAAGGGTTCAATGTCCTTTTGATTTCCCCATCTTGCCGAGCCATGCTCCACACCATGGCGATATTTCTTTGCGTTTTTCCCTTTGGTATACACTGCAAACCACAAGCCTACCCCCATCAAAGCACCTCAAAAAATATCAACAGGGTGTAAACTAGGGAGATAATTCTCAAAAGCCACATCAAAAGCAGGACCCATAGATTTTATCTTTTCTCCCAAGCGACCACCATCAGCAATCCGATATGCCATCGCCACTTTTGTACCGAAGTACCCTGAAATGATATAGGGAATGTTTAGTATAATCTTCTTTTTTAACTTGCTGCTTATCTTGAATGTCCTCCTTTGCTTAGAGTTTTGTTTAAGGTCTTGGATAGTTCCTTGGCAATATTGTTGGTTTTTTGCTTCGTTTTAAGATGATGTAATTCCTTTTTCACAGATGGATGTTTGGTTTTCTTTGACATTGCCTTGGAATAATCTACAAAAGCCTTTTCTATCGCATCATTATCTCTTGCCTTGAAAAAGACAACATACTTCGGTGGGTCACAAGATTTATCTTTTTTCAATGCAAAATCCACTCCGTACTTCTTGGCATAACGTTCAAAAGATTTGATATTATTATCTGTGATTTCAATATTGGTCATGCCCTGATTTTGCTTGCCCAGACGTTTCACAGATTGTTTTCCATGCCTGACAGGTGGATTTTTAATATTCTTTATTATCTTTGCTTCTTTCTCTTTGGCATTACGAATGAACCACTGGATTGCTTTCAGCAACATCTTTGCTGTCACTCTTCCACCTGTTTTTCCAGTATTAAGTACAAGAGCCATTGTTTTGTTTTCTACTTCATCTTGCATGATTACCACTCCTTTCCTATGAAATGTAACACTTATCTCATGGTGGTACATAGAAGTACAGGAGAAGAATTTTACTAAAGTTTATTTTATTTCTCCTTTCTTTCCTTCTGTTTTGATTTCCGATTCAGTGCCAAATGCTCTTTCACCAGATAAATCAGCATTGAAGCCGTAAACAGAAGATTGGGAATTTGGGATAGTAGGGTGTAATCTCCCACACGGCAATAGAAAATATAAAACAGGAAGAAGCATAAGCCATACCCCCAGTAAATCAAAAGTTTTATCAAAGTATTTCACATCCTTTCGTTCTTACGTTCCATCTCTCACGGTGGAACGTAAAGATATAATTTCAATGGCAAACGAAGAATGATTGGATAGCTGACTTTCCCACTGACGAAAGTTACTGTCTTAGTCAGCTTCTTTGCTGCCACTGAATGAATTATCTGACGTATCTCTCGAAAACTCACATAACTTTCTATCATCTTCTCTCCTTCCTAGCCGTATAATCTATGAAACCCTGCTTCATTCCGAATAGTCCCTTCACAAAGGGTAGACCAGATACAAGCCTTCATGTATTGCACTGGCAACTTGATTTTGCTTTCTTTGTTGGCTTGGATATATGCCGAGATGGTACAATCCATAATGCTATCCAACTTCACAGTACAGGCATATTCATCGTAAGTGATATGCTCTAGCAATTTCTCTAAAACTTTAGCATAGCTGATACAGGCACCCTTCACTGTTGTTGGTTTATTGCTTGTGAGCATATCCAGTAATGCACTTGCGTAGAGTTTCTTGGTTCTGAAAAAGAAATTCTCTTTGCTGTACTCCTCGTAGTATTCTGCCTGACACTCTGATTCTTCCATGCCAGTCAAGAGATATATTCCTGTTTCCATCAGACTTTTCTGATTACGCAAGTTGAACAAGAAGTAGGACAATTCTTCTTTCCCTTGCTGATAGGCTTTATCCAGTTCATTTTCTACAAAGTCAATGATTTCTTCTTTATCCCTCCAGTCCTCCCCCCCAGTTTCCACTGTAGGTGGCGATTGTGGAAAAGTTGGTGTGGGGTTAGGGGGGAAGGTTGGTTTTATAAAATCAGTCTTAGTCTGGTCAGTATTAGTAATATCAGTCTTAATTGGTGGCAAATTTTGCACATCCAGAGTGGCAATATTTGCTACTCTGGACACGCAATCTTTACTACTCTTGACTGGTAAATCTTGCTCTTCTGGGACTGATTCTTCCTTGGTTTCAGCTGAAATTGTGGAAAAGTTTTCGGCTACTTCTGGTAATTTTCCAGAAGTTTTCCCTGTCAAAGGGGTTATTTTACTTTCATTTTCCACGACCTTTTCCACTGTATTTTCCTCTTTGTCTGTAGTTTCAAGAACAGAAGCAAAGTTTTTCACGAAAAGCAAATCAGGTTTTCCTAATCCTTGTCTTTTTCTTTCCAACAGTCCTTCATCTCTCAATTCTTTCATCACACTGGTGATAGTGCGTTGGCTGACTCCTAAATTTATCTTTGCTTCTTCGTTGGTGTAGATGATGTAAACACGACCTTCCTTATCTCGCCAATTACTGGCGATGGAAAGAGCCACACGGTCTAGCATGAAGCTATACAAGACTTTCGCATCCGTGGAGAGTTTCTTAAATCTTTCTTCAGAAAAAAGGAGTTTTGGCAGACGGAAAAAGGAAAAAGTTTCTTTTTCCTTGCCATAAAAATAAGCCAGTTCCAGCTTGTAAGTAACTTTTGCCATCACTTTACACCTCCCACTTGGAAAGAATGAATGTCAATGATGTTACTTTCTTCGGTTTCTTCGCTCCATTCCTCAATGATTCGGTCATATTGTCTAGGATAGATTAAATCAGGCTTGCCAAAACCACACTTTTTCTTCTCAATTAAGCCGATTTTTACCAATTCACTCATGCTTTGTTGGATAATGGTGCGACCTACATTCAACATTTTCATGGCTTCTGCCACTGGAAAAATGACGTAGTTCCGATTTTCTTCATCTTGCCATTGTTCTTCTTCACTGGTTTTCATGAGTTCTAGCAGAAAACCATAGAGGATTCTCGCTTCACAGGTAAGTTCTTGATAGAATGGGTGTGTGAATAAGAGTTTGGGAACGGAAAGAAAAACATGACCTTCCTCTTGTAAATCATAAAAATAATCATATTGTGTCATAGCATTGACCACCTTTTTTCTAAAATAAACGAAAAAACTCCCTTTGACCAGAGTTGCTAGTCAAAGGGAGTTCATTCTTTTGTGGGTATTCAGTTTTCATTTTTTGTTGCCTGCCATTGGTCTAAGAGTTTGATGATAAGTTCTTCTATTTCTGCCTTGGGTGTTTCTTTTGAGAAGTATTTGTTTCGGTCTATTTTGAAGCTAACCTTTTTCGCCTTCACTTCCAGAGGTATGAGGATACTTTCAATGACAGTCAGGCTTAAATTTCCATCATTGCTACACTTTTTCATGAATGTTGCTTGCTCTAAAGAGGGTGTTAAGGCTCTTTGTACCATGGTCTGATTGACGTTCTCCTGTTCCTCATGGGAGAGGTATGACAGTTCTACAGCCGTCTGAAAAGGCAGTTTTTTTAGGTCTACTAGGTCTAAAAAGTCTGGAATCAGTTCCGTTAGACGGATAAATCGTTGTATTTGTCGACCACTATCTTCTGTGTTTTCAGCTAAATCATCTCTTGTCTTAGAATGGTGGACGAGTAGTCCACCATTATTTTCAGGTCTACCTGCCTTACGTTTGATGGCTTCTAACTTCATTTTGTAGGCAAAAGCCTTTTCACTTGGCAGAAGCATTTCTCTTTGAATATTGGTATCCACCATCTGAAAGACGGCTTCATCATCATCTAAATTACGAATAAAGGCTGGGATAGTGGGTAGTTCCAGAAGTTCACAGGCTTTTACACGTCTGTGACCTGAAATAATTTCAAATGCTCCTTGTCCTTTGGAACGTACAATAATAGGAGTAGTGACACCATGTTGCTTGATACTTTCTAACAATTCAGTCAGACTTTCATCTTCCAACACTTTGAAAGGGTGGTCTTTGAAAGAGGATAATTCATACAATTTCAGTTGTACAACTTGTTCCCCATGGGTATCTCCAAATAAACTTGTGGATACTTTGGGTTTGCTGATTACTTTCTTTGTCTTTGGTTGCATTACCCTACCTCTCTTTCGTCCTCTTGGTAGTTTTCTTCGGCTTCTTGGATAACTTCTTCCTGAACTTCCTCCTGAATTTCTTCTACTTCATCAGGTAATTCTTCATTTTCTTCCGTTACTTCAAGAATTTCCTCTTCCTCGTATTCTTCCTCTTCGTCATCATAGCGAATCAATTCTCCAATTAGACTTTCATAAGCCAGTGCCACTTTTCCTTTTGGGTCATGGGCGAAGATACTTTTACCATGCTTAGAAGTTTCTGCTGCTTTGGTAGAGGAAGGAATGATTGTTTCAAAAATCCGTGCTTTGTCACTGTATTTCTCATGTAAACTAGCAGAAGTTTCTTTGTATTCCTTGGTGCGAGGGTTCGCCATTGTCACCAAAATACCACCGACTATAAGATGTGGGTTTAGGACTTGTTGTACCTGACCTACGGTACGGAACAGTTGTTCCATTCCTTTCACTGACAAATATTGTGCTTGGATAGGGATAATCACCTGATGGGAACAGGCGAGTGCGTTGGTGGTGACTACTCCCAAACTAGGGGAGCAATCTATGACTACCACTTCGTAATCATCTTGTAACAGTTGGAGATACTTGCCCAAAAGGTGTTCACGGCTCATTGCCGACACCATGTTCATCTCCGTATCCACCAATTCAATGTTTGCAGGGAGATAATCTATGCCCTCTGGATGCTGACGGATACCCTCACGAGGGTCAAATTCTTCTCGATTTTTCAGGTGTTCAAAGACAGTGGCTACTGTGATGGGTTCATCGTCTGGGTTTTCCAAACCCAAGGAAATTGACATACTTCCTTGTGGGTCTAGGTCTATGGCGAGGACTTTGAAGCCTTGTTTGGCAAGTCCGATTGCCACATTCACACTTGTGAAGGTCTTGGCAACTCCACCTTTTTGATTTACTACACTAAAAATTTCCATTTCAACTTACCTCCTCAAATTTGTTGATAATACGTTCTGTTTTTGCATTGAACACGAAGTCCAAAGTATAATTACCTTCATGGGTTTTGTCTACAATGTGCCAGAGATAAGGGATATTGTAATCACTGTGAATGGAAATAAATCCCAATACCTCATACCCCTCATAAGTCAGTTGCTCTATGACCTGTTCCACAAAGGCTTCATTCATTGCATTTTCCAATTCCAAGCCACAAGAATCAGTGGAGTGTTGAGCGAGGACGGCTTCATATTTTTTCATGGTGAAAACCTCCTACACTCGCTTCTGAAGTTGCTCTGTTTCGGTGTTGAACGTCCACTTGGTAGGACGGCTCTCTGGCTCACTGTCATAGACATTCCATAGATGAGGGTTTTCGTAGTCTTGGTAAAAGGCTACTTCGCCTTTAATATTCCAGTTTTCTTTTTTCAAGAGTTCTGTCACAAGTTGTTTGTATTCCAAATTCATACATTGTTGCAGGTCCTCTTCGGATAACCCCTCGGCTAATAATAGCTTGTACATTTTGTTTCTCCTTATGCTTCTTCACATCTTACGACTTCGTCTGATTCTGGCAGAAAAACGTAACCAGTATCAATTCTGCCAATTCGTTCTTGTGTTTTGTCGTCATAGATATTATCTCGAATTTCCCAAATGAAATCATAGTTACTCTCGTAGATTTCAATAGTACCTTGCACTGCGTAACCTTTGCTTTCTAGCAACTCTGCAACACGTTCTTCAAATTCCTCATTCATGCGTTTTTCAAATTCAATCCAGTGTAGTCTTAATGCACGAAGTTCCTCATAATCTGCCATGATTGATACCTCTTTCTTCCCTTATGGTTTTGTCGTTTCCTGTCGATTTTCTTTTGTCCTCCTAACTCAAAATAGATAGCTTTTTTTAGGGGTTAAAAATCGGTAACTTATTCACCTTGTTTTTGGTCAAAAAAGATAGGACTAAGCCGTTTAGCATATCTTTCGAAATGCTATCCGATTTAGTCCTATTATTACATAATCATCTTTGGTAATAATCGCCAACACGTTCCCCTGCTCTACCTGTGCAATCATCTGGTTGAATCCCTCACGGTCGAAAGTTGTTCCACTCACTCCATCGTCATAGAAATGTACGCAATTCTTGAAGCCATTCGTGTTTGCATACTGTTCAAGGT
>JAWXUL010000074.1:0-6364 GCA_044432725.1 Eubacteriales bacterium
CAGAATCACGGTCATATTTGTGTCTTTTTTTCATGGACTTCAAGATGGGCATTAAATCTGCCATTAAAATATGATTGAAGTGATTATCCACTGTTTGCTCCGCCACTTCCAAGGTGCGTAAGTACAATTCATGCTTCGGTGGGTCAAACTCTTTCACAATCTGCTTTTTCACGTCATTTATCGTACCATTCAAGGAATTTACCATCATGGAAATAAGACCCTCTACATACACTTCCATATCCGTAAGAAGCACAGGAAATCCCTTGTGTTCCATCAGTTCCGAAAGAAAATACCAGTTTATTTCCTCATTCTCAATCATTTCCATTGCTCTATCACTTAATTCCAGTGGGTATTCCCTTGGACTTAGGTGTTTTTTTGTGCCTATCAGTCCCAACAGATAGTCCGTGGACACATCAAAAAACTTTGCCAACTTTACTAAGTTTACATGGCTAATGTCATGCTCTTTGGTTTCGATATTGCTGATGGTGGACTTTGACACTTTTATAATGTCAGCAAGTTCCTCCTGTGATAACTCCAGTCGCTCACGTTCCAAACGGATTCTATCGCCAATACTACCCTCAACTGCCATAAAGACCACTCCTTTTTCATTCGTCACTATATTATACCACGATTCTTTCCCCTTTTCTAGTGGATTTTGTCGATAGACTGTATTTTTTGAAACAGCTAAGAATCAGAAAAAAGCACTTATCTTCTCCAATATATTGTCCAAAAAGTTTATATCCAAATGATTGTCTAAAAGAATACAAAAGCTACTCCACTGTGCTACTATTTATCCAGAGTTAAATCCACTTACGAATATTCAACCAAAGCTACAGTGAAGAAAGGAACAATTTTTAATGAAAAAAACAGTTACAAGCAAGGTGAATCTGCTCACCATCACCCAAGCCAGCCAGTTAGTCAATGGCTTAACCACTTACCGTATCCGTCAACTTTGCCAGTCAGGAGAACTCCCCAGCTTCAAATCAGGCAATAAATGGCTCATTCAAGAGGACGTACTTCTGGACTATATCCGTACACCCATGAATCCTAGAAACACCACCACGGACAACACAGAAGCCGAAAAGGAGGACTAATGCACTCACAGGAACTTTTGAACTACTTCCACCAAAACAGAATCGCAGATGGCAACTTCTTTCCCCTAAATGACATCGGTATGGCAGGTTTGTTTTATCATGTTTACCAAATGCAGTTCTGTTATGTGGTGGAAACCTCCTGTTATTATGCTTTCAACGGCAGACACTGGGTAAAAGATGTGAAGAATCTGGGTATTAAAGAGAAAAGCAAGGTTTTTGCCTTGAGTTTAGAGCAATACGGCAAAGAAATCCACTCGGAAATGATAGAGAAAATCGGTAAGGGATTGACTTCTCTAAAAAAGAGAGAAAGTCTAGTCAATGACAGCACTTCCATCAATCCAATGAAATTTTGTGTATTTGACAGCAATAAATACTTATTTAACTGTCAAAACGGCACGTTAGACTTGGAAACAGGCAATTTCAGACCGCATTCTCCAGTGGACTACATCACAAAGTTATCCAACGTCAATTATAACCCAGAAGTCTGCTGTTTGAGATGGGAAAGTTTTATCGGTGAGGTTATGCAGAATGACCCTGATTGTATGAGATTTCTCCAAAAAACATTCGGATATGCCCTAACAGGTGATACTTCCCATGAATGTTTCTTCATTTTTTACGGAAGTACCACCAGAAACGGAAAGTCCACCTGTTGTGAAACCATTTCTCACCTGATGGGTGATTACGCAAGGAATGTACAGCCAGAAACTTTGTCAAAAAGCAAGAAAAATGGTTCAAATCCCAGTCCAGACGTGGCTAGATTGCAAGGAATACGGCTTGCAGTGACCCCAGAGCCAGAAAAAGGCTTGGAATTGAACGTATCTCTTATGAAACAGTTGACAGGTGGGGACAAGCTAACAAGCAGATTTCTCAACGAAAATCCCATTGAGTTTACTCCTGAATTCAAAATCATTATGAATACCAACCATCAGCCTAGAATCAGCGATGACACCGTGTTTTCTAGCCATCGAGTGAAGTTAATTCCTTTTGAACGGCACTTTTCAGAGGAAGAACAAGACAAAAACTTAAAAAATCACTTCCGAGAGCCTGAAAACTTGTCGGGTATTTTCAACTGGATGTTGCAAGGTTATCGCCTTATGAAGCAGGAGGGATTTCAGCAAACAGGGAAGCTTTTAGAAGCCGTAGAAGAATACCGAGAGGAGAGCGACATTCTTGGGAACTTTGTCCGAGATTGCCTTTCTGTCAGCGAAAACAACCGACTTCCTACCAAAAGAGTGTACACAATTTATGATATGTGGGCGAAAGATAGCGGTTATCGTCCTATGAGCCTAAAAAATCTTGTGGCAGAGATGAAAAAAAGATATGATGTCCGCAGAGATTCAGGTGGAAATGTATTGATAGGCTTTGATTTTGTTGCTGAATACAAGAGGTGGTTTTATTAGTGATGTTTGCCAAATGTAGGAGTGTAGCAAGTGTAGATGTTTTTTAGTCTAGGTTCACTTGTGCCTATCAGGACGATTTTACTTTCTCATGAATTATTTGCTACACTTCCTACACTAAAAATATAAATATATAATAAATATACTAAACCTAGTAATAAATGGCTTAAAACACAGTGTATTTTGAATGAAAAGTAAAATTCCATAGTGTAGCAACTTTCTTTTTACCTACAGTTTATCTGCACTTAGATGGGATTTCATACACTGATTTGCAAAGGAATACCGACACGATGGAGCTGATATTCTTTTTCATTTCAAATATTATAGGAATAAACTCCACTTGCTACACGAATAAAGATAAGTCCTACGCAGTGTTTCTACACTAAACAGCGAGCCATAAGTGAAAGATAGCTGGTGGAATCATTTGTTCCTTGCTTTTAATACCGTCTTAAAACACGACGGTATGTCAAAAAAATGTGGCAAGGTACTAGCAAAGTGCGACACCCTTATGAAATAAATCGGCTGGCAATGGGATGACAGTTTATTTCATTAAAAACCAGTACCTCACTACAGGGGAGTGGTTATATTCCATCTTTTTTTACTTATCAAATTCAAAGAAAAAAGGAAAGTGATAAAATTTGTATGTAACAATTTTACAATTAGGTCTAAGGTCACAAAATACAAATTTAGAATCTGGAGGA
Source organism: Eubacteriales bacterium (assembly GCA_044432725.1). Taxonomy (GTDB): domain Bacteria; phylum Bacillota; class Clostridia; order Oscillospirales; family Oscillospiraceae; genus JAWXUK01. The sequence continues at coordinate 3,193 of JAWXUL010000074.1, forward strand.
CAAAATGGCTTTGAGCGTATTCCCATTTTGGGAATGTGCAAAACTCAATAACGTTTTGGGATTGAGTTTATCTGGTGAAACATTTTTGTACTTCAGGAGCAGAATCTTACATGGTAGATTTTTGCCGAAATCCCTATTTTGATTTTTCAAAAAATCTGAAAACTGAACAAAGTGAGGTGCTGGTCTGTTTGCCATTTATGGTGAAACAGAAAAATCACACAAGCGACTAAGTGCGTGTGATGGGGGGATTGGGGGTGTCCCCCAACAAGCAAAACGCAACGTTTGGAGGAAACGAGGAACGAGTGAACACCAAGTTGCATTGCTTGCCGATTCTACTTTTCATTCTAAACTTGTTCTTTTCAACGGCTACTATCATCGTCAAACAGCGACCATTCTTGGAAAAAGAAACATCATCACGAGCCAAATACAGCTTCTAAATGGCATTATTATAACCTGCATACGTTATTATCGCAGTCAATTTGTAGATGGAATACTACGAACACTGGCAAGGCTTTTTTATGAAAAACAGAATTGGCAAGCAATGCACCTGTCCGTACACTCGTTCCTCGGTACTGGTGCTTCTGCTTGTTGGGGAAAATCCCCAAACCCCTATTGTTGCTGGTCGCAACACTTCTCTGGTTTTTCAAAAACTATGTTTTCAAAAAAATCCAGAACATCACCTCGCTGTCGCTCAGTTGGAAATTGGGAATGACGGACTTTTCAGAATGGGGTACAATGTGATTTTTGAAAAATATCCAAAAGATGAAATGAGGACTTTTCGTAATTTTCAAAACAATAGAAAGATGAATATTCCTAAAAATGTGGAAACAATGCTTATCCACTTTTGGAAGTTTGCGATAACTCTTGGTGGAGAAGATTGTTCATAGTAGTAATAAAAACAGATTTGCAACACTACTGTTTGGGTACAAACAATCCTTGTACACTGGATATGGTATAGTGGCTATGTGATTTTTAGTAAGATTGAAAAGATTTTATGTGACCTCATTTCTAAGTCAGTGAAGCTACGGAACATTCTTCCGAACCTTTTGTTGATGTGGCAATATTACAATCTGGCTTATCATCACTTGGAAAAGATGTAGTCTTATTATCAGACTTTGCGTATAGTGAGGGGAATAGTGTTGCCATCAAGAAAAAGTATATTTTGAAATTCATTCGTAAACTTGGTGGGGAAGATTATTCAAAGTGCAAATAGAAACATCATAAATAACTAGATATTGTACCTAAACAATACTTAGATACAAACCGTAGTACGGCAAAAATGTCGCAGTTACATTTATAATAAGGCAGTTTTTGAAATTTACACACAACTTTGGTGGGGAAGATTATTCTAGGTACAAACAGAAACAGGATAATAAAACTAGATATTGGGTGTAAGCAATCCTTACACCCAAACAGTAGTGGTATTTAATTCGATGAAAGTTCAGGTCAACATTTTCTTTCATTCAAAACAATCTTTCTAACACCCAAATAATGAAGAAGAAACCAACAATGAAAATATATGGAGGACAGCCTATGGCAAAAACGAAAACAAAAGTAGTAGTGAAATCTCACTATGTCGGCACAAAATCTATGGTGGAAGTCTTTTCCCCAGTGCTGAAGCAACAAGTAGAGCAAAGTATTTTACAACAAGTGACCGAAAATAGCGATAAGGACTTGCAAAATACGGAAACTTGTGGTAAGATAATAGAAAGCAATCTGTTGTCGGAAAGTGAGGACGTATGTTAAGACAACAGAACCAAAAAACAGCCATTTATTGCAGACTTTCCAAAGATGATGGCTCGAACTCTGAAAGTATCAGTATCGGAACTCAAAAAGAAATGCTGACTACTTACGCAAAGGAAAACGGACTATTTCCAGTAGAAATCTATGTAGATGACGGATATTCTGGCAAAAATTTTGAGAGACCCGCCTTTCAACGTATGATTTCTGATATTGAAGATGGAAAAATCAGTGCTTGTGTATGCAAAGATTTGTCAAGATTTGGGAGAAATTACCTAGAAGTGGGAATGATGACGGAAGTATTTATGCCCGAACATGACGTTCGTTTCATCGCCATTGCTGACGGAATTGACACGGCTCGTTCCACAGAAAGCCTTGATATTGCTCCTTTTAAGAACATTCTTAATGATATGTTTTTGAAAGACATCTCGAAAAAAATCAAAATGGCACGTCGCACTCGCTTCAATCAGGGTAAATTCATGGGAACTGTCGCACCTTTTGGGTATCAGAAAGACCCTTTAGACAAAAATCACCTAGTTATTGATGAAAGATATGTGGGATTGATTCAGCGAATTTTCAAACTTGCTACTGATGGTTTGGGCATTGCAAAAATCCGACAAATCCTCACAGATGAGAAAATTCCTCGCCCAGCAGCCTGTGCCTGTGATGATGGTGCAAGTTATGACCGTTTTTTTGAGGAAAATGAGGATAATCGTTACGTTTGGAGCAATAATTCCGTCCGTGGTATTCTCCGAAATCCAGTGTACGCAGGGCATTTAGCTGGCTACAAACGTCCTACAAAGTCTATGAAAAGTAGCAAACGTGAGATTAAGCCTGTCGAAGAATGGGAAGTTATACGAAATACCCACGAAGCAATTATTCCAGATGAAGAATTTGAACTGGTGCAACGGCTTATGACTTCCAGACGGAGAGGGAAATCTGGGAATACTGGGTATGACAACATTTTTTCACAACTTATCAAATGTGATACCTGTGGTTATGCCTTGCGAACTTCCCCAGCACACCGTATCAGAAAAGAAAATCCAATCGACAATATGATTTATGTCTGTAATCACTACACCATGTATGGTAATAAAGCCTGTACACAGCATAAAATTGAAGCCAGAGAACTGCATACTGTGGTACTTGAGGACATACGAAAACACGCAAATATGGCTCTCTTGGACGATGAAAAACTTCTGCACAGTGTGGTGGGGAGTATTTCCAAACAAAAGACAGAGGAAAGTAAACGTAAAAGCCGTGAGTTGAAGCAAAGTAAGAAGCGACTTTCCGATGTAGATAAACTGTTCACCAAGTTGTTTGAAGATAATGCCGAGGGTAAAATCAGTGAGCGAAACTACCTTACACTTTCCCAAAAATATGAGGTGGAACAAGCTGAACTGGAACAGAAAATCACGGCACTTTCGGAAGA
>JAWXUL010000075.1:0-6351 GCA_044432725.1 Eubacteriales bacterium
GCCACGTTCCAACTTGGAGATGTCGGCACGGTCAATGCCAGTGGCTTTGGAAAGTTGTTCCTGTGTCATATTTTGCTCTTTTCTAGCTTGGAGCAAAGCACTTTTTATGGTGTATTCTCCCTCAAGTGCTTCAAATTCTTGACGGAATTCTGGGTCTTCCATTTGTTTCGCTAACATATCTGTAAAAGTCATTGTTTTTCCTCCCTATTCAAATATTCATCTCGGTATTTTCTTGCCAATTCAATCTCTTTTTGAGGTGTTTTTTGCGTTTTCTTCAAAAAGCCATTAGTTAAAATGATTTTTTTACCCACCATGAAGAAGTAGAGAACCCTTGTGATGTCGGAGGAATGTTTTGTTCTAACCTCGAAAATGCCATCATCTAAAGGTTTCGTCAGTTCTCCTTGAGGGTCGTTACCGTGTTCTGCTAATAACAACAGACTTCGGTATGTTTTGGCTCGTATTTTTTTCGGTAGACTGTTGAGAAAGTCATCCACAGGGTATGAGCCGTCAGGTTTATCGTAGGGTATCAATTCAAAGTTAAGTTCTATAGAAGAAAACTCTACTGGGTCATCCACGGTGCCACCTCCTTATAATACCCTATTATGAGGGATTTACCCCACTTTGTCAAGATGTATTTTAACAAAAACAGAAAAGCAACCTCAAGTTTACAAAGTGCATGGAGAGATAGATAGAAAAAAGGCTTATGTTATGGTAAAATAAAGCAGTGATTGGAAAGGAGCGAGTAAAATGCTATTTAATGAAAAATTGTACAAGCTAAGAAAAGAGAACGGCTTATCTCAAGAAGCTTTGGCAGAAAAGCTGAACACAAGCCGACAAGCCGACAAGCTGTCAGCAAGTGGGAGAACAATCAGGGATACCCAGAAACGGAAAAGATTCTCCTCATGAGTAATCTGTTTGGTGTATCTGTGGATTATCTTTTAAAGGATAGTAAGGAGGACAGTGAGGTGGCTGAGAAAGGTTATTATGCCAGTAAGGAGATGGTGGAGGGGTATTTCTCCAATCGTAAATCTTCCTTTGGGACAATGGCTTTGGGGGTGTTTGTTCTTGTCTTGGGGATTTGTGCTTATTGCAAATTCGCCTACGAGGACTGGTCGCCTGCTATCATGGTATCTCTACTCTTGGTGGGAGGGATAATCTTGATGAAGGGTTGTTCTAAATTAGAGGATAAATTCAATGTTTTGGAAAAAGAAGTTTTGATTTTCGACCAAAATTTTTTGAACGAGTTACAAAAGGACTACCAACCAAAAGTGACCAAGCTGACCTCTGTCTTAGGAGTTGCTGTGGTGGTATTTTTGTTGTGTGCCTTGCCCATCGCACGAGAGATAGAACCTTTCGTCAAAGATTTCTCCAACGGCATACCACCTGCCTTTGAGGTGATGTTTCTAGGTTTGACGGTGGCTACTCCCATCGTGATTTACACAGGGAGTTTGATGGAGATGTACTTATCCATCTTGAATCACGAGAAGCACATTAACAGTGTTGAGTTTAGACTGCAACGGAAGTTGAAGAATAAGGGCGATGAGTGGTTGAAGTGAATTTTCTTTTATAGGTATTACTCTGGAAAACGAATTATGTTTAGTAGTACCTGAAAAAATCCCCCTCGCTGTTGCAAGGGGGATGGAGATTATATTGAATTGAGTTTTTTATACTTCTTGAAGATACTAGCCACAACAAATAGGATGACACAAGTTACCCAAGAGATGAGTGCCGTTGTTTCAATACTTGTGCGTTCTACACTGAAAAATAGCATATATGCAAAGATTCCTTGGAATGTCCAATAAATCATTGTTCCTTCTTTGCGAATAGCATGGGCGAATTGACCATTGCACCCCATTTTTAAGATGGAGTACAGTGCAGTCAGCAGAATCCAAGTGAGAACAATCCCTTTATCCATCGCACTGCGTTCCACTGAAAAGAGAATGCCGTAGGCAAAAAGAACTTCAAAGAAAACTGTTACAATAACATCTAATCTTTTGATAATGAATTCATAACAACTTCCAACAAAATTACCGATTTTCGACATCTCTTGTGGTTCTTCTGGAAGTTTATGGCTAAAGAGCATAGCAAGACAGCCAACAGGAAACACAAGAAAACCAACCAATGGCAACTGAACAATGAGGTAAAATCCTACAACAGCCATGACTACACCTAAAGCAAAGAGTGGTGTGTTATTAATTTTCATAAAAAAACTTCCTTTCTTTTGCAGATGTATGATGATTGAGCGATGTTGTTTGCGTTATAGAATGTAATTAACATATCCGTTTGAAGGTTTGTGGTCATGTTGGTCGAGCCAAACAGCTACATACATTCCAGGGCTACCTGCTTTTATAATACTATCTACCTTATTATAAATACTATACTGTAAACGTGTGTTCAAACCAATAGAGGAAAAAACTTTTTGTAAAGCACTACAAATTTGAACTTTCGCAACAGAAAAGCCTACTTTGTAGACATATGCTCCTAAACCACCGATACCCACACCAATAGCAACACCAATAGCAACATTGATTTGAGATGCAACAACATCGTTAGCAACATTGATATCAGGAATCCAAGTACCAGCTTTTGTCATAATGCCGACCGAAGAATCATTTGTTACATTTTTTCCTTCTAACCCTTTCGTGATTTCGGAACGCAACCAGCTTTCGTCGATGTTTCCACCGTACTCAAGAGAGATACGAGAAACTTCTTCTTCGACAAGTTGGTAATAAAAATCTACTTCAGCAGTGGTCATTTCTTCGAGTGAGATGATAGAATCAACATTTCCCTCACAGCTTAACGAAGTATCAGCAATTTCGCTCGAAAGAAAAAGATTGGTTGCTGTAATTTCGGTGTGTTCACTTGCGAAAGTAGGAACGGCAGTAGACAGCAACATAGCAGAACAAAGAATACCAGATAATAATTTTTTCATTTTAAACGACCTTTCTTTTATACTCTCTTGTTTTTTGTTCATAAGAGTGAGTATATACCTCTTTTGAACTTATTGTTAAACCTCTTTAAGAAGTTTGAACACTATTTTTTTAATATCTTCAACACATACACAACCAAAGACACAATGGTTATAATTGAAAAGTATAACATTATCGTTATGCGATAACTCGACAAAAACATAAACATATTACATTCTATGGGTTACTTTGATTTTATTGTTAATCCCTGTAACCTCTCCCCTTAACCAACAATCACCTTTCAGTATATTACCTACTGCTGTGAATGTAAAATCTAATTGCCCTCTTGTTTTTGTTGAATTGATTGAAAGTCTAGGTTCGGAATAAATCCCACCGAAAGAAGATATATTTCTATCATATACCGATGTTACTTTATTGTTGGTCACGGTCATATAGAATTCAGCATTAACCAACCCACTAAAATACCACACTCGATAAGACTGGCTGTTACTCCAAGTGGTTTGCGATAGTGGAGTGATACCGATTTGTGCTTCTCCTCCTTGACTATCTAAAACAGTCGCAACCATACTTTCATTGATTGCCAACTGATCTAAATCGCTAAATGTTACAGAATTTTCTTCTATAGTATAGGTGACAGGTTGTGCAGCAACGACTTCATCCAAAGCAAAAACAGTTTGTGTTGAAACTGAACACATCATAGCTAATGCTAAAGCACTAGATGGCAAGATTTTTTTCATTTTCATGACTCTCTCCTCTCGTTATTTTTCCTTTTTATTGTTTTTGTAATTGTAAATATCACTAAACTAATACAAATCACGAACACAATATAAAGACTGGCTATAGCAGGTGAATTCAACGAAAATTTAATTACTACAAGAAAACAAATTCCAAAAACAAAAAATAACTTTCTCTTATTCTTTTTGTTCACTCCGTCAGAAGATACATCGAATCCTTCTTCTGTCGAAATCTCAATCAATTCCTGTAGCTTTTTTTCTTGTTGCTCTTCTTCACAATCTATATCTTCATCCGAAACAATATTTAAGTCTACTACTTCTTCTACACTGTCTACATTCAGAAGATAATCAACTGACACTTGGAACAGGTTTGCTATTCTCGTCAAGTTCGCCACATCTGGCATGACTGCCCCTGTTTCCCATTTTGAAATGGTTTGCCTTGAAACGTTAAGACTCTCTGCCATCACCTGTTGAGTGATACCTGACTTCTTTCTCAACCCTAAAATTTTTGTATGAAGTTCCATTTGGTTCATCCCTACCTTGTTCATTTTCTCATATTTTCCCTATTATGTAAACCTATTCTTGTTTACATCCATGTCACTTCTTGTTTACATCGGCATTTTTCTTTGATAATTCGTACATTTTCCTATAAAATAAAAAATGCTTCTCCCCTTGATGGAGAGTATCACATTACTATATACAGTCCCAGTCCACAACTCAAACAAGCCAATCCTGTTATGACCTGTAAAAGAAAAACCTTTTCCTTCGCTCGAGATTTTTTTTCGCTTTCAAAACTTCGGGACAATTGGGTATGCTTTTTCCCCAATTTCTTATATTCGTCCAAAATATCGTTGTGCTTCTCTCCGTACTGGTTTCGCTCATCGGTCAAAGCCTTTATTTTTCGGTTTGCGTCTTGTTTTAGGTCTATCATTGCCTTGATGTTGCTCTTTATCTCGTTTTTCAGAAGCTGAATCTCGTCCTCGCCCACCTTCACAAGGTGCTTTTGCTCTTGCAGGCTCTGGGATAATTCCTTGCTTAATAGCGTAATACTCTTGTTTTCGTTGTCCAATTCTGTCATACATTTGTTTTGTTCCGTCAAGCAATTCTCCAATTGTTTGATTTGTTCCTCCTTCATCGCTAAACACTGGGTCAGATTCTCCACTTCCAGTGCCAGCTTCTTGCCGTCCTCGTCCCTGATGGTTTGTTTCAAATTCAAGTTCTAGTCCCTCCTTACTGAAATCTATACCAAAGGTCTTTTCAAGATTGCTGTTGCGTACCTTTTTGGTATCTTCTCCATGTTTCAAACTGAATACTATGTACTTTCTGGTATCGCTCCACTTGGTATCTATCCCACGTTTTTTCAACCTCTCCACAAAGTCGGCTCTACTGATGGAGAGTTCTCGCACATCAATCACAGCTTTTGCAACATCCAGAACGTAGGATTTGTAGGAAGATGTGTCGGCACGTTCCAAGGCACGATACTTCCCTTGTTTCCAAGCAACAGCATTTTCGTTTGGTGTTCCGTCAAAGTGTTTCCCTTTTTCAGGGATATGCAAGCCTTGTGCCTTGCTCTGCTGAATGCAAAAATCTTTCATTGCCTGTAAGTCATTGGGCGACATCTGGTATTTATGTCCGTCCTCCCAGTTGACTGTGTTCACCACAATGTGGGTGTGGATGTGGTCGGTGTCAGTATGAGTAGCAAGCAAAATTTCAAAGCCATTCATACATGGAGTGTTTTCAACCACCTCCCTTGCATTTTTCAAGGCTTGCTCTGGGGTGATGTTATCTTGAGGAGCATAACTCATGACATAGTGCATTTGTTCTCTACCTGTGGTCTTGTTCCACAATTCTTTGGTGGCTCTCATTTCTTCCTTGACAGTAGCAGGGTTACAACCGATTCCGTCAATGTAAATCCCTTGCGTTTTCTCTTTGTTCAAAACATAATCCAACACTCGACCAATTTTAGGTGGAGTCTTATGCTCACCTAATTTTTTACTCGAAGATACTGCTTTAACAATCGCCATACCTCATTCATCTCCTCATTGATACGGTCTAGTGATTCACTGGTGGCAGACAATCCTTGATTGCTGGCTCTAGCAATTTGGTTCAGATTATTTCCTATGCGTTTAAGTTCTGGAACTAATTCTTTCACTCCGTCCGTGTTGGTTACAGATTGACCCAAAATAGCAGCAAGCAAATATTGTTGCTGATTCATACCACTGGATTTCACTTTCTCGTTGACTGTTTCCCATTCCTCTTCCGAAACACGCACCATAAATTTTTTCTGTCTGGTTTTATTCATCGACTATTCCTCCGTTCATCCATTCGTAGCGACAGAATCTAATATTGGTTAGACCTGTCATAGCACATCTCTCCTCTGGCTGGTTCACTCGTTTCATCGTCCCCAACACCACCAGTCCTGATTTTTTCCTGTAAAAAAGAAAGGCTGGTGGAAAGAGCAAGTCCCTATCCCTTAGGTGGGGCTTGCGTGGTCATACGTATAAATACATCATTTTTATATGTATGACAAAGAGGGGGTCAAGGGGGATTCCTCCCCTTGCGAGAGTCTAAAGTGCCTGCACTTTAGTAATCTCGCCTATCCCAGAGGAGTGGGGTACAGCTATTACATCGGCACCGTAGGTGAAGATGTTAAGGCTGTACTGCCACTCCTCCGTCCCTCGTCCTCG
>JAWXUL010000076.1:0-6174 GCA_044432725.1 Eubacteriales bacterium
AATCATGCCATTACTAAACTAAATATCCCCCCACGGCTGGTAGAAGCGAAGATTTCAAAGGATGCCGCACACGAAATTGATACATTTTTCAGGTATATTAAGGATAGGTATGGGTATTAAAAATGCACTCTGCATGATCATTGAAAAATCAGAGAAGGGCATTTCAGAGTATAATACAATGTTTTTCATCAACTTGACAACAAAGGCAAACAATGTTATTCTTAAACTGTTGTAAAACAACTTATTTCTGGGAGGTATATAATGAAATTTAAGACTTTTCTCAAAAAACACAAATATTTTTTGCTCATTTTTCTGTTTTTAATGATATTAGCCTTTGATGTTCGGCTAAAAACTGTGGTGTATACTTTGGAAAGTGACAAAATAAATACGCCCATCCGTATTTGTTTGGTGACGGATTTACACGGCTGTACTTATGGGGATAATCAGGAAAAATTGATTCGAGAAATCGACAAAATGGAACCTGATATTATTTTATTAGGCGGTGATATTTTTGATGATGTTCATCCTTGGGAGAACTCAGAAATCTTTTTAGGGGAAATTACCCATTATACAAGCTATTATGTCACAGGAAACCACGAGTATTGGAGTCATCAAGCAAGTGAGATTTTAGGAATTATTCAGTCTTATGGGGTTCAAATCATAGATGGAGAACATCAATTACTGGAAATAAAGGGAGAAATGCTGAATCTATGTGGTGTTTCTGACCCAGATGGTGAAAAATATGTAGAAAACCAAGACTCTACTTTTACCCAATTAGTGCAACTAGAAGAACAGATTGATACTGAATTTTACTCTATTTTGTTAACCCATCGTCCTGAGTTGGTGGACACTTACTTGAATTATTCTTATGACTTGGCTTTGGCTGGTCATGCCCATGGTGGGCAGTGGAGAATACCATTTTTGTTAAATGGACTGTATGCACCCAATCAAGGTATTTTCCCCCAATATGCAGGAGGATTTTATGGGTTTGAGGACATGAATCTAATCGTGAGTAGAGGTTTGTCACGAGAAAACCAGATAATTCCTCGTATTTTTAATCGACCTGAACTTGTATTTATTGATCTTACTTGAAATTACCCAACCACTGGAACAAACTCCAAAAATATCCGTCTATCCTAAAGAAGCCAAAAATATAACTGAATGAAAAGAAGAAAGGAGTTACTATAATGAAACTAGCCATTAGCTTATTGCTTTGTCTTGCGTTTTTTTCTTTCGAGAAGGAAAATCCAATGACAGAAAGCACCAGTTATTCCGTAGATATTGGTAGCTATAGTGATTTTCAAGATTTAGCAATATACAATTTTGAAAACTTTGACCACGATGCAAAACAACAGACGGCAAATACTTTTTATAAGCGAGTGTGTAGCTATGATGAATATATGTTGTTTATGGAAAGTTTAATGGAAGATACCAGAATTAGTGGGAATGGCATTGAGAAAATTGAAGAAAACCTTTCTCATTTAGATATGAACTTTTTCGATGAAAATGCTTTGATAGTCGCATTCCTCAACAAACCAACAACACCTTATTATTATGAGTGTGAAAGTATCACCATTGAAGATGATAGCATAGTTGTGACACTGCAGGTTTCTGGGTACGGTGATTGTGATGCAGAACAAAATACCTTTTTCTTTCTAGAAACAGAGCAATTTCCTCATGATTTAGCAATTAAGATAAGATATGTTTACGATTGATTAACAAGCACCTGACTCCAGTCTACAAAATTATAGCTTACTTTGCAAGGAAAATAGAAAGGTTGATGAAAATGACATTTGAAAAAGTTTTAGAGGTGTTCCACGATTACCTGAAAGAAGATACCATATGCGAGGTGATTTTAACCCAGAGAGGGTACACCGTAATGTTCTGGGATGAACGTCAAAGAGATTGGTTTGGCATGACCCACTGCAATGAGCCACAGGATATGCTCGATGTGTTCCTAATGGGATTTTCAGATATGACAGAACAAGGATACACCAAGAACCGACGTGAAATGACCGAGGAAGAAGGAAAGATTATTGAGGGAAAATGTGACGTGTTGAGAAAACGTGTGACTGGGGAGTAAACTCTTTTGTTCCTATGAGTCTTTTAGATCACAAACTACAATTAAAATGTTTATCAAGTTACCCAAATCACTTTACCAATATTAGGTAAAGTGATTTTCTACTTCATCTTAATGGCTAAAATTAAAATAATGATTTTGAAAATACCTCTTGACAGAATAGTTTTAGTGGTGTAGACTATAACTAGTTGCAACCATAGCGACTGAAAGGAGGGCGTACACATGACAAAACCAACCATGGGAAAAATCGAACGTCAATTTGCTGACATCATCTGGGAAAATGAACCACTTTCTTCTCCAGAACTGGTCATTCTAGCTGAAAAAGAACTAAACTGGAAGAAATCCACCACTTATACCAGCTTAAAAAGATTGAGCGAGAGAGGTATTTTCCAAAATATCAAGGGAATCGTGTCCTCGCAAATGAGCAGAGAAGAATTTTATGCTTTGAAAAGCGAAGAATTTATCGAGGACAGCTTTGCAGGTTCCCTACCACGATTTTTAACGGCTTTTTCTTCCAGAAATAAGCTGACAGAGGAAGAAATCAAAGAAATTGAAGCACTGATTGCAGAGAGCAGAGGGGATTCTTAATGGAAAGTATCTTTCTCGCAGTCATAAACATGAGTTTGACGGCAAGCTACATTATTCCTTTTGTGCTTCTTGCTCGTCTGCTTTTACAAAAAGCACCGAAAATTTATAGTTATTCCTTGTGGTCGGTGGTGCTTTTTCGACTTCTTTGTCCCTTTTCCTTAGAATCAGCATTGAGTTTGCTCCCAGAAGAAGCAGAACCCATTACCAGAAGCACCTTAATCGCACAAAACCCAGAGATTTCCACTGGAATCCCTATCATTGACCAAAGTATTAACCCTATTTTGCCCACAGCACCCCCATCAGAAATAGGAAACTCTGTGAATCCATTGCAGATTTGGACTTTTGTGGCTCAAATGCTATGGGGTTTTGGCGCAGTCCTCATGTTATTGGTAGCAAGTGTTTCTTTACTCCGATTAAAAAAGAAGTTGAGGGTCTCAAAAGAAATAGATAAAGGAGTGTTTTTGGCTGATGACATCACTTCTCCCTTTGTTTTCGGTGTAATTTCTCCAAAAATCTATCTACCATCCACCATAAACGAGGAAGAAATCCCTCTCATTCTGGCACACGAGAGATTTCACCTAAAAAGATTTGACCATGTGACACGACTACTTTCTTTTGTAGCACTCACCTTGCACTGGTTTAACCCATTGGTGTGGATTTCCTATTATTTATCGGAAAAAGATATGGAAACTTCCTGTGATGAGGGCGTTTTGCGTGAGAAATCCCTTGGAGAACGTGGAGATTATGCCACAGCACTGCTGAAATTCACTGGTAGAAGAACCAGTTTGACACCTCTTGCTTTTAGCGAGAATGATACGAAAGGTAGAGTGAAAAATATTATGAAGATGAAGAAATATAAGATGTATTCCCTTGTTTTGCCGACTATTTTAGTGTTTGGACTCATTTTTGGGTTTTCTACCAATCAAAAAGAGGACTTCACGATTCCAAGACAGATTGCTGATTTATCTGTAGCGGAAATTTGCTATAAAATAGGAAATGCTGTCGGAGTGAAAGGCAGCGACCTGAAAATAAGTGCTTACGAAGATTTTCCTTTGTCCTTAAACGAAAACTTTGAGATAGAAGACAATGGTTTGAAGCGTTTTTACTATTTTGATGATTCTCAGTATAAATCCAGACAACTGCTTCTATTTCACGAAAAAGGTGAAGGGGATTTCTTTATTACCGACGGATATGATTGGACAGAGCAAGGTGATAGTGTTTATTCCTTTACTTATTACTTTGAAGCCTTGAAATATCTACCACAAGATGAAATATTGGCTCTTTCCCCTATAGATGTCACTGGTTTTTCTATCTATCTGGACGGTGATGTTTTTGCTTATGAACCTCAAGAACGTGAAATCTACTACACTGAAAATGGTATGGAAACTTTAGATAGTTGGCTGATTCCCCTTGTCATACAACCCTATCGTGGTGACGGTTTTGGGTATTCTCAAGATTTGATTTATGCCTATTATGCCCCCAGTGGAGTCGCTGAAAGCAATGGTGATAGTACGGACGGGAATGTGGCATTGAAAGATGATTTAGATGAAACCGAAGTTAATCTCAGTTATTATGCACGAAGAATTGACGAAACTTACGAGATAGAGGAAGGAACCTTTACCCATAATGGGAAAACTTACCCCTATCAAGTCACGGCTACTGGTCTTATGGAAGAGGGTGGATGGGAATTAGTTGTGTATACCTCAGACCCTGAAATTTCTTTTTCTGAAATTATAATGGGAGGAGTTGGATTGAGTAGCAGCACCTATGATTACGAGTATTTTCAAAGTCGAGCTGTGCTCATAAGCTCACTTGATGCTGGAAACAGCTAAATCCCCCCTCGCCCCCAATCGGTCGCACTGGCACAAGCAGAGGGTGAGAGGTGGGGAGAATTTATGAATTTTTATTGAAACCCTTTGATTTTATCGGTGGGGTATGGTATGATAGAGGTGTTAGAGATTGACAGACAAGGACAATCGTGTTCTGTTATATAAAATTAGGAGGACTTATAATGAAAAAGAAAATCCCATATATACTCACTGCCTTACTCGTTGTAACACAGATATATTCACTCAGTAGAATAAAAAACTTGGAAAATCAAATCATAAATGCAAATAACACAATCAACAATGTAAACAGCGACCTAAGTTGGCATATTAACTCTATTTATTCTAATGTAGACAAGCAACTAAAAGAACAAGCAAGCTTGATACAGAGTGCCAGTGCCATTTTAGGTGAATTTGATGTAAATACAACAACAATACCGATTGATTTTACAATAGAACCCAAACAAGTGAGTGACAACATGATGGTTTTCCTAGAATTTGACGATGAAACGATTCAGCTTGAAAAACAAAATACAACTTACAAAGGTCGCAAAATATTTCATATTTTCGAAAATGAAATTCACCCTAAGATAATCATTGAAGATAATGGGTTAAAGACCAAAACACAGGATGAAGCACTTAGCATTTATGGTTTAGTCAGTCAATTTATCCCAAGATTATACCCTATCCAGTTTGGCACTTCTGTCACTTCAAGTCCTAATTCTGATATTGTCAAATATGAACTAAATGACCCTACAATCATGGACGGAAATTATAAAGATTTCAAAAAAGTCCAGTTTGTGACATATATTGATGGCGAAAAAACAAACGAAATTACACTAGATTTAAGTAAGTATAACGAGGAAGAGCCTATTATTCAAATAAATGAAATTTTAGAGCTTGAAATAGGTCAAATACTCACAACTTATCTCGTAGCAATAGATAATCTTGATTTTACGCATTATTATCCGTTAGAGCATTACGAAGCAGGAAGTGATGTGCAACGTGAACCTTATTTTGATATTGTAAGAATAACAAATAAAAATGGTAAAATTATCTATGATAATACTCTAAATGGAAACTATCCAACGGGGTATGTGTTTGAAACAGATTTTGCTACTCCATAAATATTATGAGCATAATCTCCCACGCAAAGCCGTTATCGACTTCAACAGTCGGTAAGCTTGGTGTTGCAAGCACCCATGAAGACGGCACTGGCACAAGCAGAGGGGGAGAGGTGTCGACAATAGGTAACTGCGTAAGAAAGGAGGTCTATGGCAATGTTTAATATAAGAATTTCTTTGTTCTTAGCATTTTTATCTCTAGTTGTTGGATTTTTTCTTTGTGCTACATCTCCAGACTATGTATTTATTGGGATAGGCTTTTGCAGTGTTGCTATTTTGGTTGCAAATGTAACACTTGTTCGTTTTCTAAGAAGTCTATCCAATCAAAAGTATAGCTTAAATCAAGGAAAAAGTGATAATTCTTAAATTATAGGATTTTAATGTGATTTCATGGGGTGTGTAACACTCAGAGCCGTTATTGACTTCCCTAGTCTGTGACGGCTTTTTCTTTTGTCGTTTTGCTTACTACGCCTTAACTTTTTCTACAACTTGTCGATAACTATAACACATGGGTATAAGTCAGTATCGTATTTTGGAAAGGATGAGTGCCATGATT
>JAWXUL010000077.1:0-6137 GCA_044432725.1 Eubacteriales bacterium
GGTGCAAGACTTAGTTGGACCCAGTGAAATCAAAGGAAAAAGCCAGTTCCAAGTGTTGATGAACAAACTTCCAGATGAACACAAGGCGAGATGGTTTGCTGGCTCTGCTCTCAAAGGTGCGAGTCCATTAGGCGAAAGGGAAATGAGCCGAATGTGGTTGTTTGGTTGGAAACGAGAACCCACTACCTCTGGAGAGAGATAGTGGGCAAAAAATAGAATTGAAACATTTTCCAGCACTCACCAAGTGTGAATTGTTGTGTGGGAATTGCCTTTGTATTCATCAGATCCGATAAAAGTATTGATTTTATGGAGAACGTCACGATGTTCTCCTGTTAATCTGTAGGGTAAACTAGAAATATAGTTGATAATTGTATCATCTTCTTCGTCAAAAGTACGGTGTGTCAAGATGACGTTGTAATTTGAGAAAATCTCCATTTCTAAAGTTTCATAATCACCAATTGAAAATGTTACAAGGACATCCTGTGCTTTTTCAGTTATCTCTGTATCAAGAGGAATAGAACCCCTAAAAAAATTAATATCAGGCACAAATTTGTTATCTTCTGTGTAAATCCCCCCACCAGTAGGATAGAGTTCATAATCTATGGGTGATAAGTAAGCATTGTCCAAAAGATACATAAATTCACCAAATAAGAAATGCTCTGAAGGAAAATCAGTAATTTCCAGAGTATAGTCACTGGTGTTTTCAGCAAATACAATATTTGTCACATCTTGGAGTAAGGTTGCAAATGAAATCTCTTCCGTTAAAACAGGATGAGCAATTCTGACAGACCCTCTAAAAGTATTCTGCTCAGTGTCCTCTTCCGAACGTGCAGAAGGTTCGGTATGACTCATTTCTTCTCCGAACCAATCAAGAAATTCTTGGGATTCATAATGTTTCGATGGATCAGGTTCCTGTGCCAACGAATGGATATATCCGTCTTGATTCATTCGTGTTAAACCCAAACAGCACATACTGCAAATAAGAACAAAAATCGAAAATTTAACTGGCTTTTTACTCATAATACACCTCCATATTCGCTCTCATTTCTTACAATTCACCAGAGTGAGAGCCACCTCTAGCGAATTTTCTTCTTACAAGTTCAGCTAATAGCACCATTGCAACAATTTACATATCAAATAAATTTTAAGACTGGATACTTTTAAACTCTGAGGAATTGAAAAAAACATTCATTTCGTGAAGGATTTTTTTATTATCGCCTGTCAAACAGTAAGGTAGTTGATAATTGACCCACGTTTTTGTATCATTATAAGATGTATTGCTTAAAATGAGATTATAATTCGAGAAAATCTCTAGCATTATAGTTTCTTCATTGATTAGACAAAAAGCGACTTTTGCATAAGAATTATTTTCGTGGTCAATTTGTTCTGAATTTTGGTTATCACTCTGATAATTCGTACCTAGAAAGTCCATCTCTGGGAAGAACATATTGTCATCTGTGTACAATCCACCACCAGTTAAATATTCTTGGTAATCAATAGGAGAAATATAACAATCGTTGAAAATGTTGATAAATTGAGAGAATAGCAAGTCTTCAGCCTCTAATATCGTGATAGTTGAGTCGGTTTCATCAGGACTTTCAAAAATAATAGATTCCACGTTTATTAAAAGATCAGAGAAAAAAACATCATCAACAATAATCGGATGGGTGATATAATTAAGGTTAGCTGTGTTAATTTCCATTATCTGAGTAGCTAAATCTTCATTAATTTTTTCTTCCTTATTCACACTTATTGCTGTGCTATCTTCATTTTCTATCTTGTCCACACTTGTTATGGCATTTCTTTCGCTTAGTAATGGTGTTGAAATCATACTAGCAACACCTAGACATACACTCAAAGCTAATGTGCCAACAATGATAGGCACGAATTTTTTTTCCATACTAATACACCCCTTTATAATTAATTCAAAGAATAGATTTAAATCATGATATAAAGTGATGGCATCACTCCAACAGAACTATAAGCAGAGGTTGCACTATACTCAAAAAGAACATAGTTTTTGACCTCTCCAAGAGCTGTGTTGTGTAAATGATCTGCTTTACAAGTCATTACACCTGCACCTTCTTTTTTAAGACTAATGCTAGAGGATGTATAGTTACCATTTGCAAAAGTTCGGTAAGAAATTTCTGAAGATGCTATTTGATTAACATATGTCGTTAAATTTCCTGTAACTGAATATATTGTTTTGTGCAAGAAATAACCAGCATAGGAGTTTGTTAAATAAAGCACATCTAGTTCAAATAAAACACCATTAGTTACTTGACTATTGCTTGCAAAAGTAGATACTCCTAAATTTGAATCTGCTTCCATTAAAAACTCGCCTTCTACATGAACAGTATTAACAGTAACAGTTACATTATCATCAAATGAAAACGTATTGTATGGAGTAATTTTCTTTGAATTAATTGTTATTTTGTGAATAATACCAGAATCATCACTGAAGGAGATGCTATTAACAATATCCCTAATTTCGTCGTTAGTTACATCATCAGATTCACAAACAACCTCTACCATATCTCCAGTAGTTTCATTCATCACCATCATAGGAGTAATTTCACTTTGCTCAATCATGATATCTGCTTGTGCATCCACCACAGGAGCTTCACTAGCTCCCACCACAGACCCCATACTCAAAGCCATAGTACAAGCCAACACACCATTCAAAATTTTACGCATTTTCATTAGAATCATTCCTTTCAAAGTACCCTTTTAGCCATGTAAAACAAGAGTGAGGGAAACTCTAGCCTTATTTTCTTCTTTTGTATACACATTTTGGTCAATTTGAATCAATGAACAAGATTTCTAGTTAAGCCTTTTGTGATGCCGAGGTGACAGTGCGGGTTTCAGAATTATTCCCACACCATACAGTGACTTCCGAAACAACACGATAAGTTTTTCCAGAAGTCACTGGGTAAGAGCCAGAATAAAATAAAACAGAATCTTGCACTGTTTTTGTTTTTGTGTCAACATCTTTCCACGAGAAGAAAGATTTTTCTTGAAGTGTGACTTTCACGGAACATTTTGTTGCGAGGTGACTATAACCCAAAACAGTGGATGAGATAGACGCAGAGTTGTTATTAATCGTCAAGCCAGTACTTGCACTGTTAATATAGGTCATTCTGGATTCTATACCATGTAACGAACCACAAGCACAAAAGGGGACACTGGTTGGAAAAATATTTTTACCTAAGATTTCCTCTCATACACTGTAACGAATCACAAGCACAAAAGGGGACACTGGTTGGAAAAATATTTTCACCTAAGATTCCCTCTCATACACTGTAACGAATCACAAGCACAAAAGGGGACACTGGTTGGAAAAATATTTTTACCTAAGATTTCCCTCTCATACACTGTAACGAAGCAGAAGCTCAAAAAGGGACACCTACATCAAAAATATTTTCAAGAAATTTTTAGCCCCTCAATAATAGTAAGCACCTCTTCGGAGGGAAGATTGCTAGTGGCGTAGAAAACCACGTTCTCTTTTACCCACTGGATAGACGCAATGTTGTCCTTAAAAATCAAGAAACCGTCAACATCTTGAACAATGACCTGAGTAACTTCAGCATTTTCGGTGTCAAAAATCGTGGTGATGTTTGTGTTCTCACTCACATTTTGAACAAGCAAAGAAAACTCTTCGTTGGTTTCACTGACATATTTATAATATACAGTCCCATCTGACTCTTCGTTAACCCGTAATAACATCCCCTCTGGCATAATCCCAAATTTTATAGTCGGCAATTCCTTATCATGTGGCACAGCAGAAAATTGATATTCCGTCAATTCTGTGTAAACATTTTTCACCACAAGAATAATTTGCTCGTGATGGACAGCCATAGCCGTGGTCAGTGTCAACATTGCCACGGCAGCGGCCACTTTCAAAGGCTTTGCCCATAATTTTTGTTTGGGCTTGGGTTGTTTTGATAGAATTTCCATATTCGCTTTGAATTTATCGGAGAATTCGTGGTTCGGTACGGCATCGTTTTCTGGTATTTCCATTTGTTCCCACAGAGAATCGGCATATCGCTCCATTTGTTTATTGGTCATTTTCATCTAGGTTTCCTCCTTTTTCTCATTTTCTAAGTGTTCGGCAAGTTTCTTTTTCGCTCGACTGATGATTTTTTTCACATTGTCAGGCTTTATTTCCAAAATATCAGCAATTTCTTTTACGGAGTATCCAGCCTTGAAGCGAAGTAAGAGGATATGCCGATAATTGTCTGGAAGTTTCAGCATGGTTTCTTCTAAACCAAGAAAATCTGGAAACTGGCTTTGTTCTGTCAGTTCGTCAAAGGGTATGATGGGGTGATTTTTCTTCTGTCTGTATAGGTCGATTGATTTCCTCTCAACTATAGTAACGATGAAAACCCTCGTTTGGGGACACTTCACTTGAGAAATTTTTTCAAAATTCAAAATTATTTTTTCAAAAGCAAGCTGTACCACATCTTCTGCGTCCTCTGTGTTGCCCAGAATTTTATTCGCCACATAGAACATGAGGTTCTTATATTCCCAGTAAATTTCCTTAAATTTGTCTGCGTCGGCACCACTAAGAGCCGATAAGTAAAGCATAAGCATAGGAAACCCTCCTTTTGGGTTAGTATACCATAGTTCGATGATTTATTCAATGGTGCTTGTCACAAACCACAGAATTTGTTCTAATCACAGATTATTTGTTCTATCTGGAGAAAGTAGAATGCAAAAAATGGAAACACAGTAGCAGAAATGTTACTGTGTTTTTTGTCGTCTTTTTCCCTAAAACCGAACTGTAGTTCTTGATGAGATTTAGATGAAAAAGAGAACCTGTGGATTTGAGCAAAACGATTTGGCTCACCCTCCAGAATTTTTGCCATTATATATGAGGGGGTTTTATAAATAAGGGTTAGTGAAAATTTATAAATTCACAGGAACAAACAAGTGTACTCTGTGCAAAAAAGAGAAATTTTCTTTTTTACAAAAATAATTTCGTACAACCCCAAGTTTTTTTGCCATTATATATGAGGGGGTTTATAAACAAGGGTTAGTGAAAATTTATAAATTCACAGGAACAAACAAGTGTACTCAGTGCAAAAGAGAGAAAATTCCTTTTTTAGAAAAATAATTTCGTACACCCCCCTTGTTTTTTTGGCTTATATATGAGGGGGATTTTAGCCTTCACGTCACCACCACAATTTTGGCAGTCATTTTGTCAAAAAATATTCTGTGAGTTTTCAAAAAAACTAGCTAAAAAAGAGAATACACGATTTTGTGGTTATCAACTGTTAAAAAGGTGTCCTTTATTACTTGAGGGGAACTTTTGAAATGAAAAAGAAAAGGAGATTTTTATGCCCGAAAAATTAAACACCATGGATGCAGAAACTCTGCTCGCCACACCCTTTCCACCACTTAAATTTGTAGTGGAAGAATTTATGTCCCAAGGACTTCACCTCCTCGCTGGCTCACCGAAGATAGGAAAATCTTGGATGGCACTTTGGATATGTCTACAAATCGCCAAAGGTGAACCCGTCTGGGATTTCAAAACCAACCAGTGTCAAGTTCTGTACCTCTGCTTGGAGGACAGCTTTCTACGAATCCAAAATCGGCTCTTTGAGCTGACTAGCGAAGCACCAAACACGCTTCATTTTTGTACATTTAGTGAAAACATGGATTCTGGTTTGGATTTACAGATTGAGATGTTTTTACAAGATTTTCCCAACACTGAATTTATCGTGATAGACACCTTTCAAAAAATCCGTGGTACAGCAAATCCCAACGGTACCCTCTATGCCAGTGATTATCACGAGATGGGACTGATAAAAAAACTTGCTGACAAACATCAAATCGCCATCTTGCTGATTCATCACCTTAGAAAAGCAAAGGACAGTGACCCTCTCAACATGATTTCAGGTTCTGTAGGAATTTCTGGTGCTGTGGATACCAACTTTGTGTTGATGAAAGATGGACGAGCAGAAAGCACAGGTCGCTTGGTTTGTACAGGTCGTGACATTGAGCAACTAGACCTTTTTTTAGATTTTTCTAAAGAGGAGAAACTCTGGAATCTCACCTCACCAGTGGAATTACAAAAGCAACTGACTCCCACGGTGATTTTTTCTCTCTGTGACCTGATGAAAAAACTAGGGAAC
>JAWXUL010000078.1:0-5872 GCA_044432725.1 Eubacteriales bacterium
GTGCCCCCTCTTCCACCGTTGTACTAGAGGAAACCACAACTTCTACTAAGCTTTCGCAGTCTTTAATGGCATTTTTGGGCAAAACTTTCACAAAACTGGGGATAATGAGCTTCTTTAAGTCACTACAACGCCCAAAAGCTTCGGATTCTATCTCTCTTAACCCCTCTGGTAATATAAGTTCTTTCATTTCACTGCCCCAAAATGCGAGAAAACTGATTTTTTCCACCTTGTCAGGTACAGTGCAAAGGGTTTCTTTGACACGATCTTTGGAAAAAGGATTTTTTTTCACGTAGTCAAACAACACTTTTCCAACAATGACAAAGCCTTTTTCATCGGCTAGGGCGTGGGCAAATTTGAAGGTTCCACTGCCAAAATCAGTGATATTATTGTGTAACGTGACATTTCCCAAAGAAAAACAACCATAAAATGCTTTATTAGGGAGTTTCGTCACCTTTGGAGGGATAGTAACCGACACAAGCCCAGAGCGTAAAAACAAACCACTCTCCACTTCTTTGGAGGTGCCTTGCTGAAATTCTATCACAGAGTCAGGAAAATGCACTGTGCCCAACTTATCGCATCGTTCAAAGGCAAAATCAGCCACAGAAAGTAGCCCCTCTTGCAAGACTACTTCCTCTAAAGTTCTACAACGATAAAAACAAGCACGAGAAAGTTCTTTCACATTTTTAGGGATTGTGATGGATTTCAAGCGTTCACAAAGGGAAAAAGCACCATTCCCCAGAGTTTCCAGAGATTCTGGTAAAATAATTTCCTCTAAAGTGGAGCAGTAACAAAAAGCTTTTTCCTCTAAAGTCACAATCCCCTCTTCTAAGGTAATTTTACGCAAAGGCTGAAATCCTGCACTTTTCGAGTGACCAATTGACACAATTTTAGTCCCATCAGCCAGTTCACTGAGGATTGTTTCCTCAGTTTCTTCCCCTTTATAGCCAGAAACACGCAGTCCACCCTCTACTTTGCTGCAACGCCATTTTTCTTTAAATTGTTTAGGTGTGGGACGTTCTAAGCCAATTTCCACCAATTCTTTCTGCTCAGAGTGGGCTTCAACCTGTGATTGGTCGAAGTTTTTTCCTTTATAGTCCAATAAAAGTGCTGTCACAGCTGTTTTGCTTTTTGCAATACTATGTTCTAAACATTTGTCTACTTCATCCAAAGTCAAACCCACTTTTTCACGGAATAGAAAATTGGCAAGTGTAGAATCCCCCTCACTAAAGAAGTATACTTTCAACGCTTTTCGTCTTTTTACAAAAGCAATGATGTCTTTTTTCTCATTAGCCTCTAAATTATCCCAGTTTTTCACTTGATATTCCATGAGTTTCATCATTTGAGCCTCAGGTAAGGTGGCTTGCTTCCACAAAAAGAAAGGGATATCTTCTAAGTTCTCACAAGATTGGAAGGTTCTTTTGTGAATTTTCATGTCATCGCCCTCACAAGTGATTTTACGAAGTGACGTGCATTCGTTAAAAGCACTATCCCCCACTTTTTTCACAGAAGAAGGCAAATGTAGTTGCTCCAACTTCTTACAGTCCCAGAAGGTGAATCCCCCTATTTCTTCTACCTTTTCAGGTAAAATACACTCTTTTAGGGAATGACACTGACTAAATGTGCAAGCTTCAATGCGAGTGAGTCCAGTGGGGAGAACCACTGTTTCCAGTTTTTTGCAATCTTCAAAAGCGTGTTCTCCGATTTTTGTTACGGAATTAGGAATGGTCAGATTTTTCATGAGGGTGGGGTTCATAAAATCAGCATCAAACGCCCTCTCCCCAATTTCTACCACTGGTTCTCCTTGAAAAGTTTCAGGAATTAGTACATCTTCTTCATTTTTTTCAGTAATATTGTATTTTATGAGGGAATATCCACCCTCTACTTTTTCAAATTCAAAATCATTTAAGTTCATTTGTTTC
Organism: Eubacteriales bacterium; assembly: GCA_044432725.1. GTDB lineage: Bacteria > Bacillota > Clostridia > Oscillospirales > Oscillospiraceae > JAWXUK01. Next base: position 1,920 of record JAWXUL010000078.1, read on the forward strand.
TCCTTATTTCCAATTTATTTTTGCACTGCTGTCAAACGCTTTTTCCCCTAATTTCACACCAAGGGGTAGTGTCACTTCATGGAGCGAGGGATTACCGGCAAAGGCAGATTCCCCCACATCAACTTGGTGATTTGGAAAATGTACTATTTTTAACTGACGACAATTCAAAAAAGCATGGGCACCGATTTCTTCTAAATTTTCTGGTAAGGTCACTTCTTCTAAGCTGTAGCAAGCACCACAAACTGCATCTGGCAAGATTTTAAGATTGGGGGGGAATACAATATTTTTCAGCTTTTCACAGTAAGTGAAGGCAAAATTCCCTATGGTTTCCATGGTATCTGGCAAGATAATGGACTCTAATTCACTGGCATGAAAGGCGTTTTGTGTCAAAGAAGTAATGGGTGCTTCTATGGTTAAGTGCTTTAGGGAACCTGTGGGAATGGGTTTTTCTTTACCAGATATTATTTTCTGGAGTGCCACAATTTTTGTGCCGTCAGCCAGTTCTACTGGAATGGTTTCATTGGTTTCGCTGCCGATGTACTCCGTAACACAAATACCGCCATCCACCTTTTTACATTTCCATTTTGTCTTGAATTGTTTTAATGTGGGCAGTTCTAAGCCAATTTCCACAAGTTCTTTGTTCTCGCTATAGGATTCTACCTCAGTTTTTCTGAAATTCTTGTTTTTATACTCCAAAAACAGTGCAGTTACTTCTGTTTTTTCCTGCTTGATACTTTCTTCTAAATATCGGTCTAACTCATCCAAATTTAATTTCAGTCCAAGTGATAACAGAAAGCTAACGATTTCAGAATCCCCATGGAAAAACAGTTGCTCTTTCATCTTTTTTCGCCGTTTTAGAAAAGAAATATAGTCTTTTTTCTCGCTTTCCCCAAAGGATGGAAAAGAATTGATGAGAGATTTCATTAAAAGTGTATTTTGCTCAGTCGTTAAATCGACTTTCCCCCAGATGTAATAAGGAAACTCTTCCAGTTGGGATTCCTTACCATCTAACATATAAAAGGCTCCCTTGTTAATTTTGAAGTCCGTTCCAGTGCATTTCACACGTTTTAGAGCGTCACAATGGGCAAAAGCTTGTGAGCCAATCTCATTTATGGAGGATGGAATCACTATTTCTTGCAAATTAACACAACACAAAAAGCAAAAAACTCCAATGGATTTTAATTTATCAGGTAGAACACAAAACTCCAAGGCACTACATTGCCCAAAACAGCTACTTGGTAAAATTTCCAAATCTCTTGGCAAAGTTACCTTCTCCAAGGAGGAACAATTAAGAAACAAATCTGAACCTAATTCTATCACAGAATCTGGTATGATAATTTCTTTCAAATTTTCACATCTTTCAAAGCAATGACCACCTATTTTTTTCAAGGTGTCAGGAAGAACGATGTTCACAGGGATTTTTGTGTTACGAAAAACATTAATTCCCAGTGCCACAACAGGCTCCCCTTCGTAGCGATCAGGAACAACAATATTCGCTTCATCTCCTGTATATTTTACGAGGGAATAGCCACCCTCTACTTTTTCAAATTCAAAATTGCTCATATTTCCTACTCTTTCTTATATTTATGGAGCAAATTCTCTCCACCTTCCACCCCAATAAACTCCAAAGAGGGGCAGTCCCACCAAACATTATCACCTATTTTCATATTTTCAACAGGTAAAATCACCTTTTTTAACTTGCGACAATGGGCAAAGCAATTATCCTTTAATTCCAATAAACCCGATGGCAAGCGAATTTCTTCCAACGAATAGCATTCTTCAAAGACATCACGTTCCATGATTTCCACACTATCAGGCAAGGTAATATTTTTCAGTTTGTGACAACGATAAAAAGCCGCAGCTTCAATCTTTTTTACACTTTCTGGAATATGAATATCTGCGAGAGAAACACAATGATTGAAGGCAGATTTAGAAATCTTGGTGATTGTGTCGGGTAAAATCACTTTTTCTAACTTTGCACACCCCCAGAACATTCCATTATTTACATAATCTAAGGAACTTGGTAAGGTGATTTCGGTGATTTTGGTGTCAGAAAATGCTTGCGTTCCGATGTATGTTACGGTACTAGGAATATGAATGACCTCCAATGATGTTTCGTTAAAAGCACTTTCTCCAATTTCCTCGATTCCCGCTGGAAGTGTCAGTTTCTCCAAAGTCTTAAATCCATCGTAAGTTTTTTTGATTTTGCGAATGGGAGTACCATCAGCGAGGGTGGGAGGGAGAATTTCCACTTTACTTTTGCCGTGATAACCATTGATGATGATGTGGTCTTTTCGAGTGGTTACCGTCCATTTCTCACGCAATTCCTTCAAAGTAGGAAGTTCCAGTCCAATATCAACGAGGTTTTTTCGTGTTTCTAACTCCTCTAAGTAGTCTTTGCTGTAGGTTTTGTTCTTATAGTCCAGTAGCAGAGCCGTTTCTGCTGTGTTCTCGTTTTTAATGGAAAACTCCAGATATTCCTCCAATTCAGGCAATTCCAGATGAAAACCTTCCTTAAAATAAATCCCCATTTCTTTTGCTGTGGACTCCAAAAACATCAAATTTCGGAGACGATTCTTTCCTTTTTTTACTTTAACAGTGATTTTCTTCTTCCATTCCTGACGGAACAAGTCTTTTGCCGTTTCAGAAAGTTTATCCCAACTGGCGAATAAATCAGTCAAATATTTCTGAGTATGTGCCTTGTTGAACGTCTTTGCAATGATGTCAGGGACTTCTTGCCCCTTTTTCAGTACATTCTCTCGCATTTTGGCACTGTACGGAAAACAACTGATTTGTAAATCCAGTTTTTCTGTCCCCTCTGGTCGGTCTAAAATCTCAATAATTTCTAAAGAATTACATTTTTCAAAGGCTTTTTTATAAATGGAATTCACTGATGGGGGAATGGTGATTTTCTGTAAATTGATACAGCCAACAAAGGATTTTTTGATGCAATTTAGGTTTTCAGGGAAAGAAATCTCTTCTAAAGAGTAACATCCACTAAAAGCATCATCCAAAATGAATTCTAAGTTTTCACTCCACTGAATTTCTTTCAGACTCACACAGTCTGAAAAGACCCCCTTCTCGATTTCTTTTACCTGTTCAGGCAAACTAATTTGCTCTAATTTTTTGCAATCAAAAAAAGCTTCTTGACCTATGGTTTTCAGTTCTTTGGATAGAGTAATCTCTGTCAAATTAACGCATTGATAAAATGCTTGTTTCCCCACAATCGTGACTGAATCAGGCACAACAACAGAAGTCACAATTCGGTTATCATAAAAGGCAGCTTCTGAAATTTTAGTGATACCATCAGGGATAGTGACCTGACTTTCAGTACCCTGATAGGAAAGAAGTAGAGTTTTCAGGATAATAAAGCCATTTTCATCACAAAGTTTCGGACAATCTTCAAATACATCAAGATCCAGTGACATCTTTTCGATAAGAGCCGCACTGTCAGAAACCGTGATTTCTTCCAATGAAGTACAGTTCATAAAGGCATTAATTCCTATTTTCTTCAAAGAGGATGGAAAATGGATAGTTTTTAACTTGATACAGTCCTGAAAGGTGGCAATAACAAGGGTTTCCAGTTTTTTCGGCAAGGTGACTCTTTCCAATTCCTCTTTACCTGCAAAGGTGCCATTCATCACAGTGACTGGGTATCCTTCTATTTCATCAGGAATCACCACATTTTTTTCATTTCCCAAATATTTTTCCAAAGAAATGATTTTTCTTTTAGAGTCACCTTCTTTTTCTCCCATTACTGTTAGAATTTCATATTCAAAATCTTGAAAAACTTCCATTTTTGTATCCTCATTTATTACTATTAAATTTATGCAGCAAATTCTCGCCACTTTCTGTGCCCACAAATTCCAAACTGTCACAATTTTCAAATGCAGTCGAGTGGATTTTTACTGTATCACTTTCGAGTATTACTTTTTTTAGATGAACGCAATTTT
>JAWXUL010000079.1:0-5770 GCA_044432725.1 Eubacteriales bacterium
TAGTATGGCAATGCTTTCTGCCATGTTAGAAGAAAAAGAAGGAAAAAAAGTGGATTCTGTATTAACAGAAGAGGAAAAAAACACCCCAGAGGAAGAAGCAGCGTTTCAAGCACAATTAGATGCATTGTATGCTGATGAAAATGGGGACGGTTATCTTGATTCTACCCATAATTTAGAGTATATCATCCAACTTAATGATATTTTAGATGGAAAACTGCCCTATTCCTCCTTGAAAGAGGGGACAAGTAAAATAGTTAGCACAAATAGTTCAAATACTGAAACAAATCCCGTAGCAAGTTCAAAGAGTAAAATAACCACTCCCACCAGTCAAAATGCAAAAAGTCCAGTGAGTTCTGCCAGTGGGTTCACTGGAATAGTCTAAAAAACGTCCTCCCCTCAACAAGTCTTTTCTGGCTAAGTTGAGGGGAGGAAATATTTTTTGCAATTATTTAAAAAAACTCTTGACATGGTGGTTTGTTTCTGATAAACTAATAGCAAGGTTGATTGAGGAACAACCACACAAAGAAAGGAGGTACTCCCATGGAAATTTATAAACTGGGACTTGTTGAAACCAAATTTGCTGAAATTATATGGAAAAATGAGCCTATTCCCTCTGGTGAGTTGGTGAAACTCTGTGCAAAAGAATTAGAATGGAAAAAGCCGACAACTTACACTACCTTGAAAAAGTTGAGTGAACGAGGTATTTTCCAAAACAAAGATGGAATAGTAAGTTCTATACTTTCAAAAGAACAATACTTCTCCATGCAGGGTGAACAACTGGTGGAAGAAGCATTTTCAGGCTCTTTACCCAAATTTTTGGCTGCTTTTGTTTCTCGAAAGGACTTATCCACTGAAGAAATCGAAGAAATCAGAGCAATCATTGATAAAAAATCCGAAGAATAAGGAGATGTTTCTATGTTAGATGTGCTTTTTCAACAGGTACTTTCCTGTAGTCTTATCGGTTCTTATGTGATTATTGCTGTTATGGTGACACGATTATTTCTGAAAAAATCACCTAAAATATACTCGTATGTCCTGTGGTCTGTGGTTTTCTTTCGTTTACTTGTGCCATTTACCCTAGAAAGTCCTTTGGCTATTTTACCAGAAACACAAAGCATTTTGCCCATGAAACAAGAAACAAGTACAATTTCACAAGAAAAAAAAGAAAATCAGGTTTCCACGTCTGGAAGTCCTGAAGTCATCATTTCTTCCAGTGAATTTCAGGATTCTGTCCAAAATTCTACTTCAGTCTGGTCAATTATATGGTGTGTGGGTATGAGTATTTTGGTGATACCTAGTCTATTTTCAGTGGTAAAACTTCATAAAAAGTTAAGAATTTCTTTTCATTTAGAGAAAAATATCTATTTAGTAGACAGTATTGATACACCTTTTGTTTGGGGATTGTTGAAGCCGAAAATTTATTTACCATCTGCTCTAAAAGAAGAAGAAAAGGAATGTGTTGTTCCACACGAAGAATATCACTTAAAAAGATTTGACCATCTCACTCGATTACTTGCTTTTTTCACCTTGATATTACACTGGTTTAATCCTCTTGTTTGGTGTGCCTTTGTCTTATCAGGGAGAGATATGGAACTGTCAGTCGATGAAAAAGTGATAAAGAATCTTGTTCAGGAAAGTCATAGCACAGCACATGAATCAATTATCAAGAAAAAATATGCGACTTTACTATTGGAATTGGGTACAAAGAAAAGTTCTTTTGTACCACTGTATGTTACGCCAACTTTTCGGTATGGTGAAACAAGAGAAAGGGTGAATCATGTTATGAAAATGAAAAAAACGAAGTTGTGGGTGTCTGGTTTGTCAGCTATGTTGGTGATGGGTTTTGTAGTGGGTTTTTCTACTAATACAAATCAAAAGAAAACACCCATGGCTTCAGAACCATTTCATTGCTTTGAACAGTTGGAGCAAGTGGAGAAAGCTACTATCTATCATTTTCACGATACAACCACAGTTTCTTATGACAAAATGGAAAAAGATGGGACGAATGAAGTTCAATATCAGGAATTGATGAGCATTTTTCAAAAATACACCTTCACACCTGTGGACTACAAGGAATATGCCTCCTCTGGTGGAGGAATAAACGAGAGAACAGGTAGATTTGACCCCAGTATTTTTTATGCCTATGATATTACAGCCCCCACAGACTACCGAGGTGACAGTTTTGAATTGCGATTTTTTACTAGTGAAGATGATTTTATAGAAATAGATATTTTTGAAAATGGGAGAGGAATCATTTCCATTGGAACAGAGGATTTCAACCACTATAGAAAGCCCGTTGAGGAACGACTAGAAACCCTAGATGAAGAATCTGATAAGCCAGATTTTTATTATTCTTATCCATTTTATTTAGAAGGTTCAAATTATGAATTATTCAATGAATTAATGGAATACTCAGATAATAACCAGTTTGAAGGTATCATGGCTATGGACTTTTATACTTGGAACTGAATAAAACCCACATCCCCAAACTGTCGCACTGGACTTAAAACCAGTGCGACCGATTTTTTTATACCTCTTCCCACATCTTCCAATCCCCCCACTGGAAACGGTGGGGGGAGTTTTACATATCTTGCAATTCCAAAATAACTCTTGACATTATGTCAAAAATAATATATACTTAGTACACTACAGTATGTAGAAATAATTTTAGGAGCTTATTTATGAAAAAAGGAAAACTGACAGAGAGTGAAAAATATTTGATGGAGCTTCTGTGGGAAATGGACGGAGCCGTGGCTATGCCAAGCATTATGAAGGCACAAACAGAAGTACGTGGGTGGAAATACAGCACTGTGAACACTTTGTTGGTGCGAATGATTGAAAAAGGGTATCTTTTGAAAGAAAAAGCCACTTACAGACCTGCGTACACAAAAGAGGGGTATCGAGAACTGGAAACGGAAGATTTTATGGAAGAAATCCACGAAAACTCTGTGAAAAATCTTATGGTAGCACTGACAGGAAAAATGAAACTAAGCCAAGAGGAATTAGAGGACTTGCAACAGTGGTTGGACGAGCAAAAAGAGGCTGTTGATTCTGACCCAGCACCAAAAAGCAAAAAGAAAGCAAAAGGGGTAAAATAGTGAATTTAGAATACCTATTCTTCTATTCGCCCTTTGCTACGATGCTTTACAGCATTTTTAATACTGTGCTTTTGACCTCGATTTTCGGCACAATGGCATTTGCCCTCTACTGGCTGATTTCTCCTGTTTTCAGGAAAACATTGTTTCCAAAAGCACAAAAGCAAGTCTTATCTTTCCTGTTACTTCTCTTTTTTCTTCCCTATCAGGTATTTTTGATAAAAATTCCAAGTTACCTTCAAATTGTCGGAAACTATGTGGAATGGACTCCAGAAATGTACGAAAAAGCCATGCACGATATGTGGAAATCTGCCAATCCTAGCCATTTTAATCCAGAGGTATATATTCCCAACCACTATCAGGTGATGACTGTTCTTGCCTATATTTGGCTTGTTGTTATGGGAATATTGACCGTAAAAGGATTATATTCTTATCAAAAAAGCCAAAAACATCTCAAAAAGCACCTTGAACCTATGAGCAATCCAGAAGTTTTAGAGGAATATAGGCGGTGTTCTGAAAAAATGGGCAGAAAAAATCCCCCTGAACTTTTTACCCACCCCTACATCAGCACCCCTATGTTGACAGGTTTTTTTCAACCGAAAATATTTCTTCCCAACAACTTTTCAAGGGATAATGAGGTACTTTCTGCTGTGTTTCTCCACGAATTATCCCATGACAAAGGGAAAGACTTGTGCTTGCAATGTTTCGGTGAAATGGCTAAAATAATTCATTGGTTTAACCCTTTGATTTATGTTCTGCTGAACACACAAAGTTTTTGGTGTGAAATCCTCTGCGACCAAGTGGTGGTGGAAGATTTTGATAAAAACCAACGAATAAACTACGCACAAAGTATCCTTTCTTCTGGGAAAAAAGAAGAATTAGAACTTCTTTCTGTGGCAAAACTTTCCGAAGGAACGTGGAAACCACTCACCATGAAGAATCGTTTGGCAATGATTTGTCAGGAACAACATCATAAAAAGAGTAAGGGAAAAGTGTTTCTTTCCAGAATCCTACTCCTGATATTTTGTGTTGTTATTCTGTATTTTTCTTTCAAATTGGGAGAAAAATCCCCTATTGTTGACTCTGTGTTCCCTTATGTGAAAGAACTTTATCCCAGAATCGTCATTTATTACCCAGATTTTCAAAATTTTTAGCAAAGGAAGTGTCTATCATGACAATCAACGGCTTAAACACAGGAAACACGATTTCCTACTACGATTACTCTAAAATCAACGCAAAAACGGAGAGTAACACCACCAGCACCACCCAAACCACAGATACCTACACCATCAGCGATGAAGCAAAGGCTTCTCAAGAAGTGGAATCCACCGAGGAAGGCTTTGTCAATAACACTGGCTACCCTGATGAGTTGATTAAAATGCTTTATGAAGAAGCGAAGAAAGACGCACACAAAGGGGATTATATGTCCTCTAAGGCATCGCAGTCTATTATTCAATATGCCGAAAAGACAGCGGGTCCAGATAGAGCCAGTCTTATGATGCAAATGACACCATATATAAAACCATCTGCTGGCACTTATCTTCCGAATATGTTGTCGCTTTTGAATGGATTTACTGCAAATCTGAATTATGGAACGAAAGATGAAGCACTTTTTGTCTATAATCCTGCTGGTGAAAAAGTTCTTACCTACAGCCATCGTGATGGTATGTGGACCACTGATCATACAAAAGCAGAAACTGACGAAATGTCTACAATCATGCACATTTATAAAGATGCCTTTGATGCCGAACGTAGCGTAATGCACGAAAATGGAATTAAGGATTCCTCTGGGAAAGTCCCAACTGACCCTTATACCTTTACTTAGGTGTAACCCATACTGAAAAAAGGAGATGTAAACATGACAATCAACGGCTTAAACACAGGAAACTCGATTTCCTACTACGATTACTCTAAAATCAACGCAAAAACGGAGAGTAACACCACCAGCACCACCCAAACCACAGATACCTACACCATCAGCGATGAAGCAAAGGCTTCTCAAGAAGTGGAATCCACCGAGGAAGGCTTTGTCAATGATACTGGTTTTCCAGATGACTTGGTGAAATTTCTTCGTGAAGAAGCAACGAAGAACGCACAACAAGGAGAATATATGTCCAAGAGTGCTTCAAGTAAAATTATTGCTTATTCTGAAAAAACAGTGGGTCCTGATCGAGCAAGCTTGATGACACAAATGTCAGCTTATGTCAAACCATCAGCGGGTACTTATCTTCCCAATATGTTGGCACTCTGGGACGGATTCTATGCTGATTTGAATTATGGAACAAAAGATGAAGCCATATTTGTGAAAAATAATTTGGGCGAAACTGTTCTTACCTATAGCCATCGTGATGGTATGTGGAGTAAATTTTCGACAAAAGCCGAGAACGATATGCAAAAAGAACTTCGCATGATTTATAAAGATGCTTTTGATGCTGAACGTAGCATAATGCACGAAAATGGCATTAAGGATTCCACTGGGAAAGTTCCATCTGACCCTTATACCTTTACTTAGGTGTAACCCATACTGAAAAAAGGAGATGTAAACATGACAATCAACGGCTTAAACACAGGAAACACGATTTCCTACTACGATTACTCTAAAATCAATGCAAAAACGGAGAGTACCACCAGCACCACCCAAACCACCGACACCTACACCATCAGCGATGAAGCAA
>JAWXUL010000080.1:0-5614 GCA_044432725.1 Eubacteriales bacterium
ACGCACCTTGGAAGTGGCGGAGCAAACAGTGGATAATCACTTCAATCATATTTTAATGGCAGATTTAATGCCCATCTTGAAGTCCATGAAAAAAAGACACAAATATGACCGTGATTCTGCACCTGATTTGGATATACATGAGGAAAACAAACAGGTTATCTATGAAAAAATGTCTGAAATATCTGATAGTGCGGTGGAAATGACAAAGGAACAACAGTGCGACTTGTTGCTTTCTGCGAGCAATATGGATATTTCCGTGCTGTCAGAGGAAGAACAGAAGATTTTTAGGGAGTGTTTTGTGAAAGTGTCGGAGCATTCGGTGAAGAAGTTTAATCTGACACCACAGAAGCCAAGGCAAGGGAGAAATGCGGTGGGGTATTGTGGGGGGAGGAAGAAAAAGGGGAGGTAGGGTCGCACGAAAAAACCACACCTTTCAGTGTGGTTTTACGGTCACTTCGTTGTGATACTGATAGCACCCATATCCGTTTCTGTGGTGATAATAACAGAACCAACAGAAGCAGAAGTCTTTCTTCCATTGATAGAAAATGCACCAAAATTCGTTTTATGATGGAAATTGTAGTTGCTTTCTACCTCTGCTAGACCAATCTCCATGTTGCCCATGTTGTTGACAAATTTCCCAGAAACATCAATGGTTAAATTTTCCGTTGTCAAATTCCCCATATCCAATTCTGCAACTAGGTTATCAAAGGTACAAGAAGTCAGGGAGATATTGCCCATATCTGCTGTCATTTTCCCTTTCTTGACCGAAGTATCTTCCATTTGCACATTGCCGAGGTTGGTTTCAATCTCAATGTCTGCTAAGTCCAAGTCCGTCAGTGAGATAATTCCAGAGGATTCAATATCAAGGCTTGTCACAGTGTCTGGTATCGTAATTTCGATAAAACCTATCTTCTCATCTTCTAGCTTTTGCCACCAATATTTATATAAATTCACTTTTCCGTCAATTTCAAGACGATTTCCTGTGATTTTGTGGCTCACATCACCTTGGTAAGTAAGGGAAAGAGTGTCCCCAGTTCGGAAACGCACTTCACCAAGCTGACTGTCTAACTGAATGCTCACCACTTCATCGGTGATGGTAACACGTTCCGTTTCATATTCTTCTACTGTAAATCCAGAAAACCAGTGATGAAAGTTCAAACCTTGAGAGCCAAAGGTGAAATGGCTTGCTCCACCAAAAAAAGTTCCCATTGCATACAGGCTCGCACCGAGGGTTAAGGCAACAATACAGTTGCTCCAGTAGGTCTTTTTGTCTAATTTTGTCATTTTCCCTCTCCTTTATACGATACTATTCTTTTGAAACAGCAACTTTAACAGTCCAAAAGTAGATTGTGTTATTTTCGTACATAGCATACATAAGCCAACAGACAGCAAACCCAGACCTAACAGAGAGATTGCACTTGCCGTATTCTCGATAACTGCTGGAATATAGGCTGTGGCACAGGCTATGGCAGAGAATCCAGTACCGATTGCACCAGTAATAGGCACAAGGGAAAAAATGAGAATCAGTGGTGCTAAAAGGATTGTCAGTCCCACATTCCCCGTGGAATGATTAGAAAAAGTGTTTTTATCCATGATATTTCCTCCGAATTTTAGTTTTTTGCAAAATATATGGTTTTTCTGTCTAGTACATGGCAAATAGCACCAACAAAAAAACCAAAAATAGCTTGATAGTTTACTTAGGACAACAAATAACAGTGACATAAAATTCTTCTATTTGTTCTATCCATCGAAAGACAAGCTGACATTCTTTGTTCGTCCTTAGTTCTTTGATACAAGATTTCAACTGTGTTTTCTCGTGTTTTGAAAAGTATTCCTTCAATTTTCCACTCTTTTCTAGCAAAGAAATTAAAACGGCAGTATTGCCTGAAATCACACCACCACTTAAAACTGCACTTCTAATGGTTTCAATCAGTAAATCTTGAGATTCTGTCTTGGGGATAAATCTGGTTTTAGAAGAATCAAACAGTCCTTTGGTAGTTGTTTGGGAAAAATAGCCTTGTTCCACCAGTGTTTCACAACAAGAATTCTTGACATTTTTCAGCAGTTTGTCACTAAAACACACATCTGACATCATTTTATCCAGTTTACGAGTCTTTTTGCCCTGCATAAACTGATATACCTCGGTCAAATAGCACAAATCTTTCGGTGGAGGTGATTTCAATACCATTTCCTTGTTGATGGTGATACAGTCATTTTGTAACAGTTCCAGCAATGTAGCAATCCCTAACGCAAATTGAGGTGTTCCACTGGCAAGTTTCCCTTTATCGTTCATTTGACACAGTAAGTAACTTTGTGTCAATCTAAAATCATTCATCGTATATCACCTTTCCTTTCTGTACTTTCATGAAGAATTCCTAAAACTCTTTTTTCTCGATAAGTTTCACAGCTACTACATAAGAAATAGCCATAAACACACAAGAAATCACAGTGGTACACAGAAAAGCCATCAAAGCATCTTCCAAAGAATCATGGACATGAAAAAATTGAAAAGAAATCAAATAAGGTACTGCACCCACAAGAGCTGCACAAAGGTGAAACATTTTTGCAGTGGTGTCCTTTCCAATGAGAGTGAGTAGATAGATGAAACTTTGCCCTGCAAACCCCAGTGAAACAGCTAATGGCAAGTATGTCACCACATCATGGAACGTGACAGGTGTTTCAAACCCCAAAACTTGGGTCAGTGCCATGCCCACCAGACCCATTGCCAAGGTAAAACCAAAGGCTAAGGCTGTGATTTCTGCAAAAAAACGGAAGTTGCCCCTGACAATATCTGCTCTGGAAATGGGTAGAGTGAGAGAAAATCGTTCCCATTGACAACCTACGTCTTTCTCTTGCACAGTCAATGGGACAACCAAAGAAAGACTTCCAACTACACCAAGAAAAGGGTAAAGAATCAGTGTGTCTTGTTTCCATGCCATAAAGCCAAGAACAGCAATCCCAGCTAAAAACGTCAAGAATCCAATCTTTTTCAGCTCCGAACCCATGGAGAACCAGTTATTTAATCGAATTGTATTCATAAAAACCTCCTAAAATTCTTTCTTTTCTATCGCTTTTACACAAAATAAATAGCAAAGTCCAACAAACACTAAAGTCAAAAAAATGCTAACCCCACCCATAAACCAAGGTAATAGTGCTGTATCCCATAAATGTACAGGTAATAAATAGTAAGAAGGCACAGCACAGGGGATACACGCCCCCACTATAGAAAACATCGCAAAAAATTCACTGATGTCTTCTTTTAATATCATAGAAACAACATACATCAAGGATTGTCCTAATAAGCCTACAGAAAAAGTCATGGTAATAAAATTCACTTGTTGGTAAAGCTCCAAATAATCACCCAAAACAAAAGCAAGCAGTCGAATTACCATACAGATTGACATAAAAACACAAGTAAGTTGGGTGAAAAATAGAAATTGCCCTTTCACAACTTCTTTCCTCGTGATAGGTAAAGTCATAACAAATTTATCCCACTGGCAACTTGTGTCTTTTTTTCTCACAGTGAGGGGAATAAATACGCCTGTGAGATAAATACAACAAATATAGGGTGTAATTAAATCAAATGAGTCAAAATAGGCACAAACTCCCAAAATAACTATGCTTAGTACGAGAACAACTTTTCCCAAAGTTCGTATTTCCTTCTCTATGGAAAACCAATTATTGAGCGTAATTGTTTTCATCTTATTGCCCCTCCATAGTGATAATAAACGCTAACATTTCATCAATGGTGGCACGTTCCACCAGAATATTAGGGTATTTTCGAGAGAATTCTTCTTGGTTTCGCACTAAAACTTCCTGTTGCAAACCATTCACACGAGAACTTAGGTAATCTGCTTTGTCCAGTTTTTCAAAGTCTGCTTTTTTCATGCGACCGATGCCGTATTCATCACGAAGTACATCTTTGTTTTCTGTCAAAATCACTCGTCCTTTGTGAATAAAGGTGATATAATCAGCGATTTTCTCCAAATCTGAGGTGATATGAGAGGACATCAGGATAGAATTGTTCTCATCTTCCACAAATTCTTGGAACAAGGCAAGGACTTCATCACGGACAACTGGGTCAAGTCCTGCTGTGGCTTCGTCCAAAATGAGAAATCTTGCTTCGTGAGAAAGTGCCACAGCAATGGTGACTTTCATGGTCATACCACGAGAAAAGGCTTTGATTTGCTTATCCAGAGGGACACCCAGACGGTCTAGGTACTCAAAATACAAGTCCTCGTCCCAGTTTTCATAGGAAGTTGCCATGACCTGTTCTAGTTTTCGAGGGGTCAAACTCCCAGAAAAACACACCGTATCAAAGACCACAGAAATATCTTCTTTCAGGTCAACATCGGTGTGATGTTCCCCAAAGATTTTAATACTTCCAGAATCTGCTTCAATCAGGTTCAACATCGCTTTCATGGTGGTGGTTTTCCCTGCACCATTCTGTCCCACAAAACCCATAATAGAGCCAGTTGGTACAGTAAAGCTGACATTTTGTAGTGCAAAGTCCTCATATTCCTTGCACAAATTTTTAATTTCTAAGCAATTAACATTTTTGCTCATGTTTTACTCCTCCTGTTTGTAAAAAATACGCAGTAAATCTTGTAAAGTTTCAAAAGGTATGCCATTTTCTCTAGCAAGTTCTACTGCTTGTTCTAATAAATCTTCCAGTTCTTTTTGCTTTTCTTCTCGGACAAGTTCTTGATTTTGTCCAGATACAAAACTCCCTCTACCTGCCGTGGTTTCGATTAAACCAACTTTATGTAGTTCTTCATAGGATTTTTGCACCGTTATCACTGAAACAGACAATGTTTTGGCAAGTCCTCGCATGGATGGTAGTGCCGTCCCCTCGGCAAGTTCTCCACTCATGATTTGGCTTTTGATTTGCGACTTGATTTGTTCGTAGATGGGTTTTGGGGAATTGTTGCTGATAATAATTTCTAACAAGGGTGTACCTCCTAACATTTGTGTAATTACCGACTTGTGTAGTGCTTACTGGATAAGTACACTATACACAAAAAAAATACACTTGTCAATAGTTTTGGGAAGTTTTTTATATTTGTTTTCCATTATTTGAGAAATGACCAACAGTCCATACGAACAATGATATGCTTGTGACTTGCGTAGTGCTTGCCTGATAAGTACACTATACACCAAGAAGAAACACTTGTCAAGGGATTTTTGAAAAAAATAAAATATTTTTAAGACTGCCCTATAGAGAACACCACTGCGACCAGAGAAGGACAACGAGTAGACGTTATCGTAACTAACAAGGGATAATCTCCTTAATCTATCCAAGTTTCTCCCATCGACCACACTCACAAAATAGAAATTTCTGCAATTATGTTTGACTTTCCTAGTACAACGTCCTAATCACCATATATTTCAAGTATGACTATGAACGTATTATCACTGATTAAAATTTGATTGCGTGTTGATAGCTTAGTGATGGGAGAATAACTTCTTTGGTTATAAACTTCTTTATTTTGATAAAGTATTTCTAAAACTAAGAGGGCAAGAAAAAACCACTCCGAAAAGTGGTTGATTCCAAGCAATCTGTTGTCATTTACATATTTTTTGATGTTCCTATTAAGTTCGGTCTACTGATATT
>JAWXUL010000081.1:0-5319 GCA_044432725.1 Eubacteriales bacterium
TAGGCGAACGGAATTGACAGACTTGTTGCATAAACAATTTCAATTCAGAACAGATTATCAATTTATCACAAAAAGCCAAATGAAGAATGTACAGAAAAAAAGTAAGTATAGAGAATAAATCACTATACTTCATGAAATAAGAAACAACCGCTAAAACCCACTGTTTTCAATGGGTCTAGCGGTTGTTTTTGTTTTTAACTGTCAAAGACGGGATTATACCACAGCTTCATACGAAATACAAGGCTTTACAAGAAAAAATTCATATTGTGTAAATTGTAATATTAAATGACGCAGAATTCTCTGATATAAAACCAAGTTTTTTTATGCATATTCCACCATCATATTGGCTGATTTGCCATTTAGTATTTTTTGTGGGTAATTATTGATCCAATTTTCTATACGCTTCACTTCTTTCTCACTATAATTTGCAATGTCGCAACCCTTTGGAATAAATCTACGAATCATTTTGTTGATATTTTCATTTGTACCCCTTTCCCATGAACTATATGGATGTGCATAATATATTTTTGTTCGTGGTTTTATTTTGTTAATAGCAGATTTTTCCATACCCTCAAAATCTAAGAATTCTCCGCCATTGTCTGTTGTTATGGTTTTGAAAGTTTTTCTGAATTCGACGCTGCCAAGTTTTCTCTCAAGTTGGTTCAAGATACGCACTACTTCATCTTGCGTTTTTTCATTTATTTTAAATATCAACTCCTTCCTTTTTGATCTCTCACTAAGCACTAGCAAACATGATTTTGTGCCTTGCTTCCCAACAACTGTGTCCATTTCCCAATGCCCAAATACTTCTCGGGCATCTACTTCAAGTGGGCGTTCTATAATACTTGTGCCTTTTTTATTTGTAATAGCAGCACGGATTTTACGATAATTACGCTTTTTCTTGTTTTTCTTTACAGGTAAATCTTTGTTTGAAATGTTTACAAATAAACCTGCGTCAATGTAGTTGTATAAAGTTTTTAAAGCGATCGTCACAGAAAATTCTAATTGCTCATTCTCTATATTTTGCAATGTGGCATAAGGTGAGTTGCCAGCTTTTATACTTTGTTCAACATAACTTACAAACCGATGGTCGTTGCCTATTTTTAAATCAGGACCTTTGGCAGTCGCTTTGTAGTCGTAGTCGTCTTGGGCTACATCTGCACTATAAGAGAGCCTCTTGGTTAAGTCACTGTTTAGAAGCGTCACAGAGCCTCTCTTGATTTCTCGTTCTATTGTTCGTTTGCTGCGTCCTAGACGGATACTGATTTCGTTCGCATTTAATTTTTCATTGTATAAAGTTTCGATTTTTATTCTTTCTTCGTAACTCAAGTGTTTACCTCTTCTGTTTTTTGTGTTATACTCTAAGTGTTCCATCGCAACCTCCTGATCCATGTTTTGTTTAGTCACTTAACATTATATCAGATTTTGTTGCGTTGGGACATTTTTATTTTGAAATATGCGTCACTTTATTATACAACTTACCTCTTGAGTTTCCGTATTGTAAATTGCAATATTAAATGTCGCAGAAATCTCTGATATAAAATTTCTCCCCCTCAGTTGTCTATCGTATTACAACTCCATTTTTTCACTTTTTCCAAAAACACACTTTTTTTGCAAAATCTCCAATTTCACCAAAAAACAGTAAAAATCAATTTTTGGCATGACACACAAGAACTTTGCAAGCAGGGGTTTCGGCAAGCCGAACCCTCTACTTGTTGGTAGGGTGGTCAACCTATTTTCCTACGGAAAACTGCTACGCAGCCAGCGTATCTTCGCTGGTAGGGTGGTCAACTCATTTTGCTTCGCAAAACTGCTACGCAGCCAGCGTATCTTCGCTGGTAGGGTGGTCAACTCATTTTGCTTCGCAAAACTGCTACGCAGCCGCCGTTATCTTCGGCGGTGAGGGTCGCCCCCAAGCCCCCTCAAATTTGTGCATGCCAAATTTCAAAATTTGGCACTCTGTCCAAATTGCTACACCTCGCATGGTCAACTCACTTTGCTGCGCAAAGCGGCTGGGTCAATTCACTTTGCAAGCAAAGTCAGCTACGCTGACCGCCGTCTTCTTCGGCGGTGAGGGTTTACCCTTGCATACTCTTGAATCAGTTCCGTCATTTTTGGAAATTGTCCCTCGTATTCTTCAAAAACTTTTTTTTGCATTCTTATGAATTTCAATTTTTTCAAGATTACCATTTTTGAATTTTTCAGAAAATCCAGATTTCTTATACGCTCCATAAATTTATTTCGTACTGCTATAATCACCGATTGCCTTTTGCAATTTTTGAATTTCTTTCAATCGCACATCACACTGCAAAATCTCATTTTTCATTTTGTCACGTTCTGCACGCACCCCATCCGCTTTCGCTTTCAGTAATTCATAGTCTGCCAAATCATTCTCATTAATGTAACTCATGGTATTTGCAAGCTGTGGATTGTCAACCCTTTTTTGTACAAATTTTTATCGAACTACAACTCCAAAATCACAGGGAGCAACATAGCCCAAGCTCCTATGCAACCTCTTAGTATTATACCAATTGACATAATCAAACAACTCCCGATCAAGCTCCTCTTGACTACAAAAAACACGGTCAAAGGCAAACTCTGTCTTTACAATTTTATAAGTTGCCTCCGCCACAGCATTGTCATAAGGGCAACCCTTTTTGCTCAAAGAACGCTGGATGCGAAATGTCGCCAGAAGCTCATCAATTGTCTTATTTTTGAACTCCATACCTCGGTCGGTATGGAAAATCCCTACTTTCGTTAAATCAATTTTACTGTTCATAAAAGCTGTATAGACAAGGTCTGCATTCTTCTTTGCACCCGAAGAAAATCCTTCGATTTTACGATTATAAAGATTGATAATAAGACAAATATAATGCCATTTATTGTTCACCCTAACATAAGTTAAATCACTAACTAATACCTCTAAATCCTTTCTCTCATCAAACTCTTGATTTACCACATTTTCAACTTTTTCCTCATTTACCTTATTGGAATGCACTTTGTATTGCTTAATGGTATACGTGGAAACTAGTTTGTATTTCTTCATAATTTCACCCACTTTTCTTCGAGAAACCATGATTCCTTCTGCTTTCAGTTGGAGTCGGATTTTTCGTGTTCCATAATTATTTCTGCTTTCTTTGAAAATTCGTATAATATCATTTTCAAGGCAAGTTTGAGGTGCTTTTTGGGTTGGCTTGTAGTAAACAATACTACGTGGTATGTGCAATAGTTCACACATTTTTGTAATGGGAAAACGTTTTTTATTCGCCCTGACAATGTCTATTTTCGAGCCATTATCAAGGCGGCTTGCTTTAAAATATCATTCTCCATTTGCAGTTGTTTATTTTCCTTGCGAAGACGAATCAGTTCCTCCTCTTCTGGGCTACGATTATCCTTTGCTTTGAAAGACCCCGTATTTGTATAATCGTTGACCCATTTTTTTACTGTGGACTTTGCCATGCCGTATTCTATGGATAACTCTGATGGTTTTCTGCCACCCTCCACACAAAGGGCAACGATTTGTTTTTTGAATTCGACTGTGTATTTTTTTGCCATTAGTCATACCACTCCTTCTCCGTCTCTTTTTTCTATTATAACACATAGTTCGATTTTTTTCTGTACAATTTATTATAGCCTATCCAAAGAAACGAAAATTGTGGTGAAATATGATGTGGCAAAACTGCGTGCTACGGAAAAATATTTGGAGAAAAAGTCATTGAGATTGGAAGGTGAACTTGAAAAACATCTCGATGATTTGTATCAAAAATATGTGCCAAAGCAGGTGAGAGAGTACCTAGAAGATGGTGTCGAGTGAGGTCAAAATTGAATATTGTTGACAAGTATGAGAAGAAGTGTGGACAGGTATAAGGTCTATACTTTTTCTTTTTTGCTGAAAAACAGAGTGAGAAATGGAATGGTATTTAATGAAAAAAAGCAAGCATGCCAATGAAAATGATAGAAAGTAAATTGGAATTCCAAGTAAAACAACAAGAACAGAACGATAGCAGTGAGATTGACCGCACGTGAGCCGATGTGTGAGATTGCAAAAGTAAGGTGGAGCAACGATACCAGAAAATAGAAACGAGCGACGTGTGGCAAGATGTGAGAGGTAATTTGCCAAACGGACTGCAAAAGAGAGTTAGGAAGATTTTGGAATTCTCAAAAGGCTCTTTTTCTCGGAGAGCAAATCAAGTGGATTCGGGGCAAAAATCGCCCCTAAAACTGCTCTCAAAAAAAAGCAGGAATAAGCAGAGGGGTCGCTTTCGCTTCCCCTCTGCCTTCACATCCCACGGCGATGCCGAGGGTTCAACAGAAAAAGAAAGGTCAAGAGCAAAGAAAGGACGGTGGTCGGAATTTGAATTTTTGGTCAATATCTGAGTCAGAAAAAGAAAAGATGAGAAGAAAGTGCCGAAAAATAAATGTTTGTTGACGTGGTCAAGAAGATGGTCATGATGAAATTGGAGAAACGGAGTGATTGCATGAAAAGAAATGAAAGAGAAACAAAGCGGAGGTCAGTGGTGTATCTCTATCCGAAAACATTTGATTTGATTGATTCGATGGTGCAACTGGAAGATATGAAAAGTCGAAGTGAGTTCATGGAGGAGGCAGTGAATTTTTATATTGGGTATCTCTCAACGAAAAATGCAATGGGCTATCTGCCAGAGGTACTGGTTGGTGGTTTGAAAAGTTTGTTGCACGAAAATGATGTGCGAGTCGGCAACAATTTATTCAGACTCACAACTGAAATTTCTATGATGGCAAATATCCTTGCTGTTGGGTTGGATGTAGAAGATGATGACTTGGTTCAGCTACGAAAAAAATGTGTCGAAGATGTCAAAAAGAATCGTGGTAGAAATATTGTGGATCAAGCGGTTGCATTTCAAAGAGATGACGAATAGTCATAAATTTTGTTGATGTTGCTGAATAGCTATTGCTGACGAGTTGTGGTATCGTGTCGCTTGAAAGTGAGGCGAGGCGATGAGCGAAAAAATATTGCAACAGTTGTACTATGGAAAAATTGAACCAGTTACTAAACGAATGGCAAGCGGTAGTGAATACCAGAAGCAACAAAAAATGATTAGCGAAGCACATGAAGAATTGATGAAAAAGTTAGATGAGAATGATTTTAAATTATTGGAAACTATTATGGAGGGATGGACAGATCTAGACTGCATCGGTAACGAAGAAAGATTTATTGAGGGGGTCAACTCATTTTGCTACGCAAAACTGCTACGCAGCCGCCGTATTCTTCGGCGGTGAGGGTTTAAAATGGGAGCAAGGCTCATGCTCGAAGTCTTTGAAACTGGAGAAGTGCAACTA
>JAWXUL010000082.1:0-5276 GCA_044432725.1 Eubacteriales bacterium
GGCAAGAATCCCTTATGATGTGCTGGATACAGTATCCATCAGAATTGTCAACGAAGTAAGTGGGATTAATCGTATTTGCTACGATGTAACGAGTAAACCACCAAGTACGATTGAGTGGGAATGATTGCCACTTTCTGGACTTGTAATATACAGGTGGAACAAACCTGTATTTTAGCTAGAAATCAACCAAAATAGTAACTTTTACAACATCTTTTTAGATGTCTTAAAATCCTGATACTGTTTTGATACTAAAAATCATTATCCCAATAAAATAACAGGGTAATCCCCTCTTATTTGAACAACAAAGTTCAAGTAAGGGGGGATTTTTTCGTGCTCAAATTTACTTAGGATTGTAGCCATCAGTCACCCTCTTCCTCGGCGAGAGGTACTCGGCTCTCTGTTAGTTTGGTTTGCTCCACCTCTAGCAAAGCTGAATCCATAGTATTTAATCTGTCTAGTTCCTCTGGCTCAAAAGGAGGGTCTATGAGGTGATTCACATAATAGTTTCTATCCTTCACTAAATTCCTCTCGCTTAACAACTTCGCTAACGCACCTTTCACATTCTTATTTTCAAAGGTGATGGAAATACTATCTGGGTCAGCCGTCTTGTCATCGCTGTACTGACATTGAAACTCCAGCCCCGCCTTTTCCTCCAATAAAAATATCAGTGTCATGAAATCCCCTACCGTGTCAATACTCATTCGGTCGAGCCGTACATCGTATAAATAATTGTCAGCCACCTCTAGAGCAAGTGCCAACTTCCGTAGCTGTTCTTGTTTAGGGATTCTGTCACCTGCTTCGTATTTTCTGATGGAAATCTCGCTTAAACCTGCTTTTTCTGCTAATCCTTTTTGAGTAAGCTTTCGTAATTTTCGATATTGTTTGATTTTTTCACCTACAGTCATGTTCACACACCACCTCTCCGATACCAGTGTATCACAAAAATTAAAAAATGTAAAGAAAAAGCTTGACAGATACTGTGGTATCTGATATAGTAGAATTTGTAAACCAGATACAGGAGTATCTAAAATAATAATAGGAGGACAAAATATGTCTAACACAAAATTTATCACATCTGCCGAGATGGCAACGGAACTGGGGATTTCTAAATCCTATGCCTACAAATTGGTGCGACAACTGAACGAAGAATTGGAGAGCCGTGGGTTCTTCACCCTGTCTGGCAAGGTCAGTCGCACTTTCTTTGAAGAAAAATTCTATGGGGTGGGAGGTGAAGTCTAATGCCAGCCTACAAAGATGAAAAGAAAGACAACTGGTACGTTGCTTTTTACTTCACAGATTGGCAAGGAAAGAAGGTCAAGAAGCTAAAACGAGGATTTGTCACAAAAAAAGAAGCCCTCACATGGGAGCGAGAGTTTCTACAACAACAATCAGCCGATTTGAATATGAAGTTTGAGAAATTTGTGGAAATCTATAGCAATGATATGAAAGCACGGCTGAAAGAAAGCACTTGGCTCACCAAAGAGCATATCATCGAAACCAAGATTCTTCCTCATTTCAAAGACAAGCCTATCAATGAGATTCAGCCGAAAGATGTGATACAGTGGCAAAATTTGATGATGAAAAGTGAAAAATCTGATGGTGAAGCCTACTCCCCTGTTTACTTACGCACACTTGGTTCGCAATTATCAGCCATTTTCAATCACGCAGTCCGTTTTTATGACTTGAAATCCAATCCAGTGCAAAAAGCTGGGCAGATGGGCAAGAAAAAAGGTCAGGAAGTAGAGTTTTGGACGAAAGAGGAATATTTACTCTTCGCTGATGTCATGAGGGATAAGCCCTTGTCCTATTATGCCTATCAAATGCTCTACTGGACTGGGCTTCGTATGGGGGAATTGCTTGCCTTGACCTCGAAAGACTTTGATTTTAAGCAGAAAACAGTCACAGTGAGCAAATCCTATCAAAGAATCAAGGGAAAGGACTTGATTACCTCCCCAAAAACAGAGAAATCTAATCGTACAATCTCTATGCCTGATTTCCTTTGTGAAGAAATGGAAGAATTTATTACATCGCACTATGATTTACAAGACACTGACCGAATTTTTCCTATCACGAAAAGCTATTTGCACTCAGAAATGAAGCGAGGTTGCAAGGTTTCTGGGGTAAAACAGATTAAAGTCCATGCGACCAGACATTCTCACGTCAGTTTATTGATAGAAATGGGCTTTTCTGTGGTGGCTATTGCTAAAAGAGTAGGGCACGAGAGCGAAAACATCACCTATCAATATGCACATCTGTTTCCAAACACAGAGAGAGCCATCGCAGACCAACTAACTATGGAGGACTAACCATGAAAAAGAGAAAAGATGAACAAGACCGTTGGAGAAACAAGGTGATAGCCTTCCGTATGTCACCAGAAGAAGCCGAAATGTTAGATAAGGTAGCAAAACTAAGTGGATTTTCAAAACAGGACTACATTATTTCAAAATTACTTGACCATTCTGTGGTAGTTCAGGGAAATCCAAGAGTGTATAAGGCACTGCGTGACACCATGGGAGATATTCTTTCTGAATTATCCAACTTGAACGGCACTTCCCCATCGGCAGACTTACTTGCTACCATTGAACACATTACTACTGTTATGGACGGATTGAAGGGAGGTGGGAATGAATAAAAAAGTCCCTATCCAGCAAGATAAGGACTTTCGAGCAACCAAACTGGCGAACCAGTGGTACACTACACTTAACAATGAAAGTATACCACAGTTCGCTAGAATTTACAATGATTTTAGGAGAACTTTTATGGAAAATTTTATCGAAAACAATAACCAACAGGGATATGAGCAATTCCCTAACCAACCCTATTTTGAAGAAGCACCTTTCCCAGAGCCACCACTCCCAGAACCACCACCCTATTTTGGGGAGGACAAACCAAGCAAACAGCCTTTGCCAGTGAAAAAACTGACCACTATGACAGGGGCAACCCTTATGACCACGGAATTTGAACCGCTTTCCTTTGCTGTAGACCAGATTCTTCCTCAAGGTGTGTTCATTCTAGCTGGTAGTGGGAAAATTGGGAAGTCTTGGCTGTCTTTGGATATGTGCATTGCTATTTCCACAGGTGGACGGCTCTGGGATTACCAAGCAAATCAAGGTGAGGTGCTGTATCTTGCCTTGGAGGACACCTATGCACGACTTCAACTTCGCATGGCTCACATTGGAGTGGAACACCCCGACTTAACACGGCTACATTTCTCCGTTCAGTCCTCGGGTATCGGTGATGGACTGGTGGAGCAGGTGAATGACTTTCTCAAAGCCTTTCCTGACACCAAACTGGTGATTATTGACACTCTGGAACGGATTCGCAATACAGAAACGGATAAAAGTATGTATTCTTGTGATTATCGTGATATGACGAAGCTACGAGAAATCACTGATTCCAGAAAAGTGACCTTGCTTTTGGTACATCATACTCGTAAAATGCACGATTCCGACCCACTGAATACACTTTCTGGTAGCACTGGTCTTGTGGGTTCTGTGGATGGAGTGTGGGTTTTGGGCAAAGATGAACGCACAGGCACAACTGCAAAGCTGACCATTGCTAATCGTGACACCGAGGGCTTCTGCTTCAAATTGGATTTCGAGAAAGAGCATTGTCGGTGGAAATTCTTAGGACACGTTGAGCCATCAGAGAATCCCGATGAATTACTGTGTGGGCAAATTGATTCCTTTTTACAAGCACCTTTTTCTGGCACAGCAACGGAACTTTGTGATAGCTTAAAGGCTTGGGATAGCTCGGTGGAGTGTTTCCCTTCCAGTCTGACGAAGAAGCTGAATAGCCTGTCTGGTGTGCTGAAAAGCAAGTTTGGGATTGCAGTCACCACGGAGAGAAACAAGAAAAATCGAATTATTTCATTGGCACGCATTTAATCGGGTGACAGGGTGACGGGTATTTTTGCTACCCCTCTTGTCACCATGAGGTGTCACCCAGTGTTGGGATTGGTGACAGGTTAGAAAAATAAGGGTGTACAGAAATAACCTGTCACCCTGTCACCTCTCCCCTAGAATTTGGAATGACATCAATGTGGTATCAGGTGTGAAGCCGTGGTATCAAAGTTTGGTGGCATTGTGATACCAACTAAGGCAGAGGTGAGAGTTTTTTTCATTCCAAAAAATCCCCTCGTCCTCCGTCCTCGTCCCCAAAGACATCCTTGCAAACTGTGAACCGCAGTGAAATAAGTTTGTAAGGTGGCTTTGGTCGCTCCCTCGTCCTGCCTGTTTCCGTGGAAACCGCAATGCACCTTATGATACCGCAGTGTCATAAGTGCTATTGCGTTACTTTTGGAAAAAGTAACAAAAGAAGCTAGCCCATATTTTCGTAATTGTAGACTTGTAAACCAACATCCGCACTATCAGTAAAAATAGGAAGATTGTAGCAACACAGAACCCCTCCCCTACTAGAAAAGTCGGAGGTGGCTAGATGAAAGGAAGTATTTAGAATGAAAAAAGAATTGATGAGTTTTACCCACAGAGAGGTGCTTGGGAAGATTTTCACTATCTATGGTGATTTTGAAAATCCCATGTTCCTTGCCAAAGACGTTGCGGAGTGGATTGACTATTCTTATAAGGACAGTCGCAAGATTCATCGAGATGTGAGCAAAATGCTCCAATCGGTGGACGAGGATGAAAAGGTAAAATGTACTCTCAATCTTGGTGGGGAAGATTGTTTACACGGTGGTGTGAGGGCAAATACTGAAATGTGGTTTTTGACTGAAGATGGTTTGTACGAAGTCCTCATGCAAAGTCGCAAGCCTATTGCCAAGGCATTCAAAAAAGAGGTTAAGCAAATTCTGAAAGCCATTCGCAAACAAGGTGCGTTCTTCACATCTCCTACTTTGGGAGAACTACTCAATGACCCTGATAGACTGATTGAAATGTTACAAGCCTTGAAAGAGGAAAAAAGAACCTCGCTTTAAGAAAATCCTTTATCCTGAAATTGAAAAAAATAACACTCCCTTATTATATTGTGAAGAAAGGATGATTGAATGATAAAACGCACCATCTCCATCGCAAAAGGCAAAGGCTCAGTGGGGCATAACTCCAGAGCATTTTCTGCCGACAACGTAGACCCAGAGCGAAGTCAAAATAATATCTGCTTCATCAATGAGGACATCAAAGAGGTGTATCATCAGCTTTTCGATGAAGCCTTGGAGCGATACAACGGCAAGCAAAAACGCAAGGATAGAAAGATTGTAAATTACTATGAAAAGATTCGTACCAGTAAGCAAGAGAAGTTGTTTCATGAAATAATTGTTCAGG
>JAWXUL010000083.1:0-5149 GCA_044432725.1 Eubacteriales bacterium
AAAGGCAATGCCCCATTTATCCATGCGACTGACTTCTCTCATTCCTTTGGTCAATGCTTCAATTAACAAGGTAATCAGCGCCAGTTGCTCATCAAATTCAGCATTTTTGGCTCTCTCTGCAACCACATTGCTGTTTGTGCCAGCCAAAATCTCGAAAATTTCATAGTCAGAACGATATTTTTGAAACAAATCGTAGTACACTGCAAAGTTTTTTGCAGTATCTTTATTTTGCAAATATTGTGCCACTAAAGTTTCATCCACAGGAAATCCTTTTTCCTCAAAAATACGAATCATTTGGGATAAATCCACCCAACCACGAGCCGTGACGAAGCATTTTCCGTCCACAGAGGTTTCAACTTTATAAAAATCGTACTGTTTTAACTCCAAATAGGACAAAATCGCTGGATGCACTCCGTTGATTTTTGCGTGATTTATCCAAGTTTGAAAATCAGGTTCCACATCCACTCGTTTCAAACGATCCCACGTCACAATATCAAATTCACGTACAGAATTGTTATATTCAGGTGGATTTCCTGCTGTCACAACTACCCAGCCGTCAGGAACTTTGTGTTTTCCGAAGGTTTTGAACTGTAAAAACTGCAACATGGAAGGGGCAAGGGTTTCAGACACGCAGTTGATTTCGTCCAAAAACAGAATTCCTTCCGAAACGCCATCTTCCTCCACCACATCGTAAATGGTGGACAAAATCTCGCTCATAGTGTACTCAGACACCTGATATTTCTCTCCTTTGTAGGATTTTTCGCAGATATAAGGCAAACCCAAGGCAGATTGACGGGTGTGGTGGGTCATGGAGTAACTCACCATACCGATGGAAAGTTCTTCGGCAACTTGCTTCATAATGTCCGTTTTTCCGATACCGGGCGCTCCCATAATGAAAAGTGGTCGCTGTGCCTGAATGGGAATCAGGTACTCGTTTTGCTCATTTTTCGTGAGATAGGCGGCGATTGCGTACTTGATTTGCTCTTTTGCTTCTTGAATATTCATAATTAGACTCCTTTTTCTTCTTGAAACTCTTTGATTTCATTTTCTGTCAGTAATACTTTCATCGCCCAAGGTGGGACAGTAACTTGCGCATAATCTTCTGGTACCACAAAAACAAAAGCCGTGTCATAGGGTGTTTTTTCTTTGGGGAAATCACCATAGCCATCTGTGAAATAAATCAGACCTTTCAGCTTTGTAAAGGCTTTTTCCTCTAGTAATTTCCGTACATAGCCAAAAACAGGACGAAAATCCGTGCCACCCAAGCCCTTAATGCTTAGATTTTGAATGTATTCTTCCAGTTCCACTTGACTTTTGATGTGAGCAACCTCTTGAATTTTTGCATCACATTGAATAATATAAAGGTTGATAGTTTGGGGAAAACTTTCCGTACTCTTCAACATATTGTAGGTTTTCTGTAAAAACTTCTGCACAATTTCTCCAGATGTTGAGCCTGATGTGTCAATGGCGATGACAAAATCTCTGATAACATGACCGTCTTTGTACTCTAATGGTTCGATGAGTGGCATATTCTCATACATATTCAGTCCGTAAGTATAAAAAATGTAGTCAAATTCGTCATGATTCACTCTAGTTACTTCTAGTCGTTGTGCAAACTTTTTCAGGAACTTACTGTAGTCATAAGGTTCTCGATTTAATTGTTTTAATTTTTGTTGCAAACCACCTGCCATATCCCCTTGTTGCTTGTAAAAAGAAATCATGTTTAATTCCACAGCAAGGCTGATATTACTCCAAATTTTCTTTAATTCATCCATGGTGAGGGGGATCAATTCCATAATTTCACCACTTTTGTCACTTCTACCCTTAGTTTTCTCTGGCATGTGCCAAAAATCATGGTCATCAAAACGGAAGAGTTCTTCTAATTCTTCTACTTCTTCCTCGCTAAGATTTTTTAGTTGTAGATAAGTCATCACATTGTGAGGGGTAAATTGATCCACCACTTTTTCAATTTCAGTCAATTTCGCCTGCGTTTCTGGCTGATTCACCTTCAAGCAAGGTGCTTTCAGGGTGGAAACCAACTGTTCTACCGTAATATCACAAGCCAAATCCCAATATGGCAGAAAAGATTTCTGATAAAACAAGTGCTTAAAAACACAGTGCATCAACAAGTGTACCACATCGTGATTCACCTGATTTGGATTTTTTTGATAGCGTTTTACCACTTCAATCTGATTATAGAACAAAGTTTTACCATTTGTCCCTAAATATTCAACCTCATCATGAGGTTTTGGCTTTAATTGTCCCAAAGCAACATCTATAAACCGCATTTCTAGCAATAAACTGCGGTAAGCTGTTTGCATAATTTTTTCTGAAATCAGTTTGACCGCTTTTAATTTTTCTGCTGGTGTTCGTTCCATTACTTTTCTCCTTTTTCTAAAATAATGCGAAAATTCTCATTACAATCATACCATAAAAAGGATGATAGGGCAAGTACGTTTTTATAGGTGATTAGTTGAGTCCTTTTTTGAATTCCTGAGTAATTCAAATATTTATTAATCTTTTAACATAAATGACTAACACCAATTTACCTTTCAGCTAATTGGTGTTATCGTAATCATGATAGTTCGCCCTTGATTTTCTCGTAAATCTCGTCCACATCGTCCCTCAATTTCATTGCAAACACAAAACTCAGTTTTTTGAGATCCTCTTGTTGAAGCCATTGTACCTGCGAGATTGCTTTCTGGTACACCACAAACAATTCCTTCTGTTCCTCAGAAAAAGATTCGATGAGCCTTTCCTCGACTTCACATAACTTTTTCACAGCTTCTTCTGTTCTAGGGTCTTGGGTTGCCTTTGTGTGGTGATTTTCCATGAAATAATGTATCGTTTCCTCCAAAATGCTATCCAAAATAAGCACCTACCTTTCCCTTTCATTCTATCGGAAAAATTACTCTGCGTCTACCGACTTTCCAGACAAACTTTTCCAGAAAAACAAGTCACCTCGCCTACCTTTTTAACAAAGGACAAGTCATTAAAAAAGAATGATATTTTTTTAACGAACACATAGATTTTTTTTCTGATTCAGTAAAATAAGTTAAACTTGAATAGTTAAAGGCAGTATCGCAATGGACAAGGGGGCAGACCACCGACCACAAAAAAAGCAATCATTTTTCGTTAAAATTACTCAATAATCATCACATTCCCACTCTAATGCTATGGCTAAATCAGAGAAGGAACGAATGGTGGGGTCATCTAAATAGCGGTCAAGATACGTTTGCTTTGAGCTGGTAACAACATCTTCAGAGGGGATAGTATTTGCGTTGGTCAGGGTGGAAACAACTTCCTCCACCTTCTTCTCTACCTTGGCAATGAAGGTAGAGATAGGATGGCTTATTTTACTAGATATAGTGTTTTTGGTATTAGGGGTGCTTGGTGTTTCTTGCTCTGGATATGGCACTGTGGGGACAAGTGTGGGACAAATTGACAAAAATGTCCCATTCATTTATCCACTTCCTTGCGAAAACCTTGTTAAAATGTTACAGACTTCACAGGAAATAACACCGATTTATACACGTTTTTTTGTTTGGTATCAATGTGGTGCAGGTTCTTGTGGTGTGGTATCAAAATGGTGCAGTGTTATCTATGCTAGGTATTAATTGACAGCTATTTTGCTTTCTGTGGCTTGTTTTCGTGGTCTGGCTGTCGGTGGGTTTGCCGTCCTCATGGGTCTGGTGGGTGGAGAGGTCTGTTTTTTCGCTCTCTGTGGCTTGCTCGTGGTGGGTGGGTACTGGGTTTCCCTCGATTTAGTGTGGGCATGGGTGCAATGGACGGACATTCTATGAACTTTTTAGGGTGTTTCCCTCGGTGGTCTAGGTTTCGCCCTCTGGTGGGTGGTCGGTGGGTGCGTGGGTCTGGGGTGCTGATTCTTTTTCATTCAAAACACCTTGTGATTTTTCATTTTTACTCATATATCACTCTACTTTCTTAATTTTGGCATAACAAAAGCCTTTACCAACATCTAACACGTCAATAAAGGCTCATAGCTTATTCAGTTTTCTATATTATTACTTTGCTTACTTAATTATCTCTACTCCACCTGATGTCCCTTAAATTTTTGGTAGGTGAGTAAGAGCAACAAACCACTCACAAATACAGCAACAACACACACAGCTTCATAGAGCCACAGTTCCACTCCAAAAACAGAGAAAGAAAGTTGCAACATCATTTCATTAAAGTTACCCATTGCATAAGGAGAAAATTTTAGTGATTTAAGATAGAAATTACTGTAAATAGGTAATTGAAACATCGTTGCAATGTTAAAAATAACGCAAGCTGTCAAAGATATAAAACTCTTTTTGGTGGCTGATGATAGAAACAGGGCAACCGATGTCAGTAAAATCCCACCAAATAATGTTGTGACACCAAGTAAAATGCAGACTTCTCTCAAGGTAAAGTGAAATGTGTTCAGTGGAATTAACAGTTGTAACTGTGCGTTTGCTCCAGTTGTGCCGTATAACAGGAGCATAGCGATGTAACAAGTTGATAATAACATCACAACCACAGCCGTAGATAGGGTGATACCAGTAAAAATTTTAGCGAAAATTTGTGATTTTTTGCCGTTTTTAGCAGTTAGAATTAAATTTGCCGTGCCTGTTTGGTATTCGTTTGAGAAAATTGGCGAAACAATAAAACAAATGAGGAAAATTATCAGTATGGTATTTGTTTGAGATAGTTCAAAATAACGGTCATATCCGTCTACATAATCAAAAACGAAGGGTTTTTCTACCTCATCATCAATCATCATAATTCGACCAACATTTTCTTTGGAGTAAAGAGAGGTACTCTCTAAATTCGCCCTAATTTGACGGATTCTTCTATCATAATAGCCATAGGCTTCTTCATTCGTTATGGTTTCCAAGTCTGTACGCTGAAAAGTGAAGCCTTGTCCTGTAAAAACAGGTTTGATTGTCTTGTATACAAATTCATAAGGACGTGCATTTTCTTGAAATTCGTCCGTTTCATAATAAGGATAGACATCATCGGGTATGGTTTGATATGCCTTTGCAGATTCTAAAATCAAAGCACCATCAAGAACTTTGCCAGATAAAGCAAGGTTATTCTCCTTGTCAATCATAAGTTCCTCGAAAACAGAAGTACCTCGCCACGAAGTACCGACCAGTGCAAAGGA
>JAWXUL010000084.1:0-5126 GCA_044432725.1 Eubacteriales bacterium
ATCCCCCTAGCCTACGGCGTGGACGAGGGACGAGGGTCGGTGTGCCCCCCATGCTCTCCGAGGGGGACGAAGGACGGTGGACGAGGGTCGGTGTGTCCCCCATGCTCTCCGAGGGGGACGAAGGACGGGGGACGAGGGTCGGTGTGCCCCCCATGCTCTCCGAGGGGGACGGTGGACGGTGGACGAGGGTCGGTGTGTCCCCTATGCTCTCCGAGGGGGAGGGCACAAGGGAAGTGTAACTAGAACAAAATTATTCGAGAGGAAAAGTTGAGGGCGCTAGTTAAAAGCATTGAAATTGAACAGAAAAAGGACTTAGTTTCTCAGAAAAGAGAGATTGAGTCCTTTTTTTCTATTGATTGGATTACCAGTGAAAAAATTGTAGATTAGTCTATAAAAAGTTTTTCTTCATAATTAGGTGTTATAGTAACATCGGGTTCTAATAAAATTTGGTAGGAAACCATGCCTACGAAAACCATGAGGATATGAAACACTACGATGGCAATCACAATGCCTAAAATGATTTTCCAAATCCTATTAGAACCCTTGTTTCGGACTGCAAGATGTTCGTTGATTCTTTCTAATTGCTGTGCAATCTCATTGTTATCCATTACTTCTGTGCTTTGGTCTTTACTTCCTCCTAGAAGTTCACTGACATTCACTTCAAAAACTTCTGCAAGCTGAATCAGTAACCCTGCGTCTGGTACAGACTGACCCTTTTCCCACTTAGAAACAGTTTGACGCACTACATTCAGTTTTATTGCCAATTCCTCTTGGGTCATTCTTCGTTCTTTGCGTAGGGTCTTAATTCTTTCGTTTAACATATCAAATACCTCCTTTGTTTACTTCTTCATCATAACAGAAAATTTTTAATAATTCAAGCAATGAATATTAACATTCACTGAATTTTAGTCATTGCACAACGCAACGGAGTTAACATTGACAGATTTCATAGAAAAATCACGTTTATTTTGTCCTTCTGTCTGCTCTTCTTAATATAGATATGACTCAAAGTGGCACCTAATATGGAGCGTTTCACCTGAAGAATTCAAAGTACAGAGAAGTCTTGTAAATGAAGGTAAGGTAGAGAATATCGTCAATCGGGAATTTGATGAAAGACAGGATTTAGAGGTACTTGTGAGGGACTTAACCTATGTAAAAATTGGAAATAGTTGGCACTACATTTGCCTTATTGTGAATCTTATTCATCGTAAAATTGAGGGATGCTCTGCTAGGAGTAAGAAATGGCTGAGCTAGTCTATAAGGCATTTCTAAACAGCTCCATTTACTTAAATAAGATTGGAATTTTTCATACTGACCATGGCTCAGAGTTTAAAAACAAGACCATTGATGAGCTGCTGGCTGCTTTCCAGACTAAGAAAAAAAGGGTGTCCTTACGACAACGCTGTAGCAGAAGCTACCTATAAACTCATCAAAATAGAGTTCATCTTTGACGGTGTGTTCTCCTCATAAGACGAGCTGGAGCGTGAACGGTTTGATTATGTGAATTGGTATAGCAGGTTGCATGGAAGTCAGGGCTATGTTGCCCCATGGGATTTGTTAGGTTTGTAGTTCGATAAATTTTTGTGCAGAAAAGGGTTGACAATCCAGTCAGAATGATACACAGGAATAGACTCCACTCAACTGTGTCATTTCATTTTCTTTATCAATAAGAACTTGTTACAAGGATATACTGCAAAATATCAAGAGATATGTGGCTTCTTATATAAATTTATAAAGCACGATGGAAGAGGTGCTTTCCCTCTTCTATCGTGCCATTAAATCCAAATTGACCAAGGAATCATACAACAAGAAGGGAAATCAGAATTGATAAGTTGCCAAAATCTCTAGCCACTTCTTTCTCATTTCCTTATCTTGGGCAAAAGGATGGGGACTTGCGAAACATCGGTTGTCGTTGTCATAATATTTTCCAGAAGCAGTGGCAAATTCTTCTGAAAAACTTGCTTTATAAAGGATATCTACCCCGAATTTCAAGTCGTATCCTTCTCTGCCATAGGCTTCTTTGACCATTTTACTACCTAAGAAGGATTTTGGATTCACAGATACAGTCATGATCGCTTTTTCCTTCTCTGCTAGCTCCATTCCCCATAGAATCAGTGCTAATTTACTCTGAGCATAAGCTTCATCATGGGAAAAATCACCTTTATTCAGGAATTTTTCAAAATCCACGGGACTTTGAGCCGCCGAAGATACATTCACCACCCGACTTCCTTTTCCTAATCGTGGAAGTAAGCCTTGGGTCAAGCAATAGGGAGCAACCGCATTGACCATAAATCGTACATCATAGCCATCTTTGTTTTTTGGTGTGTTGGTAACATATATCCCTGCATTATTGATGATAACGTCAATATTTTTCCCGATTGCAAGGACTTGGTTTACCATTTCTTTACAATCTTCTAGGTTTGACAAATCAGCTTGAAGAAGTTCAACGTCTAACTCTTTGTTCTCTTTTAAAAGTGTATTTTTTAAGTTAGAAAGTTTTTCTGTGTTTCTGCCATGTAGCAATAAGAAATGACCTTCTTTTGCTAGTTTTTTACTGAGTTCTAATCCGATTCCGTCTGTGGCTCCTGTTAAAAGTATTGTTTTTCTCATCGTTCCTCCTAAATATTCGCTCTTTTCACAGCAGAGTTTAAGGTCTTTTGGTCTAATACAGCATATTTCTGCTTCAAATGCTCTATAATTTCTGATTTCCTTGACAAGGGAGCGTTTACAGGAATCAAATTGTAAGAATGACCACCAAAAAAATAAGCCTCTTCCACGTTTATTTTTTCTAATAAATCAATTTCCTCCAGAATCATCTCCCCCTCGCTGCACTCCACAAAAGTACCTTGGTCTCTCATGACCTCTAAGGGGGTTCCAGTGGAGACAGCAGTTGTCATAATAGACAGCAAATAGGGTGGAAATTCATTGATAAGTGCAGAAGTTTGCGCAATATGCTCCTGACCTTTGCCTTTTCCAGCCACACCCAACATCACAATGGCATCCCATTCTATCTTTGCTTCTTGCAATTTTTTTAAATTTTCATAAGCTTCATCTTGGGTAAAACCTTTGTTCATCTGCAGTAAAGCAGGGTCGTAGGCAGATTCTAGCCCGACATGAAGTTGATTGAATTTTAAGGAGCGAAGGAGTTTTAATTCCTCCACAGACTTACTTTTCAAACTCTTCACAGAGGCATAACAAGTAATGGTTTCAATATTCGGTAAATATTTTCCGATTAATTTACCAATTTCCACTAATTTCTCTGTAGAGAGAATGAAAGGTTCTCCATTGACCAAAAACACCCGATTAATATTTTGATTAGAGGAAGCCAATTCCTGTAAATCCTCTTCTATATGGGACAGGGGAGAAAGGGAAAAAGGTGTGTTTTGATACATGGTGCAAAAAGAACATTTGTTGTGAGAACAGCCGGCAGTGACTTCCAAAAGTGGGGTATTTCCCTCGATAGGGTGACGATATACTTGACCTGTATAATGCATAGTTACACCCTATCAATGATAGTCTTTTTAGAAAGTCTTGATTTTGGAAGATTTTTATTAAAATCACTTTCTTTATGATACCCCACTGCGACTACGACAGAAGAAGTAAAGCCTTTTTCACGCAGTCCAAATTCCTCGTCTAAGACTTTCAAATCAAGACCTTCCATCGCAATGGCATCCAAGCCAAGTGTAGCGACCCCGAGCAAAAAATTTCCTAAATTAAGATAGACTTGCTTATCTGCCCAGTGCTGAAAATCTTTGTAATCATATTTATGCATATTGGCAAAAATACTTCTAGCACCATGATTTTGCTCTTTGAATTCTTTTTGTGGGAATCTTCCGTCAGCATCTTCTTTTTCTAAGACTGTTTCAAGATAATCCTCTGTTAATTCGACTTTAGATGCAAAAATAACCACAGCACTGGCATCCAATACTTTTTCTTGGTTAAAGCTGTAAAAACCTTGGGTACCTTTTGTGATTCGCTGTTTTCCCTCAGTAGTCGTTGCTAGCACAAAATGCCAAGGTTGAATGTTGGTGGACGATGGGGAGAGTTGTAATAACTCCTCTAGCTGGCTCACCTGTGCTTCTGTCAATGTTTTGCTACTATCGAATTCCTTGGTAGAGTAGCGAGTTTTTAGTGTGTTTAAAATATCCATGATAATACCTCCAAAATTTTATCCCTAAAATAGGGAGCAAGTTGCAATATCAGCTGTTATTGATTTACTGATAAAATTAGTATACACAAAAATTTTTCTTTTATCAATTACGGATATTTTTATCCCTACAGACAAATTTGTCCGTAGGGATTTTCATCACTCACATTCCACACTGGCGTAATTGTGGTTTTTATTGTAATTGCTCCCCCATTGCGTCAAAGCATTTAAGATAGGAAGCACGTCTTTACCATCTGGGGTTAAAGAATATTCCACACGAAGGACTTTTTCTTTAAATTCCTGCCGAGATATAATGTTGGAGGATTCTAATTCTCGTAATTCTCTGGATAAAACCCGTTCACTGATCTGTGGTATCAATCTTTTTAATTCACCATATCGAAGTTTTCCTGTGTTTCCGATATGATAGATCAAAATAGGTTTCCATTTTCCACCGATTAAATCCAAAGTGAGTTCCATGCTACAAGTAAAGCATCTAAGGCTATTATCACTCATTGTTTCTCCTCCCTTCCACTGCTAGTATATCAAAAGAAAGATTGTTCGTCAAGATGAAGCTGACACAAAATTGACACAATTAGAACCTTTTTATGACACATATTTTTGCTATACTAAATACATCAAAGGTAGCTACCATGGAAACCCTTTGAAATAAACGATAGCCGAAAGGCAAGAAAGGTTGGTTGTTATGAAAAGACTAGCAACAGGAATTTTGACAGGAGCAATGGTTCTAAGTTTAGGGGCAATGACAGTTTCTGCCTCTGATGTTGCCACAGAAGATGCACAGGCTTCTTCTAAAGCAACAATGAGACAAGAGAAAACAGAAAGAGTAGCATTTCCCGAAAGTTTTTCTAGCGAAACTATGATGGAAGAAAAACTTGCATCTCGTGGGGAAAACATGGATTTTGATGCTATGATGGAAGAAAAGCTTGCATCTCGTGGGGAAAACATGGATTTTGAGATG
>JAWXUL010000085.1:0-4981 GCA_044432725.1 Eubacteriales bacterium
GCGAGATTTGTCACAAGCATTTTGAGAGAGGTTAATGTGAGCGAGAGAGCGAAAGCCGAGGGTGGATAGGTGTTCCTCTACTTGTTTGGAAAAGGTTTCCGTGACTTGTTTATCCAGTGCCACGTTGGTATATCCTTGGTCTAGGATTTCTTGTAATGTTTGCATAATGATGACTTCCTTTCTGACTTAAAAAATTTGTTGAATAAAGGGTTTCCAGCCATTTCACAGAGCCGTGAAGAGATAGCTTTTTTCGGGGGTTTCAAATCGGTAACTTTTATTCTCATTTTTCGGTCAAAAAAGAAAGAACCAAGCCAGCACTCTCATTTTTCAATCAGAGTTCCGATTTGGTTCTATTATAACAGAATCATCTGTGAACATACCCACTCGAAGATAGTCCCTGCCGACCCTACTGATGTCTGAATCTGTCAAGGGATAACCAAAAAAAATACAAGTTTTTAATCATATTTTAATAAACAAAAAGAAACCGTGGATTTTCACTCCACGGCTTCTTTTTACTTATTATTCACTGTTTTAGGTGCTAAAACAAGTCTTTGAAATGAAAATCAATTTCAATCTTATCATAATCATATACATAAACCGATTTCACAAAGGCTTGTGCCAGTTCTGGTGTAAGTTCCTCCGTCCCATGGAATAGGCTGATGGCACGTTTCACATCATCTCCACTATCAGAAAATTCTGTAGGTACTACTACTTGCTTCTTTTTTATGGAGTGAATTTCCTGCTCTACTTGGTCAATTTTTTCTTGTGCTATGGCTTTTTTTTCAAGGAAAACTTCACGGCTGATTTCTCCATCAGTGAACTTTTCATAATCTAACATTTTCAATGTGTTTAACCGTTTCATTTCCTTTTCCAGTGTTGTTATTATCTGGAGTGAAGAAAACTTTTCTTGCTTCTTTACTTGTTTTTCCTCCGATGTTTTGACCAGAACTTCATCAGCAAGTCTTACATAGTTCTCAATGGCTGAATAAATCAGTGCTTCAAGGTGTTTTTCCTGAACTTCTATCTCTCTTTTACAAGTGATACCTTGGATTGTCCGATTTTTTATACAAGAAAATCTTCGACCATGACGGCTACTTTTAAGCACTGTCATTGTTAATTTACAATTTCCACAACGAACCAGACTTTTTAAGGGGTAAGTCGTTTTTTCTCTTTTGACTTCCTCACTACCCTCTTTCACTTTAGAAATTACTTTCTGTGCTTTTTCAAACTCTTCCATGGTTACAATGGCTTCATGAGTATTTTCAACGATAATTGGATTACCTTTCACTGTGTTTCTGTTCCCTAGTTCAATCGTTTTTCTCCGTTGGCTCACCATTGAACCAGTGTAAATATAGTTGGTTAAAATGCCATGTACCATCGCATAAGTCCACTTTATTCCAAGGGTGGGATTGCTGAATCTCTTTGTATCAGGGTATTTTTTCCGAAAATAGGCAGAGCATAACATGACATCTTTTTCGTTTAAGAGGTCTGCTATTTGTTTGGTTTTCTTTCCCTCTAAGGCTAGGTCAAAAATCATGCGTACAGTGGTTGCAGCTGCTTTGTCAATGAACAAAGTATGGGGAGTATCAGAGTGTAATTCATACCCAAAAGGAGCATAACCTCCCACAAACTTCCCTTTCTTCATTAGTTGCTCTTTCCCTGACTTTGTGGCTCTGGAAATCATTTTAGGGTAGCTGGCATAAACAATATTCCTAAGTGCCTGTTCCATACCACCAGTGGTACCAAGGTAGTTATTACTGTCGTAATTGTCTCCGATTGCTAAATATCTCACGTTCCACATTGGAAAATGGTAATCAATGTACATTCCTGCTTCAAAAAAGTTTCTCCACAACCTGCGTAGATTGAAACACCCCAGTCACGTTTTAAGACTGTAGAAGCTGATTTTTTTGTAAATCTACCACTTAATTTTGTTTCATCTCCCCCAGCGCTTGCACACCAAAGTGAATATGTATCAAGACACCATCGTTCTTGGTCATTTTTTGGGAGAACGAAAGCCTCGTCATTTTGTTTGTTGCCACCTAGAAAATCAAAGATACCCATTTTTACTACCTCCACAATAACAATTATCTGATGATTGAACATTTTAGTCCAACAGAATACATCATACCACAATTTTGTCCTAAAATCAAGTGTGAAAGAGATGATTTACAAATATCTCCCATTCTGTCCTCTCTTTAGTTCCAAGCGTGGTTTGTTATGGTATAGGGGTGCTGAGGATTCGTTCCCTACCTTGATGTGATAGAAAGATTCAAGAATCGGTCGCTCTGAGTTTAAGTCAAGATACGACCGATTGGTGTGATGGGTGGTGGTATCAATGTGGTGCGTGGGGTGGAAAGGGCAGAAAAAACCTTTATCGGCTATCTCTAGTCGATAAAGGTTTGAATGTTGTAGGTTATATGCAAATAAGACAGGGGTACGCAGTAAAGAACTCCCTATTACTATGACTGTTTTTAAGGTTCAATGAAATCTATTCCATGCACTATGATTTTTTTCGATTAAATCCTATTCGAGCTAAGGCTAAAACAAGAATGAGAGGTGCTATTCTGACAAATAGCCATTCAATGCTGTGAAAAACCACACCAAAAACAGCTTTTTCTGGGTCGCTGTAATCCCAAGCTAAATAGGGACTGTTTCAATTTGCAAAAAAGATAAAACCTACCATATTTTATGGTAAAAACATCTATTCAAAAGTCAATGATGCTTAAATTATAAATAAATATTTTGTGTTAAATCTATAATTCTGTATAATCTTTAAGTTTTAATCCTCTCTCTATGAGGTCAGGAATTTCATCGCCCACTATTTCTCGCAAGGTTAAAAGGAAGTTGCTCGTAGTCGTTATTTCCAAGTTTGCCAAAACTTTCAGAATCACATTTATTTTATCAATACCATACTTTTGAAAAATTTCATAAAATAACATTACTCCTCTGCTGTGAACACCAGTCGATGGACGTGACAAATCCTCTGGTTTTATGACAGGAGAATCCATGTAATTATTTCTGGCATAAGCAATTTGTTTTTCAAAAAGTTGTTTTTCATCAATTTTGTGAGCAAAGGACAACAACGACCATTCAGCACCTGTTTCATTTAACCAATCCTCCCAAGACGATGTGTCTGCTTCCATAAACCAATTGTGAGCAAGTTCATGTCCTAAAAATCTGATAGCGGTCATTCTAATGTTGTGTTCATCTGCTATGACAGGCATTTTATCAATCACTACGAGTTCTTTTCTAAAGTACGCACCACTTCCATCCTCTCTGTCAATGGAAACAATACGAAGAGTTTGCTTTTCCCTACTTCCTAACTCAGTGTTATAATACTCAAAAATTTCTTGATAATACTGTGTGAAACTTTTTCCAATGGACTTTTCTGCTTTATTAAAGTAATAATACTCTATTCCTTCGCCTTTTTCCATAAGATATACATCTTTTTTTAGAGCAATGAGATTCCCTATGTCATGGTCTGTTTCTCCGTATACCCATGCTTTTTCTGAATCATCATATCTCCCGTTTATGACGTTATAGTCCTCCATATTTTTCATATAAAAGAGATAAGTGAGAGGCAGAGATGTTTCAAAAATATACCACGCAGAATACATACTCAAAGCAATTCTTCTCTCTTCCAACACGTTACACCAACCAGAGATCTCACCATGATAAGAAATGGTGATTTCTTTCAATGCTATATTGCTGGCTACTTTTATTACATTACTTTTTTCTGCCCACTGTGGTTCCCATTCTTTAACAATTCCCCACTGGACATCCGTTTCACTATCTATACTATCTATAGTTAAATTTTTGTTCAAAGAAAAAATAAATTCAGATATTGATGTTTCGAATGAAATGGTACACTTTACACACAATTCCTGATTATTTTCAAAATTCACTAAAATTTTACAGTTATTTTCCATAAATACCTCTATTACTTCACTATATCCTTCCACTCCATGTTGACATCTTAACCATCAACCTCTCACATATCAATCATACCACACCCCACCGATAAAATCAAGCTGTTTTAGTGATAATAAGTAGCAAATCTTCATGCACAGAAGTTTTGCTACTTATTTTATCTCTATTCTAATGAATTTCATTATTTTCCCCTTATTTAGTCATTGAACGTGATAAAAAACAAAGCATTAATGGCATAAGTACCACCACCAGGCCAGTTAGGATTTAAGTAAATAGGTGCTTCTTCCATGTGGTAAAAATGACCTGTGCTATCTAATTTCACTACCACATCTGTGGTGTGTTCCGCTCTATTCCGTGAGGCTTCGTTGTAATTCATATAAAAATGCGCATCAGATCCGTCAGAAAGGACATTTTTTACGGTGAACTTTTTGTCCAACACTCTGTTTTCCTCCGTTTTTTCTCCACCATTTTCGCTGGCATAGATGGTAATTTCATCGTTATCGAATGACATTTTACTAGAAGAAAAGGGCTGTTTTTTGACTACTGCATAATGCTCCTCATAAGGGTTAAGGCTCTCTAAAAATTCTAAATATAACTCACCTTCTATTTCGTATAAGAAAATTTCTCGTCCATAATATGCTTCTGTTTCAAAAAATGGCTGGACACCCTCAATCAACGCTTGGTATTGTTTGGTTCCTCGTGATTGGGTGTAGTAGTCCTCTGTTCCTGTGTAGTTTCGGTACATTGTTGTGATTGGGTTGTTTGGGACAGCATAAAAGAAGGAATTCACCATGAACCCTATAGAAATCAGCCTACAAATTCTGTTATAGGTCATATTGTCTAAATTTCTTTCCATGATTCCACTTTTCTTGAGAAAAAATTGAAATAATTTTAGAACCAAGAAAAAAGGGAGGTATCCCAAGATGTACGCAGACAAAAAGGAAGAAATACCATTTTTTTGACCTGCTGTTTGAAGCAGCAAAAACCAGAAAAAGGGAATGTAGAGAAAGGGAATGGCGAAGAAAAAGCTAAAAACTGTACTGAAAATCCG
>JAWXUL010000086.1:0-4964 GCA_044432725.1 Eubacteriales bacterium
CCATCTTCACTGGCAGAACGCAGTTCCGACACATGATTGTTGAGTTTTCCCTTGCCTTGTTGGGGTTCTTCTGGCTTTTCGCCCACTTTTTCTTGCTGTTTCGCCACTTCCTCCATTTTTACCTTTGCTTTAGGACTGATGGAATAGGTATCCTTATTTTCTTGTGCTTTGGTGTTGGTGGTATTTTTTCTTTGTGTTTCTTTTTGCAGAGTTTCATGGGTTCTGCTCATACCAAATCCGTTGATTTTCATAGGGGTGTACTCCTTTACGTTGTTTTCCACAACTATCCTTTGTTTGTATGGGATCCATTTGAATAAAATCTGCTTAGTTCTTTTTCCCTAACAGCGTGTCCAAAAGAGTTTGATAGCTTGCATACTTATTATTAATTTGTGCTAATAATTCCTCTATAGAGCTCACTCCTGTTGCAAATAATCCAAACTGCATATCCAAATGTTCTAGGGCTTTTTCTCTCGCCATTGCTTCAAAATCGTCCATATCCCAATCATGCCACTCTGGTTGTACCTTATTTGCATCTAATTGTGCCTTATGAGCCGCACAAGCCTCATCATATACAATCATTTTTTCTTCAAATTTTCCAATTTCAGTGCGTACTTCTTCTACCCAGTCCGTCTGCCCTTCGCCAAGACCTTGTGCCGAACCATAGTCATATAATGCACCTCCAGAATAAGTGATGGTCATATTTCTATCGTCTACATTATCATAGCCATCTTGATAGATGCTTTGATACCCCTTAGCAATACCAGAAATCGCCATAATAGCTGCTAGTTTTTCACCCTGTGGTACAGTGTCTAAAAAGTTCGACTGTGCTGTAGACCATGCGTGATCGCCATCAGGGGTGTAGTAAGTGCCATCTCGATATTCCAATTCATCAAAATCATAGCCTGTATAATCTTCTATAAATCCAACGGCATAAGTCTTCCAAGTGCTTTCATAATAAGCATTCCGCCACGCATCAAATTGGTCAGTCAAATAACTTTTCTCAAATTGACCACCAAATTCCACACTGTCTGGGTCAGAAAGGACAAAAGTCTGGTTCACAGCACAAATATGCGAATACAGATTTCTGCCATTATCTCCTTTGTTCAGGGCAAGCTCAATTTGTTCTTCCAATTCAGGGTCGAGGGTTTGTCCGTTAGCACCTGTGACATGAATATCGAAGTTGTATGGGTCAACAGAAATATCAAACTCCACACCCTCTGGAATGACAATGCCATTTTCAGTCAGTGCTTGATTGATGGCATTGGTGATTTGCTCTCTTGCAGTGAGGTTATAGGACATGAAAGTGTCAAAATCTTCCACTGTTTCAATGACATAAAAACCCAGTCGTTCTGTTTCTGGAATGGTGGTTTCAGCAGAATTATACTCATATTCTCCTGTAAAACTTCCCTCAATGTCTTGTTTTGGACCTAAGACACCGTATTCATCAGGTTGTGGAACGTAGTTTGGGTCGCTGGTGAGCAATTCTGTTTGTTCCACACCAGAAGAATACGCAGAGATTTGTTCTTCCGTCAGCACCAGTCCATCAGCACCCACAGAACGCAGTTCCGACACATGATTGTTGATTTTCCCCTT
Source organism: Eubacteriales bacterium (assembly GCA_044432725.1). Lineage (GTDB taxonomy): Bacteria > Bacillota > Clostridia > Oscillospirales > Oscillospiraceae > JAWXUK01. Next base: position 1,594 of record JAWXUL010000086.1, read on the forward strand.
GCCTTGTTGGGGTTCATCTGGCTTTTCGCCCACTTTTTGTTGTTGTTTCGCTACTTCCTCCATTTTTGCCTTTGCTTCAGAACTGATGGAATAAGTATCCGTCTTGCCTTGTGGCTTTGTTGTACCGTTTTTCTCTTTGGTTTGCTTGTCTTGGTCTTTTCGCAGTGTTTCGTTGGTTCTGCTCATACCAAATCCGTTGATTTTCATTAGATTGTACTCCTTTACTGGTTAAAATTTATTCATCCTTGAACATACTTTCAGAGCTCCGTCTGAAGTTGATGGGGAAAATTTACCACCTCATGTTATTTCGGCTTTTAAGTGGAAAATATTAAGGATTTTATCGAAAATTCACTAGAACACTCTACAATTTTTGCATTAATTTATAAATTCGTCTACAAGTCCAGAATATACCCATAGTAATATAGAATATATCATTTAATTATATATGTCAACACTTTTAGGGAATTTATTTCTTTGTATAGGGAATTATATCCTTTACAATAGTATTGAGGTGATTGATATGAATGAAGATTTCTTTGCTAGAAGATTAAGTGAACTGAGAATTAACAAAAACATTTCTGCTCGTGATATGAGTCTGAGTCTAGGATATAGCGAAAGTTATATCAATAAAATTGAAAATGGCAAAGCATTTCCTTCCATGCAGGTGTTTTTCTATATCTGTGAATTTCTCGATATATCGCCAAGGGAATTTTTTCCTGAAGAGAATTCAATTCTCGATAAAGACAGAAAATTAACTGAAACGAAAGAAAATTTAGAATTGCTCAAAGATGATGATTTGAAGCACATCTCGGCAATCATTAAATCCTTGATTCGATAACAAACACCTCATAATGCCAAGTTTCAAAAAAGAGCTGAAACATGGGCATTATGAGGTAAAAATACAACTCCCAGACTTCTCTAAGTTCTTTGGGGCGTATGACTGTTTCACTCCCAATTCTTTGACGGATCAAGAATTAATTGTGGTGCTGGCTACGAAAGTCCTTTCAGAAGGTAAATCACGTTTATTTATCTTCTTCGGTACAAGCGTTTGTCAATCAAAAAACCTGTCACAGTTAGAATCAACAATGGAATAGGGAGGTAAAGTAGTAAATAGATAAACAAGATACCATTTCCATTTTCGCCCGAAGAAAGAATCAAAAAAATGAGCATGATTCCCATTGCACCTGTGATGTATGGTAAATAAAATTTGAAGATATAGAAACCATTTTTGTAGGAAAAATGTGCCATAAACACAGAAATACAAAGATACACAAGGATAGTCAATATCTGAACTACAGGTTTCAAAGTTATAATACAGATTAAATGGCAAATAATAGTAATAAGCATTAGTATAACAGGAGCAATATATTTTTTTAGTTTCATTTATTACCTCTTTTCCCTGATTCTTCTGCCGTCACTTCCTGATAGAATGGTTCTTCGTAATCTTTGTCAAAATCTGCCATAGTATCGCCCCTTTCAAATTTATATTTTCCCACATCTTTTCAAGTGATAACTAGCCTATCCCCCAAAAACAGGGAGAGAAATCCCCTCCCTGTCTTTTATTCCATATTTTCTGCCAAAACCTTTTAGGTTTCTGTATCTGTACTACAGTCTTAACCTCGCCTTACTTTTCTCTGAGAACTCCCCTTAATATACCATATCTTATCATAAAAATTCCATCATTGCTCCAATCAAAGGTTTTAAGATCGTTTGGTCTGAATTGAATTTGAAGTGGAAGTAATGGTCACGATGTGTTCCACCTAACTGTCCTGAAATAATCAGTTTACCTTTTTCCACTGATTCAACAATAATAAAAGAATCAGAGTCATAATCGGTTAGTTTACAACTTCCTAGTTCTAGACGATTCAGTGCATTTAATCCTGCGACAAATGCCTCACAGACACCATCTTGTACGAAACAAAAGCGATTGTGACCTCTAAAACCGTGGGAATTCACCAGTATATATGCCTGTCCCCACTCTTTTTCTATGATAAACGTCTCTATTCCCGTATCTAAAATTACACTCATTTTCTGTCCTCTTTCTTGAGCTTTTTTCTATTCTGTCTTTTGTGCGTGCCGTCCTGATGAGTAATTACATCTAAAACCACAGTACCCTCCGACAAAACATCGGCTGATACCGTGGTTATGTATCCCCCACCTTTTTGATTGGAAAGGTGGGTTTATAGAGTTTTCACAGAGTTTCACTTGACTATACCACTAAATCAAGTGTTATTTTGCGACTTTATCCAGAAAAGCAAGAAGTTCTTCTTCTTTTTTGGGGTCATTCATCGCTTGTTCCAATAAGGTATCTGGAATATCAAGATTATCTCGTTCAATCCCTGTATAGGTTTCTTTCAGGTAGTCAAAATATTCTTCTTTTGTTGCAAAATCCGAAGCAGAACTGGGAGTTTCCTCGGTTTCACCTTGGCTGTCCTCGTTTTCTTCCACCTCTGGACTTTCCTCAACTTCAGGAGTTTCTTCCACTTTTGGTGTTTCTGTTTTGCTTGCTCGATAAGCCGTCAGCCATGCTTTTGGGTCATAGGTTTCTGGGTTTGTAGGGTCAGTTTTATCAACCACTTCTTCCCCAGTTTCCGTACTAATTTGGGTATAATAATCTTTCAACCACGCATCTGGTTCATAAGTAGAGGGATTTGTTGGGTCAGTCGGATCAATGGCAGGCTCATTTTCTGTGGTTCCTGTGGTGTTCGTAGAATTTGATGTATCTGTGGTCTTTGATTGTACCACAACATCATTCTTCTCACTACTGGAATCCCTTTCGTTAGAAATACCATTATCTTCTCTCCAAGCAACCATCAAGTCATAGCATTTTGGGTTGGTTTCCTTCAAAAAGTCCAAGACATCAAACATTTTTTCTGCCACTTGAGCGTCATAGGCTTCATTGGACAGTTGTTTTGACTTAATTTCGTTCCCATCCTTGTCAAACATTCTGCCATCAGGAGAGCAAGAATGTACTCCTTTTTCAATCAAAGCAGCTACTTCACGTTCAAAAAATTCAGCAAACACAGACAAAGCAACAGAATTCATCTCCTTTTGAAGTTCTTGTGCTTCATCAGGATCCATAGCCGACCAATCTGTGTCATACATTCCTAGTTGTTCCAAGGTTTGATAGGAAAGTTCTGTGCAGTAGTTGCCCTCTTTGCCATAGTTCGCTGCTCTTGTATCAAATCCTGTGTTAACACCTTGACCTTGGATGACAGGTGGTTCAGGCAAGAAAAATTCCTCTAATGGTGTTGTTTCAAGTGGTTTGCTGGTAGTTTGCTCTGGTTGGCTTGTGGCCGTTCCGTTGCTGTCTACAGGCTTTTTGTAGCTGCCGTCAGAATCTTCTTCCTCCTTTTTGTGGAAACTGTCAA
>JAWXUL010000087.1:0-4852 GCA_044432725.1 Eubacteriales bacterium
AGTAGTTCTTTTTCTTGCTCTACCTTTTTTGAAAGATTCCACATACTCCAACATATATTGGTCTAGCTTGTCTAAATAGACATTTGCAAGTATTGGACTGACTACCCCACCTTGTGGAGTGCCAGAATAGGTTTTTTGAAATTTCCAGTCCTCTACATATCCAGCATTTAGGAATTTACGAATCAATCTTAAAAATCTGTCATCTACAATTCTCTCTTTTAAGATATTTATCATGACATTGTGGTCGATATTATCAAAGAATCCTTTAATATCTCCCTCAATAAACCACTTCATACCAAAATAAAAGGAAGTATAAAATGTTGTTGTTTCAGCCTGTATCAGAAGTATATGTTGTGAAGTGTGGTAGAATCGTGTGTAGAATTTTTGAAATGTCATAAATGATAAGGGTGACATAGTTTTCCTTTTAATGAGTGAAAAATATTTTCAAAAACTAAATCAAAAAGCTAACCTGAAACCTCTAATATATGAAAGGTGGTTCAGAAGATATTAAGGGGAAACAGAAAAGTTTATTTACTCCCCGTTTTGCTTGGATATATATAGATAAAAAATAAATAAAAATTTTTCAACAAAACTAAATCAAAACCATCTTCTAAATCCTCTAATATATGAAAGGCAATCCAGAAGATATACAATGGATTCAGGGCAACAGGTCGGCAAGAGAATTTACTTGCTCCCTATCTCGACTTGTGATAAAGTAGTAAGAAAATAAATTTTAATTTTTTTCAAAATCCTAAATCAAAACCCTATCCCAAATCCTCTAATATATGAAAAGCTTTTCAAGAAAGGAGTAGCACATGAAAGAACAAGAATTTGTCGCACGGTGCGAGAAAGTCCACAATCAGCTTTATCGAGTCGCCTTTTGTTACTTAGGAAATGAATCAGATTGTTTAGAAGTGATTGACGAATCTATCTATCAGGCACTAAAACACCTAAAAAAGTTAAAAGAAGAGGATTTCTTTGAAACATGGCTCACACGGATTGTCATCAATGGCTGTAACAAGGAGTTGAAACGTCGGAGCAAAGTATTATTTGGAGATATTCCTGAAAAATCTCAAGAATTTTATGACAACTTGCCATTGAAAGAAGCCTTAGAGAAATTGCCGAATCATCTACGAAATGTGATTGTTATTCGTTTCTATATGGACAAAACCTTAAAAGAAACGGCAGAATTGTTGGAAATCCCTCAAGGCACTGTGGTAACACATCAACGGAAAGCACTTGCCTTGTTGCGATTGGAATTAGAGGAGGAGTAAAAATGAATAGAAACCATGAATTTATGGAGATGAAAGAATGTCTCCCAGAAGTGCCAGCACCAGATTTTTCCAGAGCAAAAAAACGATACCACAGACATAAAGTGGGTAAGCAAGCCACTACAACCCTTGCTACTAGCTTGTGTGCCTTTACTTTGGTGGTGAACTTGTTCCCATCGGTTGCCTTAGCTGTTTCTCGTGTGCCGTTTTTAGGAGAATTGGCGAAAATTGTAGACTTTTCTTCTTCCCTTTCTCGTGCGGTGGAGGAGGAATATGTGCAGTATTTGGGTGAAACACAAACGAAAGATGGAATTACTGTCACCTTGAAACACATGATTGTGGACGCAAAACGTGTTAATGTGTTCTTCACAGCAGAGGATAGTCAAGGGAATGAATGTTATGTAGAGCCTACTTTTGTCTGGGAGGGTATGGACGAAGAAGACACAGGAAACTCACATTTGATGGGTGATGTGACGGTTGAAATGGATTTATTCTCTGGTAAAACCAATAAAGACCCCACACTTATCTTGAGCAAGGACTTTTTTGAAGAAGTACCAGAAGAATTCACCCTAGAACTTCGAGTTAGAGGGAAAAACACAGATACTAGCGAAGAAAACGGCACAGCCCTGTTTTATTCTGCTGAAAATCTTGGCACTTCTTTTGAATTCGCTGTTATTGTTGACCCTTATTTCTTGGGGCAAGGTGAACTGATTGAGGTAAATCAAAGTTTTGAAGTGGACGGGGAGAGTATCACTGTCACAAATATGGAAGTGTACCCCTCTCACATTCAAATTACCTTGAAAGAAGATGACAACCATAATAAAAAGATGAAAGAAATTGAGTTTTACTTGGAAAACGACAAAGGAGAAACATTTGAAGCCATCACTAACGGTCAAGTGGAAAGTTGGAATTCTGAAAAACCTTTGGAAACCACTTATTACTTGGAAAGTGATTTCTTCTCTAAAAGTGAAAATATCACCCTATATATCCGTGAAGTCAAGTGGTTGGACAAGGACTTGGAGAAAGTTGCCGTAAATTTAGAGGACTTGACCTGTGATTGGCTCCCTGAAGGGGTGGAATTTATCTCGGCAGACTTAGACACGGAACGTGGCGAAGGTGATTATGCGTTGACCTTCCGTGTGTACAACCCACCTGTTAACACAGGGTTTACCACCAGTTATACCTCTCGTTCTGTTTGGGATGGTAGTTTTTACACTGCCGATGGGCAAGAAGAAGGTTTTAATGGTACTTCTTATGGTGGAGATTCTAGTGATTATGACACTGCCATCTACTATTTACCTCAAGAATTCTACAGCGAGGTGATTTATATGACACCAGCCTACACTTCTGTAACGGAATTTGTGAAGAATCCAATGGAAATTCCACTTTTTTAACGTAACACACAGCTACCCACACACACCACTCGGTCACACTGGCTTTACACCCCAGTATGACCGATTTTTTTACACCCTTTCCCACATCTTCCTATCCCTCCGTACAATCTTAAAACAATCCTCCCTCTCCTTATCCGTCAGTTGTTCAGGAGTGTGCTTATTCAGGCTTAAAAGCCGTCTTAGAGCCGTTTCTTCCACTCCCTCGTCTAGTATGTCTAAGTTGGCTTGTTCAATCAGAATACCCACTTTTACGTCCATTTCCTCTAGGAATAAGATTCTTCCTTGCTCGTCCATTTTCTTGAAAGATTTCGTCCATTCTTTGACCTGTGTCTGCACGTCCGCCTTTTGGAGTGTATGATATGGGTCTTTTTCATTTCTACGTTGCTTTTCTCGAATTTCTCCCATCATTGTATCTAAATCCTCATAGACCACAGCCTTAAAGTACCTATCGGACTGGATTGCACTTGCTTTCAGTGTTGGTAGGTGCTTTTTTTCTTCTGGTGGTAGGTCTTGTTTCTGAAAGCAATCGTATATCTCTCCAATTTCTCTATTCACTTTATGAAAACAATTTTTGGCGATTTCATCAACGAATATTTCAATATTACTCATGAAGTCAGGGAATTTCTCGTGGGTAAGTAAGTCACAGAGTAAGCGAGGATGGATTTTTCTGGATTTTAGCACTGCGATGGCTTCATCGGTAAGGTAAATGTCTGCAATGTCGGTGCGAGATTCCTTGTCACAGGCTGTTGCTCCCATTAAGTAATCTGTGGTTACTCTGTATAGTTTCGCCAATTCTACCAAGTACAAGTGGTTGATGGCTTGGTTTTTATCATCATTTTCGTAATTGGAGAGTGTTCCCTTAGAAATACCAGTGAGTTTTTCCAACTTATCCAGTGTATAACCATGATTCACTCGTAAATCCTTTAGCTTCTCACCTAGTGTCAGTTCTTCAAGCATTGATTCTACCTCTTTTCAGTATTTTCACAATGATACCACAGAAAAAAGGAAGTTTCAACAAGAATCGTTCGACCTTATTCGACATTACGTTCAGTGAATTAAAATTTTCACCATTTTGCTCTGAATTTTTAATCTATTAAACATACGAAAAAACCCCCTCCAATGTAGTATGATTAGAACAGTTCTCGAAAGATAGAGCAAGAACCACAGGCGATTCCAAAGATTAAAATACCCAAACAAGAAAGGAAAGATTTTTTATGAAAGAACAAACACAAGCAAAGGTGAAACTTCTCACCATCACTGGGGCAAGCCAACTTGTAGACGGCTTAACCACCTTCCGAATCCGTACATTGTGCAAGTCTGGGGAACTCCCTAGCTTCAAATCTGGCAACAAGTACCTGATTCAAGAGGACGTGCTTCTGGACTTTATCAGCAAGCAACAGGGCATTACTTAAATACCCCTCGTGTCAACTGTGCCATTGTGCCAATACTCCCTTTCCAGTCAAAACTACTTAATAAAAGTTGTGCATATCTATTAAAAACTTGTGAACTGTAAGGAAATCAGCAAGAAATATCGAAATTCTATTTCCCTTAGTTTTTGTGCCAATACTGTGTCAGTATCGTGTCATTGCCTTGTAAGAATTATTTTGAATGAAAAGAAACCTCACCGCCTTACCCCTCACAGATGGACTTGGTGAGAATTACAAAGAATCCCCTTGTGTCAACTGTGCCATTGTGCCAAAACTCCCTAGCTACTAGAAAACACTGTGAAAACATTGTGGTTATTTTCGGTATTGCTTGAAAAAGAGTTTTAATCTCTTGTATATGTTGAAATAATATTTTCACTAATTCTGTGCCAATACTGTGTCAGTATGGTGACAATGCTCCTAACCCATAGCAATGGCACAAGCTGACACAGTGATGACACAGCAATGGCACATGAAAACACTTCCGATAAGTTGTAAAATCTAATTATATCTTGCTGATTATATCACTTTTACGGCTTGGAAATAGTATTGGCACAATTGCACAAATGACACAGGGGATTTTCAAAAAGAAAGGATTTATCTATGAATCAACACCCACCACCTGCACAAAACTCTCCCATACAGTGGGGAGAAATGCGACCACTTACCCTCCAAAAAGGACAGCTTGATACCTTTCCAGTGTTCGAGTTTCCTCCTGTCATCGCAGATTATATCATGGCTGTGGCAGAATCCACCCAAACCA
>JAWXUL010000088.1:0-4765 GCA_044432725.1 Eubacteriales bacterium
AGGGAAAAAGCAGTATGGTTATCTCCCTCCCAAGATGAAGAATTTAGTGGATGAGATTGTCAATCAGCTTGGGAAAATTCCAGAAGTGGAACAGTGCTATGAACTTTGGTGGCAGACCCAGCAACAAATTCACCTGACCTACTCTGATGACACCAAAGAAAAACCATCACTCTCCCAGTGCAAGGACTTCAAATCCATCAAGAACATGGTGATTCAGGAAGCGATGAAGTATGAACCCAGTACCATTCACCTCAAAGAAGCCGATGGATGGGATGAAGTTGACTATGAAGATTTAAGCCAGAGAGAAACAGATGCAGACAGACCTCCCCCAACAGGTCAGCAGTGGTCTGAAGATTTTGATTTTCCAGAACCAGAAGAAAAACCTAAAACCAAGAACAAATTCTGGGAGAGCAGTCCCAAAAACTGGTGGAACAAGGATTTCAAAGAAGCGAAGAAGTTTCTCTATGGCAACGAAAAGGAAAACATCCTACAGGATTTAGAAAAAGCCTTGGAGATGTTCGCAGAGCAAGAAACCAACCCTCTGGCACAGCTGGAGCTAGGAAAAATGTATGCAAAAGGTCTTGGCTGTGAGGTTGACGTGGCAAAAGCAAGGGAGTGTGAGGAAGAAGCCTTTTCCCTTTTCTTGGAACGAGAAACTGAAAAGCCGTGGCAGTACACCCAGTATCGGATTGGGAAAATGTATGCAACAGGCACAGGTGTGGAGCAGAACTACGAAAAATCCATTGAATTTCTCACCAAGGCTTATGAAGCGGATCCAGAAAAGCCATACGTCTACAGTGCCTACACTTTGGCTGGACTTTACAAGCGAGGTTTGGGTGTGGAAACTGATTTAGAAAAAGCGTTTCAGTTTTACAAAGAAGCAGCGGAGGGGGATTTCCCCTTTGCTGATTTTGAGGTGGCGAAGTCCTTCGAAACAGGGTCTGGTACTGAAATCGACCTTGCCAAAGCACAGGAATACTACCAAAAGGCATTAGAAGGATTTGTGAAACTAGAAGAGCAAGGTGATGATGACAAACTCCAATATCGTCTTGGGAAGATGTTTTTAGATGGCAAAGGTACTGAGGTTGACGTGGAAAAGGCGATGGAATACTTCGGGAAGTCGGCAAAGGTGGGAAACCAGTTTGCTCAATACACCTTGGGAAAACTTTATTTTTTTGGTGAAGAAATTCCACAGGACAAGGAAAAGGCTTGGGATTATCTCAACCAATCTGCCCAGCAAGGCAATGAGTACGCACAATTTTATGTGGACCACTTCCAGACATTAACTTCTTCGGGGCAACCATCTATCCCTTTTCAGGTGGGACAACTTTTGAATCAGCTGAGTAAGGTATTTGAAGAAAATCTGCCACCCCTACCACACAAGGCACGTCACAGACTGGATCGCAAACGAATGCTTCAGCTTGCAGAGAAGAAACAGGCACAAGGTCATAAACGAGATGACTTTTCACAGCAGATGAATTATTGATACAATTTTGATGGAACGAAAGATAATTTGACCTTATCATCAAGGTTGTTCTTGTTCTTTTTGTGAGTGATTACCAGCATAATCAATCCGATTAAGGAAAAATGCACCTACAAACTTTTTTGGCTTGTGGGTGCAATTTATAGATATTTTAGCTCAGAATCACTTCACTTCCTCGACCCCTGTTACAATTCGATGATAACTGGTGTGGGTGAACTGATAAACGGTTGCATTTTGATTGTTTTCCTCTGGTTCGCCGTTCCAAATATACGAATCCGAGTATTTTTTCTGAGATTCACTTTTCCACGGAAGGAAATACGAGGTCGTTTCTGGGTTAAATTCTATTTGAGGGGCATGAACCATCAGTAAGTGGGTGTATTCAAACTCGTTATTGGCATTAAAAAGTGGGCTGCCTTTCGCCGTATGAGAACTATAGTAAAAAAGATTGGTTGTATCCAATTCGCCGTTTTTTACCTCTTGCAAATCACTATAAAACCCCATCACTCGGTCAAAATTCTGCAATTCCATGGCGCCCATCACAGGAATTGTGACGGCGAGACCATAAAAAAGAAAGCTGGAAATCACAAGTTGCAATTTAAATCTGAAGTTGAAATAATTTTCTGATTTCCCAAGACTTTTGAACATTTTTATAAACGCAGGAATGAAAATGGGAAGTAGACAAACACTGAGTAAAATAGATATAATTGCTGGCCCCATGGTGCTGTAAAAGGCTGCTGAGAGCATGGATTCTGCTGGGGATAGGTCAGAATTGTGAAAATATTCTCGTATTATCTTGGGGAGTGGGAGAAATATGCCACTTTGCACGACCAAAAGTACCACGGAGAACATAAGTGGTTTGAAGAGGGTGATACCTGATTTTTTCATTTCGACTGTGTTTTCTTGTGTTGTTTCCATTATTTTTTCCTCATTTTCTTGAATTTGGGTTTGATACCAAAACTTATCATAACAGAAAATAATAAAAATACAAGGTGGCTGTCACAAACAACCTATTTTTGTCACAAACGACAGAAAACTTCATAGCATTATCCATGGTTTAACAAAAGGATTTCCACGATAAAAACCTGATTTTTAGTGGAATATCGAAAGATTCCACCGTCATCCTCCACTAATTTTCGCACGGAAGATAGCCCTAAGCCATGATTTAACCTTTTTTCTTTGGTGGTCAAGGGCAAACCGTCTTCAAAGAAAAGTTCTCCCATATAAGGGTTTTCCACTTTGAGAAATAAGTTGGAATTGGGATTGGCTAGTTCCAGTTTTACTGTTTTTTCTAGCGTGTTTTCTTGTGACACAAGAGCATTTTCCAGCAGGTTTCCCAAAATTACCGCAACAATATTTAATTCTGTGTTTATTTTTAGCTGACTTTCCACCAATATTTCTAAGTTCACCCCTTGTTCCTGTGCTTTGTGTAATTGATGATTCAGTAGTAAATCCAAAGACGCATAGTTGGTGAAATATTGGTAGTTGTCTCTAAAAATAGAGTCAAATATCGTGGTAAATTCCCTTAAAATCTCTTTTTCTTCTTGGGGAAACTTCGCCAAAACAGGGAGAAGTTCGTGTTTTACATTGTGTTTAAAAACAGAAATTTCTTTCAAATACTCCCCCAAAATATGATGCTCACGAGAAAAATGCTCCATTTCTTGGCGTTGTAGCATGGTTTTGATGTGATGTTCTTGCAAATCTAACATTTGAAAGTAAGTTAGCACATTTCCTATAAAAAAGATGATGAGAAAAATACTGATGAGTAATGCGATTTTAATGTTATCTTGTTCTAAATTAGGTACTACCCCAAAATAAAGTGCTAAAAGACAAGCAAAACCAACTAGAAAATTAAATCCCCAAAAAGGGATAAGCACCAAGTTTATGTGCATTATGTGAGGATTTTTTCTATTTTGACCAGAAGAAAGTCTTTTCCAGAGGTGTAAAACCGAAAAAGCAAGCAAACGTGATACAGTAATAACAACAACTGCATCTATCGAGCGAGGAGTTGGAATAGTTTGACTGGTTTCAAAAAAGGCTGAAAAAACCAAAGAAACAAAGCCTTCAAAGACTAAGTGAAAGGTGAGTAGTAACATATGCCCAAGGATTCGCTTGATCCATGTTGATTTATAGATAAACAGTGGAATAATTTGTGTGATTTGTCCTAATATTACGATAATTATTACATTGAATTCAAAAAATAGTGACACAAAACTTTGTAAGACAATAGGACAAAAAATCAGAACTTGTTTGAAAGTAGAAATATCAGTTCCGTTTCGATAGTAACCATCAAAAAAAAGTTTACATAAATAGGCATATAAAATTCCTTGTAACAGAAAAAAAGTTCCATAAAACAACTCCATTTAATACTCCTTTCGTTGACTTGCAAAATTCATCAATCGCTTTAAAGTATCCTCTTTTCGAGTGCGACCCACCTGTATTTCTGTCTTATTTCCATCAAATTCAACAAAAAGACTGTTTTTACTGGCTAGAGAGCAGAAATTCAGGTTCACAATAAAGGAGCGATTTGCCAAAGCAAAAGTAGGCTCTTTCTGGAATTGCTCCCACAAATCTCCTATTTTCTGCCGAAAAACATAAACTTCTTTTGTAGTGTGGAGATGAATATAATGTCCAAAATTTTCAAAGTATAAAATATCTCGTTGCAATACAGTTTTCGGCATTCCATGTAGCTCAAAAGTAAAGGTTTTTTCAGTAATTTTCAGATAATTGTTTAAAAACTCAGAGATTTTAAGTTCAAACTCCTTCTCATTAATGGGTTTATCTAAAAATCCAAGGACATTTCTGTGAAATAACTCTCTCAGTCTGTCACTTGTTGTTGACATAAAAACAACGAAGCAATCTTGTTTTTTTAGAGTTTCCAAAGTTTCAACACCATCTCCGTTTTCCATCACAATATCTAAGAAAATAAGGTGGAAAGTAGCTATATTTTCTGATGAAATCAACGCACTTCCACTAGAAAAGCAGGATATGTCATAAGCAATCCCCTTAAACTGTGTAGAGTTTTCCACCAGTTCACGGACTATTTCTTGCTGTTTTTTTTCATCATCGCAAATGGCAATATTTATCATAGCTTACCTCCTAAGTTCACTCCTTATGGTATCACAGTTTCATGAAAATAACAAGGGGATAAGCTGCAGTTTGTGACAAAAACAGGTTGTTTGTGACAGACCATCTTGTTTTTTTGAATGAGGAGTGGTATAATAATTACGATATTTTTTGAGAGATGGGAGAAAAAAGATGTTAGAAATGTTATTAGCAGATGAC
>JAWXUL010000089.1:0-4746 GCA_044432725.1 Eubacteriales bacterium
TGCTTCATCGCTGATGGTGTAGGTGTCGGTGGTTTGGGTGGTGCTGGTGGTACTCTCCGTTTTTGCATTGATTTTAGAGTAATCGTAGTAGGAAATCGTGTTTCCTGTGTTTAAGCCGTTAATTGTCATGATAGACACTTCCTTTGCTAAAAATTTTAAAAATCTGGGTAATAAATGACGATTCTGGGATAAATTTCTTCCACATAAGGGAACACAGAGTCAACAATGGGAGCCTTTTCCCCTATCTTAAAACAAAAACACAGAAGAATAGCACAAAATGCCACAAGTAAGATTCTGGAAAGAAAACCTTTCCACTTGCTCTTTTTGTGATGTTGTTCCTGACAAATCATTGCCAAACGATTCTTCATGGTGAGTGGCTTCCACGTTCCCTCGGAGAGTTTTGCCACAGAAAGAAGTTCTAATTCTTCTTTTTTTCCAGAGGAAAGGATGCTTTGTGCGTAGTTTATTCGTTGGTTTTTATCAAAATCTTCCACCACCACTTGGTCGCAGAGGACTTCACACCAAAAACTTTGTGTGTTCAGCAGAACATAAATCAAAGGGTTAAACCAATGAATTATTTTAGCCACCTCACCGAAACATTGCAACCACAAGTCTTTCCCTTTGTAATGGGATAATTCGTGGAGAAATACAGCAGATAACACCACATTATCCCTCGAAAAGTTACTAGGTAGAAATATTTTCGGTTCAAAAAAGCCTGTCAGCATAGGGGTGTTGATGTAGGGGTGGGTAAAAAGTTCAGGGGGATTTTTTTTGCCCATTTTTTCAGAACACAGCCTATATTCCTCTAAAACTTCTGGATTACTCATAGGTTCAAGGTGCTTTTTGAGATGTTGGTGGCTCTTTTGATAGGAATATAATCCTTTTACGGTCAATATCCCCATGACAACAAGCCAAATATAGGAAAGAACAGTCATCACCTGATAGTGGTTGGGAATATATGCTTCTGGATTAAAATGGCTAGGATTGGCAGATTTCCACATATCGTGCACGGCTTTTTCGTACATTTCTGGAGTCCATTCCACATAGTTTCCGACAATTTGAAGGTAACTTGGAATTTTTATCAAAAATACCTAACAGGGAAGAAAAAAGAGAAGTAACAGGAAAGATAAGACTAGCTTTTGTGCTTTTGGAAACAATGTTTTCCTGATAACAGGAGAAATCAGCCAGTAGAGGGTGAATGCCATAGTGCCGAAAATTGAGGTCAAAAACACAGTATTAAAAATGCTGTAAAGCATCGTAGCAAAGGGCGAATAGAAGAATAAGTATTCTAAATTCACTATTTTACCACTTTTGCTTTCTTTTTGCTTTTGGGTGCTGTGTCAGAATCAACAGCCTCTTTTTGCTCGTTTAACCACTGTTGCAAGTCCTCTAATTCCTCTTGGGTTAGTTTCATTTTTCCTGTCAGTGCTACCATAAGATTTTTCACAGAGTTTTCGTGGATTTCTTCCATAAAATCTTCCGTTTCCAGTTCTCGATACCCCTCTTTTGTGTAGGCAGGTCTGTAAGTGGCTTTTTCTTTCAAAAGATACCCTTTTTCAATCATTCGCACCAACAAAGTGTTGACAGTGCTGTATTTCCACCCACGTTCCTCTGTTTGTGCCTTCATAATGATTGGCATAGCCACGGCTCCATCCATTTCCCATAGAAGCTCCATCAAATATTTCTCGCTCTCGGTCAGTTTTCCTTTTTTCATAAATAACCTCCTCAAATTATTTCTACATACTGTAGTGTATTTAGTGTATATTATTTTCTACAGAATGTCAAGAGTTATTTTGGAATTGCGAGATATGTGAAACTCCCCCCACCGTTTCCAGTGGAGGGAGTGAAAGATGTGGGAAAGGGTGTAAAAAAATCGGTCGCACTGGTTTTTAGTCCAGTGCGACCGATTGGGGGCGTGGGGGATTTAGCTGTTTTCAGCATCAAGTGAGCGAACCAATACAGCTCTACTTTGGAAATATTTGTAATCAGAGATGCCGCTACTCAATCCAACTCCTGCCATCATAATTTCAGCAAAAGAAATTTCAGGGTCTGAGGTATACACGACTAATTCCCACTCCCCCTCTTCCATAAGACGAGTTGCCGTTACTTTATAAGGGTAAGTTTTCCCATTATGGGTAAAGATTCCTTCCTCTATCTCGTAAGTTTCGTCACTACCTCGTGAATAGTGACTGGGATTGGCTTCGTTTTCCTCTCGTATTGGGTCATAGTATAGGCCCCATTCAGTCGGTGTCATAAGTTCGCCTGTTTCTGGGTGATACGCTTCAAAATATTTGAAACCCTCGTCATCTTCCAAAGAACCCAACTGTTCATTATGATAATCTGCATACTCACCGAAGGTCTTCAATTCGCCTGTTTCTGGGTGATACAAATCAATGTAAACACCTTCAACATTTGAAAAATCAGTCCCACCGATAAACACTCCATCTCCCAATACAAACGGATTTTTCTGACTTTCGTCCCATTGTCCTTCTCCGATGATAGGCATTTCTTCTAAGGGTACTGTATACGAAATGTCGATTCTATCTGTATTCCAATCAGACAACATGGGGGTAACCAATTCAAGAATCTTCTCCTTGTCTAAAAGATTTGTCAAGTTACTGTTATCTATACAAATACTTAGCTTTAATTCACCAGCATATGTTACACTTGTCATAAGTGTAGCAACAGCTTCCACAGAAAATTCCGTTAACATCAACTCAGCAACTTTTCTTTCTAACTCATACATTTTTATCTTTTCTTGCTCTGTCATATCTGGGTCACGGATTGACACTTCAAGACCAATTTTATCATCAGAGAAACTATCCTTAGTCCCTAATCCTTTCTCTAATTCAGACTGATTTGCCATAGTCGAAGCCATTCCTAAGACAAACAGCAAAGTCAGTCCAGTAAAACTTGCCACCACCACAGATTTTTTCTTCTTTTCAAACATAAATTTCACTCTTCTTTCTAATTGTTTGGGACGATGATTCAGACCTAAGCCATACAAGGTACCTTTTTCATAAGTGGACAGTATTGTCAGGGCATATTCCTTTTTTTCTTCCACATCTAACTGCTCAATCACCTCTAAATCACAACAAAACTCTAAATTTTCTTCCAATTCTTGTCCCAACAGGTAAATGAACGGATTGTACCAGTGTAGCACCTTGCCAACAAGTAACAATGCTTTCCACCACAAATCCTTGTTTTTAAAGTGAATTAACTCATGGGTGAGAACGTGTTTTTCTACTTTATTTTCTTCTGGTATATAGATTTTAGAAGAAAAAACACCAGATACCATAGGAGATACCACATGATGAGAGGTATACAGTGGGATATTTTTACGGATACCTAGTTTTTCCCTTTCACTACTTAACATTGCGAGAAGTGTTTCATCTTCGGTTTGTTTTGCTGATTTTATAGAGTTTTTGAATTTTCTGTAACAGTAGCTTTGAAAGAAAATGGATAGAATAACACCAATTATCCAAAACACAGAAAGGATTGGCAAATAATCTATGAAATTCACACCTGTTTCTTCTGTTTCTGTGACATCTGAAAACAGTTCAGGTGTTTCAATGACATTCGGAACAAAAGGCACTGTGACTACTGGTTTTTGAGTTTCCACTGTTTTTTCTGGTAAGGATATTTCACCAAAAAGAGAGTAGACAGGGAGAAAAAACAGAACCAAAGTCAATTTCAAGATTAAATTCTGCCATTTCAGTGTTTGAAAACGTGAATTGATTGGTTTCAAAAGAAAAACAACCAACACCATAGGGGTTGCAACGGAAGAAATCAGCAAAAACTCGGTCATTAAATTCGTTAAATAGTTCATTCTTGCTCCTTTATCCAGTCTTTCAAATCCTTCAATTCTTCTTTAGAAAGGTTGTGTTTTTCGCATAAAGCAGACATAAAGTTCTTTGCAGAGCCGTCATATAAGCTGTCAAGGATAGATTTTGCTCGATTGCTCTCGTACTCTTTGAAAGTCATTTTCGGTGCGTAAAACACATCTCTCCCCTGTTTTCGTTGCTGTACTAAGCCTTTTTCTGCGAGTCTAAACAAAAAAGTGGTCACAGTTTGCCGTTTCCAAGGGTGCTTCTCTTCGCATTGTGCGAGAATATCTAGTGCTGACAGTTCTTTTTCTGCATTCCACAAGGTATTCATGATGGTAAGTTCACTATCTGACATGGCTTTGAATTGTTCCATTATGATTTTCTCCTTTCGTGCTAAAACTACAAGTTTGTTATCCCTGTGTTTTTATATTACTACGCTCCTGTATTCTTGTCAAGAGTTTTTTCAAAATAATTGCAAAAAAATTTCCTCCCCTCAACTTAGCCACAAAAGACTTGTTGAGAGGAGGACGTGATTTTTACAGTGTTTGTGTGGATCCACTCGCAGAATTCACTGGACTTTTTGAATTTTGACTGGTGGAAGTGCTTGTTTTACTCCTTGTACTTGCTACGGGGTTTGCTTCAGTATTTGAACTATTTGTGCTAACTGTTTTACTCGTCCCCTCTTTCAAGGAAGAATAGGGCAGTTTTCCATCTAAAATATCATTCAGTTGCATGATATACTCTAAATTATGGGTGGAATCAAGATAGCCGTCCCCATTTTCATCAGCATACAATGCGTCTAATTGTGCTTGAAACGCTGCTTCTTCCTCTGGGGTGTTTTTTTCCTCTTCTGTTAATACAGAATCCACTTTTTTTCCTTCTTTTTCTTCTAACATGGCAGAAAGCATTGCCATACTAT
>JAWXUL010000090.1:0-4604 GCA_044432725.1 Eubacteriales bacterium
CGTGCCTACTCAGACAACCTCTGCCGAGAGTTTGGTTTGAGTGTCTGCCAACCCAAAGAGCAAAAGACAGAACCAGTTTCTGGAAAAGAGTACCACTCTGCCGTGCGTGGAGAGAGTTGGAAAATGAAACTGGTTAGCACCATCGACCTGTGCATGGCAAAGGCAAAAAGTAAAAAGCACTTCAAAAAGCTGATGTTCGACCAAGGCTACGATGTGAAGTGGGAAGAAAACAGAAAATACCTGACCTACTTCACTCCAGAGGGTCAACGATGTCGGTGCAACAAACTCCACGATAAAAAGTACAGCAAGGAGCTGATGGAACGTGAATTCAGAATCAGAGAAGAAATTATCGCTAGAGGAATTGAAGAAGTTGAATCCAGCGGAGCAACAGCCAAAGTTAGAAGCACCCCAAAACAGCACACCACCAACTCCACCACCGTGGACACTGACGGCAGAGGACTTGGAGATGATTTTGGAGAACCAGAAAATCCTGTGGGACAAGATGGAACAGATGGAGAACCAAAACAACAGAAACCAACAGACCATGATGACAGCTCTAGAGCAGGTTTCCGCCAAGAAGAAACTGGAAGAACTGACACAACAGGTGGAGAAGATTCAGCAGACACAAGAACTGGTTGGGAAAAAGAAAGAGAAAAACTTTTCTCTTCCAAAAATGTATCTCCACCTACCAGAAATTCCACCAGATTTTCTGGTACTGATGATGGGGCTTGGTGTTCAGCTGTTGGGTGATTTGGTGCAACTTGGGAAAAATCTTGAGTCCTTAAGTGGTGAGCCCTTTGAGGAATTTATTCAAGACTGTACCACTGCACCTCAGCACATTGACAAAAAGAGATGGCAAGAATTGAAAGACAAAGGAATGACCCAAAGTATGTAGCGAGTAAAAAATTGTTCAGGAAATCTGGAAATATTTACTAGACTTTCTGAAAGACTTAGGGTATGATGTATGGTAACCAAAGCGACAAGAGAAATCAAATTGATACTAAAAAGGAGAAATTGAATGGATAAAAAAGAAAATGTGTTAAAAAAAGACGAAAAACTCACCCACAGAAAAGTGGTCACGGTCAAGGAGGCAGCGGCGGCAATGTGTGTCAGCACTGGCTCGGTCTACAACTTGATTAAGCAAGAAAAACTTCCCTGTGTACACATCGGCAGACTAGTTCGGATTCCCATCAAGGCTCTCAATGAGTTCATGGGCTACGATGTTTGCGAGGTTTAAGATAAATTTCGGGAGGATTTCTTCGGAAGTCCTCCCACCACGAAAGGAAAAATGATATGGCTAGAGTGAAAATTGATAGAAATCTGTACTACGATGATGAGCGTAAGAAATATTACGTCAGCTTGTACTACGGAGTGGAACCAGTAACGGGCAAGCGAATCAAACTGAACCTGACCTTCAGCAACAAGAAAGATGCGAAGAAAGCACTTACCAGACACGAAGCAGACTTCAATGAGGGAAAAACGGTGTTGCCACAGGAACTCACCCTTGGAGATTGGCTGGAGCGTTGGATGAAAACTGTTGTGGAGGTGAATCGTGAGGAAACCACCATCTATGCTTACCGAAACATCGTGAAGCACGTCTAAGAAGGCTTTGGCGATGTGCCTTTGCAAAAGCTGACCCCAGCACAGATTCAAAAGTATTATGCCAGCTTGGTGACGGAGAAGAAACTTTCCACTAACACCGTCCGAAAGCACCACGATTTGCTGAACTCCACATTGAAATTTGCAGTGAAACAAGAAATCCTCGTGAAGAATCCTGTGGAGAAGGTGGAGGTACCCAAGTTCAAAGCACCAGAGATTGCCTACTACAACAGGGAACAATTCACTAAGCTGTTGGAGTTGAGTCAGGGTGATAGAATCGAGTTGCTCATCCATCTGGCTGGGATGTTGGGACTTAGACGTGAGGAAATTCTGGGACTAACGTGGGACTGCGTAGATTTTTCTGAAAAGAAAATCGAGGTGAGGACTGTGCGTACCCAAGCAGGCAATGCCACGGTGAAGAAGGCTCCCAAGACTCAAAGTTCCAGACGGAAACTTCACATCCCTGATAAAATTCTGAAACTTTTGGAAGAGGAACGTGCAAAGCAAGAGGAGTACAAGGAAGTTTTTGGCAGTGACTATGATGACCAAGGTCTGGTGATTGTGTGGGAGGACGGCAGACCACTGCGACCCAATTATGCTTCAGATTTGTTTAAGAAGTTTATCGAGGAACATGGTTTGCCCTACATCACACTCCACGGACTCAGGCACAGCTTTGCCACCATTGCCAATGACAGCGGGCAACAACTGTATAATATTGGTAAGGCTTTGGGGCATAGTACCACGGCGACTACCTCAAAGATTTACACACACCTCCTTGACCATGGACATGAGGAGATGATGGAGAGTTTGTGGGGGGATGGGAACTCCGAAATTTAAAAAGAATTTGCAGTCCGACCCAGTTTAAGCTTGGTCGGGCTGAATATTATGCTGATTTTCTTTCTTCCACTTTTCTATCTGATAGTTTAAAGTCAGTAGAAGCACAGCGAAGCCAAATTTTTTGTAACCATCTGATTCGTAGTGACTTAGCTGGTTTACCTCCTCGCAAAGTTCATTTAGATGATCTAAACTTTCTTCCATATAAATATTATTATAGGCATATTTAAGTACATGTGCAAAAGAAATGATGTTTCCTTGAGAGGACAACTTTAATGTTTCTAGCAACGTGACTCTATCCAGTAACTTCAGAAAACTGTTTTCTCTTTGGAACTCTTGACCTCTTTGACTGCAAATTTCTAGTAGTGTTTCTCCCCAAGATGTTTCATTGTTTTTTACCACAAGATTCATTTCTGTCACCACATCTAGCTGTGCATTCTGTAATTCCTCTCGAATTCCATTACAGAGGTTCAGGTATTTTTCTCGAGCTACTTCATGTTCAGTAGTGCAGAATGTGGCAAAATGTAGAATTTCCATCGACTTCACTGGACCCAATGCCTTGAGCTTGTTTGTCGCTTTATCACAAAGTAAATTAATCAGTGATCCATACTCAAAACCTTTTACGACAAATAATTCCATTACTAACACAAGGGACAGTATGCGAAAGCACTGATTTGCTGTGTACAAATCGTCACTCAAGCCTTTTCGCAATTCATTAAGTATCTTTTCATTGCTGGTGTCATCACCACGAAACCATGGTGCCAATTGTTCTTCCACCAAAATTATTTGATGGTTTTCTACATACAACGACTCTAAGATAGCCTGTGATTTATTTACGTCTAAGTATCCTTGGATTACAAGTGTGTCAACAAAGCGATATTGCAAGGTCTTGTTTCTGTCGTTTTCCATTGCTTGAAGTAAGGTTTCACAAGGAAGATTGTGAAATCTGATTTCACCCTCTTTATCGCTCCACTCTTTGAAATCATTACCAATTGCATTTTGAATGCTTGCTTTCGCTAAGTATAGAGTCACGTCAAGGGTAACTTTTTCTTTCCCTGCCATAAATTCGTCGGAAGTGTTTTTGAAAACTTTTGAAAGCTTTTCATAAGCCACAAAGAAAAAGAGTAATGTCCTAATATTCTGATGTCCCTGTTGAATAAAAACATCTATAATAGCATTTTTGTGTTCACCTAACTTCTCTCTGATCATGGCATCTGTGATTACTGATTCTATTAACTTATCGTAAATATCTTCTAAACACGGCTCGTACTTGATGGTAAGTCCAATCAATTTCTCTTTTATTCTTTTGTATGTGATATTTTTCGCAGAAGACAAGGAAGGTTGGTCATCTTCTTTTTCTGGGTGTTCTTCTGAACTAGCAAAGTTGTAGTTTCCTGAAATCTGTTCCTCATTCGCCACAATAATCGCCTTAACACCATTATGCTCCACAAGATTATTGATATACCCCAGAACTTCATGGATGTCAATTTGACATCGTTCCAAATCATCGAAAATAATAACGATATTCTGTGGGATTATATAATCTGCCAAATCAAATTCAGCACTATCAATTCCTTTTTCTAATAACCAATTGTTGGCGAAACTTGCAATAGATTTGTAAGCGATTGACTGAAAATCAAAATTTACTTTCTTATTATTTGTAGGTATCGGTTTTAGGAATTTTAATTTCTCTGGAAAGCTATCAGCTAGTCTTTTCATATAGTCATCTCTAAAACTTTGAAAAATAAGCTTTTGAATTGATTCTGTGCTAGATACCCCATACAAAGAAATGTACAAATATTTATCGTCAATATTACCATCAAAGCCACCTTGTAGTTGTTCCTTAAAGTGATTCTTCAAAAAGTATGTCTTTCCAGACCCCCACGCACCGTCAATTAGAATCGCCTGTGTATAACGTGATTCTTTGATATATCCCTCAACTATCTCTACGATTTGATGATTGGTTAGTTTCATCAGTACATTCCTCCTAACACCTAGCTTTATCCAATTTATTCCTAACTAGATTATACCACCCATCACCATAAAACACAACCCAAGCCAAAATCCCCACCCTCGTTCTACCAAAGTTCTACCAAAACCAAAAAACTCCCCAAAAAGTCCCCTAAAACAAAATAAAACCACCCAAAACAAGCTGTTTTAGGTGGCTAGTG
>JAWXUL010000091.1:0-4580 GCA_044432725.1 Eubacteriales bacterium
TTCCAGTTCAATGTTAGAAGATGGTTCAGCTTTTTCTATTTCAGCAGTCTTTTCTGGTATCTCGTCCACAATTTCAAGAAAATAGTCCTTGGGTTCGCTTCTCATGATGGGATAGCTAAGAGAGGGGTCAACCAAAGTCACATCATAGTCGGAGATATTTTTGATAACAAAGGTGGTATCGTCAATGGTAACGGAATCCCCTGTTTTGAATGGAAAAACGTCTGTTTCAGGCACTTCTACGGCAGTTTCTTCTTTAGTATCAGGCTGTGTCGGTGCTACAAGGTCAATTTTAGGCTCTTCCCCAGCTAAAAAACTACGCAAAACACTGGCAACTTTTATATTGACCTTATGAAGTGGTAAATCTTCTCCTGTAGATTCATCTAGTGTCATTTTCGCTCTATTTTTATCTACAGTGCCACGCAACTTGTCAAAACGTCCAAATTCTTCTATATTTTCCCCACCAAGAGCCTGTGATTTTATTTTCCGAAGTATTTCCTCGTCTACACCGAATTTCTCTACATAAAAAGCAATTTTTTTCTCTGTTGTTGGGTCAAACGTGATTTTTTCCACTGTGACCTCTTGTTTTTCTGGTGAGGTCGGCAGTGCTTCTTTGGTGTTATCTTGCATTTTTTCGGATTCTGCTCGCTCTTTCAGGTATGCAGTCGCATTTTCTGGTAAACTTTTGTCATAGATTTTGAGAGTGCCATCCTCCCCAATATGTGCCACTTGCTTATATTCTCGGTTTACCTCTTCCAAAAAGTTACTGACCGTTGTGCCGTTGCCCATGTTGAAAAATCCTAAAGCGAAGTCTTTTCCCTCTTTGTTGGTGAAAATAGGCATTTCATGGTCTGAAAAGTCACCTCTTGCGATTCTATCAGCACCAATAGGGCTTACTTCACTATACATAGCCGTCCGTTGAGATTCTTGTGGTGTTGGTTGCTCCTTGACTTGCTGTTTCTCTGGGGTTAAGTAAGCACCACGGCTCACAAGGTCATCCATCATCTCCACAACTTTATTCCACGGTATATTTTGTGGCTTTTTCCCCTCGACTTGCACACGAATACCTAAGTCACGATTGCTTTTTACAACATAATTCCCAAAAAGTAAGGTGCTTGTGCCATATTCTTTTTGTAGCAATATCCGTTTATCTCGCAATGTATTAGGTTGCTTCTGAAAAAAGTCATTGATTTTCTCTTTGGAGGACTTATCTGCTGTACCGAAACGCAAGCCCATTTCTAAGTCCTCTTTGGTTGGTTCGGGCAATTCTGCTGGCTCTGGGCTAGGTGGTGCGATGGGTGGCACTGGAATCGGTGGTGGGATTGTCTTTTCTTCCTGTGCTTTCCTTTGTTGTGCCATAAGGTAGTCCATTGAAAACTGTTCATTTTCCTGTGGTTCGCTTGCAGTAGGGAACGAAGCATTTCCACTCATACCGTCATGGATTTGTCCGAAGAGAGGTCGAGCATTGGGAGGTGGTTCAGGTGGTGGAGAGGTAGGAATCGGCTCTGGAATGGGAAAAGGAGCAGAAGAAACTCGCTCTTCTGCTCCTTGTTGTATCAAATTTTGAATCATTTCCTCATTGCTAGGGAAAAAGTCTAACTTTTCTGCCTGTTCACTGTCATTTTCTAGGTGAACACCAGTTCCGACTGCACGATTTCTCTCGCTTGGAGGTAAATCATGTTTACTTTCCCCTCCCATTTTGGGTCTGTCAATCGTGTTTCCTCGGTCAAGCCCTGTTTCTCCATCATTTGACGGACGATTGTTTCCTCCATTTCTTTCCCCTGTTTGTCGATATGTTGGAGGTGTTCTGCCAGTGTTCCGTCCATTTTCAGCAGTTGGTAAGGTACTCGCTTGTGATTTTTCAGGTACTCGTGTCTGTCCATTCCGTATTTCTCCAGTGGTACTTCCTTGGGTTGTTTTCTCCCTGTTAAGTCCTCCACCGTCACGTTCGGGTACAACATTCCGTCCTCCCCCTCCGTATAAGTTCCCCCCATTTGCTCGAACAAACTCATTTTCTCTTCCATCGCCTTGTTCCTCCTTGTTGATATTTTCAGGATTTCCTATTTCTTGTTCTAATATCCCAACATTATCATACACCATCTCAAAGCTATTTGCAATACCTTTTTCCTTTTTTTCTAAAAAATCTTTTTCAGCTTCTAGGCAGTGTGTTCCAATCTCTACCAATAAAGACTTGTTCTGGTCAGAGATGGCAATTCCAAGGGCAGAAGCAGTGACAGGAGTATCAAAACTATAGACTGGAATAAAATCCTCCATGTCAAGGTATTCGTCAGGGTCTATACCACAACGTGACAGCACGGAATATTGCAAACTTACCGTCATTGCCGATTTATAGGTCATTTCAAGGTTGAGTTCGTCTAAGTCCTCCAAGAAACTGTTATCCCGAATCATGGCAAGGTCATCCACAGTATTCTCGCAGTGTTCTCGGCTGATGTCGGCACAAATATCCATTATCATTTGCCCTAAGTCATTCTTCACAGAGGTATCATACTTTTCGCCAAGTCGCTCCTTGATAAAGGGTTCAATCTGGGGCTGGACGTTCCACAACTTAATTGGCATGGAATCTTTTTGTTCAGAAGTGGAAGTAATATCATAAAGATGGTCTATTTTAGCAGTTCCCCACTGGTTGTAAACTATAATCGGAATCCCTTTGCTCCCACGATTGATTCTCCGTTTCACCTGTTTAGACCACACATCAAAGGTGGCACAGGCTGTTGCTTCTGGACGTTGGGCATAAATCAGCAGTTGGGTATCAAAGTCATATTTGTGGTTATTGCTCATGGTGGTGAGAAAACCTTTCCATGTATCAGGCTTTCCAGTGACTTTCTGCCGATATTCTTCATATAGGTTCTGGGTATCTTGTAATTTCCCCATTCATTCCCTCCTTTACCGTTCTTGTTTGGGCTTTTTTGTTTTTGGTTTCTTTTGTTTCGTTTCTTTGGTTTTTTCCTTTTTTTGCACCTTTGCCTGTTTCTTTTCTTGTTTTGCCTTGTCTACGGCTGTTTTCTCTTTGGATTCAGGCTTTTTTTCTTGTTCTGGGGTTTTCTTTTCTTCCTGTTTCTCCTGTTCAGGGGTGTATTGCTCGATTCTCTTGTGAAAATCCTCCACAGCACTTTCTTTATCCCCCATGAAGTAATTCCCGAAGTTCCAGTTTGCTTCAACACCTTTGGATTCATCGGCTGGGATATTTCTCGTCCATGTGGCAAAGGTATCGCCCGAATTACTTTGTCCTAAAGCCACCTCGGTATCGCCTACCACCTTGCTGTCCGTGATAAAATAGTGGTCATTGACTTGACGTGGGGCTTCTTTTTCCAGTGCCATCAGTTCCAGATTTACCTCGGGGGCAGTGCCTTGTTGGACTTCTTCACACCCTGAAAACATCACGTCAGCACAGCTTTTTTCAATCGCCATAGACACGGTGGAATCTTCATAGGTAATCTGGTGGATGGATTCTAAGTCATGGTTCAGCAGTTGGAAGTCCACACTACCGTCCTCTTGTGGGGTGTAGCTGGCGATGACATCTTCGGTTTTATATGCTACGGCAGGTTCCACCACAGTTTCCTCTTTCGCCAACATCAATTTCAGTTCGGCAACGTCCATTTCAGGGAATCCACCAATGCTAAATTGACTTTTCACCGCTTCAACCATTGTTTTATCTTCCATTACCTCACTTTTTATAACATCCAAGTCTTTGTTATAGTAATTTAGGGTGACATTCTGTTCATCCTCCCCAGATTTCTCAAAGTGCATGAAGTTTTCGCCCACTTTATAAGCCACCTCATTGACATCCGTATCTTGAAGTTTTTGGAGCAGTGGACTAAGGGTGGGTTCTGCCAGCGGTTCTTGTTCACGTTCTCTTTGTTCTCCACGATTACTTTCGGCATATCCCTGTAATTGCTTGTGTTCCTCAAAGTGAATGGAGTTTTCCACGTTAGAGGGCTTCAAAAAGTCCACATCATCGGGGAGAATCAGCTTTCTGTTGAGGGCTTCACAGACAAATTCTTGGATAAATGGTCGGGAGTGTTCTTCACTTCTCAAATCAGTTTTTGTAATGAGGTCATTTATTTTCATAAGGTCACTTTCGGATAATGTTTCCTCCAAGCCATCCTGAATATCTGCGAGGACTTCGGGGGAATGGTCTACCTCGGTGGCATTGATTTCACGGTTTTTCTCCACCATATTTCCTAACATTTCAGTATCTCGTAGGTCAAAAGCCGTGGTAAAGTCATTCAAATCCATCTCTTCCAGTTCCAGAGCCGTCAATTTGTCCTCATTCATTGCTTGTGCCACAAAGTCAAGGGTAGTGCCTTTTTCTAAACTCTCCACCATGTCAAAGCTGTCTGTAAACTCACGGATAATTTTCAGGTCGGGGGTGGTCAAGGTCTGCTCCACCTGATTCTGGATTTCCTGAAATGCCACTGCTTCTTGCATGGATAAGGCAAAGTCAGGGTCGCTGTTCATCATCTCTTGGAGTTCTTTGGTAGAAAGCTGACTAACTTGTGCTGTTTGTTCCACCTGATTTTCGCCAACTTCAAAGGTTTTATTGATGAAGTTGGGTGGAATCT
>JAWXUL010000092.1:0-4531 GCA_044432725.1 Eubacteriales bacterium
CTCACTGCAGTACCGTTTCCAACGTCCTTTTTCTCCGCTTTGCTCCAACGGTTCACCACATTCTAGGCAAATGTCCACCTGACCACCGTAATAACGCATGGCATTATTTTTCTTGATGCGACATTCCCTGCTGCAGTATTTTTGCCGTGTCTTGTGACAGGTGGGTGTAAAGCTCACCCCGCAACACTGACATACATAATCCCCCATGATTCCACCGCCTTTTTCTAGTCTTGCGACTATTATAGCAATTTTGACTCATGGGGGATAGGTTCGTATCTATTTTACGCTTACGGATGTCATATTGGCTTTTTGCGTGTAACCACTGTATTTGAACCAATACAGTGGTTTTTTTATGCCCAAAATTCCGAAACTACCACAAAATCACAAAAAATACTCAAACATTAAGAGCTGTTAAATGCGAGGACTATCCTCCACTTAACAGCTCTTTTTTTATTTCTTGGAAAAGGAGAATTCCAGTGACTACAAACTACAAGCGAAATAAAAAACTTTGTACAGCAAGCTCTGCACCATCAACACACATTCGGATACAGGCAGAAAAAGTAATCGGTCCGTTTGAAAGTTGTGGTAATTGCCCCTATCCCTCGCATGGGTTCATCTGTTATACCTGCGAGGGCAATTGTATGAAAACCGATATGGAACGAATAAATAGGAGGAACACAAATGAATCTAAGCATCAGAAATAGAAATACTGGCAAGACAGTATTCGCCACCTTTCCTTGCGAAGAAAAAAACATCCAATACCTCTGCGATCAGCTACAGCTACCCAACACAGCAAATACTGAAATCGAGGTATATCAAGTTAGTAGCAGCGAGATTGCCAATGGCGTTTTGCAGGGTAAGACATTCAAAATGGATGAGCTGAACTATTTATTCGCAAGACTGGATAGCTTCAACGAATTTGAAATGAACACGTTTTACGCTGTGGCCTATGCAAAGAAACTCACATCGGCTAAAGATTTTATCAATCTCACATTCAACACAAACTGCTACAGCGTATTGGGTAACTTTGAGAACCTTAACCAAGTGGGCAAAGAGCTGAGCATGAATGAGCAAGGCGGCATGGCGATGGATGAGTACGACACATTCGATGGTCAGAAATATGTAGAAGAAATGATTGCAAACCATCCCAATCCCTTGCTATCTCCCTATGGCTTTGTTTATCCCAACCGAAATGAACCAAAAGACCTCTACTTCGGCAAGACGCTCCCCCAATATCTAAATGGCGTTAAGGTTTTCAATATTGCACTTCGAACCGATACCAGTGAAGAATATTTGGACTTGCCCTGTGAGGACAGCGCCATCCAAAAGGCATTGGAGCGATTAGAGGTAGAAAGCTTAGAGAACACCTCATTCTCCATTTTGTATCACAATCTGCCAAGCAACATCGAAGAAATCTTGTATGAGATTGAAAATGATGTGCAGCGACTGAACGACATGGCACAGACCTTAGAAGAAGTTGGTGGGCGTGAATTTACCCACCTAGAGAAGTTAGCCAGATACACAAAAGTCAGCACCACAGAAGAACTTCAAACCCTGTGCCGCTGTATGCACGAATTCGAGCTGTTCCCCAATATTCGCACACCAGAAGCCTATGGGCAGTATATGATTTGCGACAGTGGACATTACGAATACGATGAAAACCTCGAAGAATACATCGACTTTAAAGCCTATGGCGAAAATCGTATTGCCAACGAGGTCGGCACATTCACTCCCCAAGGCTATATCACCTATATGGGATACAACCCTAAAATGATTGAAATTCTAAACGAGAAGCTGGGTATGAATATCCAAAGCCAAGCGTATAGCGAAACCCTCCGACTGTATATGCCTCTGAAAGTCATCACCTACGAGCAGGAGAACGACTGGGGGCAATATGAAACCTCTGACTACGAAGAAGAATTAGACAGCGCCGAGCTTTGTGGCTATGAAGATGAGTTAGAGGATTTCATCACTTCCTATGGCGATCATGTGCCAGAGCAGCGAGGACTTATGGAGTATTACGATGGCAAAGACTCGGTCAATGCAAAGGTGGAGAGCTTCAAATTTGAGTTTGAGCAGATGGACAGAGATGTCTATGGCGTGGCAGTTTGTCAGCTAAAAGCACCACTGGATCAGAAAGAATTGGCGCTCCTGAAAGAATATATCACTGGTCAGGCAGCAGACGGTTTCGGTGAGGGTCTGGAACAGCAGGAGTTCAAACTAGATGGTCGAGATGTGAATATCAGCTTGTGGGATAGTAACCGATATTTTTTGAAAACAGCTGATGAGATGGGCCTTCGTGAGCAAAGCCAAGGCTTTGAGATGAGTATGAATTAAAGGAGAGATGTAAATGAAACTAGACATTACCCTATCGAACCCTAAAACCAAGCAGCAAATAGACATCGACTTGCCTGCACGATACAGTGCTATCGAAGATGTGCTATTTCGCTTGAACTGTGATGAAACCATCAGTGCCAGTGGCAGAATTTTAGATGAGTACGGGCGAGGTGCTGTGAACTTTTACTTTGAAACGTGCAATATCTTTGAGCTAAACCATTTGGCAACACTTACCCAAAAGTTTGACGATGACCGTAGCAGCCAGTTCATCGGTGGCTACTTCCTTATGAGTCAAAAAGGAAGTGTGAATGCACCCGGTGCCATCAACCTTGCTATGAACATTCAGAGCAATAACCTTGTGTTCTCCCAGCCAGCAATGGATGAACGTGACTTAGCAGAGTTTTATCTGGATAACGACCTTATCCCAGAGCTTGCCGATGTGAGTGATGACATCTATCAGTGGATTGTGGATCACACGAACTTGCAGGAGCTTGGCGAAGAAATACTTCAAAAAGAAAATGGCACATTCATCAGTGGCGATTATGTCACAATGGAAGAATTGGAAACCTTATATGATGGCAATAGTCCAATGCCATTTCCAGAGCCTTATGTGTTCAAATTAGAGGTAGGGTTTCACCCAGACAATGACGATGGAAGTCGCTACTCCTTACCTCTGCCAGTTTCTCATAGCGAGATTGAGCGTGTGGTGCAAGAGATGGAAGTAACGGATTTATCTGAATTAACCTGTTACAAGATGCACAGCATTGTGCCATCGCTTGAACCGATGGACTTTGATATGACCGAGATAGAAACTGTAAATCAACTTGCCACCTCTATTGCCTACTTCAAAGAAACTGGCGAACTGAACACCTATAAGGCACTGGTAGATGCCTTAGATATTATCTACCTTGAAGCTGTCCACAACCTCTGCGAGTATGTCAGCGAATTTGAGTTAAAAGCATCTGAGCGAGATTTCGCAAGTTATGGTCGAAACAGATTTCAAAATATACTGCCAGAAGAATTGCTAGAATGCTTAGATACCGAGGATTATGGCAGAAAAATAGCAGAGAAAAACGGAGTGAGCATGACCGAATATGGTGCGCTAGTCCCCAAAGATGGTGTGCCACTGATGGAAAAGCTGGCTCAACTAAAAGAAGCTCAAAATCAAACAACAGCTATGGAGCAAACCATGTAAAAACTAAATATCAACCGAAAAGACCGTGTGTTTCGCAGTACCTAAACTGCAAAATGCACGGTCTTTTTTTATTTTCTGACTAAATGAAAGGAGCATTTATGGAAGAACTGCAAATATTCAAAAATGACGAGTTTGGAGAAATTCGAACCATCACCATTGATGGCAATCCGTGGTTCGTGGGCAAAGATGTGGCCGAAATCTTAGGCTATGTAAGAACGGATAATGCAATCAGAAAGCACGTTGATGACGAAGATAAGCTGACGCACCAATTCGGTGCATCAGGTCAATTACGACAAATGGTTATCATTAACGAAAGTGGACTTTATAGTCTGGCATTAAAAAGCAAACTCCCCTCGGCAAAAGCGTTTAAGCGTTGGGTAACATCAATAGTCATTCCATCTATTAGAAAATATGGTGGATATGTAACAGAAGAAACCTTGGCTAATATCTTTCGTGATCCAGAGCATCTTCATACGTTTTTAGCACAAATGTTAAAGGTATCCGAAGAAAACAGAAAGCTGAAACAAGAAGTCGGTGAGTTGCAAACAAAAGGCGAATATTTCGACAAAATGATGGATGCAGGATTGTTAATCAACTTCCGTACCACTGCGAAAGAAATTGGTGTGAAGCCGATGTTCTTAATTCACTTTATGTTGGAAAATAAATACCTTTATCGAAACACAAAAAAAGCTCTGCTCCCCTATCAACACCATGTGGAAGATGGTCTGTTTGAGATAGTGGAGTTTTGCAAATATGGTCATAGTGGTGTCCAAACATTGGTTACCACAACAGGAAGAAACCACTTTTTACAACTATATTTAGATGGTGAAATGGAGGTTGGAGAAATTTGAGAAAAGAAGATTAAAAGCGAGGTGATTGTTATTTGACAAAAAGTATTATCGCATGGGTGGGTGGCAAGGCAAAGCTCATGTGGATCATCAACCTATTAGCACCTAACAAATATGAGCGAAGCATTGATGTGTTCGGTGGCAGTGGTAC
>JAWXUL010000093.1:0-4328 GCA_044432725.1 Eubacteriales bacterium
ATAATAGCTGTGATTTACCCATATTGGTGGATAGGTACAGCTATTATTCTTGTGCAGGAGAAAGAGAGGTGCTGTAAACGCACCCCTCGGCTCACATCGGTGGGCAATGCCCACCGAAGAAACGAGCAAATAAGCCATTTATAGCACTTATAACCTAGTGAAAACACGGTGTTGTGAGGTGCTGTAAATCGGCATTTTGGGTGGCTTAGGTGCTGTAAAAGGCGAAATCGCTAGAAAACACAGAGTTTTAAGGGTGCTGTAAAGGGTGCTATTACGGAAAGGAGAGCAAAAATGGGAAATAAAACAAAGCAAAGAGTCGTGGCATGGCTACCACCAGAGCAGATTGCTGTGATGGAAAAGCTCATGCTAAGTGAAAACATGAAAAACCACACCGAGTTTGTGGATAGAGCTGTTCAGTTTTACATTGGGTATCTAGGCACAGAAAATAGTACGGATTATTTATCCAAAACCCTTATCGGTGAAATGAAAGGTACACTTCGAGAAACAGAAAATCGTCAGTCGGCAAATATTTTTCGTCTTGCTGTGGAGATGAGTATGATGATGAACATTCTTGCTGCAGGACTTGAAATCACAGATGAGCAGCTCTACAAGTTGCGTGGACGCTGTGTTCGTGAAGTCAAAGCTTCCAAAGGTAAAGTGTCTTTTGAAGATGCCTTAGAATTCCAAAGAAGTGATGACTAATGCCAAGACTGATTATTAAAAACAGTTACATCAAAGGTGGTGGCGAAAGAGCTTCCCATCTTTCTAATCTGGTGAAGTACATTGCCACTCGTGATGGCGTGGAACTGGTCTATCGAAACCCAAGTGCGAAGGCAACTACCAAGCAAAAAGATTTGGTGAAACAAATCCTCCGTGACTTTCCAAATGCTAAAAATAGTTTTGAATATGAGGACTACAAAGCAAATCCCACAGTATCAAATGCTTCTGATTTTATCACCAGTGCATTGGAACAAAACTTTGACCGAATTGCAAAAAAGGAAAACTACGTTGGCTATATTGCCTACAGGCCGAATGTAGAAAAATTAGAAAGCCACGGACTGTTCACCAGTGGCGATGAAAAAATCATTCTCTCACAGGTGGCAACAGAGATTGCAAACCATGAGGGTAACGTGTGGACTCCGATTATTTCTCTAAGGAGAGAAGATGCAGTGGAAACTGGATATGACAATGCAGAACGCTTTAAAAATATGCTCGAAAGTTATGTCCCAACCATAGCCGAGGGTATGAAAGTTCCACTGGATAAATTCAGATGGTACGCATCATTTCATAATGAAAGCCATCACCCTCATATCCACATGATTTGTTATTCCACCGACACAAGGTATGGCTATCTCAATCAAAATGGAATTGATAAAATCAAAAGTGGCATGGTGAAAGAAATCTTCAAAGAACAGCTCTATGACATCTACCAAAGGCAGACACAGAGCCGAGATAAATTGAAGATGGAATCCGAAAAGGTGTTCCGTGAGTTGAAACAAAAAGTGTTAGAATCAGACTTCGCAAGTCCGAAACTGGAACAGCTGATATTGGTGCTAAATGAAAAACTGAAAAATGCCAAAGGCAAAAAGCAGTATGGATATCTGCAGCCTCATGCGAAAGATGTTGTCAATGCCATAGTCGATGAACTCGCAGAAGAACCATCCATCAAGAGTGCCTATGAATTGTGGTGTGAGCTTCAGCAGGAGGTCTATCAAAGTTACAGCGATACTCCACCGCCTCCAATTCCACTATCACAGCAAAAGGAATTCAAATCTATAAAAAATATGATTATCCGTGAAGTGTTGAACTTGGATATGATGATAGAGCAATCTGCAGAACGGATAGTAGATGAAGAAGTTTATTCGCTAACAGATGATGAATCAGCGGATGACATCCACACCGTGGAATATCATGCCGAAGAAAGTGTTGGAAACAAGTATCATATCACTTGGAGTGACGAGTATAAGCAAGCGAATAAATATCTTCATGGAGATGGTGAAACGCAGCCAGACTTCTCCAAAGCCTTGGAGCTAATGCAAGCAGAAGCAGACAGCAAAAATGCTCTTGCCATATTTGACTTGGCAAGAATGTATGCTGACGGATTAGGTGTAGATATAGATAATGAAAAATCAGAGAAACTATATGCCACTGCGCTACTTGCATTCAAGCAGATAGAATCTAAAAAACCTTGGAAATACACACAGTATCGTATTGGTAAAATGTACTCCCAAGGTCTTGGAACAGTGCAAGATTATGAAGTCGCAGCCGATTGGTTTACGCTATCAGCAAATGAGGAATATAAGTATGCCCAGTATTCTCTAGGTGGTTTATATTATCGTGGGCAAGGTGTGGAGCAAAATTATAAAACAGCATTCAATCTGTATTTGGAATCAGCAAAACAAGGCTTCCCTTATGCTCAGTATGAAGTGGCAAAGATGTATCGTGACGGAGTTGGCACAGAGCAAAATATCACAGAGAGCTACGTGTGGTTTGGAAAAGCGTTTGTTGGTTTTGAAATGCTTGAAAAGCAAAGCCACGATGACAAACTTCAGTATCGTTTAGGTGCTATGCTCCACAAAGGTATTGGTGTTGAAGTAGATATTCCACGAGCAAAGAAATACTTTGAGATGGCAGCGAAAGTAGGAAACACATTTGCGTGTTATTCACTGGCAAAACTCATACTAGAGGATACTGTCTCCACTCATGAAGAAATCGAAAAAGCAATCGTTTATTTGCAGACTTCTGCAGATAGTGGAAACCAGTTTGCACAATACACGTTAGGCAAGGTCTATCTCGATGAAACCTATGCAACAAAGAATATTGCAAAGGCGATGGAACTGCTCGACTTCTCTGCCAAGCAAGGCAATGAATTTGCAAAATACAAACTAGGTTCACTCTATCTAAAAGGCGAAGATGTGCAAAAGGATATTCCCAAAGCCATTGATTACCTCACAGACGTAGCTGAGAACGGAAATCAATATGCACAGTATCAGCTTGGCAAGCTCTATCTTCTTGGCAAAGATGTAGAGCAAGATCGTGACACAGCCATCAAGTGGTTAAACTTATCAGCAGAACAAGGAAATGAGTATGCCCAGTTTTTTATAGACAACATAGACAAGTGGAGCAATCCCTCTGTTGGTATGTGTGTTTCTCGTTTGCTTGGAAGCCTTGGCAGATTGTTTGAAGAACAGCTACCCAAAGACAGCACCACTACTCACCAAAAAATTGATAGCAAAGCCATGCGTAAAATCAGAGAAAAGAAATTGGCACTAGGTCAAAAAATCGGTCCACAGGAAGAAGAAAATATTGCGTTGCGCCTACAAATGTAACTGGAACTGCGTATTTATTTTTATCTAAATTTGTAGTATAATAGAGATGAGAATTATGATGTACAGTTTGGAGGTTATTCTATGCCGAAAGAGTTAGAACTTTTTGAAGATAAAAAAATCCGTACTGCTTGGGATGCAGAACAAGAAAAATGGTATTTTTCCATTGTAGATGTTGTGGGTGTTCTAAGCGATAGCGTTGATCCCACTGCGTATTGGCGAAAATTGAAACAGCGCCTAAAAGCTGAAGGAAATGAAAGCGTGACAAATTGTCACGGTTTGAAAATGACCGCCGCTGATGGTAAAAAAAGACTTACCGATGTAGCTGATACAGAACAACTACTTCGTATCATTCAATCCATTCCATCTCCAAAAGCTGAACCATTTAAGTTATGGCTTGCAAGAGTTGGCAGTGAACGAATTGAAGAAACCATTGATCCAGAACAAGCCATTGATAGAGCCTTTGAAACATACTTGAAAAAAGGTTATAGCAAAGAGTGGATTGGGCAAAGACTTCTGAATATCAAAATCAGAAATAATCTTACCGATGAATGGGATGTGCATGGTGTGAAAAAAGGGATTGAGTACGCTATCCTCACCGATGAAATCACCAAAGCGTGGGCAGGAATTACCACAAGGCAGTACAAGGAACTGAAAGGTCTTAAAAAAGAAAACTTGCGTGATAACATGAGCGATCTTGAATTGGTACTTACCATGCTTGCAGAGGCAACCACTACCGAACTTTCAAAGGTGGCAAATCCAACTACCTTTGCAGAAAATAAAAGAGTTGCAAAAGATGGTGGCACAGTGGCAGGAAATGCACGCAAAGAAATTGAAGAACGAACTGGAAAACCTGTACTCACTGATAAAGCAGCGGCAGATTTTACTGGCCTAATCTCTGATATTATCACTGCCAACTTATCCAGTGGTGAAGATGATGAAAAATCATAAATTATAAAAATTATATTCAAAGGCAGTCTTTCTACGGAAAGGCTGTTTTTT
>JAWXUL010000094.1:0-4203 GCA_044432725.1 Eubacteriales bacterium
GACTCAGCCGTGGAGGGAGTGAAGAAGCCCCACGCACAGGACTCAGCCGTGGAGGGAGTGAAGAAGCCCCACGTTCAGGACTTAGCCGTGGAGGGAGCGAAGAAGCCCCACGTTCAGGACTTAGCCGTGGAGCTGGGAGTGATGCTCCTAGTACTACCATCGGTCGTAGAGAGATCCCAACTCCTGTGGTAGGTGAAGATCAGGAGAAAAAGTCACGTTTTTCACGCAGAGGAAAAGAAGAAGACCCTGTGAAGGAAAAGAAAAACTCTTACAAAAGAGGTGTTTATATTCCACCACCTATCCCTATGGATTTCGAGGATGAGTTTTCTCCTAATTTCTCTTCCAGTGGCAATACTGCCATGCGTGAGCAAAAAGAAATTTTGGAAAATGAAGAAGTAAAACCCACTCTTACACCAGATACAACAGAAGTATTTCATCAAAATGAAGTCCCACCCTCCACTGTTGCACCCCAAAGCCCCAAAGTAG
Source organism: Eubacteriales bacterium (assembly GCA_044432725.1). GTDB lineage: Bacteria > Bacillota > Clostridia > Oscillospirales > Oscillospiraceae > JAWXUK01. The sequence goes on from JAWXUL010000094.1 coordinate 487, forward strand.
AGGGAACCGAAAGTATGTTTGGGAAAAATCGTATTTCAGGTGGTTCCCCAGCCCCTGTGGCTTCATCCAGTGGACTGACCAGAAAAACGAGAATCCCACCTCCTCCAGAACCTACTAAGAAATCTATTTTCAAAAAGAAATAAAAAGATATAAAAAAGGTGTTGCTCCTGATAGGAGTAACACCTTTTTGTGATTTATTTTACGACCATAGAGGAATCCGAACTTATTTATTTCAGATCTTCTAGCAAACCGTGCTTTTCATAAGAAGTCACACGAGAAATTTTGTTCTCCTCGCTGACAAAGACCACTTTGGGTGCATGGTCTTTGGCCTCTTCAGGGCTTAGTTGAGCGTAAGCCATGATGATGATTTTATCTCCCACAGAAACACAACGAGCCGCAGCACCATTGAGACAAATCATACCACTGCCTCGCTCTCCAGCGATGGTATAGGTCTCGAAGCGATTGCCGTTGTTCACATCCACAATCTGCACCTGTTCATATTCCAAAATCCCAGCAGATTCCAGTAAAGCTTCGTCCACTGTGATACTCCCTACGTAATCAAGCTGTGCTTCCACCACAGTGGCACGGTGGATTTTTCCTTTTAACATGGTGATATTCATTACAGATTCTCCTCTTTCAAGAAAAAGTTATCAATCAATCTAGTTTTACCTATTTTCACAGCCAAAGCAACTAAAATACTGCCACTGACTTTGGAAATGGGCTGAAGGCTGAAGCTATCTACAATTTCTCCATAGTCAAGCTGTGCCAAAGATTCTGTAGCGATTTTATCGGCAAGAATCTTCTTTAACTTGTCACAATCTTTCTCTCCTTGGAGCAGGTGAGATTTCACCTCTGCCAAAGCTTGTGATAAAATAAGGGCAGCCTTTCGCTCCTCTGGGCTGAGATAAGCGTTTCGAGAACTCATGGCAAGACCATCTGACTCACGGACAATGGGACAACCCACTATCTTTACGCTCATATCTAAATCTTTCACCATTTGACGGATAATGGCAAGCTGTTGGGCGTCTTTTTCCCCAAAATAGGCTCTATCTGGGGTGACAATATGAAACAGCTTACTCACTACCAAGCAAACCCCTCCAAAATGTTCTGGACGTGATTTCCCACAAAGTTCCTCTGTCAGTCCACTCATGGAAACAGAAGTGGAAAACCCAGAAGGATACATCTCCCCAGCAGTGGGGGCGAAAATCAAATCGACCCCTTCTGCTTCGCAAAGGGCTTTGTCCCCTTCTAAATTCCGAGGATAGCTGTCCAAATCCTCCCCCTTGCCAAATTGGGTTGGATTCACAAAAATACTAACCACCACAATATCATTTTCTGCTCTGGCTGCTTTGATCAGAGATCCATGACCTTGGTGTAGGAAGCCCATGGTAGGGACAAAAGCGATGGAACGTTTTTCCTCTTTCCACCCTTTGATTTGGGCTTTTGTTTCTTCAATCTCATTGAAAACTTTCATCTTATTCCTCTAGTAAAGAGATTTTAGCACTTCATCAGAAATCGCAAAACAATGCTCTTCTGCTGGAAAGCTACCCTCTTCCACTTCTTTTTTATATTTTTTGATAGACTCGTCCATCATCTCTCCTAAATTTGCATACTTCTTCACAAATTTAGGGGTAAAATTCATAGACAGCCCTAACATATCTTGATAAACCAAAATTTGCCCATCACAATCTTTAGAAGCACCAATCCCTATGACAGGGATGGTCAAAGTTTCTGTGATGCGTTTTGCCACAGCCCCTGGGATACATTCCAAAACCAAGGCGAAAGCACCAGCTTCTTCCACTGCTTTTGCATCGGCAAGCAATTTCTCTACAGCTTCTTTGGTTTTCCCCTGTACTTTAAAGCCACCAAAGGCATGGACAGATTGAGGGGTCAGTCCCAGATGTGCCATCACTGGGATGCCAGCATTGACAATGCCACTGATTTGAGGACAGACTTCCTGTCCCCCTTCCAGTTTCACAGCAGTGGCTCGTCCTTCTTTCAGCAATCGACCAGCGTTATAAATGGCATCGCTCACATTGACTTGATAAGAGAGAAAGGGCATATCAGTCACCACCAAAGCAGACTGACAAGCACGTGCCACAGCACGACTGTGATGAATCATGTCTTCCATGGTAACACTGATGGTATCCTCATAGCCTAGGATCACGTTGCCTAACGAGTCACCCACTAAAATGCCGTGAATCCCCGCTTTGTCGATCCACTGGGCAGTGGTATAGTCATAAGCTGTGAGCATACTAATTTTCTCACCTTTATTTTTTGCTTCTTGAAAAGTAGTTACACTTTGTTTCATTGTTCTATTCCTTACATTAATATCAGTTTTAAACCTTGACGAAAAGGGAGTTCTTCTAAAGCGAGGGTATAATCTAATAAATCTCCCTGTTCTTGAAAAAAGAGGTTCCCTTGTGGCATAAGCCCAAAGCTTTCTTTCACCAGTTCCTCTACTGTTTCCAGTAGTGCACTGCCCATGATGTTTCGTGGCACCATCAGATGAAGGGTTTCCCCTAAGATTGGTAAAGTAATGTCAATGGATAATAATTTGTGCATCAGATACACCTCCTAAACAAACAATATCTTCCACACCTTGTCATAGTAATACAGGAAATCTCCCTGCTGTACTTCCACAGTAGGTGGTACCAAGCCAGGATAGAAATAAGGGAGCAAGGAATCCATGGCTTCTGGACTGGTCAAAATACCTTGATTTTGTCTGACAGCCACTTGTGTCAAGTCCCAATTTTGATAGGGGGCAAGATAATCTACACTGTCCCCAGTCATCACCACCAGTTTGTGGTCTCGTTTTTTCAACATACGAGTCAAACGATCCATAGAACGCTGACTGGCAATTTCACAGAATTTGTGATAAGAAGGAATGAGCACCACCACATTTTTCACAGGATGTCCCCAAATATGGCTTCTGATTTCCTCCACTGCTCGGTCAATATCCTCTTCTCCCCACAGGACATTGTCACAAATATTCAAAGCACGGCTGTCCTCTGAAAATACATAGTCAACACCTGTGAACTTTGAAAGGGTGAGAAGGAGATTTTCTACCACTTCTACTTGGGTTCCGCCAATGAAAAAGCCTTCTTCAAACTGGATGGTACTAAAATCAGCACGGGGTAAATCAGTTTTCTTGATGGTTCTGCTTAAAAATGCCTCTCTAGCAGCATCCAAAGATGGTACCTCTGTTTGTGTCAGAGAAGAACCCTTTTCGCTGACTATGACAGGAGCAGGGGCTTCTACCACAGGAGGAGCTGTCACAGGAGCCATTTCTTCTTGTGCCAAAGGGGCAGAAGCCACTGGTTTATGGCCAAACTCTGGATATTCCACAGGTGTTTTTTCCACATGAGTGAAAGGCTCTGCGCCGTCATCTTCATACTCTGCATAAGTTTCTGTGGGAGAAATACTATAATCTGCTGCAGCCATTGGATTTTGCAATTCTGGCTTTTCAGGAGGTTGTGGCACTGCCACTTCCCCTCGCATTGGGTCAAGACCAGTTTCTGGTAAAACATCCACTGCAATATCAGGCTCAGCCACATATTGAGGAACAGGAGCCGTTTCCTCGTAGACAAGAGTGGTTTCCTCATAGACAGGAGGGTTTTCCTCGTAGACAGGAGGGTTTTCCTCATAGACAGGAGCCGTTTCCTCATAAACAGGAGCCGTTTCCTCATAAACAGGAGCCGTTTCCTCATAAACAGG
>JAWXUL010000095.1:0-3972 GCA_044432725.1 Eubacteriales bacterium
CTGGACGAGATAAACGCTGAAAGCATCTAAGCGTGAAACTCTCCCTAAGATTAGATCTCTCATCCTTTATGGAGTAAGGCACGTCGTAGACTATGACGTTGATAGGTCAGAGGTGGAAGCGTGGTAACATGTGTAGCTGACTGATACTAATATGCCGAGGGCTTGACCTACAATTTAATTGTGCAGGCTTTGTTTGCTCTGTGTTTCTTGTGTACATTGTTTAGTTTTCAGGGTGTATGGTAAAATAATTATATTTTACATGATTGACGCACCTTTAGCTCAGTTGGTAGAGCAACTGACTCTTAATCAGTGGGTCCCGGGTTCGAATCCCTGAAGGTGCACCAACTCCTTGGTGTTACCGTAAGAGAAGAGCAACTTTAGATGTGGCCCGTTGGTCAAGCGGTCAAGACGGTGGCCTCTCACGCCGCAATCAGGAGTTCGACTCTCCTACGGGTCACCAAAAAATTAATGAATTTCTGTTGACAAATGTTTTGTTTAGTGTTATACTAAAGAACAGAAAAGAGTAGAAAAAACTTTTCTATTGTTTTCTTTTCTTTGGAAAAGAATATCGGTTTTACAGTAGTGTAAAACAGTTGGTACTGATTAGGTCGAGGGTCCACCCGTTCCCATTCCGAACACGGAAGTTAAGCTCGATTCTGCCCACAATACTTGGCTGGAGACGGCCTGGGAAGATAGGTAGTGCCGACACAAGCTTTGAAGAGCCTGTCCCAAGGGGCTAGGTTCTTCAAACATATTCCTCCTTAGCTCAGTCGGTAGAGCACGCGGCTGTTAACCGCGTTGTCGTTGGTTCAAATCCAACAGGGGGAGCCAAAAATTGAAGTCTGTCGCCATGTAATGTGACGGCAGGCTTCTTCATTTATTATGGGCCTTTAGCTCAGTTGGTTAGAGCATCCCGCTCATAACGGGACGGTCCACGGTTCAAGTCCGTGAAGGCCCACCAAAATTTACTTAAAGACAGTCTATCACCAGTTTATCTGGTGATTTTTTTATGATCACAGCTTTTGGTGGGATCAATAGAAAAAAAGAAAAAAACCCTTGACAAAGAGGGATCTTTTTGTTATACTGTAAAAGTAACATTTAGGGGTATAGCTCAGCAGGTAGAGCAGCGGTCTCCAAAACCGCGTGCCACGAGTTCGATTCTTGTTGCCCCTGCCATATTAAAAGAGAAATCTAAGTTATTTTACTTAGATTTCTCTTTTTTTCTTGATTTTTGATTAATTACTGGTTTCTTGATAAAATCTTTTCCATTTTGCAAAAATTGCAGAGTGCAACTTTTGTGAGTAGTGCAAGTTTTCAGCGAGTTGTAGCGAAATAAAAACCCACCACAAAGCCCTCTGATTGCTCTGTGGTAGGTTTTTTGATTCTGTGACCCCATTTCCTTTCGCGACTCAATGACCTCTGCCAAACGATGATTTCTTCCAAACGGCATAAAAAAACAAGCACAAACCATTTCGGCTTGTGCTTGTGTGACTTTACCGGTTACAAATAACATCTCGTTTCTAGTCTATTAAAAAATTAACCGAACTTTATGTCTGGGTCAGTGTATTGGTTTCCTTGACCAATACTACCAAGTAAGTCAGATAATGCATCATCTGACATATCAGATGAATTTCCTGATGGTGTTGAAGGTGCTGGTGTTGGCTCTGGAGTAGGTGTAGGTTCTGGCTCTGGAGTAGGTGTTTGCACTGGTGTTTGTGTAACAGTAGGTGCTGGTGTTGTTGTGGTTGTGCTTGTGCTTGGTTTGGATTGTGCTTGTTGCTGTGCTAGAGCCTCTGCTTCTGCCTTAGCTTGTGCCTCTGCTTCTGCTTGTTTTTCTTGTTCTACTTGTTGGATTGCTTCTTGAGAAGGTTGGTTTTCTGGACTATAATTGTCTCGTTCCAGTTGGTTTCCTTCGCTAAGGTCTAGCAATGCACAAAAAATGACACAGGCTTGTGCTCTGGTCAGTATGGTATTGCCTTCAAAAGTGCTGTCTGTTATGCCTGTCATCACTTCAAATTCGTTTGCTACGCCCAATAAACTGGTTTCTGTTGCTCCTAAGTCGCCTAAATCGGTGAATATTGCTGTGGTACTGCTGTAATCGCCTGTGGCTACGCCCTCTGTGGTGAGTAACATGCCTACCAAAGAACTGGCATGATAACGAGATAAGTGGCTGTTTCCCTCCAAAGAATCCAAAATATGTTGATATTCAGAGTTTGTGCCATAGATGTTTTTCAGGGTTTGGGTATAGGCTGTTGTCCAATCTGCTTTTGATTCTTCTTCATAGATATACTTGTTATCGGTCAATTCTGTGCCATGGTATGCTTTTGATACCATGACTGAAAATACTGCAAAAGTTAAAGGTGATTCTGGCTCAAAGGTTGTATCTGAAGTGCCTTCCACCAGTCCTTCGTCATAGACACGTTGTACATATTTAGTATACCATGCACTGTTGTCTAAATCTGAAAATATATCAGAAACTGTATAATGTTCGATGGTTTCTGTTAAAACCACTGCTTCTGGAGTTGTGACGTTTTCAGTGCTTTCCACTGTTTGTACCTGTGCTGTGGAACTGTCTGGAAGAATACTAGATGTAGTGTTTGTTTGTGTGGTGAAAATATAAATGCCCAGTGCGAGAACTGAGCCTAAACCTAGTGTGCCGTAAATAATATTTCTCATTTTGATACGCTCCTTAAAATTGGATGTGATTCATTATACCAGACTTTTCCTGAATTTGCAAGTTCTTTCTTCTAAATATTTCCTTTATCCTAGCTTTTTAGCTTCGTTGTGATTAGTACTTATTAGGATATTGATGAGGATAGAAATTTTTTCTAAACAGGTATCTGACAGTGGATTTTGAGGGGTGAACTTCACTTATTTTAAGCATGAAAACCACCAAAATGAATATCATTTTCTCACTTGCTTCAATATTTTTGCTTATTGACTGACCTTTTCCATTTATGTACCTTGACAAAAGCTGATTGTTGTTATAGCATCTTGAATAAAGTTTGACCCTGTCAAACTTTCAAACAACAGCAAAGCTGTTGTTAGCAGAAATAATGACTTTGTTAGTATTTCTGATTCAAGCTTGCTCAATAGTCAAGTTGACCGTGATTTTCTATAGAAAATCACGGAGATTGAAAGCAAAGCTTTCAATTAAAATGATTGAGCCTTGTGGTTGAATCATTTTTCAAGTTGCTATATAAAATGTCATTAGGTAGACGAATGTTTACTTAGGTAGGTTCTAACACAGTGGTATCTTGCCCTTCATTCTATGAAAGGAGGGCGAGGCTTATGAAAAAGATTTTGTTTGGCTATGATTGGAAGAAGAAATTCTTCGGTTTGACCATAGAATTTTTTGCAAAAAAGTAAGCTAACCACTGTTGACCCAGTGGTTAGCTCGTAAGGTTGTAACAAACTAGGGCAAGCACTGTTTAGAACCTACCGTTACATATAGTATACTCCTTGATTTGGCATTTGTCAAGAACAAAATTAGGCACAAATCCCCATTTCCAAAACCTCCTATAAACCCTATCCCCCTCCTATTGTGAAAATATTTTGCTTGACTGGTTCTTCTTTTCCATGGTATAATAAATCATGTTTCATTTGGGAAGTAATTACAAAGGAAGAAGGTTCATCCATGAAAAAATGTCCAAATTGCGAAAGTATGTGGGAAGATACCGTGTTATTTTGTCAAAAATGTGGCACTTCCATTCCTTCAGAACAAGTCGCCCCTACATCAAACACGCCTCAACAACCCACAGCACAACAACCTAGCTCCTTACGTAGACCAAGACAACAGTCAGCAACAGCCCCACAAGCCACAGGAACTGCGCCACAAGCCACAGGAACAGCCCCTCGGGCAACAGCAGTAGCAACACCACAAGCTACAGGGACAGCCCCACAGGCGAGCGCTTCAGCAACCACAGCGCCTCGGGCAACAACCCCACAAGGCACAGGGACAGCCCCTCGGGC
>JAWXUL010000096.1:0-3914 GCA_044432725.1 Eubacteriales bacterium
CTTCCTCTGTAGCAAAGACTTCTTCCTCTGTAGCAAAGACTTCTTCCTCTGTAGCAAAGACTTCTTCCTCTGTAGCAAAGACTTTTTCCTCTAAAGAGGGCAGAATCTCCCCGCCCTTAGGCTTTGCTGTAAAAATCACCTGATATTTTTCATTGGATTGAAAAATATCCAAGGAAAAATCTTGATCCCCATTGATTTCTCCCAACATCAAGGGCAAATCCACCACATGATTGTGTCTATAAATCAGAGACAAGGCAAGCTCTGGCTTTTGCACACCTATTTCCAGTTGATTGCTGATAATATCCTCTAGTGCATCTTGGTCAAAAGTCCCAAAAGGTGGGGTCTCTCCCAAAAGCCCAGAAAAGATTTGACCACGATAAGGACAAAGAAAAAACAGCAAAAGGGCAAAATAACGCTCACGTGAACTTTCTTCAGACAAGCTGTGATACACCTTCACATAAGAAGACAGATTTGTTTTCAGGCTTTCAAGCACCATTTGTTGGGTAAAAGGACGATAATTATCCAGAAAATATTCCCCCAAATCCACCCCAGCACAAAATTCTTTCCCCGTGATATTCGTAGTGGTTTTGTTAGAGATATCCATGGCATCATCCAGTTTTTGGTCATGAATTGCCCAAGAAATTGCCACATTAGCAAAAATCACCTCCAAGGGATTTTTACTGATATAACTTTCTAAATGAGCAAAACTCAATAATTCTTTGTACAATACTTGCATAAAATTCCACCTCTCCTTTGTATTTATCATACACCAAAAAAGGAAAAAAGGCAAGAAAAAAATGACTGCCTCTCTAAAAGAGAGACAGCCATCTGAAAAAGAAAATAGAAGGAATGATGCTATGGTTTTTTATGAACTTTCCCCTTGGTCCAAATACACAAGCTGAACAAAGGTCAAAGTGGGAAAAGCGTCAAAGATTGCTTGAAACTCTGGCAATTCTTCTGGAATAAAGGCAGGTTTCAGTAGATAGAAACATGGTTCCCCCTCCCCAGTAGAAACATCCCAAAAAGAAGCATCCACAAGGCTTGCTGGTATTTCATTCAGCAAATAGATAAAATTGGGAAACTGACTGCTTAAAAGTCTCTGCTCATTCATGAAAGCCATGGTTTCCTCGTCCATATCTGCCCAAGAGACCACATAAGGGTTTTCATAGGGAACGCCTTCCACCACCCCAGAAAAGCTTGAACTGAGATGAGGGCTGTCCAGATAATCAGAAAGTAATCCAGTCACCACAAATTCCACCACTTCAATCTCTGGATAGGCAAGGAAAATCTCTTCTACCTCCCCAAGGCAGTCTGGCACATTTTCTGCTGTCACCACATAACACCAAGTACCATCTTCCCACTGGTTCAAATGTTCATGAGAAATCAAATCCTCTGGCAAGCTTTTCAATGCAAAGACAAAAGGAGGAAATCCCTCGGTCTCCATGGCATAAAGTAAAACTTTTTCAAGCGTTCCCTCGTCCATCTCTGTGTCTAGGAACACATATGGATTGCTCTGGACGCTTTGATACAAGGTTTCGTACAATCCACTGCTTTCAGCCTCGTTGTCCCCTTCAAAAGAAAACTCTGCCAAAACATCCTCTTCTCCCATAGGGGAAGAAAAAGTGCCTGCTGAGTCTGGGTAGGAGGCAGCTACCATGTCTTCTTCCCCCACACGTGCTTCTATGGTCAGATCACCAGAAGCGTCAGCAGCAGAACCAGAGCTTTCTGACATAGCTGTGTCAAAGTTGTCTTGTGGTGGGGAGAATAAGAATGTCCCAGCCAAGGCAAAAATGGCAACCCAGCTAAGCCCTTGCTTCCAATCGATATTTGCCCAAACACTTTGTTTTACATGATGTTCCTCAATAGCTATCACTTTTTCTGAAGAAACAGCATCTTGCTCTGGCAAATTACCGAGAATCCCCGCTTTCATAGAAGCAAAGCCCTCCACAGGCTCTACTTCTGGTAACTTTGCCATTGCAAAGGAGATTGCCTGTAAATCATCAAATGCTTGCTCGCAAAAAGGACAAGAGGCAATGTGCTTGTGACATTCCTCTGCTTGCTTTTTGGGTAACATATCATCTACCAAAAGCGACAGTGTCAGTTGATCTAAATGTTTCATTACAAATTCCTCCTTTCTCAAAATAAATTACAAAATTCTTCTTTGCTGATTCTGACGAATCCGATTACAAAAAGTTCCATGAAAATTTCAACTTTTTTGCAAACAATTTTATTGAAATTTGAAGTGGAAATACGATGGTGATCCTTAATTATTTTTAGAATTTTTCTTTTTCTTGGAATCCCCTTCATCTTTTTGGCATAAAAAATCACGTAAATTCTTTCGTCCTCGTGCAATCCTTGATTTCACTGTCCCTAAATCCAATCCCAAGGTGGTGGAAATTTCTTGATAAGAAAGCCCGTCCATCTCTCGCATGAGCAAAACTTCTTTGTGAGTGGGGGAAAGAACCTCCAAACCTTCTGCAATCATCTCCCCCATCTCCTTGTGGATCAAGGCATCCTCTGGGGAAATATCCTCTGCTGGGATTTGCAATTCTGTCCCCTCTTCATCCTCTTGAAAAGGACTGGTGAGAGAATCATGGGCTTGTCGCTGTTGTTTTCGCAACAAATCAATGGCAGAATTAGAGGTCAAGCGATAAATCCAAGTGGAAAAACTGCTTTCCCCTTTAAAGTTTGGCAAAGCTCGCCACGCCTTGAAAAAAGCCTCTTGAGAAATATCCAAAGCGTCCTCGTGGTTCCCTGTCATACGATAGGCAAGACGATAGACCTTCTTCTGATTTTCCTCGATCAGTTGGGCAAAGGCTGATTCATCCCCCTGTTGTGCCTGCTTTACTAAGTTTTTCTCGTCCATTGCCTCACCTCCTCGTCCCCAAATCTTTCTTCAGTCCATGACTTATTTTTTTCACATCTTCCAAAGTGGAAATTTTACAGATTTCCCCTTTCCAATATCCTGTATGGGGAATCCCTTTTAAATACCAATGAAAATGCCGTCTTGCTTCCAAACAAGCCACTTTCTCCCCTTTTTGTTGGGCTGATAGAGAAAACTGTTTCTCTGCCATATGGCAACGCTCTTCAATGGTCGGATCAGGAGGTAGTGCTTCCCCCCTGAGATAGGCTTTGCATTGGGCAAAAATCCAAGGATTGCCAAAAGCACCTCGCCCAATCATTGCCATATCTGCCCCTGTATAAGTCAAAATCCGCTTGGCATCCTCAGGAGAAAATACATCCCCATTGGCAATGACAGGAATAGAGACAGCATCTTTCACTTCTCTTATATAATCCCAATTCGCCTTGCCCTCATACATTTGTTTTTTCGTTCGTCCATGGACAGCCACCGCTGTCACCCCAGCAGACTCCATCCCCTTGGCAAAGTCCACACAGTTGATGGACCCCTTGTCCCAACCCAAGCGAAATTTCACGGTCACAGGACGCTTCGCTCCCTTAACCACTGCTTCTGCCACAGAAAAAGCAAGGTCAGGAGTTCGCATAAGACCAGAACCATCCCCCGAATTTGCTACCTTAGGCACAGGACAGCCCATGTTGATGTCTATCATGTCACAGCCTGATTTCTCCACAGCAATGGCAGCCCCTTCCTCCATTGACACAGGGTCAGAGCCAAAAATCTGGACGATGGAAGGCGATTCCACAGGGTCAACTGCAAGCAAAGGCAATGTTTTTTTATTTTCATAGCAAAGTGCCTTGGCACTGACCATTTCTGTGCAAGTCAGCCCCGCCCCTTGCTGAATACAAAGGGTACGAAAGGCAAGATCTGTCACCCCTGCCATTGGCCCTAGGGCAAGGGGGGTATCAATTTTAAATCCACCAAGGGACACTGCCATGATGACTTCCTCCATCTTTTTAATTGTTTAAGTATATCATAGAAAAAATTTTTTTGCAAG
>JAWXUL010000097.1:0-3855 GCA_044432725.1 Eubacteriales bacterium
CCTGAGAGGTGCAGAAATACAACGGCGTAGATTTCTGCGAATGCTTTCACCGAGTGATTGGACGCCGTTGGGCTGTGACCTTTTTCCTCCCTTGCGTTTCATCAGCGTATACAGATTGAAATTATCCCTGTTAATTAGTATGTATGGATGGTCAAAAGGTCACAGCGATCGTGTAGGCTGTAGTGACTGGCTTTGTTCGTTCTACTCGCTGGGTCGCTCTCATCCGTGCCGATGGCGAACGTCGGTAGTTCAATATAAACAAAAAATCCCCCATCTGTCAACAAACAAGTTGAAAACAGATGGGGGATGTGTTATACTCGGAGAAGTGATAGTCTTCGAACCCTATCACGAACAACAGGAGAGCAACCGTTGCAAAAGCAACACCAACAAAGCATTCCTATCATTCCCAAGGGGTTTTTATACCCTTTTTTTAGTTTGCTATATTATTATAGACTAAAAAATGAAGAATGTCAAGTAGTGCTTTCCTGATTTATTAAAATTTAGGAGGGCTATTATTATGCCTACAAAAGAAAAAGAAGTTGTTTATCACATCATCGGAAGTGCTGACGGTTACCACAAAACTCCAAACAGATTGTACACTGAACCATATGTTTCCACTCTATCCTTTGAAGCCAAATATATTTATTCTATTATGCTGAATCAATATGAGTTTACATTAAAAAATGGATGGTGTGATGACCAAGGAAAAACATTCATTCTATTCCCTATTGAAAAAGTACAAAGTATTCTAAAGAAAGGGAAAAGATATTCTATTAAAATTGTAAAGGAATTAGTAGACATAGGCTTGATTACAAAAATAAGGCAAGGTGCATGTAAACCTGATAAAATTTACATGACAGATATTTCGAAAAAAAATATTCTTGATGAACCTCATCAACATGAAATAAATCACAAAGATACACAAGCTGCATTTCATGACGAATACGAGGAACACCACGGAGGTTCCCCAGAGGAACTTCATGAGGTTCCCCAGAGGAACCACTGTGGTTCCCGAGAGGAACTTCATGAGGTTCCCCAGAGGAACCACTGTGGTTCCCCAGAAGCACCTCCTTACATTTCAAATCAAAACGTATATAACAAGACTTTTTTTTTCAATCCTTCTTTCAATCAATCAGCCGACGGAAGGAAGGAGGGAGGGAAGGAGAAAGACAATGAAAATCTCTCTCTTGCTCAATTAGAATTTCAAGTGGAAGAAGACCTTCTTCGAGAAGGAAGTCTCCCATCTGATTATTGCAATAACGAAACAAAAATGACGATAGCAATTCAACAAATGATTGGATGGAAACATTACGCAACTTACAAAAAAGAATCAAACGAATGTGAGTTTGATTTTTTAATCATGGATAACATTGCTTCGGCTCTCACTAACATGCTGACTACCAAAGGAACACAAACCATAGGAAAACGAGAAACAAATCAAACTCAAGTTTTCTCTAAACTTATACGGCATATTTCTCATTACTACGGAAACCCTAGTTTATCTGAATTTTCTGAATTAATAAAAGAGAAAGCAAAAGATAGAGCAAGTCAACATGATATTGAACCTGTTAAACATTGGAACAAATATATTTCATCTCTTATTCTTGATGTTTTAGATTCTGGTAATATTGATATTGTTTCTAAAATGTATTGTGATTTTGATGTACCTGCAAATCTAAGAAAACAAGAAGAAATTTCAAAAAACCATAAAAACAATTTTAACTAGGGTTTAAGCGTTTTTTTGATTCAGGTATATTTATATATAGGTGATGAGTTAGAATCATTATAGAGGATAATACAACGCAAAATAGAGCCTATTTAAAAGCAGCAAGCACAGCAAAAGTATAACCTTTTACAAAAACTTGTTGAGGGACACCCCCAAACCCCCGATATAAAAAAGTATCTCTCTTGACACTGAGGGATAAATCCCTCATAATAAAAATGAAAGGAAAAACACAAAATGGATGAACCACAAGAAATAAAAAATTTTCAATTTGAAATAATTCCTTATGACAAACCAGACGGAACACTTCCAGCATTTGAATTCCTCAATGAATTACCAAAAAAATTAAAAGCAAAAACTCACCGTGAAATATTTTTACTAGCAGAGTTCGGAACAGAAGTAAGAGGCGAAGCTACAAAACATCTCGAAGATGGTATTTTTGAAATTAGGTCAAAACAATCATCTGATATTGCTAGAGTGCTTTATTTTTTCATGATAGGAAAGAAAATTGTTCTTACTAATGGATTTATAAAGAAACAACAAAGAACTCCGAGAAGTGAAATTGAATTAGCTAAAAAATATAGAGCAGAATATTTAAGTAGGGAGGAAAACCAATGAATTTTCAAGAGTACCACAACGAAGCGATGAAAGACCCAAAATTTCGTAAAGAATATGAATCGTTAGAAACAGAATACACTATCAAAAGAGCCATACTAAAAGCAAGAAAAGAACGAAACATGACACAAGAGCAGTTAGCAAATGAAACAGGAATCGACCGAGCAGACATCAGCAAATTAGAACGTGGTGAAGCAAACCCGACAATAGCTAGTTTGGAACGCATTGCCGAAGGACTGGGGATGAAATTAAAACTTGAATTTGTAACAAAATAAAATAGTAACAACCATTCCATCCGTGAGGAATGTCGTGGCTTTTCTGTCCTCGTTTCGGCTATGAATTGCCAAGGCGAAATAAAACAGAAAATAGAATAGAAGAGCAGCATTTATTTCAAATTCGCAAACGTTTGCGAATTTGAAATAAATAAAAACCACTCCTAAAAAGAAGTGGTTAAAATTCAAATATGTAAAGTAGTCAAAAAAATCATAGATATAAAGATTTATAAAGAATAAAAAAACAAGTAAAGTTAATCAAAAAGTGTATACCTTGAGCGTATTACCCCCCTGTTAGTATCGGGGGGTTAAAGAACAATCATGAAAACATTTAAAAATTCAACAATTTTAGCAAAATAAAAAAACACATAAAAAGTTAAAAAATAGATTTATTTTGATATATCCCTATGTATATCTTAACACAATTTGTGATAAAAGTCAAGAAAAATAAGTTTTTTGTGTTGCCATCAGTCAAGCCCTGTCTTCTCGTGATTATATCATTTCGTTTCCCAACGTCAAGGAATAGGAGGAAGATTTCTTGACATTTGAAAAACGAAAGGAGACGACATAGAGAAGACGGGGCTTGATTGAGGTCTGCTTCCTGATGGCGACTCATGCCATGGGACTTCCTCGTGATTCTGCTGTCACTCTCATCACAATGGTCAATCAATATTAAATACACTATATCTTGTGTTGTAATGTATTTGAGATTCAAGTTTTTAATTTTCATTTTTTTGTATTTTCCTGCTTATTTTCAGTTGTCTTTTTTATTTTAATTAATAGTTTCATAAAATAACCAGTGAAACAAGAAAAAATCACTGTTTTTTGAAAAATTATCATTTCTTACAACTGTACATCAAATTACAATATACAGTGTTAGTATCTTTTTTCATTTATCGTCAAGTCAAGAGAAACAGTCATAACCTGAGGCGACCGCTACGCTCGGTCGCCTCAGGTTTCCTCTTGCGATTATAAATCACCAAAGGTCTAGTGAGAGGGCAAAGCGAAACAATACCTCTTTTTTGTAAAAGCCCACACATCTTTCAACTGGTTGAAAGTGTCATAGTGGGTTACATAGTTTCACAGTTGGCTTTGGTTGTTATCATGTGTCTGGATTTTCTCGTACCTGAGAGGTGCAGAAATACAACGGCGTAGATTTCTGCGAATGCTTTCACCGAGTGATTGGACGCCGTTGGGCTGTGACCTTTTTCCTCCCTTGCGTTTCATCAGCGTATACAGATTGAA
>JAWXUL010000098.1:0-3840 GCA_044432725.1 Eubacteriales bacterium
TGGTGAATATGAAAACTTCCAAACTTTGTTGGATACCTTGTTGGGGAATAACGATTGACTTGGCTCTTTCGCTTACAGAAACCACGAAAGAACAGAAGTTTAAGAGGGTTTTGACAGAAATATGAACTAAAGACAGGGAGGGGATTTCTCTCCCTGTTTTTGGGGGATAGAATATTTGTCACTTTTACTATTTCTTGCTGTCATCGAACTAGGAGGTCTAATTATTGAAAAAATGTACCCATTTGATATTGTTTTCTATTGCGTAGAGAAAATTAAGAGTGGTAGAAAGGACGAGTAATAACGATGAAAAAATTTCTTTTAGGAAAGGAATTAACGATTAGCAAATTTTCGTTTTTCATATTTCTGTTCTGTTTCACTGTGGAAGCAGTCACTTTTTTGATTGAAATAGTCTTCTCCCTTATCTTTGGATCTGTCATGGGTTATGACTATTATCCAGCATTTTCCTTATTCATTGTACCAGTATTACTCTGGTTTTTTACTGAAATACAATTTTTTAGGTTCTTAAAATTTTTATGTGTTTACAAACGATTTTTTCTCCTATGGATATTTTTGGGATTTCCAATCACATTTTTTTTATGTATAGTATTACCTCCACTTATTATAATACAAACATTTGGATTGAGTATCATGGCTATCACAGGATTGATAGACAACCTATTCATTGGATAGATAAAAGAACCCAATGGAAGATTGCTGCTCCCCCGAACGGAGATAGAATACACTCTACCCCATCCCACCTCTTTCCTATGCTTAGAGGTGGGGGAATGTGTGTTCTTTTGAGTAGCTATGTGGCACAAGAACGCTAGAAATATTTTCCCTACTGACTGTAGATTTAGACCGTATTTTAAGACAACAAACAAGGCTATCATAGCCAAATTAAATGATTGAAAGAAGGTACCTACCCATGAACCAAGCAAATACAACAGAAAAACAATCCTTTGTTGCTTCGGTACTCTTAGACGAACCACAATGGAGCAAAGCACAATTTATAAGTGACCTCCACGCTCTTTGGGGTATTGAAATCGAAGAAAAAGACGTGACTACAAAAGAACCCGACACTTTTATTGAACAAATCGAAAATAGTATTTTAATTGTCAGTTTCATGAACGTGCCAGTCCCCAATGGTGAGGCAGAACAAAATGCTGCCATGAACTGGATGTGGAAAGATGGGGTTTCTGTGGTGCAAAATCACAAGGCTCACATTCTTGTGGTGGTGCAAGGGGAGAGCGAGCCATCTGAAAAAGCTATGATTCTCACCATGGCAGTGTCTACTTTGCTGAAACAAAACAGCACTACATCGGTTTTAGTGGACGGAATTGTTCATGCTGATAAATATTATGAAGTTTACACGGATATGATGAAAGCAGGGGAATTTCCAACACCCCTTCATGTGTGGATTGGTTTGACCAATCAAAATGATAAAGCTGGGATGTATACTTTCGGTTTGCGTAAATTTGGCAAGGAAGAAATGGAGATTTACTATGACTCTAACGAAACTGCTCCACAAGAAATCCAAGAATTTATCAACAATTTAGCAAACTATGTGGTCACATCCAACGTAACCTTCAAAGATGGGGAAACAGTGGGTGTCAGCGAAACTCATTTTTGCAAAATTTCTTTGAGTAAGGGCATTGCTGTGGACGGAAATAGCCTGAAAATTGATTATACACAAGAGTAACTGAGGAGTTATTCCCCCATTTTTGAGAGAGTGGGGGAATAATGTAGATTAACTTGAGGAGTCATAAAACAGTACATTGAGGAGGAAAAATATGATAGAAATGAAACAATATGAACATTACAAGGAAGATGAAATATTAGACTTATATACATCAGTTGGTTGGTCGAATTATTACCAAAATCCCGTAATGTTAAAACAGGCTTACTGTAATTCGCTTTTCTCGCTTGCTGCTTATGATAATGAAAAACTTGTCGGAATACTACGAATTGTTGGTGATGGTCATTCAATCATTTACATCCAAGATATTTTGGTACTGCCAGATTATCAAGGCAGAAGAATTGGAACTGACTTACTTAAAATGATATTAGAAAAATATAAAAATGTCTATCAAATTCACTTAGGCACGGATAATACTGAAAAAACTGTGAGTTTTTACAAAAGTTTAGGGTTTAAAGAATTCTCTGAAATAAATTGTGTTGCATTCACAAAGTAGTTTCAAATTGAAATCGTCTTTATAGGAGTGCTTTCTAAAAACGAAAGTAGGTAAACAATGAAAAAACGCGCCCTTTTCGCCATCATTTCACTGGTATTGTTCATCATAGAAGTGATAATAGCACTCTTTGTCCGTGATAACTTCATCCGCCCCTATGTAGGTGACATTCTCGTGGTGGTATTGCTTTACTTTATCATGAGAGCAATTTTCCCAAAACCTATCAAATTATTGCCCGTTTATCTCTTTCTTTTCGCAACTTCCATTGAAATTCTCCAATATTTTGATTATGTAACTCTCTTAGGACTAGGAGATAGCAGATTTTTCAGAACTTTGTTGGGGACTACTTTTTCGTGGGAGGATATTCTGTGCTATGGAGTGGGGAGTGTGATATGTTGGGGGTTTCAATGTAAGGAACAGAAAAAAGGAGGCATATCATGTTATTCTTAGGAATGTGGCTGTACGGTCGATATTTTCAATATATTTATTTTCTTTTTTTGATTCCAATGGCAGTCCTACTTTTGGTAAAACCGAAGGAAGAAACCCAAAACAACAATACAGAAAGATCTTTCCTGAAAAAAATAATTTTTTGCGATGGCAATATCAATAAGTTGATATTATTGGACTTTTTATCAGGTGTGCTTATCGCCGTCATTTTTATATTCCTTGACACGGTATTCAACAAGGGAATTCAGATTTTACTTCCCATAGCTCACTACAATATTGTTCAGCTACTGCATTATACCAATCTAAAAACAAGTAATCATAATTTTCGTAAAATCAAAATTATGAGCCTGGTCTTTGCTTTTCCAGATATTTTTGTTTTTACTATTGGGATGTTGCCTTTTTTACCACTTTTGTTATTTTCTTAAGTATTTTCGCTGTTTTGAAAACTAAAGGAGAAAACTCTACCTCGATTTTGATACGAGGTAGAGTTTTTTTATAACTTCAAGATAATGCCATTGATAGAAATTCCCGCCGCTGTCCCTAAAAGCAAAATGGTATCACCTTCTTTGACTAATTTATGCTGTATGGCATATTGCAAGCCAAATGGCACAGAAGCAGTGACCATATTTCCGAAGTCTTTCACCAAATCTAAAGTTTTATCTGGATTCAGTTTAAGATGTTTCACAATCAGTTTCAGTGCTAAACTTGCCTGATGTGGAATGATAAAATCAAAATCATCCTTTGTCATAGTTGCTTTTTCTAACAGTTGCGGAATGAAAATATCAATGGCTTTTTTCGTGATTCGCAATGTTTGAGGTCCGTTCATATCAAACAAATAGGCTTCATGATTTTCTTTTGTGTACTGATAGGGGGGTAAAAGGGAGCCACCACCACGAATTTGTGTGGCTGTGATACCACGAGGATCCGTCAACATATGAGCCGCAAGGATGCCTTTTTCTTCTTTTGTTCCCTCCACAATTGTAGCAACAGCAGCATCGGAGAACAATTCATAACTATCACGTTGATTCTCATTCAAAGCAAGAGAGCCAGTGTCACAAGCCACCAGTAAAATTCGCTGGTATCTACCACTTTCTAAAAAATAAGATACGGTATCCAGTGCCGTGAGAAAACTTGAACAAGTAGAATTTACATCAAATGAGGGAATCATCGTTTCTTCCCCTAAAATTTCGCACATTTTATGCTG
>JAWXUL010000099.1:0-3740 GCA_044432725.1 Eubacteriales bacterium
CTACCCGGACAACTTAAAATCAAAAGCAACCCTATGGTTGTGGGAGCTAAAGGACATTGCAGTCATTGGCATACTGGCTTTGATTGCTGTGTTTGCACTGGCACAAACAGGTATTATGATTCCACTTGTAGCAGCACTGCTCTATGCCTTTTTATCAATTCAGTTTGAGGGTATTAGCATTTTAGGGTTTATCAAAAGTGCTGCCACATTTTTCATTGCCAAGCAACAACTTTATGAATGGAGGTTGTAACACTTGAAAAAACAGAAAAAAGAAAAGCAAAACCAGTCCACCAAAGGCTTAATCGGCATTGATGACATTACCGATTACAGCATCAAGACAAAGTTTGGTGAACTGGTTTATTTTATTATTAAGCCAACCAATATCTCGGTGCTATCCGAGAGCAGCGTGTCGGCACGAATTTATTCGCTGATGACAGTACTAAAAGGCATGGCAGAGATTGAAATGCTCTGCCTTAATTCCAAGGAGAGCTTCGATGAAAACAAGATTTTTTTGAAAAGCAGACTGGATAACGAATCCAATCCTCAGATTAGAAAACTACTCTCTTTGGACAGCCAAAACCTTGACCGAATGCAAGTAACAATGGCTACTGCAAGGGAGTTTTTAATTATCATTAGGCTTAGAAATGAAAAAGAAAGTGATGTGATCCCATATCTATCACGCATTGAAAAGAGCCTAAAAGACCAAGGCTTCACCACCAAGAGAGCTGATGAGCAGGACATCAAGCGACTGCTCGGTGTGTATTTTGAGCAAAATGTCACCACGGAAAAATACGAGGACTTCGATGGTCAGCGTTGGGTGATTGGTGGATAGGATGAAAATAAGAAAGCCACCGAGGGGTTAGTCTCGGTGGCTTTGTGTGATTAGTGGTGCTATAAAAGATGTGGAACGAGAGAAGTACACATTTTATTCGATTATTCCTTGTAGAAAGTCTTTTAAATTCTCTACATCTTTTTCATTGGGGTGCTTCTTTGCGATACCACCGATATATTTAAACAATCCAAATGTATCGAACCCCTTACAATGAAAACTTCCTATTAAGTCAATCCCTTTGGTTTTGACTGCCTCTACAAATGATGAATTGTATTTTGCGTTACCAGTACCACTTGTATGAATCAAAAATGTTTTTTGAGGCAACTGGCTACAATCTTCAAGATAATTAAACAAAGAACGATGGAAATTACCATGATAAATTCCAGATGCAAAACCTATCACTTCATATAGTCTTAAATCTGTATCTTTTGCAAACTTAATATCAACTAAATCAACTTCTAAATCATTGCAGGCAAGTTGCAACAGTTTTTCGGTGTTTTTATGATGAATAGAATTGTAAACAATGATAGTTTTTAGCATTGCTCATCACCTCGCAAACTATGAATAGCACGCAATAATTGAAAATCTAATCACTGCGCAAAAAGTCTCTTTTGTTCAGTATACCACAAATCCCCAAAAGTCTCAACGACCTTAAAAGTCAGAAAGGAACAAGCCTATGCCGAAAAATCAACCAACCAAGGCTCGTGTAGCCGAGCCGAAAATCAAAACATTCCTCGATATGATTGCACCCTCGGTGGTGAAATTCAATGTAGATCACTTCATCTGTGGTAACACATTCCGTTGTGTATATGCCTTGCGTGAATACCCCACAGCCACCAATGAGCAAGCAATCCTCCGTCACCTTGGAGAAAAAGATGGTGTGACACTTCGCATCTATACAAGGCAAGTTACAGCCACCGAAGAAAAGCGAATCATTCATAACGCAGCCAACAAGAACCGAATGAACACCACCGCCAACAACCTACAAGACAATATCACTGCACAAGAAAACCTAAACGATGTGGCAAACCTCGTATCTACTATGCATCGAAATCGAGAACCTCTGCTCCACTGTGCAGTATATATTGAGCTGATTGCAGATAGCTTAGATGAGCTAAAACTACTTCAAACCGATGTACTGACCGAGCTTGTACGTTCCAAACTCAATGTAGACAGACTGAACCTCCGTCAACAAGATGGTTTTCTTTCTGTTATGCCATCAGGTCGAAATGTATTTGCCGATAGATTTGAGCGTGTCCTCCCTGCATCCTCTGTGGCGAACCTTTACCCATTCAACTACAGTGGCAAGACCGATAAGAATGGCTTTTATCTTGGGAGAGATAAGTTCGGTTCAAATATTATCGTGGATTTCGATGAACGTGCCGATGACAAGACCAATGCCAACATTCTGATTTTGGGCAACTCTGGACAAGGTAAATCCTATCTGCTCAAGCTGATACTTTGCAATGTATTAGAAAGTGGCAAGTCAGTAATCTGCCTTGATCCAGAGATGGAACTGCAAGAACTTGCTGAAAATTTAGATGGCTGTTTCATTGACCTTATGAGTGGCGAGTATATCATCAACCCTTTAGAGCCTAAGACTTGGGATGAGGGCAACGGTTCTGATGATGAAGATGCACCCATTACATTCCGTCAGAAAACAAAACTCAGTCAGCACATCTCATTCCTAAAGGACTTCTTTAGAACCTACAAAGATTTTACCGATAGCCAAATTGATGTCATTGAAATACTACTCAGTAAGCTATATTCCGAATATGGCATCACCGATGCCACCAACTTCCGTAGGCTCAAACCCACAGACTACCCAACCCTTGAAAATCTCTATGACTATATTTTTGAGAGTTATAAGGAATTTAATGATAGTGAAAATGCCCTCTACACCAAAGAGATGCTCCAAGAAATTCTCTTAGGACTACACTCCATGTGCAAGGGTGCTGAGTCGAAATTCTTCAGTGGTCACACCAACATTGCCAGTGATAGATTTATTGTCTTTGGTGTGAAAGGTCTACTCCAAGCCTCTAAGAACGTGAAAAATGCAATGCTCTTTAATGTATTATCTTTTATGAGCGACAAGCTACTCACCGAAGGTCACACAGCGGCAGCCATAGACGAGCTTTATTTGTTCCTCACCAACATCACTGCCATTGAGTACATCCGAAACTTCATGAAACGAGTGCGTAAGAAAGAGTCGGCTGTTATTCTAGCCAGTCAGAACCTTGAGGACTTTGCTGTACAAGGGATTGCAGAGCTGACAAAACCTCTGTTCTCCATCCCAACCCATCAATTTCTATTCAACGCAGGAGCCATTGACAAGCGATTTTACATCGATACCTTGCAATTAGAGGACAGTGAATACAATCTTATCAAGTTCCCTCAACGTGGTGTATGCCTGTTCAAATGTGGTAATGAGCGATACAACCTCGCTGTCCATGCACCCAAGTATAAGGAACAGTTATTCGGTAAGGCTGGTGGTCGATAATGAAAGTGTTGGAATTAAAAAATGCTTTGATTGATGATCTCAAAGTTTGCATCAGCTATGAACCACATAAAGAGTATGACCTACTGTGCATGATGGAACAGTATCTTAAGTCAGAGAACAGAAGAAGAAGAAGTCTATTGCCCGACATTAAAAATCTTTTAGATGATAAGCCATACCAAAACCCCTTTGCAATCAACTATCCATATTGCGAACATGATATTGTACTGGTGGAACGCATCTTGTCTGACTATATAACTAGCATGGATTGTGATGGTGACCACCAACTAATTTTATGCAACACCATTTCCCAAATAAATGAACTCCATGATAGATGTGGCAATGAGTTGATAGATGAATGGCGAAAGCCAAAACTAGAAGAACTATTAATTCTCACAGCAAAAAAGAGCC
>JAWXUL010000100.1:0-3735 GCA_044432725.1 Eubacteriales bacterium
GACATCTTTCATGTTTCCACCACTTTCTTTCAGTATAGAAAAACTTTAATTAGAGTTTTTCTATACTATTATGATGGTTTTTGAGCGAAATTACAAGACGGGTGGTTGTTAAGCGGTTACTCTATACAGTCTGTATATTCAACACCAGCTCGATTAATTGTGGTAGACATAGCCCCTTTTGTATTAATTAATATGGTTCCTTCGCAATTAGATAAGGCCAAATTTTCTGGAACAACATTTTTGATATTGTTTAATGCTATAGTTTGTTGTAATATTTCAAAATTTTCTGGCACTGCTTCAAACGTGTAAATATTTTTGGGGGAATAATCTGAAAATATCAAGACAGAATCGCCTATAAAACCACCAACATCCACAAAATCTTTGCCTTTGGCTTTGTCTAATGTTTTTAGTTGCTCTATTCCGTGTCTAAAATAGAAAACGCTTGATTCAAAATGATTAATTGGTAAATAGTATTTTTGATATATAAAAAGATTATCGTGAAGCTTAAAGATTCTTGAATTGAAATTTTCTAATAATTTTTTTAAGTCCTCTTGTTCTTCCACTGTAAATAGATCAATTTCATCTTCGGAACTAGACAAAATCTTTTTTTGTCTAATTAAAATATTGGTGAGTATTTCTATACTTTTGTTATCCATGTTGTGGATGAGAAGTTTGAATTTTTCACTGAAATCAGGTAATTGAGAAACATCTCCCCAATTTGCCTCAACCATGCTTTTTTCAAATTTATTGCACCATTTTTGTTTCTTAGTCAAATAGTTATTTTGTGTGAACTTAAGTTCTTTTTCTAATTTATCAGTGCACTGGCTGATTGTACTTGTTATTATTTTGTCGGATATTTTAATTTCTTCTATAAACGTTTCTTGTTGCTCAAGATAATTTTTTATGTCACTTCTTAAAATTTCCTTCAACTTCCGATTTTCCTCTGTCAGCAAAGCAACCGTATTCTTCTCCTGCTTCACCTTTTCTGCCATGAGTAGTGTGAGAAGATTTTTCTCGTTTCGTTCTAACTTTTTAGTGAGTAAATCAACAGATTGTCTCTCCTGCTTCCCAATCTCCTCCACGAGCAAAGCAACAGAATTTCTCTCTTGCTTCCCAATTTCCTCCACGAGCAAAGCGACAGTATTTTTCTCCTGATTTCGGATCTCTTCCCGAATCAAAGCGACAGAATTTCTCTCTTGCTTGCCAATTTCCTCCATGAGCAAAGCAACAGTATTTTTCTCCTGATTTCGGATTTCTTCCCGAATCAAAGCCAAAGAATCCTTCTCTTGCTGCCGAATCTCACCTAAAATCCGTTCCACTTCCCGATTAAAAGCTCTCGTCGGTGGAGGCAAAAACCGTTTCAAAAAATTCTTAAACCACTGTATCACTATTTCCAACACCTTCCTATTTCCCTTTCTGATACAAGGAAAACATCAAATAATATACCGAAAAATCAAAGTATTTCACCAATAAATACTTTAAATATGTTTTTTTATCATGAAAATACTGAATCGGGTGAAGCTTATAAACATCCTCTGTTTGCAATCCCTTTTTCAATTTAAAAAAAGCCTCTTTCTGTACCGAATTCACAGAAATATGACTCACCTGCCAAAGTCGAAACTCCATAGAAAAATTCAAAAAAGTTTGTTGAAAAACAGAAAATAATTCATATTGGTGCAAATATGTTTCCAATAAACACATCTCATGCAAGCTGCGTTCCGCCTGGTGCCATTCTTGTGCATCACCAGAAATGGAACTGCTTCTCTTCATACGATAATGTACCAATTTATCACAAAGAAAGGCAATTTTTCGAGCCGTTACCAAAGATTGATAGACAAAAAGCAAATCATTTGAGTTTTCGCTGTGGGAAAACTCAAATTTCTTCCCCTTTACAAAGTCCAGCCGAAACAACTTATCCCACGCCCATCCATAGGTGAACTGAAACAAACAATCCTTCATTTCCGCAGGAGAAAAGACCGCTCTACCTTTAAATCGATCTAAAAATTTATCTTTCCGCAACCAATCCGAGGGAAGTTCTTGCCCCGTTTCATGGTCAAAACAGGTCGCTCGACAAATAGTCACATCAGCCCCTGTTTCCTCGGCTTTTGCAAGCATAATTTCCAACATATCGGGTTCAAAATAATCATCTGAATCCAAAAAGAGAATATATTTCCCTTGTGCCACGGTCATTCCCGTATTTCTCGCCACGCCTGCCCCTTGATTTTCCTGTGAAATCAACTTGATTCGAGAATCCTTCCGTTGAAATTCTTCCAACAACAGCAAACTGTCATCAGTCGAGCCATCATCCACCAAAATCAGCTCAAAGTTTACCAAGCTTTGAACTAAAATTGTCCCGATTGACTGCTCCAAAAATTTCCCAGAATTATACACGGCTATGACCACAGAAACCAAAGGAATCATTTTTTTCTACACCCCTTCACCCAAAATCGTCTTTTCGACTCAGGTGGCAACAGAAAATTCACCAACTTCTTCCCTGTCCTCACCCTAAAATTAGGCTCAAAATCCACTCTCGGCACTTCTAAAACCCGTAAATCCTCTTTTCTATGAGTATAGTAAACCCCAAAAAGTCGCTCTGCCACATAACCTATGACCCTCTGCTCCGCCACGCTTAAAGAGTCAAAGTCAATTTCTGCCTCTAAGTCTTCTAACACGGGAAACAGCCAAGCACAATAATCCAAAAACACCGCCCTAGACATGATGTACATATTTCCAAAATAGATTTTACTTTGGGAAAAATAAACTTCCATAGAATTTTCATATTCAGGCCACATTTCCACCAAACTTTTTTTGGCTATATCTAAATGTTTTTTATGATGGTCTGGCGCAGAGGCATAATGTGCTTCCACTGACAGGTGCATTTCCTCTCCCTTGGGAGCAATCAAATCATAGTCATAAACCAATTCTTGGAATTTGGAAAAATCCATCCTATTCAGACAGAATTCATTGGGCAATTTTTCAATGGAATAAGGCAAACTATTTCTTGTTCTAGGTGATAAATACCGTCGATAATGAAAAAAACCATAGTAATCAGCCACCTGATTTTTCCAAACCCAATACTGGGCGGTCAGTTCACAATAATAGGGATTTTTATGCGAAATATTCTCCCCTGTGTTGTCTTTCGGTAATAAATCCACATGATTCCCTAAGTAAATCCCTTGAATCAAAGGGTGTTTCGGAATTGGAAATTCCTTGTGGGAGGAAACGTAAAGTTTAACAGATAGCATAGCTTGCCCCACTTTTTATGCGCAGCATTTTCGTCAGGAACCAAAAAACTTACACATAAATCCGCACAAATTTTTTCGTTCTTTCAAAATTATACCACATTTTTTGTTCAATAGCAACGAAAATTTCAAACCTTTCTCTTTTACCAAAAGAAACCAAAAGTAATTCCTGAAAATTTGGTTAAATTGCCACCTCCCCCCCTCACATTTTTTCAGAAAACCTAATTTTTTTTCATCCCCCCACCTTCCCTCCAGCGCCCACCCTAAACCAGAGCAACTCATTTTCAGAGAAAAAGACAAAAAAACGGCTCATAACAAACGGGTTTTAGGGTGTCCCTAAGAAGCAAACTTGCAATTGTGAACGCACAAGGCCCTGCTTGCGAGGTTCAGAGGGACACAAAAGACTCTCAATTTTTTTTCATTTTAGGTTGACATTACCCCTCTTCCCACCTATAATAGTATTATAGGCTTCCCTCCCCCCCCCCCGGTGCGG
>JAWXUL010000101.1:0-3694 GCA_044432725.1 Eubacteriales bacterium
GGCGATAACAATAACGGATAACTGCGTAATCGCAGAAGTAAAAAATGTTGGCATAAAATTAGCTCCTTTTCAAATAAAAAAATAGTTTTGTTGTTTTCTTCTTCAAACTGTCGCACACTGGCGGATAAATTTCTTAAATCATAAGCCTCACCTCCTCAAAGTTAGCCTTTGAACTGATATAGTAGTTGGTGGGGAGTTTGATTGACCCTTATATTCAGAGCAAGGACACGAAGCAATCGACCTCCTACAATAACGAAAGAATGTGATAGATTTGAACAAACCACCAAGCGAACCCTTTTTGAAATCGCTGTACTACGGACGGATTTCCCCCTGTGGAATGACCTTTCCCCCAAGAGAGGACTTCGCCCAGTGCATAGCAGACTAACCAACGACCAGCGGAAGTACCCTTGTGGTGCAAGCCAAGGCACTGTTGGAGAGCCACCTTGACGATGTGGGCAAGGAACTGTTTGCTGACTTCCTCCACAAAAAAGACCAAGTGTACCAGAGCAATGACGAGAAAGTTTTCTTCGACCAAAGGAAGTCCCCTTGTGGGAAAAGGCTTTGTGATGGGTGCGAAGATGATGTTGGAGGTGTTGCAAGAGGATTGAATCCAAAGAAGTGACATCAAAGTGATACCACGTTTTTTGCTGTGATGTCACTTTGATACCAAAGTTGCAAAACATGTACAATACTTCATGTTTTAGCTGGTTTTCAACACTTTTACAACCAAATTCTTCCACAAGGAAAAGACAGACGTAGGGCAATGTCCCCAAATGTCCTACGTTTGTCCTTGATTAGTCACAAGATTTCACCTTGTTTTGGACGAGTTGTCCTTCTTTTCTCCTTAGTAGTAACTCTTGTATTATTGGTGATTTTGTGGTATTCTAAAAAAAATTTAGAAATCTTGTCAAATATCCCCTCTGAATCTTTACTTATATAGTGAGGGGCAAATTGAGAGAAAGGAGTATCACATGAACGATGACGAAATCTTAGCCCAATGCACCAAGCGAGAAGAAAAGGTCCTGAACGTCTTGTCAGAAAAGTATGGAAAATTATGTGGTGTCTTAGCAAAAAATATTCTACATTGTAGAGAAGATGAAGAAGAATGTGTCAGTGACGGCTACTTAACCTTTTGGGAAACTGTGCCACCTCATATCCCTAATTCAGTTAAGGGTTATCTGCTGAAACTACTTCGCAATATTTGCATCAATCGGTATTATAAAAACACAGCACAAAAACGCAATTCTTCTTTTGATATTGCCATGGAAGAACTAGGTGAGTTAGTTAGCCATGAAATTTCCCCTGAAGAAGTGGTTGTGGTAAAGGATTTGACACTGCACATAAACCTTTTTTTAGAAGACCTTGACAGGGAAACACGTGGAATTTTTGTACATCGCTACTGGTATGGTGACAGTATCGAGGAAATTTCTCGAAAATTTGGATTGAAGTACAATACTACAGCCGTAAAGCTGAAAAGAACAAAAGAAAAATTAAAATTGTACTTGCAAGAACAGGAGTTGATAACATGAAAAGAACAGGAGTTGATAACATGAAAAAAACAGACTTAAAGTACGAAGTGGCGAAAGCAGTGGGAGATATTGATGAAAAATTTTACACTGAAGATTATTCTCTTAAAAAAGCAAAAAAAATCAGTAAAACCTTTTTGATTTTGGTGGCAATGATTGGAGTACTCACAGCAGGAGCTTCCATTACAGGGGTTTACAATCAGGTACGATCTCATTTCGCCCAAAGATATGGAGATAGTCCTGAAGAACTACAAGTGATTCAAGAAATCGCTAGACCAGTGGACGGTAGTGCTTCTTCCCAAGGATTGACACTCTCTGTCGATGGAATCATGGGCGATGGAAGCAGTGCTGAAATTGTATATTCCATAGCAAAGGAAGATGGGACTCCTATTTTCTTGCCTTCTTTATCAGAAAATCATTTCCCAGCAGATTTGGAACAGATTCCTGATGAAACCTACACATGGTATCACTGGGGCTTTGGGGACTTAGAGGACTTGGACGAATACGGATTTCCTTGTATGACAGGAACCCAAATAGATCGCTTTGCTATTGGTACCTTTGGCAGTGATTTTGAATTTATCATAGAGGACAACATTTTTCTAGGATTTGTGGAAAAACTCAAGGGAGATAAATTACCTTTGGGAGAACAAGCTTCTGCCCTATTTTCTGATTTTGGATATTGGCAAACGAAAACGACCTATGAAAATGGCATAGTTATAGACACTCAGCGAGATTTCACCTCAGTGCTAGAAGGCAAATGGCAGATAGATTACTTTTTTTCCTACGGGGAAAGCCAGTCTATTCTTTTAGAAAATCACCTGATTTCCTCTGATGGCATGGACGTGTATTTGACAAAACTAGAAATCACTGCCTTGTCCTATGAATTTCAGATAGAAATACCTTTTTCTATTGAGGAGCAAGAAGGCTTGTCTGAGATTGAAATCGAGGAGGCACTGTGGGAAGGACAACTAAAAACCCTTGAAATGGTCGATAACCTCCCTTTTATTCTGACTTTAAAAGATGGGACAGATCAACAGCTTCCTGTGGTAACGACCTCGGGTTCTTTCAATGGTGAGAGTCGGAATTGGAAAGGCTTCTATCCTTTTGAAAATATTCTACTACTGGAAGAGATTGCTTCTGTGACCTTTGGGGATATGACGGTGGAGGTAAACTCCTAACCCCTACAATGAACCACTTATAGAGCCGTTTTATCCCTAGCTACAATTAAATATCCCCATATCCGAAGTATCTGGACTAAAATCCGATACTTCGGTTTTTTTACGTTTTCCCTAAAAAATCCGACTTACCAGACATACGGCATAAGGCGAAAAACTATGGTAAGATATACATATCAGCTGATAAACCCAAGCAATGGTAGTAAAATCGAGATGTATGTGAGAAAGGACGAAGAATTATGAGCGAACAAGAGAAAATGTTGACGATTAAGCAGGCTTCTGCACTGATTAAAGGTGTGAGCCAGTACAGAATAAGAAAAATGCACCCCAAGAGTACTTCCTACGGGCGTGCGTGAGTGGAGAACTCCCAACTTTCAAATCTGGTAAGAAATATCTTATCCACGAGAAAACACTGCGACGTGTGATTTTGGGCGAGGAAATCCAAGGATAAGCCACGGACTTCCCTCTATTTTTAAGAGGAATCTCCCAGAAGCACTGAGAAAAGTGGAGCAGGACCCAAGCAACTAGCACGGACACCTCTCCACGTTTTCTAGGTGGATATTTGAAATGAAAGGTAAAGTTTTGTGAAAAAATATCTGAATAAATTCCCCATGCAAAGCCAGAGCCCCAAACTTTTTGGCAAGGAAAAATGACCAGAGCTGAGCCAGACCTACGCAAAAAAGAAATTACTTCTTGAAAATTCCCCCTTGCTTTTTGGGAGGAACTTGCTAGAAACCCATGGCAGAAATCACTGCGACATGGATTGTCAACCCTTTTCTGCACAACTTTTTATCGAACTGCTCCCCCTAAAATCACAGGGAGCCACATACCCTAAACTGCCATGCAACCTCTTGGTATTATACCAATTCACGTAGTCAAATAACTCCCTATCTAACTCCTCCAGGCTATTAAAAATCCTGTCAAAAGCAAACTCTGTCTTCACCACTTTATAGGTCGCCTCCGCCACTGCATTGTCGTAAGGACAGCCTTTTT
>JAWXUL010000102.1:0-3575 GCA_044432725.1 Eubacteriales bacterium
CGGGGGATTGGGGGTGTCCCCCAACAAGCAAGCACCAGTGCCGAGGAACGAGTGTACGGAAAGGTGCATTGCTTGCCGATATTGTTTTTCATCCGCAACCACGTTCCATTCCAAACCGTTCCCATTCAAAATTTTCTCATTCAAAATTCCCATTCAAAACCGATTTTCATTCCCAAACGGCTTCAATTTCTGGATTTGACCTATAAAAGAGGATGTGCAACCACCCGAGATAGAACCCCAGCCCGAGGAAGTCAGTGCCACCCAAAGTAGTCACCCAGCCCGAGAATGTCAGTGCCACCCAAAGTAGACACCCAGCCCGAGAATGTTACTGCCACTCAAAGTAGTCACCCAGCCCGAGAAAGTCAGTGCCACCCAAGGTAGTGACGTACTCTTTATTCCTCTGTAGCCTTTTTCTCTCTATAGTCCTCAATACAGGTGAACGTACCATTATCCATGTCACGAATTGCTTTTTTGATATAACTTTCTTCATATTTGCCAAAGTGGGATTCTATTTCTTCCACGCAGTTGCTTGCTTTGATTGATTTCAATGAACTCTTTACAACATCATAATGGTGCAATTCGTCATTCAGTTCAATGTCCTTGGGTTCTCCGTTACTGTAATACTCCAACTCTTCAAAATGCTCATTCATGACTTCTTCAGTGTAGAACCATTCAATAATTGGAAAATATTTTGTATCTGGAAGTGGTTCTCTGGTACGCAGTATTTGAATTTTTTCATCTTCTTCTAACACACCAGATTTCAAATCGTTGATAACTTCCTCGAGAACTTCTTTGCTCATTTTTTCGATTTTTACTATATCCATGTTTCCTCCTCTGTGCGGTCACTGCTTGCTTCTCTACCAAGGTCGTTCTGACAGTAAAACTATATCACCACTCAATCTCTTGAAGCAAAGGCTCAATGTCACGTTTGCCATAGATGATACGCAAAATATTGACAGACATATTTTTTTCGGTGGGTAAGTAAAAGCAGAGGTAATTCTTGATGGGGATTTTTCGCAAACCCATAGAAAACCACGGCTCTTTCGGATAGGGAGCATAGGTAAAAGGGTTAGAATCCAATTTGTCTATGGTGTCTGCAATGGTATAATACATATTTTCAGCCGTCTGCTCTTCTTTTAATTCAAAGGCGATGTACTGATAAATCCCACGCAAATCCTCTTCTGCCTGCTCCGTATAAATGACTTCCCACTGGCTCATACACCAAAATCTCGTTTCATATTTTCACGGACTTGTTTTGATGTTAGTACCCGACCATTCTGTAAATCTTCTAAGCCTTTTTGCAGTGCTTTATCCAGTGCTTCTTCTGAAAAATCTTCCAGAAAAAAAGATGGCTTCTTTCCTTGGGTAGTGATATTTGCGACCTTATCCATAACAATCACCCTTTCTCTGTTTGCGTTATACTAACATTATACCATGCCGTGAGGGAAAGTCAACAAGAATCTGTGACCTAACCACAGTCACCCTCTATCACTTATTTCAGATAATTTTTTCAGCACGTTGCCGACCTTATTTAACTCTGTGCTGGAACAATCACTAAGCAAGGATTGAAGAATTTCCTTTTCTGATGGATTTTCAGTAAATCTCTCTTCGTCACCAAATACAAGATAGTCCAAAGAAATATTAAGGTGCGTGGAGATTAGAATAAGAGTTTCCAAAGATGGATTTTGAAACGCATTTTCTATTTTTGTATAGCTACTGGCAGACAGACCGATTACCTCACAGAATTTTTCTTGGGTATACAGTAATTTTTCACGTTGCCTTTTGATTCTAGTAGCCATGGCTTTCTGTTCTGATTTCGTCATAGGGTATCACCTCTTTAGACTATTTTACCCTACTACCGAATATATTAACATTCTGTATTGACGAAAGAAACGTATTGCGTTATAATTGAAAGGTAGGAATTTCGGCAAAGACGAAAAGAGGGCAACTCACGTCACCCTCTTGTTGCTATTTTATTTTCTTGAACTGTTTCACAACACTGTGAACGATTTCGATTTGCTCTTGGTCTAAAGACATTATATCGGTAATCATCTCTTTTACCCTCATAGGGTTATTGTTTTCTACTTGAAAAAATTCCATAACAGTTATCTCTAAAAAATCACAAATTTCCTCTAGCACTTCCAAAGAGGGAACGATTACTCCGTTTTCTATGTTATTGATATAGTTAGGACTTTTACCAAGTGCAAAACTCATCTCTCTCGCAGACACATTTTTTAAGGAACGTAACATACCGATTCGCTCACTAACAAATTTACGCACTTCATCACCACCTTGTTAATATTCTACAAGGTTTTAATTTTCTATGCACCTATTTTTAAGGGTATAGTATATTGCAAAGAATATTAAAAAAGGTTACAATGATAAGTGTACCCATTTTAAGAGTACCAATTCAAAATAGAAAACAACCTTTTTCTAACGTAAGTCCGACACAGCCGAAAGGAGAAACACATGACCGTCACATTTATAGGACACCGATATGTTTCGGAAAGTCCTCTAGTCCAAGATTGGCTCGAAAACACAGTAGTAAGTCTGATAAACCGAGGTGCAAGTGAATTTTTACTTGGTGGCTACGGAAGTTTTGACGGCTTATCTGCCAAAGTAGTGAAGAAACTCCAAGCAACCTACCCAGACATCAAGTCTTACCTCGTGATTCCTTACCTCGACCAAGATTTCAACGAAAACCTCTACGATAATTCCATCTACCCACCTTTAGAAACAGTGCCGAAGCGATTTGCTATCTCCAAGAGAAATGAGTGGATGGTGGACGAAGCTGACGTGGTGGTGGCATACATCAAAAACTATGCTGGTGGCTCTGGGCGAACCATGGAATATGCAGAGAGGAAGAAAAAGGAAATTCTTCGCTATGAATCGTCAGCTTAGTTTATCCCTTTTCTGAAACCTTATTCTATGCTAAAATAGTGTGACAGAACTACGAAGTCCAGTGTATCAAATCCAAAGGAGAGGGAAAAATACGAGGTGATGGACACCAACAAAAAGTATACCCATTACAATAAATTCCAAAAATGAAAGGGCGATAAAAATGACATTTGAAAAAGTATTAGAAGTATTCCACGATTACCTGAAAGAAGATACCATCTGTGAGGTGATTTTGACCCAGAGAGGGTACACTGTGATGTTCTGGGACGAACGTCAAAGAGATTGGTTTGGCATGACACACTGCAATGAGCCACAAGATATGGTCGATGTGTTCCTCATGGGATATTCTGACATGATTGAACAAGGGTACACCAAGAACCGACGTGAAATGACCGAGGAGGAAGGAAAAATTATTGAGGGAAAATGTGACGTGTTGAGAAAACGTGTCATGGAAGAATAAGGTCTGCTGTTGGTAGTCCATCGGTTTCCTCTCCGACTATAAAAACAGGAAATATTGCAGTTTATCCACATCAATATATTACCCTTTTATTTCATGAAATTCCCATTAACTGGAATAAATACCCCTCCAAAATGTCGTTCACAACATTTTGAGCGTCGTTCACAACATCTTACGGCAAAAACTGAAATTTGTGGTATAATGATTTTATCACTTTAAG
>JAWXUL010000103.1:0-3450 GCA_044432725.1 Eubacteriales bacterium
TTGTTGTGGTGGCACTCCTTGTTGTGGAGGAACCACTTGTTGTGGAGGAACCACTTGTTGTGGAGGAACCACTTGTTGTGGGGGAATTACTTGTTGTGGAGGGACGCTGGACAGTGGGGGAATACTGGGCTGTGGGGGGATGCTCTCCTCGTTGTTTTCTGGATTTTCGTTCATCACTGATACTCCTTTATTGTCATTCTCTTTTTCAAAAGACCTTTCCGAATCACTTATTGCCTTACAATATAACATAAGAATCGAATTTTGTCAAACGTTATTGAATCGAGAAGAAACAGGCAACAAAGCAAAAAACACCTAATTTTTTCACTTTTTTCATGGCGACAATGTTTGCCCCCTCCATGGGCTCGACTGGTTCCTTTCGTGATTGTCGCCAATCAAATTCCCAGTTATTCCCTATGCACTGTTGTAAATAACCAAAAATCCTCTGCTGGAAAAAATTCAGGATTTTTTTAGCTTTTACTTGTATTTTATTCCCTTTTGTGGTAGTATATTTGTAGCATGTTTCTAAGGCAACACCTCACAATCCCTCATTCCCGACTTTTAGGGAAAGGAAGCATCGAAAAAAGGATGCAACAATAAACAGGAGGTAAGAAAATGAAACCCAAAGAATACTGGGAAAAACTAGTGAGCGAGAACAGAGAAGCCTGCTTTTTGGCTAACTGTATCGACAAAAAGATTTTCTTTCTCAATGGCACACTAGAAAAAATGTTTAACCATGAAACAGAAATCCTAGGGAAAAGCTATCTTCAAGTATTGACCGAGAAAAACTATGCCCCCATGAATCAGGATTCTATGGATTGGAATATGGAAGATGATATTCAAGTAGATATTTATCATAAAGAAACAAAGGATATTTATCGTTGTTCCCTGTCAATTTTCCCTAATTCCTCTATTATTTGTTGTTTTATGATTCCTCTTTCACACAATGGTGAAGTACGAGACAGCTTTGAAGACGCCTTGACTCGCTGTATTTCAGTCTTAAACAAAGAGGACGAGGAAAAAAATACTGCTTTACTAGAAATTCTTGGTCGCTATTACGATTGTGACAAGACCTATCTTTATCAAATTGATCAGGCAAATCAAAAAATCCCTTGCATTTGCCACTGGACAAAAGACGAGACTGTGACCCATTCTTCTGAATTAAGCGACAAAATGAATCCAGAAAAATTATTTGAATGGTACAAAAGCAGAAATGAAATCGGTATCATTGACGCATCAAAGGACCACAGCCCCTCTTCCTCTGCAGCCATCGGTGGAGAAATCCTTGAAAATTTTCTCCTTGAAAATCTTGTCTCCTCTATCATTGAAGACAGCCATCACCAAGTATTGGGCATGCTGAGCATGGGAAATCGCCGCAATGTCCAAGCAGATTTTCGTTTACTCCTTGCAGTGACCAAGTTCATGGAACAGTCCATCATGAAAATAGAACGCCAGTTTTCTTCAGAACAGCAAAACGATCGGGATATTTTGACAGGTTTTTATAACCGCACAGCATATGCCTCCCAAATCGACCAATTAAGAGAAGATCCACCCAACACTTTGGGCGTTCTCCTTGCCAATGTGAATGGGCTGAAAAAAGTCAATACAGAATTTGGTTATGCCCAAGGGGACCATTACATCAAGCAAGCAGCAGAAACAATCAAAAAATATTTTTCCAACACCTTCTATCGTGTGGCAGGGGATGAGTTTGTCGCCTTTTTCCCAGACGTGGACAGAGATTCTTTTGAAGAAGAAATTTCAATATTGCAAAGAGAATTAAAAGAGAAATATAATCATCACTTTGCTGTGGGTCACGCATGGGGCGAAGGAAGGTATGACTGTAGTCAGCTGATTGGCGAAGCGGATACTGTGATGTATATCAATAAACAGGAATATTATCATTCCTCTCATGTGGCACATGATGATATCACTGACAATACCCTATCTGATTTACTTTCCTATTTAGAAGACAAGGAATTTATGATCTACTTACAACCCCAAGTGCGGCTGAAAGATGGCTCCCTTTATGCAGCTGAAGCACTGATCCGACGTTTTGATAAAAAAAATAACAAGATGGTCTTTCCTGACCAGTTCATTTCTCTTTACGAGCAGAAATCCGTCATACGTCACATAGATATGTTCGTGGTGGAAGCTGTATGCCAACTCTTGAAAAAATGGTATTTCATGGATGTCGTCATTCCCATTTCTGTGAATTTAAGCCGTGTCACTTTGCAAGAATACGGTATTGTGGATACCATCGTGGAAATTTGCGACAAGTATGAGATTCCTCATAACCTTTTGGTGATAGAGGTCACAGAGCGAGTGGGCTTGATTGAAAATAATGTGGCTTCTTCCTTGGTGACGAATTTCAAAAACCATGGTTTTAGTATCTCGTTAGATGACTTTGGCTGTGCCTATTCGAACATCGTGACCTTAGCACAAATCGAAGTTGACGAAGTGAAGCTGGATAAAAGCCTTGTGGATGAATTAACCACCAACAAGAAAAACCACATTCTTGTAAAAAATGTCCTGACCATGTGTAATGAATTAGAAGGTGCTTCCACCCTTGCTGAGGGGATCGAAGATTCAGAGCAAGCCCAACTGCTCCACGAACTCCATTGCCATTTAGGACAAGGTTATTTTTATTCCAAACCCATTCCCATAGACGAATTTGAAGCCAAATATGTCACATTGAATTGAAAGGAGAAAATGATATATGAATAAAAATCGAAAACCCTCTTCCCTCTTCAGCCTTTTTCTCACGGTATTGCTTGTCAGTATCATGGTTTTGTCTGTCCTGTTTTCAAGAGATAGAAATAAAATCAACGATGCTTATACAGACATTATGCAGATAGATCTCATCAGTTCCTACACACAACGACTGATCAGCCTAGCTGTGAACAAAGAGCATACCAATTCTGATGTTTTGGTAGTGAACGACTTAACCGAAAATGCCTTGTCAGTCCAAGGGGCAGAGGTCCTTTCCTCCAAGGAAAATCCCTCTGTAACATTGCGTGCTGATGAAGTCTTACAAAACTGGTATTTGATTCAAGAAATCCTTTTGCACAGCGAGGATTTATCCCAAGGAGAAGGAGAAATAGACCTCGTTTCCCTAAAACTAGCACGGGATGCTCACTTTACGTCCATGAGAGAGTTGTCTGTTGAAATCGGTCTCTATACCCAAGAACTGAAGCAGCACATAAGCTTCTATCAGTTGCTCATCACAGTCTTTACCTGTTTGATTACCTTAATGGTATTCACGAAAGAACTACAAATAAAATTCGCTAAAGAACGGCTCACAAGAAAGAAGGAACTAACAAATGAATGAAGCCCCCAAGAAAACCTCGTTTTCGACCATTGCTTTGGTGATATTATTTGCAGCAATTGTTGGATTATCTATCCTTTTTGCTCAAAATATGAGCAAAATGAACAATGCCTTCGCAGATATCATGC
>JAWXUL010000104.1:0-3406 GCA_044432725.1 Eubacteriales bacterium
GGGTAAACCTCACGGCAACTACCGACCGCCCTTTTTTGATAGGCTCATAGACAAAAACACACTCGGTTTTTTCGTGGAGTTCCTTTTGGCAACGCTTCAAAAGTAGCTTATTAAAATCTTTGAATTGGTTGTATGTAGCAGTATCTTGACAATCCAATATCAGCTTCAATTCATCAATGCTTACTTCCCAAGATTTACGGAAACGGTTTGCTTCAAGGTACATAAACAGGATATAGCTGTATCGGCTACCAATCGAGGTGATACAGCGGAGTTTATAGCGAAGATAGCCCAAATTGTCGATATTGAAAAAATACTTCATAGCCTTTTGGGTGCATTC
Organism: Eubacteriales bacterium; assembly: GCA_044432725.1. Classification (GTDB taxonomy): domain Bacteria; phylum Bacillota; class Clostridia; order Oscillospirales; family Oscillospiraceae; genus JAWXUK01. The sequence goes on from JAWXUL010000104.1 coordinate 338, forward strand.
GAGACGAACTTCCCATAAGCCGTGTTCGTCCTGTTCTGCTACGGCTTCTTCAAACAGAGAAACCAAGCGATAGGATTTTGTTTTTGTGGGGTCATCAACCTTGACCACGTTCCCCATCAAGTGAGTTAATCGCTCTTGCAGTTCGGAATTATTGATTTTTTTGACCCCTAGAAGCTGTTCCAATTCGCCCTTTTCAAACAGGACAGCCCTCTTTTCTGGCTTCTTGCTATCAATTCGTGAAAGGTAGGTATCAAGGATTTTGAACTCTGCAAGGGTCAGTCCAGACCGCCACAGGGCGAAAAGAGGACGGCTCTTTTGCACCATCAGCTTGCTTTCTGGGTCTTTGCTAATACCTGTTATAGGCTCGATTTTCTTTTTTCTAGCCATTGGCTTCACGCTCTTTTGCTAATTGTGCCTGCATCATCTTCTCAAAGGCTTCTGCACCTTTCTCCCCTCGGTCTAGTTCAGCTTCAAGCTGTTCAAGGGGCTTGTCAAAGTTGAAAACGATAAAAGAAGCACGGTATACATACCTCTCAACAGCTTTCCAATACTCTGGATAGGTGGATTTGTCGCAAGTCTTGATAAAGGCGGTCAGTTCGTCAAATTTGCGGTCTAATTCGTGGTTTTTGTCCATTGTTTATACTCCTTTTTGTGTGAAATATCGTTCTTTCAGTATATACTATTGGTGGTAAAATGTCAACAGTGTTTTACCACCAATAGGACACAATCAGCAGGAATTATTTTACCACCTATCAAGCGGACAAAAAGAGAGCAAAAAGAGAGCAAAAAGAGAGCAAAAGTTATCCACAATCAGCAGGAATTATTTTACCACCTATTGCTTTTTCGTGGAATTTCTTTACCACCTCAATGGAATTTCTTTACCACCTCAATGGAATTTCTTTACCACCTCAATGGAATTTCTTTACCACCTCAATGGAATTTCTTTACCACCTATCGGTCTGGAAACCCTTGATTTTACTGGGTTTTTCGCCCCCCGTAATCAAGAGAGTAATCAAGAGAGTAATCAAGAGTGTAATCAAGCTATCAATCAAGGGGGAACTTGCGGGGGTTTTCGACCCCCACACCCCCCGACAAGCGTGACGCTTGACCCAATCCCTCGGCGGTAGCCAAGCCCAAAAACATAGGTTTTTGAGCATAGCAAGAGGGTGTTTCCGTGTCACTTCATCAACCCCCAAGCGGTTGTATTGCCGTTGGCAATCTCCACCGCCAAGTATGGGGGGTATGATTTCGTTCCCACTCCCTCGATTTACTGGAATTTCTTTGTGTCCTATCGCTCTGGGCGAGAATTACCCCTTGTATTTTTTTCTTTTATTGCTTGTGGTGAGGGCAGATGTTTTGAAGTCAACTCCCTCACGGTGAGGACAGCCTTGCTATCGACATACTCATAGCCCTGCTTCAAATCGCCCACAGAAGCCAATAAAACGGCTCTGGCGGTGTCTTTTTGCTCTGGCGGTATTTTCTTCAATTCTGCCAAAAAAGCCGTTCTGGTGGCTTCTAGGCGGTCTGGAGAGCCTTTTAGAGCGTCAGCAGGGCGAGCGTTTGCCCTTTCTGCCCTTGCTTTGTTTTCAAGCTGTGATTGCTCATAGGCTATTCGCCTCTCGAAATTATGGGAATATCCGTCCATTGTGACGGTGGTAGGGGTCAGTTTATCGTTGCCAAAATAGAGAGATACCCCCAGATTTTCTATGCGGTCAAGGCAGTTTTGAACGCTTTTTTGCTTTTGGTAATAATAGCTTTGGGCTTCTTTCTTGTCAGAACGGTGCAGAACGCCCTGTAAGCCGTTGTAGCGGTACACTTCGCCCCAAGCCTTTCTGGTAGCTTCAAGGGCGGTTTTGAGGGCTGTGACGGCTTCTGTGAGCCTTGCAGGGGCTTCTTGCGTTGCAGGGTTGATAGGTTTTCTCTTGTCAGCCATTGCAAAGGCTTCACGGTAGTAATTCGTTTGAGCCGTCACCAATGCCGAAAATGGCGGTGCTTCTGGTGCTTGCTCTGGCTGATCCAAACGCTGCTGCGAGTGCAGCTGCATTTGGGCTTGCCAGTGCTTCGCTGTTTCTGCCAACTTTCGCTTTGCCCCTGCAGGGCTTGCAAATCTCGTCAAATTCACCCTGCTTTCGACAAGGTGAAGCACGGTAATTTGTTTTTCGGCAAAAAATTGCTTCAATGCAGGCACGAATTTTATATTTACATCAAGCCCAAGTGCTTCAAGGTCTTTCAATCGCTGATTATTGCCCTTTATGACTTCGTTTTTGGCACGAATGGCAGGGGCTTCTTTGCCCTTGCCCTCGTGGAACTGGTGCAGATGGTCTGGATTTTCAATATCGACACCCCATCTTTCGACAAATTTTTCAGCGACCGCTTTTTTCATATCAGCGACCCAAGAACGCTGTTTGTAGGTTTTGTCTTTGGCAGAAAAACCGCCCTCTTTGGCTTCGCCCTTGCGGTGAACTGGTGGCAAGGTTGAGCCATCTGGTGCCGTTGCACGGTCAGCCTTTTTTCTGGCTACCTTGCCGTCAGCGGTTAGGTAAATATCTCTGTCCCAAGTTCCAGAGGACATTTCCCTTGTGCGTTCGGAAAAGACAACGTGCAAATGCAGGTTGGTGTAAGATTTATTCCAATGCACAGCCCATTGTTGGTCTGTACTTTTGCCAACGGCAACTAGGGCTATTTCATTCGCCCTGGTTGCTAGTTCGGCAGGGGGCAATTTCGCCCACTCGTTGGGAAGTGAAATAATCACTTCTCGACCCTCGTTATTCTTCGCTGATGACCGCTGATTGTTCCCCTCAAATTCTTGATAGGGTTTCCAATCAACGGCTTCAGACGTTGCCAAAATCTTCTCTTGTCTGGTGGGGTTGCTGATGTAATCAGCACGACCACCGACATTCGAGAGTTTTGTCACTCGTGCAAATGACTTCATTGCCATTCCTCCCTCACAGGCTTCTCTCAATCGGAGTAGCTTACTACCCCATTATAGCCCTCGGCGTTTGAGAGCGCAATACACCCTTTCGCAAATTTCTCCGAAAATTTGCAAAAGGGCATTGCGTCCTGCGGAGC
>JAWXUL010000105.1:0-3379 GCA_044432725.1 Eubacteriales bacterium
ACCACTTTCTAAAAAATAAGATACGGTATCCAGTGCCGTGAGAAAACTTGAACAAGTAGAATTTACATCAAATGAGGGAATCATCGTTTCTTCCCCTAAAATTTCGCACATTTTATGCTGGAAAATGCTCGCACCGCAGGGAATCAGTTGGAGTGGTACAGCAGAACACACCACAATTAAGTCCAAATCTGCTAATTTGAAATTTCCATGTTCCAATGCCTTCTTTGTGGCTTCACACATCAAAGTGAGTGCGGTTTCTCCTTCTGAAACACGGTATCTGGTCACTTTTTCTCTTGTGTTTTCAAAATGCACTGTGTTTTTTGGCAATGCCACCTCCATGGACTTTATGACAAGATGATTCATTTTATTTGACTCTCCACTCTTTTTAATTTTTTGCGAATATCGTATTCGTAAGCTTGAAATTGGATATGAGGACATTTACACTGCTTATTGTCGCAAAACTTCACAAATTCCTCTTGAATGCTTTTATACACAGAATTTTCTTCCGTATCTAAGTAAATAGTTAAGGTTTCAAGAGATTCTTGCACAACACGATAGTTGAAATCGCTCTGTGCAAATGACATAATATTTCGTATAAAATCAGGAAAAACCAAAATCTTCTCTCCTGTGTCTTTATTTGAAAACTGAAAAATATCGTCTGAACGTCCTTCAATCTTGTCAATCACGTTGAAACTACTTCCACAAGGGCATTTTTTATCTGACAAACATAAAATGTCGTTGAGTTTGTAAGAAATAACAGGCTGTGCTTTCCGTTTTAAGTCTGTTATGATAGGGTAAAATCGTGTTTCATCTATCATTTCTTTTTCTATTTTAACAATTTCTTCGTTTAAATGTAAGTTACCATGCTGGCAAGTGCAAGCAAGCAAGCCCTCCGTACATTGATATACTTGATGAACATGGTCTTGATTCAGTGACTTTTGGATGAAGGTTTTATCGTCATCTTCCAACACCTCTGCTATAGAGATGATTCTCTTGGGAGAAATATGGATTTTTCCTTCTTGCTGTGCTTTGGCGATCAGAAAAAGCATAGATGGGGGAGCAATCAGGAGTGTTGGGGAAAATTCTTGCAATTTATTTAGATTATCCTCCATATCAAGCATTAAATCAAAAAAGTGGAACTTCATCACAGGGGATTTCACTGACTGATAAAGAGGACTGTCTGCTCGCATAAAAAAGGCGATTTTATGAAATAAAATATGGTTTAATGGTAGCATTTTCCCTAAGATACTCCCAGTCCACATTGCTTTTTCTCGATTACTCACTAAAAAAATGCCACGATTTCCAGAAGTTCCAGTGGATAAACCAACTGTGATATTTTTGAATTTAGAAGAAAATTCTCTTGTTTTTTCATTTTCAATGGCAAAAGAAAAGGCTTCTTCTTTTGTGATGTTGACAGTATTGATCTGGTCAAAGTTTGCCATCATGACTTCTTTATTCATCAGAGGTATCTGACCTGATTTATAGAATTCACTGTGTTTCTGAACAAAATCTAACTGTTTCTTCCACATTTTCTTTTGGTAGTTCTCCACTTTTTCTCGTTTCTGAAAACCTTTGTACCACCTTGTTTTTGCAAAATAGTACAGTGTCAATAATTTGTAAATAAAATCACCTCCTAGTGGGATGTCACAATCTTGACACCTGTTTCTTGAAATTTTCGTATACTGGCTAAAGTTTTTACATATTGCTTATAGTCTTGTTGAATCTTGCGAGCAGGAAAACTCATGGATTTTTCATCATATTTCAAGTTCCAACTAGCATCAGCCACACAAAAAAGCTGATGTTCAGTCAAAAATATTCCATACTGACCTGTCAGATGACCTTCTACACTAATGAGGTAAACGGTTCCATCTCCAAAAAAGTCATAAACTTCCTGAAAAAAATCAGAAAGAACATCAGTTATTTCTTCTTTTAGAATATGCACCCTTTTGTCTAAATCCTTTGGAATTAGGTTTTTGAAAACCAGTGGATTTTTCTTCTGAAGTAAGCCGTAAGAATTTTCACTTAACACAATGGTTTGCTTAGAAAAAAAAGGAAGTCCTCCAATGTGGTCAGGGTGTAGATGTGAAATAAATACAGTGGAAATATCAACTTTTAGTTGGTTGATGATTTCATCTTTTGCTGTTACTTTTGTGGGATTGAGAAAATGATACATTTTAGAAAAGAAACCATTCTCAAAGACTTTGTGGGAATAACCTGTGTCAAAAAGATAATACTTTCCATTGTAACAAAAACTAAGTGCTTTTGCATAGAATTTTTTCTTTTGGAATGGGTAGTTTATATCAATGAATTTCAGGTAATTCTCACAGTATCCACAGGAATACCACTGTATTTCAGTGACTTTTTTTCCATTGTCCATAGTTCTCTATCCCTTCTTTTAAGGAAATAATAGGCTCATAACCTAGTAAATCTCTGGCTTTTTGTAGGTCTAAGGTTTGTGAAAATGCCAAAGTCGAAACTGTGTAACGTGTTAATCTTGGCTCTTTTTTTAGGCGAAACAGATAGTGCATTCCTTCTAGTAGAAAGGCAAGATGATACATAACTTGGAATGGTAACTTCCTATAATGGGCAGTTTCACCGATGATTTCAAACAATTCATCCAACATTTCACAGAAAACTCTGGGTTCTCCGTTGGTGATATTAAATATTTGATTGATTGCTTCTTCTTTAGTTGCTGACAAATAGAGTGCATAGGCAACATTTTCCACACAGGTCATGTCAACTACCGTCCTCCCACCAAAAAAAAGTGGTATCCCCACTCCTTGGTTCACATCCAAAAGTCGGGGGATAATGCTTGTATCACCCACTCCAAATAGTCCTCTTGGTCGGAGAATTACATAATCTAATCCTCTTTCCCCATAATTTTTCACCACATTTTCTGCTAGTTTCTTGGTTTTTATGTAGTAATTTAAGTTTTTTTCTTGTATCGCATCCTCTTCTTTGATTTCTAATCTATCTCTTTTTTCAGCATAGATACTAGGACTTGACACAAAAACAAATCTTTTCACTTTTTCTTGTAAAGCGGAAGAACATAATAATTCTGTCGCTTGCACGTTTGCCTGATAAAAATCTTCGTATTTTCCATAAATCGTGGACAAAGCACTGGCATGAATGACGATATCTATATTTTTACAGATAGCTTCTGCTGTTTTGGGGTCAGTTAAGTCACCACAAAAGAAGATAGTTTGCTTGCTTTTCAGTTCTTTTCCTCTTTTCTGATTTCTTCCCACGGCAAGAATTTCACAGCCTTGCTTTTCAAAGTAGTCAATGACATAAGCACCTAAAAATCCCGTGGCTCCTGTGACTAATACCCTCATAGTTTACCTCCATTGTACTCAATATCAAATGTTGTGCTGTGAAT
>JAWXUL010000106.1:0-3334 GCA_044432725.1 Eubacteriales bacterium
CAAGTTGTTTGAAGATAATGCCGAGGGTAAAATCAGTGAGCGAAACTACCTTACACTTTCCCAAAAATATGAGGTGGAACAAGCTGAACTGGAACAGAAAATCACGGCACTTTCGGAAGAGATGGAACAAGAGGATATTGCAAGTCAAAACGCAAGAACTTGGGTGGAAAGTATCAAAGACTATGCCGACATCACCGAACTCACTGCACCCCTACTGAATGCCTTGATTGAGCGAATTACCATCACCGAAGCAGAGGTTATTGAGGGTGAACGTGTGCAGACTGTGAATATTTTCTACAAATTTGTGGGAAGTCTTTCGGATTTATCGTAACTTTTCAAAGAGGAATGGATTGGAAGACTATGTTCCCTTTTAGTCTGTTCCTCTTCCGACGGTTTCCACGGAATATCAAGGTGATGTAGTGCAATAAGTTTGTTTTGGCAATTTGTTCCAGCCCCCATCTTTTCCGTAGAACCAATCAGCACACGCACCTCACCACTGCGGACTTTCGCAAAGAGTTTGTCTTTATCTTCGTCTTTTTTCGCTTCATGGATAAAGGCAACTTGCTCTTTAGGAATGCCTTTTTCCACTAACTTATCACGAATATCATCATACAGATTGAAAGTTCCGTCAAAATGAGGTACACCTTGGTCTAGGAAAATCATTTGAGTAGAGTTTTTTTCTGCTGTTTCCTCCCAGATTTCTGCCACCTTATTGATACAGACATTTATTTTGCTCCCAGCTTCATCAGGAAGTCTTTCGTCCTCTAGTCGGGGGTCAAGGGCGATTCTTCTACCGTCCATTGTAATGATACCCATGCTATCCACTTCTTTTTCTACCAGTTTCATCTCCACATCGTCAGCACGTTCGGAAAGTTCGTTGATATACCATTTTTGGTAGGGGGTTGGGTCATTGGTGAGTGTTTCGTACTTAAATTCAGGTGTGGGGAGGTCTAACATATCTTTGGTCTGAATGTCCGTTCCTTCTTTCCACATGGTTACTACCTCGGGAAGATTGAAAAATTTAGCAAACCGTGTCTTTTCCTTATAATCTCCAGCAGCAGTCAGTTGTTTATCGGTGATTTTCAAGCAAAAACTACTTGCCCAACTATCAAAGTGTTGTAAATTCATGGATTCTAGTAGCTTACTTTGGAGGTATTTCATCATGGTAAAAAGTTCCGTCATCGAGTTTGAAATTGGTGTTCCTGTGGCAAAAACCACACCTTTTCCCCCTGTTATCTCGTCTAAATACTGACATTTTGTGAGTAAATCCGTAGCACGTTGTGAAAAGCTACTGTTTATACCTGATACGTTTGTCATTTTACTGGCAAGGAACAAATTTTTGAATTTATGGGCTTCATCCACATAGAGTTTATCAATGCCCAAGTCCTCAAAGTGAACCACATCGTCTTTGGCTTCTTCATTGAGTAGTGTTTTGATTTTCCCCTCTAGTTCCCTCTTCTTTTTTTCCAGATTCTTCACGGTAAAGGATTCACCATCAGTTTCTTTTGCACTTTTAATGGCTTTTGTAATCTCTCCCACTTGCTGACGAATGGTTTTTTCTACCCTTTCGGGGGATAATGGAATTTTTTCAAACTGTGTATGCCCTAAAACCACAATATCATAGTTCCCTGTGGCGATTCTGGAACAAACTTCTCTTCTTTCATCTTTACCAAAGTCATCACTACCAGCCACAAGCACTTTTGCATTGGGGTACAGCTTATACACGTCTGCTCCCACCTGTGAAGTGAGGTGATTAGGTACAATTATCAGGGATTTGTTGTGTAAACCGAGCCTTTTCCCCTCCATTGCACTAGCAATCATCGTAAAAGTCTTGCCAGCACCAACACAGTGAGCAAGCATAGTATTTCCACCGTAAAGGGTGCGAGCCACTGCGTCTTTCTGGTGTTGGTTCAGTTCAATTTTATCCGTCATACCATCAAACCGAATGTGAGAGCCGTCAAATTCACGAGGACGGATAGCATTGAATGTTTCGTTATAGAGTTTACTCAAACTTTCCCGACGTTCTGGACTTTCCCATATCCAATCCTCAAACGCACCTTGAATTTTCTTTTGGCACTCTTCGGCAATTTCAGATTCTTTCTTGTTGTAGACCTGAACCTTTTTGCCGTCTACTTCCTTGGTATCAAAGACTTTGACATCTTTGAGATTCAATGTTTTTTCTAGGATTTCATAGCCAGACCGTCTTTTTGAGCCGTAAACACTACTGGCTAGGGTGCTGGACTTGTCTAAATTCTTTCCTTTTATCCCAAAGTCACCAGTATCAGGGGAAAATTCTACAGCAGTATTCCTTTTGACACGTTCGCTAGGGTCAAACAGGTGGTGCATAAATTCCGTATACACTTCTTGGGGAATCCATGTCGCACCCAAACGAACGGAAATCTCACCAGCTTCTAAGGGTTTCGGCTGTACTTTTTCAAGCATTTCCACGTTAAGGGCGAGTTCTGGGTGAACTTCTGCCATTTCTTTTGCCGTTTCTAGCTTTTTTCTCACGTTACCAGACAGGTATTCATCGGCAGTTTTCCATCCAGTGTGAGGGCTGTTCATGTCAGAGGTGGGTTCTTTGAAGATGACACCTTTTAAGCCGTCTATGACCTCCTGTGCCTTGTGTTCCCCTCCCATCAGTTCTGCCATAAAGGGAATATCCACGCAAGCCTTTTCACTGATTGACACCACGAGGGCTTCTGCTGGGGTATCAACGGAGGTTATTTTAGTGGTCTGTTTGATGGTTCTTTGAAAGAAAATATCTGCTTTTGATTGTAAATTCCCCTCACTGTCTAGGTTTTGGAGGGAACGCAACAAAGGATAGGAGGTATCTTCCTCAAAGGCTTTTTTATTTTCTTTTTCTCTAAAGACACCGTACTTCTCATAGAAATTATCGTGGAGTAGGTTTAATTTTTCCTGTGCTTCTAAGAGTTTGAAGTCTGTGCAGTTGTTCACCTGTAAGTCAATCACGTTTCGGGTCTGGTCTACCAATTCCACCAAAGCCATGACACGTTCTTGCTCCGATTCTTTCATGGGCTTGTGTTCCAGTTCACCGTTGCGATTAAAATATAACTCATTATCTATGACAATAAAGGAGAAATTCCGTGCATTTTCAGGAGTATTAGGGATAACTTTGGCTGTTTCCTCTTTGACTGTGGTTTTTTTCAGTAATTCTAGGTCTGGTTTCTCCAAATTTACCACAGCAAGGGCGAGTTGTTCTTTTAGGGTGGTGCTAGGGTCTGGGTTACAGGTAGGGGCAGGACCGTATTGAGAGGGTTTCAGTTTCATTTTTCCCATAATCATATCGGGATGGTCGATAAAATACTGATTC
>JAWXUL010000107.1:0-1675 GCA_044432725.1 Eubacteriales bacterium
CGTAGGGGGCGGAAGCTGGGGTGTAAGTGCCATGCTCCATCTTCATCCGAATTCCTTTTTTACAGTTTTTCGAGATATTCAAGGATTCTTCTTGAGCAAAATTGGAGTACAAAGTGATCAGTGTTTCACTGGACAGTTTTTCTGTATCGATGCCCTCTTTTTCAAAAAGTACGGACACTCCCAAGGACTTCAGCTCTCGCAGAGCCGTGATGCTGTCGATGGTGTTTCTGGCAAATCTGGACACAGACTTGGTGATCACTCGGTCGATTTTACCATCTCGGCAATCTTCCAGTAACCGCTGAAATTCTGTTCTTTTCTTTGCTGATACACCAGAAATTCCCTCGTCAGCATACACATCTACTAGTTCCCAGACCTCTTTTTCCTCTACTAGCTTGGTATAATAGGTCATTTGGTTGGAAAACGAGTTCAGCTGTTCTTCGGAGTCGCTACTGACACGGGCATAGGCTGCCACACGCAGTTTGATTTCTTCCTTTGGGACGGTTGCCCTGATTTCAATGATTTCTCTTGCTGTATTTGGCATGATTTTTCCCTCCTTTCTTCACGATTTAGGATACCACAATGACAGTTCATAGTCGATACTACTTATGAACAAAGATATTTGAGATTTCTTGGTGATAATTTACCAAAGAAAAACAGGCTCTTGCTCATAATCTTTCGCCAGTTCTAAAGCAACGAAATCTGCTTCTTTGTTGGTCATCAAATTTTTCTTAACCAAATCTCGAATCATCAACATATTTGTAAAATAAAGGCTTTGATTTGCCATAATATTCATGGTTCCCCTCCTGTTTAGTTATATTTACTCACCAATCCCACGCAAATTGCAACGGCATAATCCACACGGTCCATTACTTCTGGTGGTAATTGGCAGAGATATGTTCCCAGTCTGCTACGGTCGATGGTACGAATTTGTTCCGTCAGCACACAAGATTTATGAGCAAGCTGAGGAATGTTTTGCAGAATAACATGAGTTGGTAAGGCTGGTTTGTGCTGAGAAGTGATGGGAACCACCACAACTGTTGGACTACAGCGATTTCCTTTGTTATTTTGCACGATGATGACTGGACGAGTGCCACTTTGTTCACATCCTGCCATGCTACCTAATTGGGCATAGTAGACTTGACCTCTAAGTAAGCCAGATTTCTCCATGATTAAGTCCTCCTTTTCTCTTTTCTGTATCATAGAATGGCACAAACATAGGGACAAAAAGATTTTTCTTGTCCCCATGGCTTCTACCATTCTGTAGAAGTCTTTCAAATAAACCAAAACGTAGAAATCCTACGTCTTAATTCATTTGTACTACACTTTATTTGCCACCAGCTTCCTAAGTGCGAAAGGCGTCTTTCATAGACTGACCATGGTCTGGTCATCATAGGCATCTCACCTCCCCGTGGTTCTCACCGGGCTGCCCCCATTGTTTGAGTCTGTGGCTGGGCAGAAGTATCATTATAGGCGACTACGGTCATTGCGAACAACTTACCAATAGTTGTTTTTAGGTCAATCAGGGATCGCTCTTGTCGGTAGTTTGTAAAAAAACTGGTGACAGTCATGGCGCTGATTTCCTAAGTCGCTGTTCTCCTTCACGGGGAGCGTAGTCGCTAAGGTATCTATGAAATCGGATATTCAGTTTTCAAGGTTCACGAGGTGGCTGTTATTT
>JAWXUL010000107.1:1775-3326 GCA_044432725.1 Eubacteriales bacterium
TTGGGCATGAAAAAAGGGCGTGACAAAGTAAGCTCAAAGCTACTTGTCACGCCCAGACCGTTCCAGTGGCATGGGTATCAATGGATCCCTTTCTAAACGAAGCACTGTCGGATTGGCATTAGACTAATCATAGACCTATATTATATTTTTAAGAATTTTCCAGCACCAGCCGTACTTCCTCTTGACAACGAGGGCAAATCATAGCCAATTCGATGTGTTGAGTATCAGGAGCAAAAGGTTTTTCTCCTGAATGTACCGAAAGCACTCGGAAATCGCAATGGGGACAGTGTAAAGGTTTCACCGATTGTTTACGATTGTCCTCTAACTCCGAAGTTTCGTCCTCGTTCCTCCTACCATATAGGTTTAGTCCTCTTAGACGATACGCCATTGCTTCTGGTGACACCCTAAATTGGTCTGCAAGCTGATAAACCACAGCTTCATGAACCAAAGTGTTCCCCAGTCTGGCAAAAGCCAATTTTACTCTGCCATAAGGCATGAGGAGAGCTGCTGCTAAATAGTCCGCTTGTCGCTCTACTTTTTCAGATGATTTGTAGGAAGTTTGGCAAGCCACACTTTCTTGGTGACCGTTTGTGTATACTTCCTGATGTAAAATCCAGTGAGCAATCTCGTGTGCCATTGTGAATCGCAAACGATTTTCTCTGTTTTTTGCCAGCAATGCCGACTCAATAAGGATAGTCCCTCGATTCACAGGCAAGCAATGAAACTCATCCATCTTCCTATTATAAATAAGAATGTTGTTGTCCTCGAAGGCTGTCATTCCATGAATTTCTTCATTCTTGGTCAAAGTTTCATACAGGACATGGAGTTGGTAGTGTTCCTCTGCTAAGGATTCGATGGGTACGGCTCTGGGTTCTCCAGAAACCAAGGAGGGATCAAATTGTTTCAGCACGTTCTGTGCCAACTGATCCAATCCTTTTTTGGTGAAATTTCGACTCATGGTGCCACCTCCACTGGAAAAGTGGGAGGATAGTTCCATTTGGAGTTCTCCTTGACCGTTCTCAAAGCAAGGGAAACCATATTCCCCTGATAGGGATTTGTTTTCTCTGCCTTTTTTTGCAGTCTAGGAGTGGATTCTGCGATTTCTTGAAATTCACTATACTCTGCTTCCGACAACATCAATGCTTCAGACATTATAATCATCAGCTTTTCGTTGGGAATCCCTTGATTGCTTTCAAATTTAGATAAAACAATGGGCGAGATAGCAATTTTCTCTGCAAAACTCCTTAGAGTGAAGTGTCTTTGTTGCCGAAATTCCTTCAGCAACGTTCCGAATTTTTTGCTCATATTCAGTTCTCCTTTGTATTTGATGTCATAAATGACGGCCTACAAGTGCGGGCAGAGACCAGATTAAAAAATCATCTCGCTTCTCACGACCACTTGCTGAGGCAACTAAGGTGTAATTTTGGATTGGGCATCACTCACAAATGCTCCTTTACATTCGACTGGGAGTGGCTGGCAATCTTTGATTACTCTATCAGTATACTAGAACATACAGCCGATTGCAATGGGCAGAATAGCCAAACTTTTTTC
>JAWXUL010000108.1:0-3323 GCA_044432725.1 Eubacteriales bacterium
AAGCACTATGTCAAATTTTAGAGTGTACACCCAATGATTTGTTTGAGGGGTATTTAGATTTTGCTAAACATGATGACTAACAGCGAGGAGTTACCTGACGAGTGAGGTAACTCCTCTTTCGTTTAAGCAACCGCTGTCCTATTTTGTAAAATTACTTGAATCCTTTTACATTCTATGGTAAAATAGAAGAAAAGTGCCATTTGTACTTCTATTTCAACAAAGGAGCCACCCCTATGCCAAGAGAAATATTTAGAGAAAAATTATTTTTTGCCATATACACCGATACTGAGAAAATCTTCCATCACCTCATCGTTTACAGAACCAGCAAGAAAGCACTAAGGGAAGAACTAAAAGGTCAAGGTCACACAGTGAAAGCTGTGTTCTCTGACAAAGATGTGGAAATGATTCTTTCTGAAGAATTTATGGACACCACTGTTTCAGAGAAAACCATTGCTTACTTGAAAGCAAACATCGAGGAATGGAATAGATCCCAATAAGCTAAGCCTAACTACCTCTTCTTCTCTTTATGATACACTATAGGAGATTCTATTTTTTCTTTTCTCTGTAATAAACATAAATTGAGTTATTATGGGTGGTTCACCATGGACCGTGGCTGGGTCCACAACAAAGCAAGACTCCCCCCTTTGAGGAAAATTATGGTTTTTCTCAAAAGTGGGAGTTTTTTCATCTTTGTAAATGAAGTAGACTGCTAGTACGACTACCATTCTCTCGAAATCTAGCTTCCTTTTGCAAAATTCCAGCCATCTCTAAGTCCTTCATGGCACGTTTCACTGTGCTACGCCCCATGGCAAGATCTTTTGCTATGGTGTTGATGGCTGGCCAGCACTCCTTGTTGTTGCCTGTCCTGTCCTTGAGGTACATATAGAGTATTCTCGCTCTGGAGGGAAGTTCTTGGGGATCTGCTTTGTATAAATGATTAAAATACGGCATTATTTGCTCCTTTCAACGCAAAAAAGACCTATCTGGATTGTATTATTCAATCACAGATAGGTCTTTTTCTATAAATGTTCAATGAGTTGTAGTAGGTCTTTCTTTTGTTGGTCTGGTAATTTGCCCCAGTGTTTCAACAGTCGGCTCTGCTCTTGGGTTAATGCCACGGTTTCTTCTGATTCAGAGAAGAACTGGGACAGGGTGATACCAAATGCCACACATAAAGACTCTAATGTTGTCACGGTTGGTTGATTATTCCTCTTAAAAAGATTGGTTACGGTTGATTTCGGCAGATTTGCTTCTTTTGCCAACCTATATTCCGTCCAATTTCGTTCTGTCATAAGTTCTGCTATCTTTTCTAGTGCATCCATCTTCAACACCTCTTTCTTTCATTTTATCACCCTTTTGGGTAATAAAATAGTGTCCATCGGTGTTGCTATTGATACCCAAATGAGTTATAATAAGTGTGTCATTGGGACTAAAATAAAAAAATCCCTGCACCCAAAGGCACAGGGATTTCTCAGAACCGTTGTTCATTAAGATTGCAAGCCACTAGATATTGTTTGATAATTTCTTCTAAGCACTTTAATTGTGGCTCATCTAGTGGTTTCAACAGTGAGGCAATGTGGTTATAATCAGCTTGATTACTCTCTCCTTTTAGAATGTAGTCTGTGCTGATGTCAAAGGCGATGGAGAGTTTTATCACGTTTTCGGAACGAATATTTTTGATTCCACGTTCAACGCAAGCAAAAAACTGATGAGAAACCCCTGTCAGTTCGGCAGCTTGCTCTTGGGTAAGTCCTAGTTGCTTCCTTCTGCTGGCGATTCTCTCCCCCATTGCCACCAAGATAGGATTGGTTTCTTTTTCCATTTCTGTCACTCCTTTGCCTTTTGTATCTATTTTATCTCCTATTGATATATTTTTCTATTGCCATTAGCATTTGTTTTCGGTACAATAGATATACTAACAAGGAGGAGTGCTTATGAAGAAAACAATAAAATCAGTCGCTTTCAGTGGACATAGGCAAGTGAAATTGCCAAAGAATAAAGAGAAGATGGAATCGCTGTTGGCTAATCTCGAACAAGCAATTTTGGAAGCTAGAAAACAGGGGTATGATACTTTTTACACGGGTCTTTGCAATGGCTTCGACTTGATTGCCGCTGAAAAAGTCCTTGCCCTCCAAGACAAATCAGTGAAACTCATTGGTGTGGTGCCTCACCTTGGTCAGGAGGCAGAGTGGCCTGAGGAGGAGCAAGAGGAGTATCGTAAGATTCGAGATGGTTGCCATGAACTTGTGGTGCTGAATGAGAAAAAAATCAAGGGTTGCTACTACCAACGAAATCGTTTCATGGTGGATCACAGTTCTTTGCTGATTTGCTACTGTTCTACTAAGAGTGGAGGTACGGCATACACGGTTCAGTATGCCGGGGAGATAGGTGTTGAGGTGATTAACCTCCATCAGAAGAAATCCCCCACCAGCTGAATTTCCCTGTCATTTCTTCCTCAAGGGATCTGGCGGTGCTTTTTCAGGCGGTGGGTACTTTGACAGAATATTTTTCTCCAACACTTTTTTGCTGGCATAAATCACTTTTCTCTGTCCTTTGTCTGCCATCTGATACACCTTGTCAAAAGAAATCCCCCACTCAAAGAATAGTTTCAGCTTGGTTTTCAGTGGATAGGTTCCTGTTTTCATCACGATAAAATTCCCTTTTGGAATGGATTTCAACTCATCTGGTGTCATGAGAGGTCGCTCTATCATCTGGAGGGATTGGCTCGGATCATTCTTCCCTTTTGAAATGCTACCTGACATTACTGTCTTTGAACCTAAAGCACTGGAAAGGACTTCTGCTGTCTTGCTATTGGGTGCAAAGCCACCAAAGATCACGTCCTGACAGTTATCTATGATGATTTCAGAGCCTTCTTTGCCGTAATTACGCTCTAATTGTGCAAAAGATTGAATGATGGGTACCATAGAAAGTCTACGAGAACGAGCGGCGGAGAACACCAATTCTAGGGAGTCGATGGCTGGCAAGGTTCCCAACTCATCGCAGTAAAACACCACACGGTTTTTCAGCTTCCCTCCTGTTTCGTCTGCCACCACAAGGATTTCACGATACAGTTGTTGAATCATCAGGGACACCATGAAGTATTTTGAACTATCCTCCTCTGGCATCACAATGAAGAGTGCAGATTTCTCTTTGCAGAACTTTTCAGCATCAATGGCGGTATCAAAACATAAAATCTGCTCCATCTCGGAGTCTAGGAAGGCATTTAGCCTAGATAAAATGGTGGATAGCACCGATGCCATGGCTTGGTCTGCTGAATTTAAGGGTTGTCCACAAGGCGAGTAACTTTCTTAAAAAAATAGTCC
>JAWXUL010000109.1:0-3141 GCA_044432725.1 Eubacteriales bacterium
TTTCGACACCTACCACCGAGAGAGTACCGTCCTCATGTATCCCCACAGTGTGGTCTGTGCCAGTGACAATATCGGTCAAATTTGTCCAAGAACTTACCTCACACTGACCATACTCGTTATTACCAAAAGCCAGAGCAGTTCCGTCTTTTTTCAAAATAACAGAGTGTTTTTCCCCTGCACTGACCTTTTTTATATCAGAAATGGGAGGAAAGTCCAGTTGACCGTAGGAATTATCCCCAGCGGTGAGCAAATTCCCGTCTTTGTCAAAAGCGATGGTAAACTCACCACCAGTTGCCATTTGTACCACATTTTTCCACGATTCTACCTCTGTTTTCGTCCCTTCATGGGTGGTAAGTAATGTTCTGTTCCAACGTAGTCCCAAGGTGGTATTTCCCCCCGTGGCGAGGTACATCACATCAATCCAAGTAGAGGTATCTCCCACCAAACTTGTGCCACCATGGAGAGAATGTACTGTTCCGACGGCACTTAACCCCACTGTAT
Source organism: Eubacteriales bacterium (assembly GCA_044432725.1). Lineage (GTDB taxonomy): Bacteria > Bacillota > Clostridia > Oscillospirales > Oscillospiraceae > JAWXUK01. Next base: position 502 of record JAWXUL010000109.1, read on the forward strand.
GCCTGTCACCAGCCACAATTTGCACAATATTTTGCCAAGAACCTACATTTCCACGGTTGTCACTGTGATTTCCAAGAGAAAGTAAGGTACCGTCCGTTCGTAGCCCCAAAAGATGTTCACTACCAGAAGCAATCCCCACCAGATTTCCCCACGAATTCGCTTCTTTATTGGCTAAAACTCCACAATAATATGCCGTTCCATCGCTTTTTAGTCCTAACATATTGGTAATTCCCACAGAAACACTCTCGTTTATCAGTGAAATCCATTGTAAGCCAGCATCTCGATAGGTTGCATCAAAATAAAAGTATGGCATAGCACGATAAATGTCACCACTTTCCATAAAACTTTGCCCTTTTTCGTAAAGAACATCAGATAAATCATTTGATTTCTCCACAGAAAGATTGTACATATTAGATTCTGCTATAGCAAGTTCGTCTTCTTCAATCAAAGAAACGATGTGGAAAAACAGTGCTTCGTCAAACAATTCAGGAGCAAGTTCATAGGTGCAATCAGCTAAGTATTTACAGGCTTCAAAGTAGTTTTCTTGCTGAAACATGGATAAACCGAAGAGATAATCGCACTCTTGGGCAAGGTCTGTGGCTAAACTATAGCTTTTGATGGAGAAAAACACAGATTTTGCTTCCCGATAAGCCTGTTCTTCCATCAGATAAATACCATATTGATAGGTTGATTTTTGTGCGTAGGCAGAGGAATCACGATACTCTGGAATTTCCTCAAAAAGTTGACTTGCTTCCAGATAATTTTCCTCTTGGAATAGGGAAATCGCTGTTTCATAAGTGGTGATTTCATAATTTGTCTTTTTGATTTTGGGAAACACCACCACAGAGAAAATGATACACCAGCAAAGTGCTAGAGCAATTCTCCGTCTTTTTTTAATTGCTTTTTTAACTGGTTCAAAGGATTTTTTGCAATCTTCTAACATTTCCTTGCTGTTTTCATAATCTTTAATAGCAAGTGGGGTGAGCCAAGTGATAAGTTGTGTATAAATCTGATATTGATTGCCAATAGGTGCAGTTTTCACGTTTGTATAAGCCTGCACCGCCATCAAGTACAAATCACGGTCTCGTCCTTCTTGTATTGCTTTTCTTGCGTTATCGACTCCAGAATGGTCAAATTCTTTAGAAATCAGTTGCACTGTTCCACAAAAATCACAAGTAGCCGTGGTTTTATCAGGGGATAATGTCATTGTTCCGTGGCAATTTTCGCAGTTGAGTGTCATAGATTTGCTCCTTAAACATTTGTCTTGTGCCAAACTTCATCGCTACTGTCCCAAAATCCATACTTGACTCCATCCAACTTGTATTCATCCTGTTCTAGTTTCAGTGTAAATTGGTGTTTTGACTTATTCCCATACTGATAATAAAATTCAACCGTGACTTTTTTAGTTGATTTCATCACGCATATCCCTCTGTATTCTTCAAATAGGTAATGATACTCTGCAGGATGCGAGATAGAACCACCATAACGGCTATTTTTCAGCTTTTCTGTTCCAATCTCATCAATAATTTGCTTGTATTCATTTACATACTGCTGAAAATATTCTTTAATGCCCAGTGCTTCTTTTTCTTCTTTCGTCCAACGGCTATATTCATTTTCAATTTCACACAGTTTTTTCAGGTTTTGTATGAGAGTTTCTGTGACTGACTGGGCTAAATCTAGTAATTTAGGGTTCACTGCATCATAATTCATGTTTTATCCTCCAAAATGTGGGTTTTATCGGTCATTTATTGTGTTATTACTCACAATATCATCAAGCCATCTAGCACCAACACATAATTTGAATGCTTTGAGATTTGCAGAGCCATTGAAAGCCTTATTGTCAAAAGCGATAAAGGAGAAATCTTCAGGATATTTGTTATCTCCTTGTAAATGGTAGAGACTATTCATGGTTTTTCCGTTCCATTGATAGCAAACCATTTCTTCTGTGTCCTCACGCACAAGGTTTTCGTGGAGAAAATCCTCTGCCATTGCGTCTGTATCCCCCTCACCCAACTCCATACCTTCCCATGTGAAGGTACTTTCTTGCTCTAACTGCTGTATTTTTGTTTCATCTGCAACTGTTATAATGATTTTCATAATCTTTTCTCCTTGCAATCTTTTTATAGAATCTTCGCACCCTTGTTGGGGTCAATAAACATGGTCACAACGGACTGATTTTGAAGATTCTTCGCCTCAAATTCCTTCTTCTTCATCTTAATATCAGCATATTGAAAGTCATTTGTAGAATTGTGACCTTGAATCACGGTGTTGTACCACAAAACTTTTAGTGCTACGGAATTTCCTTTTTCGGTCACTCTTGTAATCATGGCTTTTTGCGTCCATGTGTTCTTTTGTGGGTCGAATCCAAGCACCTGATTGTCCTTTAAGTCTGCAATTTGTTCATCGGTTAGGTCAGAAATCATAGATTTCATATCTTTGTTGGCATTTTTTACCCAAATCATAATGACCAGTGCAAACACCCCAACAGGGATAAGCCCCATAAGCATGGATTTCCAGTAGTCATCTGCTAATAACATTTCTAACATCTTTTTTCTCCCATCTCTCAAAAAATATCGTAATTATTATACCACTCCTCATTCAAAAAAACAAGATGGTCTGTCACAAACAACCTGTTTTTGT
>JAWXUL010000110.1:0-3093 GCA_044432725.1 Eubacteriales bacterium
GGCTTCTGTGCCAATATAGGTAATTCCTTCAGGAATATGAATCTTTTTCAAAGCACCACATTGATAAAACACTGTGTCGTAAATCATTTTCATGGACTCAGACAGTGTGATTTCTTCCAACGAACTGCACCCATTAAACACAGATTCCCCCATATAGGTCACGGAATTTGGAATTTCTACTCTCACCAACGCCTTACAATCACGAAAGGTACTACTGTGAATTTTAGTCACAGTGTGGGGAATGTGAACCTCTGTAATAGTAGTATTGCCAGCAAAAGCCCTGTCCCCGATGGAAACCACCACAGGGGGGATATTTACCACAGTTTCACTGCCTGTATACTGGAGTAAAACCCCTTCTTCCCAGTGAAAACCATGGTTTGCTTCTTGAAAATCACCCATGAAGTCAAATTCTGTTTCTTTACTCATGTCCTTTGCTCCTTATTATTCAATATTATTCCATTATTTCAAATTCGATGATTCTAGGCATTTTCAGATTCATTTTTCCATACTCAAGCATACCAACGTCAGCCAAGTTTTGTGGAAAGATGATTTTTTCTAATGCGTTAGCAAACTCAAAGGCTTTGTCATTTAACACTTTCAGGGTGGATGGCAAGATGATTTCTTTTGCTGTGGCATGGTAAAAGGAATTCCCTTCCAGTTCTTCCACCCCTTCTGGGATTGAAACTGCAGTTTCTTTGCCATAATAGTTGTATAATCTATTTCTAATAATGACAAAGCCGTCTTTATCAGCAAATTTAGGACAATCAGAAATAGATTTATTGTCCAAAATTTCCAAGGAATCAGGTAAGGCACAAGGGTTTAAGTTGGAGCATTTATAGAAGGCATAGGCTCCTATTTCTTTCAAATGGTCAGTGCCAACCACAGTTTCTAGGGATTCACACTGACTAAATGCTGAATATTCCAGTGCTTCTAAGGAGGATGGTAACACAACTTCTTTGATGTTCGTTTTCTCAAAACAACGCTTTGCCACCACTTTCACACCATCAGGAATGACGACTTTTTCAGCCGTTCCAAAATAATGATACAGGACATTTTGAAAAATCAAGAATCCATGTTCATCGGCAAGGTAAGGACAATCAAAAAATACAAATTCGTCCACTTCCACTGTGTACTCAGGAAAATTTAGATTTTTCAGAGAAGTACAGTCCCAAAAGCAGTTTCGTCCGATTTTCGTCAACATTTTTGGCAAGGTCACAGAAGAAAGACTACTGCACTTGGAAAAGACAGAGTGTGGAATTTCAGCGATACTCTCTGGTAGGACGATTTCTTTCAATTTTGCACACTCGTAAAAAACACTGTGTCCTAATTCTATAACATTTTCTGGAATGACAATCTGCTCTAAGCTAACACATTGATAAAACATCTTTTCCGTCAGTGAGGTTATTTTTTGGGGAAGATTCACGGATTTTAGCATTTTACAGCCATAAAAAGTATTTCTCCCCTCTACATTGTCGATTGATTCAGGCAAAACAATAGTTTCCAAAGTCTGATTACTTGACATTTGGTATAGAGTTTTCAGATTTGCTTTGATTTCCAAATGAACAATACTTCCTAAATCTACTGTATATTGACCTTTCATTTTCACAATTTTTGTACCATCAGCAAGTTCTGCTGGGATAACCTCATGGGTTTCGTTGCCGATGTACTCTGTGATACAAATACCACCTTCTACCTTTTTACACTTCCATTTTGTCTTGAATTGTTTCAAAGTAGGTAGTTCTAAACCGATTTCCACAAGTTCTTTATTTTCGTTGTAGTCATCTTGCACTTGTTTTGAGAATTTTTTGTTTTTGTAGTCCAGAAAAATTGCCGTGACAGCCGTATCTTCACGAGCGATGGAGGATTCTAGGTACTCATCCACCTGTTCTAGGGTGAGTTTCCCCTTCAATTCCATCAATAAACCCACCACATCCAGATTTCCATACAAGAAAAATTCTTTTCGGAGGTTGGCTTTTTTCTTCAAAAAGTCCTTGATTTCGCCTTGCACATCTTCTGCCAAAGTAGAAAATTTATCCAGCAAATTCCCTAAAATGCGTACTTGATCTTTCACTGGAAGTTTTTTAAGAATGGAAAAACTAACGTCCACTAAATTCTCTGCTCTATCAAATGCTGAGGGAGCAATCTTGGTGTTTTCGCTCTCAGCCACCGCTTTTTTTAGGGAGGTACAGCCATAAAAGGCAGAAGTCACCACTTTTTCCAAGGAAGAAGGAAAAATAACTTCCTCCAAACTACTACAATTACAGAAAGCGTCCTGTCTTATCTCACGCAAAGTATTGGGAAATTGGATGATTTTTAAGTCTGCACAGTTCTCAAAGGCACAAGTTTCAATCACTTCCAAACTTTTGGGAAAGACTACCTCCACGCAATTTGCTTTTCCAAAACAGAAGGACTCTTTCCCAATCACAGTGACAGCCTGCCCCTGAAATTCATCTGGAATTACCACTTTTTCTTCCTCGCCTGTGTACTCCACCAAGGTCATTTGACCTTTTTTTACTTTGAACTTGAAATGTTCTAATTCTTTTTCGTCCATGATTTTTCTCCTTTAATTTTCTAATAGATAGTGTAACATTCTTTGGGGGTGATCCAAAAATGATTTTGTAATTTTATAATGTTCCGTTTCCTCCAATGGCACCGACTGGACACCTGAGTCCGAAAATTCAAAAAGAGTCGCATTTGGATATGCCATTAGAATAGGCGAATGGGTTGCAATGATAAATTGTGCGCCAGTTTCTACTAATTCTTGTATCAAAACAAGCAAACTCATTAAGCTCATGGGAGAAAGGGCAGCTTCAGGTTCGTCTAATAAATACAAGCCATCTCCTGAAAAGCGATGCTTCATCAAAGCGAGGAAACTTTCACCATGGGACTGCTCATGCAATGATTTTCCTCCATAACTACTAAGAACACCCACTTCCTCAATATAATTTGCCATATTATAAAAACTTTCTGCTCGTAAAAAGAACCCATCACGAGGTTTATGGTGGTCCCGTTGCAAGGCTAAAAAATCGTGGAGAGAGGAGTGGGTGTCCCTAGTCTTAAAATTAAAATTCAAAGTTCCTCCCTCTGGATTAA
>JAWXUL010000111.1:0-3041 GCA_044432725.1 Eubacteriales bacterium
TTTCAGTGGAATAAAAAAACCTTAAGGTGAAAATCACCCCAAGGTAGAATTTAATAATTTGTTTGTTGTGAAAAATCATCTCGTTTATGACCTTGTGCCTGTTTCTTCTCGGCTAGTTGTAAAAATCTCTTTCTGTCAATACGATGGGTAGACTTATGAGGCAAGGGTGGTAGATTCTGCTCAAACACTTTGCTCAGTTGATTCAAGAGTTGTCCCACCTGAAAAGAAATAGAAGGTTGCCCCCAAGTGTGGAAGTTGTCAACGTAAAACTGGGCATACTCGTTGCCCTGCTCTGCTGATTTGCAAAAATACTCCCATGCCTTTTCTTTGTCCTGTGGAATTTCTTCCCCGAAGAAATAAAGTTTCCCCAAGGTGTATTGGGCATACTGATTGCCCACCTTCGCAGACTTTTCAAAGTATTCCATCGCTTTGTCAAGGTCAATCTCCGTCCCTTTGCCCTCTAAAAACATCTTCCCAAGTCGATATTGGAGTTTGTCATCCTCGCCTTGTTTCTCCAATTCGATGAAACCCTCTAAAGCTTTTTTGTAGTTTTCCTGTGCTTTGTCGAGGTCAATATCAGTGCCAGATCCTGTTTCATAGGACTTTGCCACCTCGAAATCAGCAAAAGGAAAATCACCCTCCGCTGCTTCTTTGTAAAATTGAAAGGCTTTCACTTCATCGGCTTCCACACCCAGACCTCGCTTGTACAGTCCAGCCAAGGTGTATGCCGAGTAGACGTGTGGTTTTTCTGGATCTGCTTCATAAGCCTTGGTGAGAAATTCCACGGCTTTTTCATAGTCTTGCTCCACGCCTGTCCCTGTGGCATACATTTTTCCAATCCGATACTGGGTATACTGCCATGGTTCATCTTCCTCACGTTCCACAAAAAGAGAGAATGCTTCTTCCTCACATTCCCTCGCTTTTGCCGTGTCAAGTTCACATCCCAGACCACTTCGCCACATTTTCGCCAGTTCCAACTGTGCCAGAGGGTTGTTTTCTTGCTCCGAGAACATCTCGAATGCCTTTTCTAAGTCTTGGGCAATTTTTTCCTTTTCGTTACCGTAGAGGAATTTCTTCGCCTCTTTGAAATCCTTGTTCCACCAGTTTTTAGGACTGCTTTGCCAGAAATTACTTCTTAATTTTTGCTTTTCTGCCGTTTCGGTAAAGTCTATTTCTTCCAAATCCAACTCATCCCAACCAACTTCTTCCTCCAAAGAAATCCCAAGACCTTCTATCTTCAACGCCTCCTGAATCACCATGTTCTTGATGGATTTGAAGTCTTTGCACCGAGAGAGGGATGGTTTCTCTTTCACATCATCGGAATAGGTCAGGTTGATTTGCTGTTGGGTCTGCCACCAGATTTCATAGCATTGCTCCACTTCTGGGATCTTCCCAAGCTGATTCACAATCTCATCCACCAGATTTTTTAGTTGAGGTTTCAGATAGCCATACTGTTTCTTCCCCTTGGTGGTTTTCAGTTCCTGTGCCAGCTTAATGAGGAGTTTTTCTGTGCTTGGCTCTATTTCTAAGCCTGATTTCATCTGTTCTATCAGGTCTATCATGGATTCTCGTGCCTGTTCTTTCAACTGGTCACGGTTTTGGGTTTTGGTTTCGTAGAGGGGGAGGAGTTCGTCCTTGAAAATTTGGTTGGTCAGAGCCGATTTCATCTTTTCGATACCGTCTTTGTTGAGAAAACCCTCCCTCTCGTTGGTGCTGTAGCAAATAAAATGCACATGGGGATGGTGTCCCTCATTGTGAAAGGCGGCATACCACTTAAAATTGTCTGGGTGGATTTTGAAACTCTCAGCGATTTTCACAATCTCAGCATTGAGGACAGCCTTCCAACTCTCTGCTGAATCACAAGCCATCCTCTCTGCATCCTCACGTTTCAGAGATATGATGGGTGTCCAGATGTTGCCTTTGTGCTGTGCCAGTTCCTTTGAAATTTTCTGCAAATCCAACTTGCCAGAACCATAGGAAGAGAACAATCCGTGCTGGTCCACAATCTCCACTCTAGGGCGATTGGCGATGTAGTCCAAGTATTTTTCGCTATCCAATAGCCTGTGTGCCTGTTGCTCCAAGGTGGTTTCAATAAATTCAGAGGCATTTGCACGGTTTGGTTGTTCCAAATAGTCTTGATACTCATGGGAGTCTTTGCTATCTGGGAATTCCTCCAACAGTTCTTGAATAAACTTTTCTTGCTTGTCTGTGTTGGGGAGAAGTTGATTGCCGTTGGCGATTTTCTCCACACCATCTCGTGTTGCCACATACTTCACGAGGTTGGAGGCATGGTTTCCAGACTTTCCAGAGCCTTTGCCCCCTTTGATGTAGCTGTTTTTGATTACTAACTTGGGCATCAGTCATCGTCATCCTCATTTTGTTTTTGGAAATTGATTGCCGTGTCCACCTTAATCTTGCCATTGGTTTTCTTCACTTCTTTCACACAAATTCCACGAAGCTGATACAATTCTTCCTCCGACACATCCAAAGTCAAAGCAAGAAGGTGCATCATCATGCTGGTTTCCACAGAAAGACGAAAAAGATTTGCCGAGGTTCTGTTCTCTGTGGCTTGGATAGAACCTTGGATGGCACTGAGAATGTTGTCCGAGAGGAAGTCCGTTGCCCCACGAGAAGTCATGTAGCCGATGTAAAAATCCACCGCCTTCTGCACTAGCTCTGTGTGATTCTTCATGCCCAGTTTCTTCTCGATGATGTCCATAGTGTGGATCATGTCAGGTGGTAACCATGCCACCACTCGCTCTTTGTTGTCATTTTTCACGAAATACCTCCTTTTTGCTGTTTTTTGCTCATTTTTGCTCCTACAGCACCTTGTACAGCACCTTGGAAACCCTTGAAAACACTGGGTTTTCCCTGTTTTACAGCACCTCGCACACCCAAACACCCCATTTACAGCACCTAGCCTTTTTGCTAAAAAGTGCGTAATACCTGAAAAACCTTTGGTTTTTCCTCCGTTTCTGCGGTCGGCTCTGCCGAACGCTGTGTCCGCAAGGTGCCAACAGCACCTTGCTTTCTCCTGCTCT
>JAWXUL010000112.1:0-2986 GCA_044432725.1 Eubacteriales bacterium
GAACTCCTGAAAGATGTTTTTGACGAGCAGATTTCAGAGGAACGGCAGACACAGAGGGAGCAAGTCCAGACGAGGGAGCAGACCTCCAAGCCTAAGAGAAAGGGCGATGAGGGGAGGTAGGAAAATTTTCATAAACTCTTAACTTTTTGGTAGAAATTGACGATATATTACTAAGATTGGGTAATTTTTCTAATCGGATTTTTGATGGAGTATCAAAAATTATGTTCAAGGAAGAATAATTTTTACCAGTGAAGGAGTATAACACTATGAAAATCAACGGATTTGGTATGAGCAGAACCCAAGAAACACTGCGAAAAGACCAAGACAAGCAAACCAAAGAGAAAAACAGCACCACAAAGCCACAGGGCAAGGCAGATACTTATTCCATCAGTCCAGAAGCAAAGGCAAAAATGGAGGAAGTGGCGAAACAGCAACAAAAAGTGGGAGAAAAGCCAGAAGAACCCCAACAAGGCAAGGGAAAACTCAACAATCATGTGTCGGAACTGCGTTCTGCCAGTGAAGATGGTCTGGTGCTGACGGCAGAGCAAATCTCTGCGTATTCTTCTGGTGTAGAGGAATCCGAATTGCTTACCTCCAACCCAAACTATGACCTTTATGGTGTGTTAGGTCCGAAACAAGACATTGAGGGAAGTTATACAGGCGATTATGCCAACAACTCTTGGGAAACCACCTTTCCACCCCACAATCCCCCAGAATTTTCGTTCACAGGTGAGGGTTTTGACAATTTCATGGCTTACAATCAGTCGGTGCGTGATGACATTTCTGATTCCATCAGCAAACTGTTGAAAGACAACAATGTGGTGATTCCAGAGGGAGTGGAATTTGATATTTCCGTTGACCCTTATGATTACAAAATTCATGTGACAGGTGTGGACGGACAAACTCTTGACCCTGAATTGGAAAAGCAGATTGAAGATGCCTTGAACAAGGGTGATAACGGCAAAAATCTTTATGAGCATATTGATTATGTGAACTATCAATTTCTTCTTTCACGTCCTGGTTGGACACCTAGTGGAGAAACTGAATCCAGTTACTTGCAACCTCAAGTAAATGCTTGGGGTTCTGAATACAACGAAGGTTACGAAAAGCTTCATTTGGTGAATTTTATCCAAGACAACACTGGCTACTCTTTTGATGAGTTAGAACATCGAGATGGTGAATGGTATACTCCAGACGGGGAAAATGCGTGGGCTAAAGCAAGCACGGAATATATCAAAAAATTCTCCAGTGAAGATTTGTACTTTGCTAGTGAATATGTTGGGAAAGTGGCTGGACTTTATCAAAAAGTGGCTGAAAACGGATTAGACGCACTAGAAGATAGAAATCTTTCCATTACCTATTCTGGTGGAAACTTGTCCGACTATGGCACGGCACAAGGTATCGGAGAAGGACAAAAGGACTGGGTAGAAGATTTTCGAGCAGAAACTATAATAGCTGGCGAAATGTGGAACGAGATGATTGCTTATGTTGAGGAACGGAATAAAGGAAACGAATCTAAACCTAATAATTTCAATGAGGACTTGAGTGATGATTGGGAAGAGCGTTTCATGGAATTGGTTAGAGCAGACATGGGAAAAAACTCGACTACTTCTGGGGAAGTGACTTCCGTTGAGGAATTGCTGAAACAACTGATGAACAACGGAAATACTCAACAGCAGACACTTCTTGACACTCTCTTGTCGAACAAGTCCTAAATCTCCCTTTTGAGGGAAAAACCACAGTATCGGCTGATGTTTGTCGGTGGGTACTGTGGTTTTGGTGGGAACTTCGCAAGGCTGAACTCCTGAAAGATGTTTTTGACAAGCAGATTTCAGAGGAAGGGCAGACCCAGAGGGAGCAAGTCCAGACGAGAGAGCATACTACCAAGCCTAAGAGAAAGGGCGATGAGGGGAGGTAGCAGACCACCCATGCAGTAAGAACGCACTTCTGATGTCACTTTGATACCACAGGGAAACCCAGAACCCACGGAAAATAAGCAAGCCACACAGAGCAAGCAACAGAGAGCAAAAAAACAGACCTCTTCACCCACCAGAGCCACGAGGACGGACGTGGTGAAGAAAGGTAGATTTTTTGTAAAATATCCTGATTTTATCGGTGGGGTGTGTTATCATAATAGTATATTTGATATGTGCGAGGTGAACAGAATGAACTTTATTATGAATGTGTATGTATTATTTAGAATATTTATTATCATAATGTGGATATCAGCCATTATTGGAATATGTCTTATTTTGTTAGTAAGACATTTTGTCAAAAAATATGAACCAGAACTACCTCAAGCAACGAATAAACATCAAAGTGGTTTAATTCTCATAGGATTAACAAGGATTCTAGTTCCATTATGTACGGCTCTAGTCATTGAAGTGTTTTTTGTTGGGACGTCTGATTTTGGGAACATCATTGCAGGAATTCAATTCCCTGCAATGTGGTTGTTATCACAACTTTTTTCGATTTGCTGTATCATAAAATTTGCACCACTTAAAACTAGAAAACAGATGAATACTCTTTGTATTCACTGTATTATTGCAACAATTCCAGAAGTGTATGGGCTGACTGTTATACTACCTATGCTTTTCCTTATAGAGCCATTATTTTGGCGGTGATAGCTCTGTGTAATCGTAGCCAGCACCACCACTTTGATACCAACCACAAAACACAAGTAAATATCTGTAATACCAAGCCTTTACTGACTAATCTTATGTTGGTAAAGGCTTTTTCTATGCCATTTCCCCCCATGCACCTCTTTGATACCATTCCATCACAGCTTGCACCACATTGATACCACTCCATCAGCACTTGCACCACTTTGACACCAAACAGAAAGGAGCGAACCTCATGCCACCCAACAAAAAACTCTACTACCTCAAACTTCCAGAGGACTTTTTCAAGCAAGACAAGATAGCCATACTGGAAAGCCAGAAGAACGGATTTCTTTTCACTAACATTTTCCTCAAACTTTACTTAC
>JAWXUL010000113.1:0-2934 GCA_044432725.1 Eubacteriales bacterium
ATCCGTCACAATCACTGCAGATGATGGAGCGACCACTACTCACCCCGGATGAGCTGAAATCTATTCCGAAAGGTCATTTTGTCGTTATGAAAACAGGCACACACCCTATGAAAGCAAGGTTGCATTTGTTTTTGGATTGGGGCATCCGTTTCACCAAACCATACATCACAGCCGAAAAATCACAACGAAAAGTTTACTATGCAGATAAGAAAATACTAGAAGAAAATATCGAAAAAGCCTTGGGGCTTCCCAAAACAGAAAACTTTCCTGTTGGTGAAAAGACAGTCAACAAAAGTGGTATGGCGCAGGGGCAATGCCATGAGAAAGCTCATGATAGAAAGCAGAAAGCACCTCCCAATGGCTTTGATTTCAAAGTGGAATAGGAGGTGTTCTATTGAGTTTATATGGAAATCTATATCAAGAAGAACTTCCACCGAGAGCCAAAGCTCTGTATATGTATTTGAAAGACCGAGCCAATAAAGATGGGCAGTGTTGGCCAGCACTGAAAACCATCGCTCGTGATACCTCTATGTCCAAAAGAACTGTGCAGCGAGCCATAGATGACTTGCTTGCCAGTGGACTATTAACAAAGGAAAGTCGTGTGCGAGAAAATGGCGGCAGAAGTTCAAACAATTACTATCTCAAATTTTAATAGAGCAGCCACTTACAAGGGAGCAATCTGTCTTGTGAGTGGCTATGGGGCATAGTCATATTGTCCATACAAGAAAAGAACAGTTTAAGAATATTATCACAGAAAAAGAAGTAATAGATGGGTTTCTGCTGAACTTTATTTTATGATCAGTCGTTTTATATAATTTTTTTATGATATAATAAAAAGTTAAGCTTTTTTTAATTTATGATATAATTAGGGTATAGCCTTGCTGATAGGAGGTGCATCGAAATGACTATACCACAAAGGATTCTAAAACTATGTATGTGAGATGGGAAAGGGCAGACTTTTTCTGTCTTTTTTTATCTGTAATCAAATGAGAAAGAAGGTGTTCATGATGGTACTCGAAAATTTTCAGACAACAAAAGTAAATATCTGGAATATGGCACAGCGAGTATGCTGCTCTAACTGTTCTCCCACAGCTTGCTGTGTAGAGAGGATTGGTGAACATGATGAACACCTACAGTCTTTCTGCATATTACGAATTAAAGAGATATCAGTATCTGCTGTATCGATACCATCATGTACAGCACCTTTGGAGTCAAAAATCAAATAAAGTAAGTCAAAGCCAAAGGCGATATGTAAAATATACTGTATCTGCTTTATATGCCAAGTTCTATTCCGAAAGGGATGAGCTTGGCTTTTTTATTTTTATCGGCACACCTGTTACGAGGTGTCGCTCTCCTCCCTTTTCTAACATTTTGAACGAAAACGAAATGTTAGAAAGGTTGGAATGATATGCCAAAAAATGAAAAATATGAAAACAACGATACCATGAGGTTTCCAAAAAGAAGGAAATCTAATGATAATCCATACGAACTCAGTTATTCTAAAAAGCAAAACTCTTACATCATCACTTTTGTAGATGGCAACGGTAACAAGGTGGCACTCCCGATTGACGAGAGTTTATACGAAACCTTTAACCAGTTCGAGCTAGACGATTTGAGCGAACTAAACGAGTATGATCGCCACAGAGAACGTATTAGCTTAGATGAAAATGAAATCTACAACAGACAAGGAAATCTGGTTTGTGATACCTGCGATATTGTGGACAAGCAGATTCGAAGTGAAAAGCTATGGCAAGCCATCAAGCAGCTACCACAAACACAAAAGCGTAGAGTGATTTTGTATTATTTTGACGATCTCACATACGAGGAAATTGCAGTGAAAGAACACTGTTCACCTCAAGCGATTGCCTATTCCATTGCCACTGCGAAAAAAAGTTTGAAGAATTTTTTGAAATAGACTTGAAAAAAGGCTTAGAAGTGAGGAAGTAAGTGAAGGGGGTTCTCTTCTTTCTAGAGGATGAACTCCCTTTGTTAAAATTACTAATATTTTCCACTATGCTTTTAACAGATTTCCACTACACTATTTATTAGGAGGACAATTTATGACATCGATCAACTACATGAATCAACTATCCGGTTATGAACTTTACTTATACGAGGAAGAACGTAGCCAAAACACCATCCAAAAGTATTTAAGAGATACAAAAAAATTCTTTGCGTTTTTAGGCGAAAAAGAGCTTTGCAAGGCAGAAGTAATGAAATTCAAAGAACAGCTGATTCAAGACTATGCACCAGCCAGTGTCAATTCCATCATTGCAGCAGTCAATGGATTTTTAGAATGGCTAGGCTTTGCAAACTTCAAAGTAAAGCCACTTAAAATTCAAAAAGAAATTTTTTCTACCCCGGAGAAAGAGCTTACTCAGCGTGAGTATGAACGACTCATTATGGTGGCAGAGAAAAAGGAAAACAGAAAATTGTCCTTACTGCTCCAAACCATCTGCTCTACTGGAATTCGTGTGTCTGAACTGAAACACATCACTGTTTCGGCTCTGCATACAGGTAGAACCGTGGTAGCTTGCAAAGGTAAAAACAGAACGGTTTTTCTGCCAAAGGAACTATGCAAGGCACTGAAGCAATATTGTAAGGAAAACCATATTGTTAATGGCTCTATTTTTATCACCAAGAACGGAACTCCGTTAGATCGCTCTAACATCTGGAAGATGATGAAAAAACTTTGCAAAGAAGCCAATGTTTCTGAACGTAAGGTGTTCCCTCACAATCTTCGTCATTTATTTGCCAGAACCTACTATAAAATAGAAAAAGACATCAGCAGACTGGCTGACATCTTAGGTCACAGCAGTATCAACACCACTCGTATTTACACGATGGAAACAGGAACAAAACACGCAAAGCAAATTGATAAAATGAACCTTACCTATTCCAGAGAATAAAAAAGCCACATAACTTTTATTATGT
>JAWXUL010000114.1:0-2870 GCA_044432725.1 Eubacteriales bacterium
GTTGTTAACTAAGACTAGAATCTTTTTCCAAAATCTCATCCATCAGCTTTGCACCTAAACGAAAGCCTAACACAAAACTTTCCTCGTTGCTCGCCACCTCCAAGTCCATCCACTGCTCCAAAATTTGGTTGAAGAGTTTTTTCTCCTCTGTGTTCAGGAGTTTTTCCAGTTCTTCTACAGTTTCGTAGGCCTTCTTTCTTGCTAAGGTGTTGGGGCTTGGATTTTTAACATCTCGCTTTTCCTCTACTGCGTGGTAGTAGATTTCAGAGATGATTTTGTGATTTTTCATCGGCTCACCCACCCATGTTTCCTACTTTGACACCGTATTCTATCATGTCTAAGGCTTGGATTCGTACGATCGGTTCGTTGCTTGGTTCTACCCATCCGAAACCATTGATATACACAGGTTGCAGTTCTTCTGCCGTTGGAAACGTAATATAAATGATTGCCGTTTCTGTGTAAATCACCTCGTCCCCATTAAATTCGTAGGTGTTATTTAGGATTTTCTGCAAGATGTTCTCGGAATTTTGGGTGTCTGGCTCGTCTGTGTCGGGTTCTTCTGGGAGTGGGGATGGTTGCTTCTGTGGTGGTTTGCCGTGGGACGTTGGGGCATTTTCTGGGGAGGGTTGCCCTGTTTTGGTGTTCGCTTTTCTTTTCGTGGTTGTCACAAGGTCTTGTGTGTTTGAGTCTTGTGAAGTTACACACACTTCAGTGGAAGTTTGTTCCTCTGGTTGAGGTTTTGATGTTGTTTCGAGGGTAAAACCACAGGTGAGAAGTGCTGTTGTGAGAAATGTGGTTGCAAATTTTCTGTTTTTCTTTTTCATGATGAGTCATTCCTTTCAAAATACGTGTTCCTTAGCGTGACACTAGGATACTATATTTTAAGGTGGAAAGCTATCACCATAGCGAACAAAGATTTCATAAAATACAGAGAAAGTCTACGGTTTTTGATGAACGCCATTGAATAAACCATCGAACTATGGTATACTAACCCAAAAGGAGGGCTTTCTATGCTTATGCTTTACTTATCGGCTCTTAGTGATGCCGACGCAGACAAATTTAAGGAAATTTACTGGGAATATAAGAACCTCATGTTCTATGTGGCGAATAAAATTCTGGGCAACCCAGAGGACGCAGAAGATGTGGTACAGCTTGCCTTTGAAAAAATAATTTTGAATTTTGAAAAAATTTCTCAAGTCAAGTGTCCCCAAACAAGGGTTTTCATCGTTACTATAGTTGAGAGGAAAGCAATCGACCTGTACAGACAGAAGAAAAATCACCCCATCATCCCCTTTGACGAACTGACAGAACAAAGCCAGTTGCCAGATTTTCTTGGTTTAGAAGAAACCATGCTGAAACTTCCAGACAATTATCGGCATATCCTCTTGCTTCGCTTTAAGGCTGGGTACTCTGTGAAAGAAATTGCTGATATTTTGGAAATGAAGCCTGACAATGTGAAAAAAATCATCAATAGAGCCAAAAGGAAACTTGCAGAACACTTAGAAAATGAGGAAAAGGAGGAAACCTAGATGAAACTGACTGATAAACAAATGGAGCGATATGCCGATTCTCTGTGGGAGCAAATGGAAATACCAGAAAACGATGCCGTACCAAACCACGAATTCTCTGATAAATTCAAAGCGAATATGGAAATTCTATCAAAACAACCAAAGCCCAAACAAAAATTATGGGGAAAGCATTTGAAAGTGGCTGCTGCCGTGGCTATGTTAACACTGACTACAGCTATGGCTGTCCATCATGAGCAAATTATTCTTGTGGTGAAAAATGTTTACACAGAATTGACTGAATATCAATTCTCAGCTGTGCCACACGACAAAGGCTTGCCAACTGTGGACTTTGGGATTATGCCAGAGGGGATGTTATTACGGATTAACGAAGAGTCAGAAGGGACTGTGTATCATAAATATGTCAGTGATACCAACGAAGAGTTTTCATTGTTAATTCAAAATGTGAGCCAGAACACAAACATCACCACGATTTTTGACACCGAAAATGCTGAAGTTACTCAGGTCGTTGTTCAAGATGTTATTGGTTTGTTGGTTTTTAAGGACAACATTACATCTATCCAGTGGGTAAAAGAGAATGTAATTTTCTATGTCACCAGCAACCTTCCCTCCCAAGAGGTGCTTACTATTATTGAGGGGTTAAAAATTTCTTGAAAATATTTTTGAAATGAGTGTCCCCTTTTGTGCTTCTAGTTCGTTACAGTGTATGAGAGGGAATCTTAGGTAAAAATATTTTTCCAACCAGTGTCCCCTTTTGTGCTTCTAATTCGTTATAGTGTATGAGAGGGAATCTTAGGAAAAAATATTTTTCCAACTAGTGTCCCCTTTTGTGCTTCTGATTCGTTACAGTGTACGAGAGGGAATCTTAAGAAAAAATATTTTTCCAACCAGTGTCCCTTTTTGAGCTTCTAATTCGTTACAGTGTATGAGAGGGAATCTTAGGAAAGTAGCCGCTTCACTGATACACGACAGATTCCTCTCAACGTGATTCTTCTGCAACAGCAAGGAAAAGAATGACAGATACTAAAAGAAAGGAGATCATATATGACAACTAAAATAACTGTTTCTCTGCTATGTTCCGTTATAATGATTGGATGTTTAATTCCCAAAAGTGTACTGGCGAGCGATGCAACAATGGACCAAAACACGAATTTAAATTATGGTATAGAATCCAGAATGACCTATATTAACAGTGCAAGTACTGGCTTGACGATTAATAACAACTCTGCGTCTATCTCATCCACTGTTTTGGGTTATAGTCACCTCGCAACAAAATGTTCCGTGAAAGTCACACTTCAAGAAAAATCTTTCTTCTCGTGGAAAGATGTTGACACAAACACAAAA
>JAWXUL010000115.1:0-2784 GCA_044432725.1 Eubacteriales bacterium
TGCCACTGACATGGAGCATTCTTCGAATGACGTTGATTGCGTGTTCTGGGGAGTCGAAATGTTCATCTAACTTTTTGGTTTCACCACTGGAATATTGCACCTCAATGTCGTTCCAGCTATTGATGTCGATTTCTTCGATGCCAGTGCCAAAGATGTATTTGGTGAGAAATCCATACTCAGCCATCTCGGTGTAAATATCGGCGATCAGCTCGTCGGTGGATTTACCCTCCACCGATACTTTTCTGTCAAAGATGTATTTTCCGATAAAGCGTTTCATCTGCTCTTTGGAATCGGCAATGTCACCAGTGATCAGCTCCGAGTAATTCTCTGAAATATGCTCCTGTACCGACTGTAACACTTCATTGAAATCCTGCGTTTGGGTGGCTTCAAAGAACAGTGTGTGGGTACGAGTTTCTCCTGCAAGCTCCGTTTTGGTATGGCTTTTGGCAGTTTCAGACATTGCTTTATCAATGACTTTTTTGGTGTCCTGTGGAGCTTCTTTTTTAGGCTCTGCCACGCCACCAAACACAGAAGCATTTCTTTTTTCGCCTAAGCTCATACACTGAACACCTCCTTGCAAATCTTCTGGATTTCACTTCGAAACCCTCGGCTGCTTTTCATAGAAAGCTCACCCAAAAGATTGCCCTGCAAATACTGTTCCTCAATCTCTGCCGATGCTGGGATGCTAAACGCCATATTGCCCAAGGCTCCTGCCATTTGTTCCACACCATGATTAGGCTTCACATTGCTTGCCACCTTATAGTGCTTATCCATGTCATAACCACTGTTTTGCAAAAGTGGAAGTTGACTAGATAGATAGCTGATGGATTTCAAATCGCAGTTAACTAGTCGCAGTACATTGTCTGCATCACTGATAGACACAGCTGAGAGGATATCATTTGCAATATAGCTTGAGCAGTCAATGACCACAAAGGGTGCAATTTCTTTTAGGCAGTCGATGAGTTCTTCGGCCTGCACCTTGCCATAAGGCGCGTAGGTATATTCATTCTCATTTTTCAGCATTCCAACGATAGAGAGGTAAGGGGTTTTCTTCAGTGTCACCATGTTATACTTCACCAGTGCTTCGGTGACATGGGTGGCGGCAAGAATAGAGCCAAGGGATTTTTCAATTTCAAGCTCACTAGGTGGCACCGCACAAGGTAGCATAGGTGCTGTCATATCGCATAAAAGCAAGATAACATTTTTCTTCTTATCTGCAAGGTGCTTTGCAATCTTAAATGCCACCGTGGATTTGCCACTGTTGGGACTGCCCCAAACAGCAAGGACACCGCCACTGGCAGTGTCCTCAAAGCTTTCAGCAAAGTGGTTATCTCTGCTGAACACTGTGTTTTTCTTAAAGTTCAGCATCATTCCACCTCGTTATTTTCCACATTCTCCGTCTGTGATTCCTCTAGCACTTCTTCCTCTGGTTCTGCTTCTTCTGGTGCATATAGTTCCTCTAAGATTGCATCTTGCATAGAGAGGAACACTTCGCTATTTTCTGGAAGTCCACGATAGACAAGGGACAGATGAATGTCACCATCAAGCTCTAATTCGGCAAGTAGTTTTGCTTGGTCTGAGGTCACCAAAAGTGTGACAGTAGATGGCAATTCGCTTTCGTCATCCAGTGTTTTATCACCTGTGTTGGCATCTACACCACTATCAGCAGTGACAGAAATCACTTCCACATAGGTTAGCTCTGTTGGGATAACTGTCGCACCCAAGCCTTTATAGTCTGGGGCAATGACAGATACAATATCGCCACTTTCCAGTTTGCCAGAGAGACCATTTGCAAAGTTCTTAATGCTCACAGAGATTGCTTGTTGCGTTCCATCTAGTCCGTAGAGATAAGCATTTTCAGCTTGCATGATTTCGGAGATTTTGTTGTTTAGAATATAGTCACCAACAGAAAAATCAGCCAGAGCATATGTGCCAATGACCGACTCTGTTGTTCGCATCACGTTGTCAGGTAGGTTGTACCCACCGATTTCTACTGTTTCCACCATATCGGCAGTGATCTGCTCACCAGTGGAAATTTCTGCTTTCACACGCACAATTTCTGTCTGCTGACTGAGTTCGCTGTTAAACAGTGGTGTGACTACAAAGCAGATAAGCAGTGAAAGCAAAATACAAAGCACACCAAGTACAGTTCTATTTTTAAATATCTTCACGTTGTTTTATCCTTTCTCAAATGAAAGTTACGGCTAAAAAGCCAATGGTTAAAAAGGGAGCAAGAGGCATCGCCTTTGACACCTCTTGCTTTTGCTTTCCTACGCAAAGCACCCAGTAGGTAATGATACTGAGACTGAGTGCCAGTACCACACCCACCAGTGTTTTGCTAAATCCTAGATATAATCCGACAGCTGCTGTCAATTTGATATCGCCACCACCAATGCCCTCTGGGTTAAGCGTGGCTGCTATAAAAAATGGTAGCGCAGACAATAACCCAAGAGGGTGAAAATCAAAGAGAGCAAGCACCACAATCGCTATGGATAATTTGTCTGGTATTTCTCTCTTTTTCAAATCGGTGTAGGTGGCAATGAGTAGCAGCATGGCAAACAAAATATCCATTACATTGTCTGTTGCTGTGACCAGTTGGGTGCTTCTTCATGTTCTAGGCTCTGAAGTTGCTTTTGCTCAAAGGCCTCCAAGATGGCACTGTTGAATTCCTTTTTGAATTCTTTGGTGATGGGGTGACAATAGTCGGTATACTCACCCTTGGAATTTTTGTAGCTTGGCATGGCAACAAAATCACCGTGCTTGCCATTTAGGATACGGATGCCA
>JAWXUL010000116.1:0-2705 GCA_044432725.1 Eubacteriales bacterium
TTTTCCGTTGGCAAACTCAAAGGAGGACGGCACGATGAAGTCTTTGGTGGAAAGTCCAGTGGGGGCAAGCCACTCCCACTCAAAGGAAAACTTCTGTCTTTCGTTCATTTTCAGCATATTATGGAAGAGTTCAAGCCGTTGTTTGCCATCTAAGGGCTGTGTTTGTACTCCCATTTTTTTCAGTGAGCCGTAGATGTCAAGTTCCAGCCGATCTAATCGGGGCTTTGCTTTTTTGTAGCTTTCTGCATGAATCCCAAAGGTAACATATTTCTTTTTGACGATACCATTGTTCCCTTTTGAGAGTTGTTTCCGAAGCATATCGCTATATTCTTCCCGAATAGAGTTGAAATCGTCCTCCTGATATGCAATGTGAATGGACTCTTCAAAGGTTGTTTCATTGCCTTGGAGATTGAGGAAAGAGAATTGAAATTCCACTGTGCAGTCAAATTGGTTCAGAAAACCACACCAGTTGTCAAAGATAGTTACTTTATCCTCGTTGTCAGCAAGTTTATAGTTAATATCGAAGAATTGAATGGTTTTACTGTAAAAATCTCTATCCACTCGACAAATACCATCCTTGAACACACGTTGGAAAGGTACGGATTCTTGTGCTGACTTTTCATTTTTTCCAGTGGGCTTATGCCGTGACATCACCTCTCTAATCTGTTTTTTATCTGCCTTAGACAGGGTATTCTTATTTGCTGGTGGTTGATTTGCTGGTGGTTTTTTTGCTGGGGTTTGTTTTGCTGGTGGTTGTTTTACTTGTGGCTGTTTTGTTTGGGTTTGGTTTTTGGACTTGCCGAACATAGCTTGCTACCTCCTTATTATAATCGTGTTGATTTTCCAACAAAGCATAGATATTACTAGATTTATAAGGTCGGTATTTTGCCGTGCCATACTTCACTTGATACACTTGCAAAGCGATGACTTCAATCGGCTGTCCGTTCTTTTCGTACATTCCCACAAAGAAAAATGGGAACATAGCGATAATCATAAAGGTTAATGCGTTGGAGGAATCAGTGAGAGAGTTGCAAGCATAATACACACAACCTCCCACCACCGCAGCAATGGAAAAACAGATAAGCTGACGTTTGGTGAGATTAAACATCACTTTGGTTTTTATTGCAGATAAATCTTTGGGTACAGTGACATAAGCCATCAGTCATCCACCTCCCTATTGACAGGAGCGATTTTCTCTTTGGCTTCATTGAGCCGTTGCACCAAAGTCACTTTTTTCTCACCTTGTTCTGTTTCTTTGGTAGATTCTTTGATAGATTCTTTCGAGGGTGCTGTAGTGGTGTTTTGCTCTTCCAAAAAGCGGAATTGTGTCACCAATTTTTCTAAAGCCACATAATCAGTAAGCATATAGTCTTGCCACTGCTCCTCTGGTACATTGATACGGAAAGCCCAGTCCTTATTATTATCAGATACTTCTTCTGATTGTTCCCCAGCTTGAACCGAGGTAGCGAGGATGATTCTTACCCTGTCCGTGCCAAATTTATCAATCAGCAAGGTAAGGACTGGCTGTTTTCTATCCTCCAATTTTTCTTCAAAGAGATCACGGCAAGCAATGTTGCAATCAATGGAATCAAACAGTTCTGGGGCTGTGCCGTTTTCCATTGCTACGTCCATACTGCCGTAAATAATGGGTATACTTTTCATTGTTTCATCCTTTCTACTGTTTTAATGTGCTGACATGATGGATTTTGCTAGGCTACCTGACTTAAATAGTGCCACCATCAGCATGACATTGTATATTAAACACTCCCACATGGCATTCAATGGGTTCGCTGGGTCAATGCTGGTATCTATACCTACTATCATCACGGAGTAAATCGCTACGCAAAGCATAATGAAAAAACCTTGCAAGCCTAACGCAATAATAGATTTGATATAATTTTGACCGATGGAGGACTGTTCTTTACTACCTAACGTGGAAAATGGAATTGGTGCGACAGAGGACACGAGATAAATCTCAATCATTCTTCCGTAAATAATCACACCAACTAGCACATTCATCACATTAAGCAACATCAAAAGGACAAAACTTTGCAGGAACATGATGACTAAATCACCTAAAGCGATGGATTCTAAGATTGTTTGTAAGGCAGTTCTATCATCAAAAATTACGAAATCTGGGTCTATGCTTACATAACGCATGGAATCGTTCAGAATTTTCTGTGCCAGTTCAAAGACTGCGTTACAGAAAGTGAATACGTTGGTAATGAGTAAAATTGCAATACAAGTCTTGAAAATCCACTTCATTATCTCGGAGGGAGGGAAGTCGTGAAAGTTGTTTTTGTCTATTATCATGGATATAAGTTCATAGCACATAACAAACGTCAACACAACTCCCCCAATCGGCAGAATCACCGTTTCCGAGATACCTTGGACAGTGGAAAAGACACTGGGGTTGAATTGCTGTGGTGTCTTTCCCACCTCGTCCACAATTTCACCAAACAAACCGTACACGATAACTGAACATCCCTCTAAACAGTTCATTATTGCCTGAATAAAAATCCAAGAAATAAATTCGTCAATGGCATCAATTACGGTACTCATAAGGTGTACCTAATTAAAACAGGGTAGAAAGTTCTGGGATGAGGACGTAACCAATGAGGGCAACACCCATTCCAGCCATAAGTTGACTTGTTCCCAAATAGGTGGAACAATGGCTAGAAATAGGTGTTGCCCTAATAATTGCT
>JAWXUL010000117.1:0-2704 GCA_044432725.1 Eubacteriales bacterium
AAGCACTATGTCAAATTTTAGAGTGTACACCCAATGATTTGTTTGAGGGGTATTTAGATTTTGCTAAACATGATGACTAACAGCGAGGAGTTACCTGACGAGTGAGGTAACTCCTCTTTCATTTAAGCAACCGCTGTCCTATTTTGTAAAATTACTTGAATCCTTTTACATTCTATGGTAAAATAGAAGAAAAGAGCCATTTGTACTTCTATTTCAACAAAGGAGCCACCCCTATGCCAAGAGAAATATTTAGAGAAAAATTATTTTTTGCCATATACACCGATACTGAGAAAATCTTCCACCACCTCATCGTTTACAGAACCAGCAAGAAAGCATTGAGGGAAGAACTAAAAGGGCAAGGTCACACAGTGAAAGCTGTGTTCTCTGACAAAGATGTGGAAATGATTCTTTCCGAAGAATTTATGGACACCACTGTTTCCGAGAAAACCATTGCGTACTTGAAAGCAAACATCGACGAATGGAATAGATCACAATAAGCTAAGGCTAACTACCTCTTCTTCTCTTTATGATACACTATAGGAGATTCTATTTTTTCTTTTCTCTGTAATAAACATAAATTGAGTTATTATGGGGGTGACACTGTGTCAGGGGGCTGGTGACAGCAAAAAGATAGACTCCCCCCTTTGAGGGGAATTATGGGTTTGTCCGTACATAAAGATGACTTTTCAAAAATATACAATCACAAAGGAGCCTTTATCATGGACTACTCAATTTACTCATCCTTTAACGAGTGGGATGGTTTTGTAAAGCACTTACACAACCTCGTGGGCATCGGAAACGAATATGCACTCTTTCATCTTGCTCGTTTCTATCCCCAAGAGTGTTCAAAATATTTTGACCAAGATGCCTTAGATCATTTTGCTAAAAATAACGGACTGGAGCGATATGCTTCAATGCAACATGAAGATTTATACTTACTTGAAGTCATAGAATTGGCTGACAAGGGTGATAAACTTGCCCTCTATACCTTAGGTCGCTACTACTACGATTACTTCCAAGATAAAGATTATCATGCCATGGAGTACCAGCTCACTCCAGAGAGTGAGTTTAGCACAACTAAAAATAATGATAAAGCGATTGATTATTTCCTCATGTCGGCAGAGCAGGGATTTCCTGAAGCACACCTATATCTCAGTAAAATTTTTAGGGATGGTCATGGAGTAGAGGCAGATCCAGATGAGTCATTTCGGTGGTGTGTTGATGCGGCTGGTTATGGTAGCCTTGAAGCTGTTTGTACATTGGCGTGCTATCACCATTTTGGGTATGGAACAAAACAAAATAACGCCAGAGCAAAAGAAATTCTTGAAGTTGAAATTGAGTCCCTAAGTGAATACCCAACTCAACTCGCTGTGCTTTACAAAAAACATTTTGAACATCTATCTCTTTTCATGTCCAGCTGACTATCTATCGACTGAGATGAAGCAGACTGCTGGTGCGACTGCCATTCTCTCGAAATCTAGCTTCCTTTTGCAAAATTCCAGCCATTTCTAGGTCCTTCATGGCTCTTTGAATAGTTCTGTCAGACAAAGCCAAGTCCTTGGCTATGGTATTCACAGAGGGCCAGCACTCCTTGCCTGTTCCTGTACGGTCCTTGAGATACATATAAACTGCTCTCGCTCTGGAGGGAAGTTCGTGAGGATCTGCTTTGTATAAATGATTAAAATAAGGCATTGTTTGCTCCTTTCAACGAATAAAGTGACTCACCTCTTACAAAGTAAGTCACTTTATTTTCTTTTTTACTTCTTCCTCAAGGGATCTGGCGGTGCTTTTTCAGGCGGTGGGTACTTTGACAGAATATTCTTCTCCAACACTTTCTTGCTGGCATAAATCACTTTTCTCTGTCCTTTATCTGCCATCTGATACACCTTGTCAAAAGAAATCCCCCACTCAAAGAATAGTTTCAGCTTGGTTTTCAGTGGATAGGTTCCTGTTTTCATCACGATAAAATTCCCTTTTGGAATGGATTTCAGTTCATCAGGTGTCATGAGAGGTCGCTCTATCATCTGGAGGGATTGGCTCGGATCATTCTTCCCTTTTGAAATGCTACCTGACATTACTGTCTTTGAACCTAAAGCACTGGAAAGGACTTCCGCTGTCTTGCTATTGGGTGCAAATCCACCAAAAATCACGTCTTGGCAGTTATCTATGATGATTTCAGAGCCTTCTTTTCCATAGTTTCGCTCTAATTGTGCGAAAGATTGAATGATAGGAACCATAGAAAGTCTACGAGAACGTGCTGCAGAGAACACCAACTCTAGGGAGTCAATGGCTGGCAATGTTCCCAACTCATCACAATAAAACACCACACGGTTTTTCAGCTTCCCTCCTGTTTCGTCTGCCACCACTAGGATTTCACGATACAGTTGCTGAATCATCAGGGACACCATGAAATATTTTGAACTATCTTCTTCTGGCATCACAATGAAAAGAGCAGATTTCTCTTTGCAGAACTTTTCAGCATCAATGGCGGTGTCAAAACATAAAATCTGCTCCATCTCGGAATCTAGGAAGGCATTTAGCCTAGATAAAATGGTGGATAGCACCGATGCCATGGCTTGGTCTGCTGAATTTAGGGATTGTCCACAAGGCGAGTGACTTTCTTAAAAAAATAGTCCCTAATCTGCTGAATACCCTTTGATTTTCAGCAGATTCTTGGGAAGTTTTAGGCTTCACTTTGTTCTGG
>JAWXUL010000118.1:0-2681 GCA_044432725.1 Eubacteriales bacterium
GGCAAATTAGATTGAGTTTATAAATGGGGAGCCGTATACATTGAGAGGTGTACGTACGGTTCTGGGGCGAGCATTTGAAAACCTACCCTAGAAATAGGATAAGGCGTTGGGTGCTTAGCCGACAGCGAGATGGAAGAATTGTCCGACAGGGTAACGAGAATCCAGAAGTAGAAATCTATAAATATGTTACCAAAAATACCTTTGACGCATATTCATGGCAACTTATTGAAGCGAAACAGAAGTTCATCGGACAGATTTTCACTTCAAAATCACCTGTTCGCTCTGCCGAAGATGTGGACGATATTGCTCTCTCTTATGGCGAGGTCAAGGCTTGTGCCACTGGTGACGACCGTCTAAAAATCAAAATGGAATTAGATATTGCAGTGACCAAGCTAAGTAACCAAGAATCTTCTCACCGAGCAGAACAGTATGATATGCAAGAAAAACTAGGGAAAACAATTCCAATGGCGATAAAAACAGCCAAAACACGCATATCTAACTTGGAAATCGACCAAAGTACTGCAAGAAAAAATCCTGTCACGGCTGATTTCTTCAAAATAGAGTTAGGTGGAGTGACCCACACCGAACGAAAATCAGCAGGTGAAGCACTGCAATCTTTGTGTAAGCAGATGGAAAAACCAAAAGAGCCTATGGAAATCGGAGAATATCGTGGTTTTCCTGTGGAATTGACCTTTACAGGCTCGCAGTTTAAGGTGGAACTCAAAGGGGAAGTTTCTCATGCCGTGGTGATCGAAAGTGACCCAGTGGGAAATATGAAACGCATTGACAACTGTTTAGAGGGGATTTCCAAAGAAATTGACTTACAAACTGGCTTTGTGGAGCAAAAAGAGAAAGAAATTGTCATGTTACAAGGAGAAGTGGGTAAGCCGTTTCCTCATGAAGCTGAATTGCAATCAAAAATCAAAGAATTAAAGGCTTTGGATAAAGAGTTGGCGAGCATTAAGACACCGAAACGTGAGAAGAAAAAGCCGTCCGTCTTGGGAAAGTTAAAAGAACTGAAACAAGAGGGTGAGCAGAAAAAAGGTGATTCACCTAAAAATAAAGGCAAGTCAGACCAAACTATTTAATATCAGGGAGTGGGAATTAGTTCCTTCTCCCTGATTTTTTTGTATTTTCATACAAGAAAGGACGTTATAATGGATAATTTATCGAAAAACCAACGTATTTATATCAAAGTCAGCGAAACGGAAAAGGAACTTATGCCCAAACGCATGGAAACCGCTGGCATGACCAACTTGAGCGAATTTGTACGGAGAATGGTGCTGTACGGCTATATTTTAGAGGTTGATATGTCACCACTGAACGATATTTACAAGGAACTGGGATATATCGGTCGGAATTTGAATCAAATTACACGGAGAAGCCACGAAACTGGAAACGTATATGGGGAGGATATTCGTGGCTTGCGTGATGATTTGGTGGGTATCTCGGAGAAACTGGCTACCTTTTTTGATGGTATTGAGGGTGTGGGGGAGTGATTTCTAATTTCTATTCTCTTTTGTAAATTAAAAAAAATTCTTGTTTTGTGTACTCTCTTGTGCTATACTATGTACAAGGAGGTTGAAATAATGAGTAGTCATAACATTTTTGAGTTTCCTTTTGGTGAGATTTATACACTATATTTGTCTAAAATCCAAAAAAAGGGAAGAACGGAACAAGAACTTCGTCAGGTTATTACTTGGTTGACTGGTTATTCCGAGGAAGAACTAAATATCAAACGAACAGATGATAGCACAATGGAGAATTTTTTTACTTCTGCACCTCAATTACAACCTAATAGAACTTTGATAACAAGAACAATTTGTGGTACAAAACTTCAAGACATTGTTGACCCTTTGATGTTGGAAATTCGTTACCTTGATAAGTTGGTAGATGAAATAGCCAAAGGTAAAGTAATGGAGAAAATTTTGCGAAAGTGAGTGATAAATATGCACCCAAAAAAAGAGTTGTTACAGTGGTTTGAAACATTCTCTATGGTAAAAAGGAGAATATTTTGATTCAAAGACTATTAGACAATAAAAAATATTACCTAGATTTATTGCTTCTTGGAGATGAGCAAGAGGATATGATTGACCGATATTTAGAACGTGGGGAGATGTTCACACTTTCAGTAGATGGTAATGTTGTTGCTATTTGTGTTGTAACAGACGAAGAAAACGGAATTTGTGAGTTAAAAAACATTGCAGTCAGACCAGAATCTCAACGAAAAGGTTTAGGAACACAACTCTTGCAGTATATCAGCGAGGAATACTCCGAAAATTTTCATACTCTTCTAGTTGGTACAGGCGATAGTCCTTTTACAGTTCTATTTTACAAAAATAATGGATTCACGGAAAGTCACAAGGAAGAAAATTTTTTTACAAATAACTACCATGAGCCAATTTTTGAAGATGGAGTACAGCTGGTTGATATGATTTATCTAAAAAAAGACTTAAATAGAGTTTAATAGCTAAGACGGAAGTAACATTCCGTCTTTTTTATCCCCAAAAGAAAGGAGGAAATAAATGGCAACCACCAGAATTATATCAATGCACCAGAATGGATCAGCTATACTAAGTTGTACAGAAAAAAATCGAACTGTGTGTTATAATAGACAATAAGAAAGAGGTATACACATGGCAGAAAAAGTAAAAAAATACACAGATGAATTCAAAAAGCAA
>JAWXUL010000119.1:0-2674 GCA_044432725.1 Eubacteriales bacterium
TTCTAAAATCAAAGCACCATCAAGAACTTTGCCAGATAAAGCAAGGTTATTCTCCTTGTCAATCATAAGTTCCTCGAAAACAGAAGTACCTCGCCACGAAGTACCGACCAGTGCAAAGGACACAGCCGTAAATGCACTCAATCCAAGGGAAATCACGAGGGCAAAAAGTACAGATTTTCTCATAAATATCTTCTTGTACTCAAAACCTACCAAAGTCCAGAAATTATTCATCTTCTTCCACCTCCGAAAAGTAATATAGGTATAAATCTTCCAAGGTTTCTTTCACTAAAGTAGCCGTGTCTGTAGGTTTTTTCTCACAAATCAACCGTAAATAGGTCATTTCACCCTCGTTGCGAAGATTTGTAACAGGAAATCGGTTTACCAGTGATTCTGCTGTTTGGCTATCCACAAGACATTCGTACACTTTACCCTCGATAGCTTGAAGAATTTCCTCCAATGCTCCACTATGCAGTAGTTGTCCGTCTTTCATCACAAGAATAGTGCCTGCAATATGCTCTACATCGGACACAATGTGGGTAGATAGTAGCACAATTCTGTCCTTGCCTAATTCCGATATGAAGTTGCGAAAACGCACTCTTTCTTTTGGGTCAAGTCCTGCTGTCGGTTCATCTAGCACTAAAATTTTAGGGTCATTGAGTAGTGCCTGTGCAATGCCTAGCCGTTGTTTCATGCCACCTGAAAAGGTTTTTATCTTTTTCTTTGCCACATCGGTGAGAGAAACCATGTCAAACAATTCTTTTGTCTTTGCTTTTGCCTGTGATTTCGTCAATCCCTTTAGACTTGCCATATAGTACATAAAATCTCGTGCCGAAAATTCAGGGTAATATCCAAAATCTTGGGGTAAATATCCTAATAAATCACGATATTTTTCCTCGGAAGCGTCAATGCCGTTAAAGGAAACTTCTCCACTGGTTGGGGTTAAAATCCCACAAATCATACGCATTGTGGTTGTTTTACCTGCCCCATTTGCCCCCAAAAGACCATAAACACCAGTGGTTAGCTTGATTGATAGTCTGTCAACGGCTATTTTATTTTTATAGTGCTTACTTAGTCTATCTAAGTGTAATTCTTGCTGTTGCATAAAAATTGCTCCTGTTCTTTCAAAAATAAGTGAAAATAATAGACCAAAGATACTGTGACAGTTAAAAATGCTATAAACCAGAGAGGATAATAGGAATTCTCGTAAAGAGCTGGGTAGAAATCTTGAGAAAAGTAAGTCACAAAACTGACACAGCCTGTCACAAGGGAGCAAAGAGGAATACACTCCAGTTTTTTGAAGTGCAAGAGCAACACAAGACTAATCTGTGTGGTAGCAAGATAAGGGAGTAACAGGCAAATAACTTGCCATAAAGTGGCGATATTTTGTGTTATCAAGTAAATTTGCAAGGCTAATACCAGAACAATAGCACAAATCCCTATGACAGACAAACGAATCCACAAAATGGTGGGCAAACTGTATTTACAGGATAACTCCATTTCTTCCATGTGATAGGAGGTACTTTTCAGCAATTCCGTCATGGTAAACAGGGAAAGTAGTGGAGTAAGTGCCGATATGGTAGCGAGGTGGGTTTGTTCTGCGACCTGATGGACGAGTAGTAGTTGCATACCAAACCATAAAAGGAACATGAGCCACACTGGTTTTCTGATATAAGTTACTTGAGATAGCATAAATTCGCTGATTTTTGCTCTAGGGTAGGGTAAATTTCTAGCAAACTCTTCATAGTGCTGAGGTTCTTCTACTGAGAAAGAAGATTTTAAGGCACGTTTCAACTCTTTATTCATATAAATCCTCCTTTGTTAGATGATTTTTCAGCTTTTTCTCTATGGCTTTCATTTTTCGGTAGAGAACAAATCGAGAAATGTCATAATACTTGGCAATTTCCCCTAGTTCTAGTCCGTTTGTGTACCTCAATAGGACTAGTTCCTGTTCTTCTTCGCTTAGTTTTTGCACGGCTACTTGCACAGACAAGATTAAATCTAAATCCTCTCCCACTGTTTTGGTTGTTTCTACGTTATCTAGGTCGATTTCTCCTGATTCATGGTACTTAAACTTGGTTTTCTCTTTTCGGTAGTAGTCTACGCATAAATTTCTGGCAATGGTGTACAGAAAAGCAAGTTTCTTGCCCTTTTGAAGATAATTTGACGATTCAAAATATTTTAGAAATGTTTCTTGGGTCAATTCCTCTGCAACATCTGGATTTTTTACCTTAAATCTACAAAAGGTATAGATTTTTTTGTATTGCTCCTCTAGTTCCATCGCTGTCTTTCCTCCTTTCTTGCCCTCTATATTGTTTAACGTATGAGCCACATGATATGTGCGACTATTTCAAAAAAATTTTTTCTTTTTTTAGGATAGCACAGTTTCAGCAATATAGCAAGGACAATAGTGGGGTTCTCTACACTCCTAGTTAGTATGCTGTCATTGTGGGTAATGTAGTCTATTTCCCTACCCTCCGTGGCTTGTTTTTGGTGGGGTAGTACAGATATTCCCTCTTTTTTGTAATGTGATGGTCAAGCGATGGGGTGGATTCAGGCACATTTTAGGTGGGTTTCCCTCTGTGGTATCAAAGTGACATCACGGCTAGAAATGTGGTATCAAAGTGACATCAAAAGTGCGTTCACACTGCATGGGTGGTCTGCTACCTCCCCTCAT
>JAWXUL010000120.1:0-2657 GCA_044432725.1 Eubacteriales bacterium
GCAAATTCTCGCCACTTTCTGTGCCCACAAATTCCAAACTGTCACAATTTTCAAATGCAGTCGAGTGGATTTTTACTGTATCACTTTCGAGTATTACTTTTTTTAGATGAACGCAATTTTTGAAGGCATTTTCACCGATATATTCCAAAGATTCTGGGAGATGTATCTCTTGTAGTGCAAAACATTGACAGAAAGCCATTTTTTCAATGGATTTTATGCCTTCATGTAGTTCAATTTTCTCTAAATTGACCGAATTATTAAACATATGCTTGTGAATGACGGTCAGACTTCTGGGCAAAATGATTTCTTTCATGGGGGAGTCACTAAAGCACATATGAAGAAATTTCTCCAATTTTTCAGGTAAAACAAGCTTTTCAAGGGGATGATAAGCACCTTTTTTAGGGCAACTCAGGTATCGAATCGGCTCGCCTGTGTCAATTCCTTCTGGAAGAACTTCCGATTTTTCGTTCCCCAAATATTCAGAAATAATGAGATGGTTCTTTTTCTTCACCACTTTCCATTTTGCTTGAAGTTCTGCTAAAGTAGGCATTTCCAGTCCAATTTCTACTAATTCTTTGTGAGTTTCTTGCTCTTCAAGGTAGATTTTATCGAAAGTTTTGTTCTTATAGTCCAAAAGCAGAGCCGTTTCAGCTGTCTTTTTTTCTTTCACAGAGTGCGCAAGATAGTCCTCCAGTTCAGGAAGTTCTAAATGACAGCCTTCACCAAAATACACGGACATTTCTTTTGCTGTGGACTTCAAAAAAACCAAATTACGCAGACGATTCTTCCCTTTTCTGTTTTTACCTGTGATTTTCAACTTCCATTCTTCCAAAAAGAAGTCTTTTTCTTCCTGAGCAATCACGTCCCACATCTTAATTTGGTCGATTCGATACTTTTCTTCATCTGCTTTGTTAAACCCAAAAATAACTCTGCTTTGAGGTGGTTCTCCCTGTGTCAAAAAACGCTTTTGCATAGGGATTGTGTAGGCGAAACAGCCTGTTTGCGTGGTGAAATGTCTGGTATCACTTTCTGGACGTGGCAAAATATTGATTTTCTCCAAGTTTTTACACTTAGCAAAGGCTTTTTCATGAATCATCGTCACGTTCACAGGTATGGTGATTTCTTTCAAGTTGTCGCAACCAGTGAATGCTTTTCCAATATTCTCCAAGGAATTGGGGAAGCGAATTTCCTCTAAAGAGGTGCATTTTCAAAAATTTCCGTCCCAGAAGAACTTCAAATTTTCATTCCACTGAATATTTTGAAGCTTACTGCAACCATGAAATACATCATGATGGATTTCCTCCAGCTTTTCTGGAAAAACAATAGATTTCAAGGAGGTACAGCGACGAAATGTTTCATTGGGGAAGATTTTGATTCCATCTGGCAAGTTGATTTCCTCCAAACCTTGACATTTGAAGAACACACCATTGCCTAGAGTTTTCACAGAATCAGGAACAGTGACTGATTTCAACTTTTTTTGTTCCCAAAATGTAAAGTCAGCTAGTTTTGTCACCCCTTTAGGAATAGAAATCTCCGTATTTCGTCCATCATAACCCGCAAGTAAAGAATGTAAGAGAACAAATCCCTTCACATCGCATAGTTTCGGACAGTTTTCAAAGATATTTTGACCCAAATCACGATTTCCAAGGGAAATGTTGTCCAACCATTCAGGGGTTTCAGGACAAAGAATCTCCTCCAAAGAAGTACAACCAGAAAATGCTTCTGTACCGATAGAAATTAAAGTTTCTGGCAAGGTGATTTTTGTGATTTTTTTGCAATCTCGAAAACAACCATAACTAATCCTCTCTAATTGCTCTGGCAAGATAATTTCTTCCATTTCTTCTCTACTGGTAAAGCTATCTGACATAGAAATCACAGGAAATCCCTCTATTTCTGAGGGAACCGTGACTTTTGTTTCATTTCCCATGTATTTGAACACCACAGCATAGTCACGTTTACCCTCTTTCTTTTGATAATCAGCATAATCATACTGGATATCATAGTCAAAATCTTGAAAAACTTTCATTTTATTTCTCCTCCTCTAATTTTTCCCACAATTCTTCTAAATCTTCGATTTCTTCCAGTAATTCCTTCTGATTATCGTGGATTAAGAGAGTTTTATTGTGCTGATAGTATGCCTCGCCCCCATGTTTAGACAAAAACTCCGCACAAATAGGGTCGGTGGTCAGTTCTGTCAGCACCAAGAAAAAGGACTGACTATCTCCAAAGGCTTCTTTCGCAAAATTCAACGTATTTGTAATCTCACTTTGCACTTTTACCAAGTCTTTTTTCTGGATTTTTTTATGATCTAAGTAGAATTTTTTGCTGTAGTTCACCACATCAACATTCCCCTTTTCTTGAGAGAAATGTGCCATCATTTCTTCAAAACAGCCAATTACTTTCTGATTCAAATAAATTTCTTCTTTAGAAATAGAGTTTGCATGGCGTTTTTTCGCCAAATCTTCCTCTAACTTTTGGAGGTGCTTGGCAATTTCCTCCACCGATTTCCCGCTTCTTAACATCATGGATTCTTTTCCAAAGGCAATGCCCCATTTATCCATGCGACTGACTTCTCTCATTCCTTTGGTCAATGCTTCAATTAACAAGGTAATCAGCGCCAGTTGCTCATCAAATTCAGCATTTTTGGCTCTCTCTGC
>JAWXUL010000121.1:0-2632 GCA_044432725.1 Eubacteriales bacterium
TCCTGATTGCGAGAGGATTTGAACCATTATAGGAAAGAAACTGAATGTACTGGTAGCCTGTGAAGAAAGTCAAGCCGTTTGTAGTGCTTTTCGGGAATTAGGACATCAAGCCTTTTCTTGCGATATAGAAACCTGTAGTGGTGGGCATAAAGAGTGGCACATTCAAAGAGATGTACTGCCTATTTTAGACGGTAACTGCACTTTTACCACCTGTGACGGAAAAAAACATGAAATCATCGGGCGATGGGATATGATTATAGCCTTTCCAAGCTGTCAGTACCTTACCACGGCTGGAACTCGGCACTTTTCACCCAAGTGTAACCCACCCGAAAAAATCCACGAAAGAGAGCGACTGCGAGATGAAGCAGTCGCTTTTTTTCTTGCCATTTACAATGCAGATTGCGACAAAATAGCCATTGAGAACCCTGTTGGCTACATGAATACCCATTTTAAGAAGCCAGACCAGATAATTCACCCTTATTTCTTCGGTGAACCCTATCAAAAAAGGACTTGCTTATGGTTAAAAGGCTTGCCACTGCTAACACCTACGGATATGTTGGAAAAACCAGACCCCACTTATATCAGTCAGGGGGAAGTCAACAACGGTAAGCCCATTAACTGGGTAGAGGGGATTCGGGGAACAAGTGGAGGGCAAAAAGGGAGAGCAAAGGCGAGAAGCAAGACATTTTTAGGTATCGCAAAGGCAATGGCGAGCCAATGGGGAGGTGAATCACTGTGAATTGCCATACTTGTTGCCATAAATGTGAAGAAAGAAAACTGTACTGCCACAGCACTTGCGAAAAATATTTAGCTGAAAAAGAAATATCTGCCAGAATCAAAGAACAACAAAGACAGGAGCAGAATTTTTTGGTTTATACCAGAGAACGAGTAGCAAAACTGGAAAAACGTAATGATGTTGCGAGAAGTATGAGAAATAAACGTGCAAATGCGTGATAAAAGGAGATTTTAATGACAGTAGGAGAAAAACTGAAACGGCTTCGCATGGAACAAGGCATGACCCAGAAAGAACTTGGTCAAGCTGTGGGCTTTCCAAAATCCAATGCAGACGTGCGAATGACCCAATATGAACGTGGCTACCGTCTGCCAAAAAAGGACTTGCTGAACCAATTTGCAGAGGTCTTAGAAGAAAATCCCTCGGTTTTCGTGGGGAGAAATGCTGTGGAACGGACGGTACAAGAGATTTACTGGCTGACACCACAAGAGCGACAAGAAGTAGTCCAAGCCGTGGAGGAATTAAAAGACAAAGAAACGGATGTGGACTTAGGAAATATTACCGAAGATGAACTGATTCTTTGGAAAATCAAATGGACGAGCCATCAGGCAGAAAGTGAGGAATAAATGCAACTTATTATCGCAGAAAAACCCTCTGTCGCAAACAGTATTGCGAATATTTTAGGAGCAACTGCTCTCAAAGAGGGATATTATCAGGGGGAAACTACCCTTGTTACTTGGTGTGTCGGTCATCTTGTCACCCTTGCACCAGCAGAAGCCTATCACCCAAACTATGAAAAATGGGATTTGGCAGACCTCCCTATTATCCCTGAAACTTTCCGATTCCGTGTGACCGAGGGGAAAGAAAAGCAATTTGCCATGGTGAAACAGCTTCTTCATCGTCCAGACGTGGAAGTTGTCATCAATGCTTGTGACGCTGGGCGAGAGGGTGAACTGATTTTCCGTCAAGTCTACAACTTTGTGGGCTGTTCCAAACCTGTGAAACGTCTTTGGATTTCTAGCATGGAAGATATGGCGATTCGTGAGGGATTCCAGAACTTAAAAGACGGTCATGAGATGGAAAACCTGTATCAATCTGCTCTTTGCCGTAGTATGGCTGATTGGATTGTGGGTATCAATGCTTCTCGTCTGTTTTCTTGCCTGTATAAGCAATCTCTCAACGTAGGTCGAGTGCTTTCGCCTACCTTGTCGATGGTGGCAGAACGTAATGCTGAAATTATTGCCTTTCAATCCGTGCCTTTTTATCAGGTGCTTCTGAACTGTGGGGAATTTTCTTTTTCATCCCCAAGAATCTCCGATAAAGCACAAGCAGAACAGCAATTACAGGCGATTCAAGGAGAATCTGTGATTATCCAGAACGTAACAGGGCAAGAAAAAGTAGACAATCCTCCAAAACTCTATGACCTCACCACCCTCCAACGTGAAGCCAACCGTTACTTAGGATTTACGGCACAGCAAACTTTAGACTATACACAGGCACTCTATGAGAAAAAATTAGTCACTTATCCACGGACAGACAGTCGCTACCTAACCCGAGAAATGGAATATTCTCTGGAAAATTTGAGCGATGTGGTGCATAAATTCCTGAATATTTCTGTGGTAGGCTACCATCCACGCACCGACACCGTAGTGGATTCCACCAAAGTCAGCGACCACCATGCTATTATCCCAACGCAAGGGCTAGAAAATGGAAATACGGAGAAATTACCCCACGGTGAGCGAGAAATTCTGAAATTGATTTGTACCCGACTTCTTTCGGCAATGTCTGAACCCTGTGTGTACTATGAAACGAATATTTCTGCACAATGTGGAGGGGAAATCTACACCACCAAAGGAAAAACCGTTCTTTCACAAGGGTATCGACTGTATGAAGCCCAAG
>JAWXUL010000122.1:0-2623 GCA_044432725.1 Eubacteriales bacterium
CACAGCCTTGCTTTTCAAAGTAGTCAATGACATAAGCACCTAAAAATCCCGTGGCTCCTGTGACTAATACCCTCATAGTTTACCTCCATTGTACTCAATATCAAATGTTGTGCTGTGAATCAAAGAAATTTTCTCTCTCATAGAGAGGGATATGCAGGAAAACAAGCAAAGATTTTGTGCTAAAAATGGTTTTATGTCTTTTTTATGAAAGACCACATCAGGTGCATCAAGGCTTTTGAATAATTGCTGTGGTTGATAAATAGCCGTGGCAAAAAAGAGTTTTTTCTTCTCTAATACCAAGTCCTTTACCTCATCAAAAAATAGTTCCTTGAAATCATTCCCAGCAAGATTATGAATACCACTGGTCACACGAGGATTACACTCAATAAAGTAGTATTTTCCGTCAGATTCTATAATATCAAAGGAAACATGACCAGTATATCCGTGTGTTTGAAGAAATTCTCTCACCATATCTTCTAAAATTTTGTCTTGATAGGGGGAAAACACGGTGCTTGCTCTGGTGCTTTTTCCTTGGTTTTGATAGCATATTTGCCACTTTAGTTTGCCATTTTCTCCATAAGCATAAGTGCAAATTTGAGTTCCAGACACATATTCTTGTAAAACCCATGATTTATTTTGCAGGTCAATGGAGGAAAAATCCATTCCTATCTTTACTTCTTCACCAAAACGAGAGTAAACAGGCTTGAGAACCATCTTTTTGTTGTAAGAATGTTTTTTCAAATCTTCTTGGGATTCAATGAGAAAAGAAGTTGGACTTTTGGGGGAAATAGTTGTGAAAAGATATTTATGATGCAGTTTTTCAAGGAAGTCTAGGGCTGATGTCATCACAAAAACACCTTGACGTTCTAGTACAAGTTTCGCTTTAGCTACATAAAAAACTTCTTCACAGGTGGGAATTAAAACATCTATTTGAAATTCTTTGCATAATACCACTAATTTTTCCTGAAATTCAGAGAAAGAAAAGGTTGGAGAGGGAAGATGAAAATGCTTTGTCACAGCATTGGAATATTGACAAATGTAGCGAGTTAAGCTATCCCCAACATAAACGGAACAACCACTTTTATGAAAACCACGAGCCAGTTCCAAAGCCACAAAAGACCGTCCACCCGTGATAAAAATATTCTTTTTCACGTCTACAATCCTTTCTTTTTCATCATAGGTATGACAATTTTCTCGAAAATCCACGCAATTAATTTCAATGCGGTTCTTTGTCCCACTGTGGTTGTTTTACTAAAATGTAATACTCGGTACTCAAACACATTTTTTGCTTGGCGATTTCTCTTAAAACTACCAGCACCAGCACTACAATGGAAGATTCTATCATTGTTTCTAGCTTCATCATAGGCTTTCAATACCAATAAACGATATATTCCTTCTTTGATACTTCGGCTGCTATCAACTCCAACAACAGGGGTGGCAGAGGTATTTTCAACGGTAAAGAAACCCACCACACCAACCATTTCTTCTCCATCAAACAAGCCATAATATTCAATGAAACCAGTGGAAAGAGTTGATTCAAAGTAAGATTTTGTATAGTTAGGGTTGAATTTTGAATACTTATCCAAATAAAGCATATCGTATAATTGTTTCACTCTATCCCCATCGAAATTATTAGTTTCCAATTTTTTTATCAATAAATTTGATTTGCTACGAAATGCTATGTCTCTTTTCAAGTCCCTACTTAACTTATTTGGGAATTCAGTGTAATAAAACACACTACGAGAGGGTAGAAAGAGCATTTCCGTTCGTTTCATCTCTTGATATAGAGTTGGAGTTGTCTTTTCATTGATAGAATTCCAACAAATCACTTTCTTTGGGAATTTTTTTGCTAAAAAGTGATTTACTTCTTCGTGAAAAGGAAAATCAGGATACAAATTGGTAGATACCAAAAGTTGATTTACATAGACCACATCATCAATTCTGCAAGGCTTTAAAAGAAATCCAACCAGTGATAAGGCAATATTTCCGAAACACTCCATTGTTTTGTTGTTTAATTCTCCCAGTTCTTCTTTAGCATAGAGTATGTAATGAGAAAACAAAGATACCAAGTAGGTGTTTTTTGGGGCGGATTCTCCTACAAAAACAGGAATGTAGTATTTTTTATCCATAACTAGAACATAGGACTGCCCTTGGGCATTACTGACCAAATTTTCCGTATTCTCCGTCAGTAACATACGCAAATATGCACCATAGGAACTATTTCCTTGAGGGAGTTTCTCTAGTTCCGTGCTGTCGAGTAATTCTAATTTGATACCACCACCCCTTTTAGGATAAAATAATGTATAAATTATACCATATTTCTGGTATTTTGTCAAATAGCGAGAAGATTAAAAAACAATGGTATTATTTAACAAACAGTGTCAAATTATTTGACTTTCTGTTGGTATTATGGTAATATATACTATGAAAATGAACGTTAAAGTTGAGTAAGGAGCAGATATGCACACACAATTAGAATACCCCACTCAAGGCAGAGGTTTACGGATTTTCAGTACAGTTTTTAGCTTTTTCTTCGCCATTCCCTTTCTCTACATTCCCTTTTTCTGGTTTTTGCTGCTTCAAACAGCAGGTCAAAAAAATGGTATTTCTTCCTTTTTGTCTG
>JAWXUL010000123.1:0-2571 GCA_044432725.1 Eubacteriales bacterium
CCGCTTCTGGGTCTGGAATCATCTTTCTTTTGTCGCTAGAAACAGCTTGATAGCCGTAGGGTGGCTTACTCCCAATCCGTTCCCCACGTTGTGCTTTTGCTTGTTTCACAGTTTTGATTTTCTTGCTGGTTTCCTTTGCTTGCAAGTCATTCATCACTGAGCGAAATGGGAGGAAATCATCAATTCCGTGGAGGCTATCGTCATTTTCCGTGATAGAAATGTACCGAACTTGGTTGCGAGGGAAGATATCTTCAATCAATTCACCCACTCGCCAGTAGTTTCTGCCCAAGCGACTTCCATCTTTGACGATCAAAATTCCCACACGCTGGCTCTCAATGAGTTCCATCACTTCACTCCAAGCAGGGCGATCAAAAACAGTTCCAGACACACCGTCA
The DNA here is from genome assembly GCA_044432725.1 of Eubacteriales bacterium. Lineage (GTDB taxonomy): Bacteria > Bacillota > Clostridia > Oscillospirales > Oscillospiraceae > JAWXUK01. The sequence goes on from JAWXUL010000123.1 coordinate 396, forward strand.
TCAAATTTGAAAAGGCAGTTGGGAAATCCATGCTCCTCTGCAAATTTTTCTAGAATGACTTTTTGGTTTTCGATGGAGTCTGACACACCACGGTTTTTATCCTCTTGGCTCAGTCTGGCATATAAAATAGTGAATTTTTCAGTTCCCTGATTCATTTTTTACTCCTTTCTCACAGGTGAACCGAATGTGGTCACTGACATCATACCACAAACGGCTCACCATAGCTATCTTTATTTCAGAATTTCCAGAATCTTTTTTCTAGGAAATCTTCTTGATTTTCTTCTCCAAATCCAAGTCAATCATGCTGAGGATTTTTTCCGTTGCTGTGGATTTTGCATCTATCGGGAACACAGAATGTACCTTGATGACGGATTTATTGATGGTCATTTCTCGTGCCACCACATAATTCTCCTCATCAGTGGAGATTTCAGTGTCATCAAAACTTCTGTGTACTTTACCATTGTTGTCACTGATGGATGTGACTTTCGCTGATTTGTAAAAGCCTTTTTTGACTTCGTCATTCATTTGTTTCTCTTTCTTCATTCAATTCCTCCGTTTTGTTTGTCAATTTTTTACTACATACTTTGGGTCATGCCTTTGTCTTTGAGGGTTTTTATTTTTTGCAAACGTTTCTTGTCGATGTGCTTTGCCTGTGGGTTGTTAGTACAATCCTCGATAGGTTCTTGGTAGGGTTCTTCTCCTACAGACTCAAGACCTTTTCCAAGTTGTACCAAATCACCCAGCAACTGAACACCAATCCCATCATCAGCACGAGAAACTCTGGTTGCACTTCTGGTAGAGTGAGTTTTGGAAGAAAAAACTTCTTCTCTTTCTTTTTCCCAGCCTGTTCTTGTGTCCTCTGAATCTTCTCCACCTGTTTTGTCAGTTCCTCCACTTGTTTCTTTGTGGAAGTCTGGTTCAACTCCATCGTTGTGGTCTGGAGGTTGCTCTGGATTTTGTTTTGGATGCTCTCTAGCTTGCTCCACAGTGCCATCTGGTTGTTGAGAATTTCTTCCAAGTCCTCTGCCGTCAGTGTCCACGGTGGTGTCGGTGGCTCGCTGTCCTGTGGTGCTTGTTGTTCCGTCTGTTGCTCTGGTGGGTTCAGTTTTTTCAGTTCGTCTAGCGACAATTTCTTCCCTGATTCTGAGTTCACGTTCCATCATCTCCTTGCTGTATCGTTTGTCATGGAGTTTGTTGCACCGACATCGTTGTCCCTCTGGAGTGAAGTAGGTGATGTACTTTCTGTTTTCCTCCCACTTCACTCCGTAGCCTTGGTCAAACATCAACTTCTTAAAGTGCTTTTTACTTTTAGCTTTCGCCATGCACAGGTCGATGGTACTGACCAACTTTATCTTCCAGCTGTCACCACGCACAGCTGAGTGGTACTCTTTTCCAGAAACTGGTTCTGTCTTTTCTTGCTTAGGCTGGCAGACACTGAGTCCAAACTCACGGCAGAGGTCATCAGAAAATTTTCTCAACTCCTTGATGGTGTTGCCATTCTGGTGTAGCTTTTTACCGTTTTCAAAGCTGACAGCGTTCACGATAAAATGTGAATGCACATGGTCACGATCAACGTGAGTTGCCACCAACACTTCATAGTCTTTGTAAAACTCAGCGAGACGAAGTGCTACCTCGTGTGCCAGCTCTGGTGTGATGTCCTCGTCTGGCGAGAAGGACTGCACGAAGTGGTAGAACTGTCTGCCGTCCTCTTTGCCGTAGAGTTTCTTGGTGCTTAGAAAATCTTGGAAAGCACTTTCTGCCATGCAGTTAAAAGCTGACACCAGTTTTCTACCATCGTGACTCACTTTAGCGTCTTGGGTGACGTAGTCCATGGCTTGTTTCATCCGTGCTTTGGTCTGGGTTTTGGTGTTGATAAAAGTTACCGTAGCCAAAGGTCAACCCTCCTTTGCCTTGATGAGGTCTAAGAGTTTCTCGTTGATTTTTTGAAACTCCTGAAGTGTTTCATCAAGATTTATTACAGAAATCTTCCCCTCATGGACGGCTCTGGTTAACTGGTTCAGGTTGTTGCCCATGGCTTTTTGTTGTCTGACAACCTCTTCCAGACCATCTACTCTGACAATTTTTTTACCAAGGCACACGTCAGTGACGTAGTCCGTCAGGGATTTTCCAGAGGAGTCTGCTTTGCTTTTGATTCGCTTCAGATTTTTTTCAGAGA
>JAWXUL010000124.1:0-2559 GCA_044432725.1 Eubacteriales bacterium
GGAATCGGGGAGAATGGTAATGAGGGCATGACCTTTTGAGGTGGGAATAAGTTTCTGGTTTTTCCCTGTGCCTTGCCGTGCCATCAGATTGACAGCCACTAATTTTTCCAGTGTGGCAGCACGGGTCGCTGGTGTACCAATGCCACAAAATTCAGCTTCAACCTCTTCTTCACGTCCAGCCCTTTCCATTGCAGAAAGCAAGGTATCTTCGGTGAATTGTTTTGGTGGTGAGGTATGCCCCTCCCAGATGGTGGCTTCATCCAACTCCATCACCTCACCCACGGCAGTCATAGGTAAGATGTTGTTTTCCGATTTCAAACCTTGGGCTTCATACAGTCGATACCCTTGTGAAAGAACGGTTTTTCCTTTGGTGGTGTAGATTTCCCCTCCACATTGTGCAGAAATATTCGTTTCATAGTACACACAGGGTTCAGACATTGCAGAAAGAAGTCTGGTACAAATCAATTTCAGAATTTCTCGCTCACCGTGGGGTAGTTTCTCCGTGTTACCATGTTCCAGCCCTTGCGTTGGGATAATAGCATGGTGGTCGCTGACTTTGGTGGAATCCACTACGGTGTTGGTGCGTGGATGGTAGCCTACCACAGAAATATTCAGGAAATTATGCACCACATCGCTCAAATTTTCCAGAGAATATTCCATTTCTCGGGTTAAGTAGCGACTGTCTGTCCGTGGGTAAGTGACTAATTTTTTCTCATAGAGTGCCTGTGCATAGTCTAAAGTTTGCTGTGCCGTAAATCCTAAGTAACGGTTGGCTTCACGTTGGAGGGTGGTGAGGTCATAGAGTTTTGGTGGTTTTTCTGTTTTTTCTTGCTCAATCACGTTTTGGATAACCACAGATTCTCCTTGAATCGCCTGTAATTGCTGTTGTGCTTGTGCTTTATCGGGGATTCTTGGGGATGAAAAAGAAAATTCCCCACAGTTCAGAAGCACCTGATAGAAAGGCACTGATTGAAAGGCAATAATTTCAGCATTACGTTCAGCCACCATCGACAAGGTAGGAGAAAGTACCCGACCTACGTTGAGAGATTGCTTATACAGGCAAGAAAACAGCCGAGAAGCATTGATACCCACAATCCAATCAGCCATACTACGGCAAAGAGCAGATTGATACAGGTTTTCCATCTCATGACCGTCTTTTAAGTTCTGGAATCCCTCACGAATCGCCATATCTTCCATGCTAGAAATCCAAAGACGTTTCACAGGTTTGGAACAGCCCACAAAGTTGTAGACTTGACGGAAAATCAGTTCACCCTCTCGCCCAGCGTCACAAGCATTGATGACAACTTCCACGTCTGGACGATGAAGAAGCTGTTTCACCATGGCAAATTGCTTTTCTTTCCCCTCGGTCACACGGAATCGGAAAGTTTCAGGGATAATAGGGAGGTCTGCCAAATCCCATTTTTCATAGTTTGGGTGATAGGCTTCTGCTGGTGCAAGGGTGACAAGATGACCGACACACCAAGTAACAAGGGTAGTTTCCCCCTGATAATATCCCTCTTTGAGAGCAGTTGCTCCTAAAATATTCGCAATACTGTTTGCGACAGAGGGTTTTTCTGCGATAATAAGTTGCATTTATTCCTCACTTTCTGCCTGATGGCTCGTCCATTTGATTTTCCAAAGAATCAGTTCATCTTCGCTAATATTTCCTAAGTCCACATCCGTTTCTTTGTCTTTTAATTCCTCCACGGCTTGGACTACTTCGTGTCGCTCTTGTGGTGTCAGCCAGTAAATCTCTTGTACCGTCCGTTCCACAGCATTTCCCCCCACAAAAACAGAGGGATTTTCTTCTAAGACCTCTGCAAATTGGTTCAGCAAGTCCTTTTTGGGCAATCGGTAGCCACGTTCATATTGGGTCATTCGCACGTCTGCATTGGATTTTGGAAAGCCCACAGCTTGACCGAGTTCTTTCTGTGTCATGCCCTGTTCCATGCGAAGCCGTTTCAGTTTTTCTCCTACTGTCATTAAAATCTCCTTTTATCACGCATTAGCACGTCTTTTTCTCATAATTCTCACAACATCATTCCGTTTTTCCAGTTGTGCCACTCGCTCGCTGGTGTACGTCAAAAAATCCTGCTCCTGTCTTTGCTTTTCTTTGATTCTGGCAGATATTTCTTTTTCAGCTAAATATTTTTCGCAAGTGCTGTGGCAGTACAGTTTTCGTTCTTCACATTTATGGCAACAAGTATGGCAATTCACAGTGATTCACCTCCCCATTGGCTCGCCATTGCCTTTGCGATACCTAAAAATGTCTTGCTTCTCGCCTTTGCTCTCCCTTTTTGTCCTCCACTTGTTCCCCGAATCCCCTCTACCCAGTTGATAGGCTTGCCGTTGTTGACTTCCCCCTGACTGATATAAGTGGGGTCTGGTTTTTCCAACATATCCGTAGGTGTAAGCAGTGGCAAGCCTTTTAACCACAGGCAAGTCCTTTTTTGATAGGGTTCACCGAAGAAATAAGGGTGAATTATCTGGTCTGGCTTCTGAAAGTGGGTATTCATGTAGCCCACAGGGTTTTCAATGGCAATTTTTGAGCAACTAGCA
>JAWXUL010000125.1:0-2497 GCA_044432725.1 Eubacteriales bacterium
CTTCATGCGGATGATAACCAAGTGCAAAAAAGGTAAAATTGATTTGATTATCACCAAATCGGTGTCCAGATTTGCCAGAAATACGGTGGACTCGGTGAAGTTTGTTCGTCAACTGAAGGCGATCGGTGTGGGTGTTCTTTTTGAGAAAGAGGGCATGAATACGCTGGAAGAAACCAGCGAACTTTTTCTGACCATCATGTCCTCCCTCGCCCAAGAAGAAATGGTTTCTTTGAGTAGCAACGTGAAAATGGGGAAACGAATGCTGATGAAAGAAGGGAAAGTCACCTATCAGTACAACAAGATGTACGGATATCGTAAGGGTGAGGGCAATATGCCAGAGGTCATTTTAGAAGAAGCGATTCACATCCAAAGAATGTACCAACGGTATTTGTTGGGGGATAGTGTGGGAAAAATAGTGAAAGCATTAAACGTGGAAGGCATCACTACTCGCAAAGGACAACAGTGGACAGACAGTAGAGTACGAGCCATCCTAGAGCATGAGCGTTATTGTGGAGATGTCATTTTACAAAAAACCTTTGTGGTGGATCCCATCAGTAAGATAACAAAAACCAATAACGGAGAACTTCCCAAATATCATATCATGAATAACCATGAAGCAATTGTCACCAGAGAAACTTGGAATGCCGTCCAAGCCGAAGCACTCCGCCGAAGCAACAAGCAAAAAACCAACGAGCAAACCATCTCTGGCAGAGGGAAATACAACGGCAAACTGGCACTCAGCGAAATTCTGGTGTGCGGATGTTGTGGCTCACGGTACGTCAGAAAGATGTGGCAGAAAAAAGAAGAAAAACAATACGTCTGGAGATGTGTCCGACAGGTCAAAGACAAATGTTGCTCTGACTCTGTGAACATTGATGAGGTGGCACTTCACGAAGGCATTGTGGAAGCATTGTTCACCGAGCAACCACAAAGTAATGTGATTCAATTTCCATTGCTACACAAGATACAGCAAGCCTTTGAACACAGCTTGGACCCAGACTTCAACATCACAGAGGCAGAAGAAAAGGTTGAACGGCTGAAACAACGAGCCATTCAAATGGTGACGGAATGTGCCGCCAACAACAGCCTCCACTTGAACCAAGACCAAATCAAGGCACTCTCTGATGAGGCAAGAACTTTGCAGAACCGAGTAGACGAAGCAAAGGAACGTGCCAAAAAAGAAAACAACCAAGAAAAAATCGAGGAAAAGATGCAGACAATCGCCAAACACCTCACCTCTTACACAGACGGCTATCCCAGAGAGTATGACGAAACTCTGGTGCGCCAAGCAATCCATACCATTAAAATAGTGGACAGCGATTGCATCCAGATTTATTTTAACAACGGCACCACGATGACACAAAAAATTCTTGCGAAAATTAAGAAAAGTCAGGAACGCAGAGTTGGTTAATCTGCGACCCCTCCCAAGTGGAGGGCATACATAGTCAAATATTGCTATGAGAAGGGCAAGGCTGAATGTTCGGTCTTGTCTTTTGACATATTAAAATCGCTCCCAATACGGCCCGGCAGAAAGGAGAATCCTATGAAACAAAGTACAAATCCAGTGGTTATGACAATCAATGAATGCTTCAGCGCCACAGCAAAACCTGAAGCACAATCCCTGATGAATCTGTACAGCACCATCGGTAAATTCATTGCAAAAGAAGAAAATAGCTCTTTTGTGGCTGAATTGGCGAAGGAAATCACGAAAAAATGTGCAAGCTTGAAAGGTTTCTCTGCTCGGAATTTGCGTAGAATGAGAGATTTTCATGTCACTTACTCCGGTGATGATGTCTTACTGGCAGAAGCGAAAACCATCGGCTGGACCCAAAACACTGTGATTATGGAACGTTGCGATTCCTTGGAAGAAATGGCTTTTTATGTAGCTTTGGTTCAAAAACAAGGTCTGTCTAAATCTGAATTGATTTCAGAGATCGCTTCCAATGCTTACGAAACAGTGAAGCAAATGAACCTGATGGCAAAAGTGGCTGAAATCCACGAAACCGTCCTTTTGCCTGTTGCCCCTGTGCACCCCAAGGGCACTTCTTTCAGGGCGTCCCATTCTGTCAAAGGAACAAGCAAGGACACCAGCAAGGCAATGCAAAGGAACGTCCGCCCTCCTGTGGGCAAAGGTCAGCACTTCCTCCAAGGGAGCAGTCCGCCCAGATGGAAACCGAAGATTCTCATGAAGTATCATCTCCATCGCTTGTCTCAACTTTTTGCTGGCAATGCCTATGAAAAGGAGTTGTGGCGAGCCTCTCAAATTGGTGTCAGAGCCAAAATGTTCTAGCTAGTGTCACATGAAAATTTAAGCAGTGGCAAGTAGAGTTTTGCAAGAAAAAGGAAATAGTTTTTTCTTATAGTGCCTTGACAAAACTGTGGCTATCTGTTAGAATAATAAATAAGAAACGTTGGCTTATGATTTCAGGTATTTTTTTGAGTCCAACCGTGTGCTCCTGACAAACAGCAAATCACAGTCTTTGTGTTGGGGTCACAC
>JAWXUL010000126.1:0-2495 GCA_044432725.1 Eubacteriales bacterium
TTTGACTGAAATATGTAAAGATATGTTTAGTTGTGCTAAAAATTTAGAAAAAATTATTTTCCCTAAAAAGATTTCAGTCATTAGAAGATATGCTTTTTTTGCTTGTGTTTCGTTAAAAGAAGTTTGTTTCCCATCACAACTTGAGTTTATTGAGCAATCAGCATTTGAACATTGTAAAAGCATAGAAGAAATTAAATTGCTGAAAAGCTTAAAAAAAGTAGATGTGCGTGCTTTTGCAGATTGTAAAAAACTAAAAAAAGTCATTCTTGAAAGTGGTACAGTTGAAATCGACCCAACTGCTTTTGAAGAATGTGATTCTTTGGAGTTTATTGGGGTGGAAGGTGGAGAGAATTTGCTCCACAAATATAAGAAAGAGTAGGAAATATGAGCAATTATGAATTTGAAAAAGTTGAGGGTGGATATTCTCTGAACCGCTATAACGGTGATGAGGAAAAAGTAGTGATACCTGATACATTTCAGGGAGAGCCTGTGGTGGAGATAGGGGAAGATGTTTTTAATGAAAGTAGTATTTGTGAAGTTTTGCTCCCAAATACCTTGAAAATCATTAGAGAGAGTGCGTTTTATGAATGTACCTTTCTAGAAAAGGTTGAATTTCCTGAAGGTTTATTAGAAATTCAGAAGTATAGTTTCTTTCGTTGCTATTCCCTTACCAATGTGGTATTACCAGTTTCCTTGGAGAGTGTGGGAAATAAGGCTTTTTTTAATAATGGACTGACTCAGATTGTTGCATTGAACGAAAATACTATGTTTCACAAAGGGGCATTCCAAGATTGTGAAGATTTAGAGGAAGTAAGTGTTTCTGCGTGGAAATCCCTTGCAGATGAGCAACTTTTGAGGGTAGTTCCTCTGAAATTTCGAGAATTTTTTCGTTTAGAGAAAGAAGAACAAAAAGAAATCCTTACTTTTGTGAAACGAAGAGCCTATTTGAAAAAATCCATCTTAGAGGGAGATGTTCCAGAAGGGATTTTGGCTTTGTTAGGAGCAAAAATCAAATTTTCTTTGGAAGATGTAAACGATTTTCTCGATATTTCCGTGAAAGCAGAACGCACGGCAATTACGGCTATCTTTTTGGAATATAAAAATAAAAACTTCACACAAGAGGAAATTGAGGCACAAAATCAGCGTGTAGAATTGGTAGAAATGGGGTTAGCGTTACCCACATTCCGTGAATTATCGAAAAAATGGCTGTGCAAAAAAACAGAGGAAGGTATCACCATACAGGGGTACTTAAAATCAGAAACCAATGAAATAATACAAAAATCACTGGAAGATGGTACCAAAATTATAGATATTTGTGCTGAAAATGATTTTTCTCCTTTGGAAGAATTGACGCTATTCGCCGATTTAGAAAAATTAAGTCCTGACGCATTGAAAGGTTGTCATACTCTTCGCAAAGTTATTCTACCCGATACCTTAAAAATTGTAGGGAATGGTTGTTTTAACGATTGTACGAACTTAGAATCCATCACATTTCCAGAAGGAATGACTCATTTACCCTCGGAAATGTTTTCTAACTGCAAGAATTTGAAAGAAGTACAGTTTCCTCACTCTATTATTTCCATACACAAAGACCCCACCATGTACGGATTTTTCTATGATTGCACAAACCTTGAAAAAGTGGTATTACCTCCCCTTTTGACTGAAATTCAAGGAGGAATGTTTTATGGTTGTGCATCCTTGAAAGAGGTTGTGATTCCAGATTCTGTTAGAACCATTGGAAGTTATGCCTTTAATGGTTGTAAAAGTTTACCACCACTGATTCTGCCGAAAAGTTTGGAAACAGTAGGAAATGGAGCATTTAAAGACTGTGATTCCATGATAAATCGAGAGGGTTACATTCTGTTCCATGATATCATTTACAACTATAAGGGAACAGAAACAGTAATTCAGATACCTGAAGGTGTGACCACCATTTCAGATTTTGCTTTTAGTGGTCACAAGGAAATGACTACAATTCACCTACCAAAATCCATAAAAATGGTGGGAGGTAGTGCTTTTAACTACTGTTATGCCCTACAAACCGTAACTTTTGAGGATATGGAGGACTGTGAGGTGCATTTTGACCGATGGGCGATTCGTGATTATATGGACGACAGCGATAAAATGAGCATAAGAGAAATTACTTTACCAGCTAAAGCCACCTATTATAAGAATAGTTTTGAAGATTTTACAGTGGTGACAGGTGGTATTTTGTTAAAAGATGATTAAGAAAGAGGTATCAACATGAGTAACGAAAAAGCAACCCAATTTGAATTTGAAAAAGTAGAGGGTGGATATTCCCTCATAAAATACAATATTAAGGAAAAAAATGAAGAAGATGTACTAATTCCTGAAACTTTTCAAGGAGAACCAGTGGTAGAAATTGGGGAGAGGGCTTTTGATGGCGACTTTATGAACCCCACCCTCATGAAAACCCTGACCATTCCTAATTCTGTGACAAAAATCGGAGAACACGCTTTTGAAGATTGCAAAAA
>JAWXUL010000127.1:0-2460 GCA_044432725.1 Eubacteriales bacterium
TGAAAAATCCAAAATTTTAGAACCAGCCATGGGTGTAGGGAACTTTTTGGGAGCAATGCCCGACTTCTTTGCACAGGCGAAAGTCAGCGGTACAGAACTTGACAGCATTTCGGGGAGAATAGCAAAACAACTCTATCCACAGGCGAAAATAGAGATTGGTAGCTTTGAACACACGAAACACCGAAACAACTCTTTTGACATCGCTATCGGGAACGTACCTTTTGGAGATACCAAACTGTTTGAACCAACAATGGCAAGAAACATGAATATCCACGATTTTTTCTTTGGGAAATCACTAGACAAAGTAAAAACAGGGGGAATAGTTGCCTTTATTACCTCGTCTGGTACAATGGATAAGCGAAACTCCGACATTCGGAAGTATTTGTCGGAACGTGCTGACTTACTGGGTGCGATTCGTCTGCCCAACACGGCTTTTAAGTCCAATGCTGGCACAGAGGTTACTGCGGACATCATTTTCCTCCAAAAACGTGAAGCACCTCCCAAAGAATACCCTGATTGGGTGACAGTGAAAGAAAATGTCATGGAAAATGGGGATAAAATTACCATGAATCAGTATTTTATCGACCATCCCGACATGATTATGGGACAAATGAAACTGACACCCTCTCAATACGGTCCTGCCCCTACCTGTATGCCCGACAAAAGCACCACTTTGAAAGAGCAACTCTCTCTTGCTGTGGTAAAATTAGAGAAACCAGACCTTGCACTGCTGAAAAAACAGATAGCCAAGGAGGAAGAAGCCAGAATCATTCCTGAAACACCTGAAAATGCACGGAATTTTTCCTTTATCGTCATAGATAATGAGTTATATTTTAATCGCAACGGTGAACTGGAACACAAGCCCATGAAAGAATCGGAGCAAGAACGTGTCATGGCTTTGGTGGAATTGGTAGACCAGACCCGAAACGTAATCGACTTACAGGTGAACAACTGCACCGACTTCAAACTCTTAGAAGCACAGGAAAAATTAAACCTACTCCACGATAATTTCTATGAGAAGTACGGTGTCTTTGCAGAAAAAGAAAATAAAAAAGCCTTTGAGGACGATACCTCCTATCCTTTGTTGCGTTCCCTCCAAAACCTAGACAGTGAGGGGAATTTACAATCAAAAGCAGATATTTTCTTTCAACGAACCATCAAACAGACCACTAAAATAACCTCCGTTGATACCCCAGCAGAAGCCCTCGTGGTATCTATCAGCGAAAAGGCTTGTGTAGATATTCCCTTTATGGCAGAACTGATGGGAGGGGAACACAAGGCACAGGAGGTCATAGACGGCTTAAAAGGTGTTATTTTCAAAGAACCCACCTCTGATATGAACAGCCCTCACACTGGATGGAAAACTGCCGATGAATATCTGTCTGGTAACGTGAGAAAAAAACTTGAAACAGCAAAAGAAATGGCAAAAATTCACCCCGAACTAGAATTTAATGTAGAAATGCTTGAAAAAGTACAGCCGAAACCCTTAGAAGCTGGTGAGATTTCCGTTCGCTTAGGTGCGACATGGATTCCCCAAGAAGTGTATACGGAATTTATGCACCACCTGTTTGACCCTAGCGAACGTGTCAAAAGGAATACTGCTGTAGAATTTTCCCCTGATACTGGTGACTTTGGGATAAAAGGAAAGAATTTAGACAAGTCCAGCACCCTAGCCAGTAGTGTTTACGGCTCAAAAAGACGGTCTGGCTATGAAATCCTAGAAAAAACATTGAATCTCAAAGATGTCAAAGTCTTTGATACCAAGGAAGTAGACGGCAAAAAGGTTCAGGTCTACAACAAGAAAGAATCTGAAATTGCCGAAGAGTGCCAAAAGAAAATTCAAGGTGCGTTTGAGGATTGGATATGGGAAAGCCCAGAACGTCGGGAAAGTTTAAGTAAACTCTACAACGAAACATTTAATTCTATCCGTCCTCGAGAATTTGACGGCTCTCACATTAAGTTTGATGGTATGACGGATAAAATTGAACTGAATCCCCACCAGAAAAATGCGGTCGCTCGCACCCTTTACGGTGGAAATACTATGCTTGCTCACTGTGTTGGTGCTGGCAAGACTTTTACCATGATTGCTAGTGCAATGGAGGGGAAAAGGCTCGGTTTACACAACAAATCCCTAATAATTGTACCTAATCACCTCACTTCACAGGTGGGAGCAGACGTGTATAAGCTGTACCCCAATGCAAAGGTGCTTGTGGCTGGTAGTGATGATTTTAGTAAGGATAAGCGAAGAGAAGTTTGTTCCAGAATCGCCACAGGGAACTATGATATTGTGGTTTTAGGGCATACACAGTTTGAGAAAATCCCATTATCCCCCGAAAGGATAGAAAAAACCATTCGTCAGCAAGTGGCAGAGATTACAAAAGCCATTAAAAGTGCGAAACAGAGTGATGGTGAATCCTTTACCGTGAAGAATCTGGAAAAAAAGAAGAGGGAACTAGAGGG
>JAWXUL010000128.1:0-2416 GCA_044432725.1 Eubacteriales bacterium
GGACTTCCTCTCGGACAACATTCTCAGTGCCATCCAAGGTTCTATCCAAGCAACGGAGAACAGAACCTCGGCAAATCTTTTCAGACTTTCCGTAGAAACCAGCATGATGATGCACCTCCTTGCTTTGACTTTGGATGTGTCGGAGGAAGAATTGTATCAGCTTCGTGGAGTTTGTGTCAAAGAAGTAAAGAAGACCAATGGCAAGATTAAAGTGGATACGGCAATCAATTTCCAAAAACAAAATGAGGATGACTGATGCCCAAGTTAGTAATCAAAAACAGCTACATCAAGGGAGGCAAAGGCTCTGGAAAATCTGGTAGCCATGCTTCCAACCTCGTGAAGTATGTGGCAACACGAGATGGAGTTGAGAAAATCGCCAATGGCAATCAGCTTCTCCCCAATACAGACAAGCAAGAAAAATTCATTGAGCAATTACTCCAAGAATTTCCTGATAGCAAAGACTCCCATGAGTACCAAGATTATTTGGAGCAACCAAACCGTGAAAACGCTTCTGAATTTATTGAAACCACCTTAGAACAACAGGCTCATAAGCTACTGGACAGCGAAAAATACTTGGACTACATTGCGAATCGCCCTAGAGTGGAGATTGTGGATCAGCACGGATTGTTCTCTTCCTATGGTTCTGGCAAGTTGGATTTGCAGAAAATTTCCAAGGAACTGGCACAGCACAAAGGCAACATCTGGACACCCATCATCTCCCTGAAACGTGAAGATGCAGAGAGGATGGCTTGTGATTCGGCGGAGAGTTGGAAGGCTGTTCTCAATGCAGAGATCGTGAAAATCGCTGAGAGTTTCAAAATCCACCCTGACAATTTCAAGTGGTATGCCGCCTTTCACAACGAGGGACACCATCCTCATGTGCATTTTATTTGCTACAGCACCAACGAGAGGGAGGGTTTTCTCAACAAAGATGGTATCGAGAAGATGAAATCTGCATTGACCAACCAGATTTTCAAGGACGAACTTCTCCCTCTCTACAATCTAAAAACAGAAAACCGTGACCAGCTAAAAGAACAGGCACGAGAGTCCATGATAGACCTGATAGAAAAGATAAAATCTGGTGTGGATTTAGAGCCAAGGACAGTGGAATTGATTGAGCATCTCGCCAGAGAACTAAAAACAGCCAAAGGGAAAAAGCAGTATGGTTATCTCCCTCCCAAGATGAAGAATTTAGTGGATGAGATTGTCAATCAGCTTGGGAAAATTCCAGAAGTGGAACAGTGCTATGAACTTTGGTGGCAGACCCAACAGCAAATCCACCTGACCTATTCCGATGATGTGAAAGAAAAACCACCCCTCTCTCAATGCAAGGACTTCAAGTCCATCAAGAACATGGTGATTCAAGAAGCGATGAAGTATGAACCACCTGTGAATGCGTTGGAAGAAGTAGATGGATGGGACGAAATCGACTACGAAGATTTTCCTCAAAGGGACAATGGCACTGACAGACCTCCCCCAACAGGACAGCAGAGGTCTGAAAATTTTGACTATCCAGAGCCTGAAGAAAAAACTAAAACCAAGAACAAATTTTGGGAGAGCAGTCCCAAAAACTGGTGGAACAAGGATTTCGAAGAAGCAAAGAAATTCCTCTTTGACAACGAAAAAGAAAACATCCCACAGGACTTAGAAAAAGCCTTGGAGATGTTCGCAGAGCAAGAAAATAATCCTCTGGCACAGTTAGAACTGGCGAAAATGTTTGAAAAGGGTCTTGGCTGTGAGGTAGACACTGAAAAAGCAAGGGAATGTGAGGAAGAAGCCTTTTCCCTTTTCTTGGAACGAGAAACTGAAAAGCCTTGGCAATACACCCAGTATCGGATTGGGAAAATGTATGCAACAGGCACTGGAACGGAGCAGAACTACGAAAAAGCAGTAGAATTTCTCACCAAGGCTTATGAAGCAGATCCAGAAAAGCCACACGTCTACAGTGCCTACACCTTGGCTGGACTGTACAAGCGAGGTCTGGGTGTGGAAACTGATTTAGAAAAAGCATTTCAGTTTTACAAAGAAGCAACGGAGGGGAATTTCCCCTATGCGAGTTTCGAGGTGGCGAAGTCCTACGAAACAGGCTCTGGCACAGAAATCGACTTTGCAAAAGCACAGGAATACTACCAAAAGGCATTAGAAGGATTTGTGAAACTAGAAGAGCAAGGTGATGATGACAAACTCCAATATCGTCTTGGAAAGATGTTTTTAGAGGGCAAAGGCACTGAGGTTGACGTGAAAAAGGCTGTGGAATGGCTTACCAAATCGGCTGAGCACGGGAATCAGTATGCCCAATACACCTTGGGAAAACTTTATTTTTTTGGTGAAGAAATTCCACAGGACAAGGAAAAGGCTTGGGATTATCTCAACCAATCTGCCCAGCAAGGCAATGAGTACGCACAATTTTATGTGG
>JAWXUL010000129.1:0-2367 GCA_044432725.1 Eubacteriales bacterium
ACTTGTGAGTTACCACGTAGAAACAACGGCACGATTTGATAGAGAATTCAAAAAATTAGACCGAGGAACACAGCGAATTATCAAAGGTTGGATAGAAAAGAATCTTTCTTCCTGCACAGACCCCAGAGCCAAAGGAAAAGGACTTGTTGAAAATCGCAGTGGGCAATGGAGATATCGTATTGGAGATTATCGCTTACTTTGTGATATTGAAGACGAAAGATTGGTGATTTTGGCTCTTTCTGTGGGGCATCGCAAGAATATTTACGAGAAATAACAACGTAATACGTACCTACTACAAGCGCAGTGGGTACTACATGTAAAATGAGACAAGGAGATGAACTTATGAACCTCCAAACCAAGATATTAGAAGATTTAATCAAGAAATATGAAAAAAGCAAGCACTTGCGCAGCCCAAATCAATCGAATCGTCGTGTTTTCCTATCCAAAGAAAAGGGGGAGCTGAAGGGGTACCAATGGGAATCGGTATCTTCTTCGGCTCTTTTTGCTGAGGAGGCTCAATTTCTGGAAAAAGAAGAACTCATCGCCATCCAGTGGGAGGTGGCTGGGAGGGTGTTGGCGCAAGTGTCCCTGAATTTGCAGAATATTGAAAAATCTTATGGATTGTTGGGGAAAAATCCTCCGTGGGTGGAGGCTGAGGTTGCTGTCTCTCTGCTTCGTGGCTCTTTGGAAGGGCTTTGCTGTCCTTGGCTCATCAGATGGAGAGAGGATATAGTGGAATCCATCGAAATCACTTGGAAACTACCTTCTTTCTTCAAAAAGGGTGAGAACTATGTGAAAAATCTTTGTTTTTTGCTTGTTGCCTTTGCTGGAGTCCCAGAAGGAGGGATGACACTGAGAAGCTTTAGTATTCAGGTATTTCATAACAGCAAGGACTTGGAAAAGGTCTACTTAGATGATTTTTTGAAGATTTTACGAGAATATCACCCAGAATTATCTGAATTATGGAAAGAAACCTCTCTTTCTGAGAAAGAAATGCTTCAACTGGTGGGATTGACCCCACGGGGGGAGCTGTTTCAGTTGTCGGGGGATATTGTTCTGGAGTTTCCTCAGGGCTCCCTTGATGTAGGGGCTGTGGGGGCTTGTGGATTGGCTTTGACGGCTGAATCATGCAAAAATATCACTAATATCCAGATGAAACAAGTGAAGGAATTGTATTTCATCGAAAATAAGACAAATTATGATGCTTTTGTCCTGTCAAAAAAAGAGGGCCAAGCTGCCATCTATCACGGGGGCTTCTTCAGTCCCAGCAAGGGAGTGTTTTTTCAGAAGTTTTTGCCGTATGTAGAAAATAGGACGGTTTACTTCTGGGGGGATATTGATATGGGTGGTTTTAGCATGTACAAGCGCCTACATGGGGTTTTCTCGAATCTTGTGCCCTATTGTATGGGTAGGGAAGAAGTCCTGTTATATGGCAATCTGGGACTAAAGAGAAGTGATGAGTATTTGGTGAAGCTTGAGGAAGTGCAAGGGGAATTTCCGATGTTTGGAGAAGTGATCACGGAAATTCTAAGACTTGGGGTAACCATTGAACAGGAAGTGATGTTGTGAGGTAACACTATATATTGTTGTTTGTTGCGAGTCGTTAGAAAATGTGGTTTTTACAAAAAACAGTTATTTTTTTGTGTTTCACTGAAAAATTCAAAGCGTGTTGATGTGAAATTTTAAAAGTGACTTGAAATAAGCAGTGAAACAAGAAAAAGTGAAAAAATGCCCTATGATTCAAAAACACTGAAAAAACACAAGATATAGTATGTGGTTGATGGACTAGAAAGGGAACAGACTGCTCTTCTCGAAAAATCCAGAAGGGGATTTTTCAAATCTAAAGAACGATTGCCTTATCACATAGAAATAGAAGTGTTTTAATACGTGTTAAAACACTTGACAGAATTAGGAGTGAGGTGATATAATAGAGACGAATGTGAGGAGGTGTTCTTATTATGGCAAGGCCTAAAAGAGGAAAAACAAAAGAAAAACTGACATTATCAATATCTGAAGAACACAAATATTACCTAAATGCTATTGCGAATAACAGAAAGCGGTCCATCAGCCAGCTAGTGGAAGAAATGGCTGTTAAGGAGTATCAGAAGGATTGCAAACAAAAGGGTAAGGAATTTGAGCCCTACGAGACTAAACAGATAAGATTAGATGATGTTTAGAAAGAAGGTGCCAAAATGACGGATTTTCAAACGGTAGAAATACAAAAGAAACAATATATAGAAAAAAACGAGTATTTACATACTTGTTACGAAAAAATAGAACCCAAAGACTTTTATAGAGGGATTTTTCCTGCAGGTTCTTTTGAACGAAAGATGAACTATGACGATCAAAAACCAAACGGCATTATCT
>JAWXUL010000130.1:0-2366 GCA_044432725.1 Eubacteriales bacterium
ACTTGTGAGTTACCACGTAGAAACAACGGCACGATTTGATAGAGAATTCAAAAAATTAGACCGAGGAACACAGCGAATTATCAAAGGTTGGATAGAAAAGAATCTTTCTTCCTGCACAGAGCCCAGAGCCAAAGGAAAAGGACTTGTTGAAAATCGCAGTGGGCAATGGAGATATCGTATTGGAGATTATCGCCTACTTTGTGATATTGAAGACGAAAGACTGGTGATTTTGGCTCTTTCTGTGGGGCATCGCAAGAATATTTACGAGAAATAACAACGTAATACGTACCTACTACAAGCGCAGTGGGTACTACATATAAAATGAGACAAGGAGATGAACTTATGAACCTCCAAACCAAGATATTAGAAGATTTAATCAAGAAATATGAAAAAAGCAAGCATTTGCGCAGTCCAAATCAATCGAATCGTCGTGTTTTCCTATCCAAAGAAAAGGGGGAGCTGAAGGGGTACCAATGGGAATCGGTATCTTCTTTGGCTCTTTTTGCTGAGGAGGCTCAATTTCTGGAAAAAGAAGAACTCATCGCCATCCATTGGGAGGTGGCTGGGAGGGTGTTAGCGCAAGTGTCCCTGAATTTGCAGAATATTGAAAAATCTTATGGATTGTTGGGGAAAAATCCTCCGTGGGTGGAGGCTGAGGTTGCTGTCTCTCTGCTTCGTGGCTCTTTGGAAGAGCTTTGCTGTCCTTGGCTCATCAGATGGAGAGAGGATATAGTGGAATCCATCGAAATCACTTGGAAACTACCTTCTTTCTTCAAAAAGGGTGAGAACTATGTGAAAAATCTTTGTTTTTTGCTTGTTGCCTTTGCTGGAGTCCCAGAAGGAGGGATGACACTGAGAAGCTTTAGTATTCAGGTATTTCATAACAGCAAGGACTTGGAAAAGGTCTACTTAGATGATTTTTTGAAGATTTTACGAGAATATCACCCAGAATTATCTGAATTATGGAAAGAAACCTCTCTTTCTGAGAAAGAAATGCTTCAACTGGTGGGATTGACCCCACGGGGGGAGCTGTTTCAGTTGTCGGGGGATATTGTTCTGGAGTTTCCTCAGGGCTCCCTTGATGTAGGGGCTGTGGGGGCTTGTGGATTGGCTTTGACGGCTGAATCATGCAAAAATATCACTAATATCCAGATGAAACAAGTGAAGGAATTGTATTTCATCGAAAATAAGACAAATTATGATGCTTTTGTCCTGTCAAAAAAAGAGGGCCAAGCTGCCATCTATCACGGGGGCTTCTTCAGTCCCAGCAAGGGAGTGTTTTTTCAGAAGTTTTTGCCGTATGTAGAAAATAGGACGGTTTACTTCTGGGGGGATATTGATATGGGTGGTTTTAGCATGTACAAGCGCCTACATGGGGTTTTCTCGAATCTTGTGCCCTATTGTATGGGTAGGGAAGAAGTCCTGTTATATGGCAATCTGGGACTAAAGAGAAGTGATGAGTATTTGGTGAAGCTTGAGGAAGTGCAAGGGGAATTTCCGATGTTTGGAGAAGTGATCACGGAAATTCTAAGACTTGGGGTAACCATTGAACAGGAAGTGATGTTGTGAGGTAACACTATATATTGTTGTTTGTTGCGAGTCGTTAGAAAATGTGGTTTTTACAAAAAACAGTTATTTTTTTGTGTTTCACTGAAAAATTCAAAGCGTGTTGATGTAAAATTTTAAAAGTAACTTGAAATAAGCAGTGAAACAAGAAAAAGTGAAAAAATGCCCCATGATTCAAAAACGCTAAATAACACAAGATATAGTATGTGGTTGATGGACTAGAAAGGGAACAGACCACTCTTCTTGAAAAATCCAGAAGGGGATTTTTCAAATCTAAAGAACGATTGCCTTATCACATAGAAAAAGAGGTGTTTTAATACGTATTAAAACACTTGACAGAATTAGAAGTGAGGTGATATAATAGAGATGAATGTGAGGAGGTGTTCTTATTATGGCAAGACCTAAAAGAGGAAAAACAAAAGAAAAACTGACATTATCAATATCTGAAGAACACAAATATTACCTAAATGCTATTGCGAATAACAGAAAGCGGTCCATCAGTCAGCTAGTGGAAGAAATGGCTGTTAAGGAGTATCAGAAGGATTGCAAACAAAAGGGTAAGGAATTTGAGCCCTACGAGACTAAACAGGTAAGATTAGATGATGTTTAGAAAGAAGGTGCCAAAATGACGGATTTTCAAACGGTAGAAATACAAAAGAAACAATATATAGAAAAAAATGAGTATTTACATACTTGTTACGAAAAAATAGAACCCAAAGACTTTTATAGAGGGATTTTTCCTGCAGGTTCTTTTGAACGAAAGATGAACTATGACGATCAAAAACCAAACGGCATTATCT
>JAWXUL010000131.1:0-2354 GCA_044432725.1 Eubacteriales bacterium
TGGCATCGTTATCAATTCTGATAAGTAAGGAGCAATCATGAATATCACATCAAATCATCAAAATAGAATGACAGATAGTCTGTATAGTGCAAAAAAGACCAAGGAAACCAACCCTCAAAGTGATGAATTCACAGCACAAATGTCTGCTTTCCATTTAAACCCACCACCAGTCAGTGTACCAGAGGTAAATCCAGAAGATTTGACCCAAGAGCAACTAGATTATTTAGAGGGAAAATATCAGTTTGGTTCTATGTCTGAGAAAGATTACCAAATTTTTTTGGATGACTTAGTGGAAATGGGAATATTGTCAGACAGTGACAAAGACTATGTTGACCCAAGTCGCCCCACAGCGGTAGCATATTTGGACGGAGAAAATTATGTCACAGGAGAGCAAGGACTTATTTATCTGGGGACTAACGTGACAAGTCCTCTCGTTCCAACCTTAGAAGCTGCAAAGGGAAATCTCTATGACTGGCTTCGCCATGAAACGATGGAGAAGGAATATTTTGGCGAAGGTTGGAATATCGAACGAGATAAAAGTAAAACAGAGTTATTCCAACGAATAGAAGCTGTTTTGAATCGTATTCAACCTAACTCAAATTCGAGTGCAGGGAATGGTGATTTATCCCAACGGTATGCAATGGAGGAGGTAATGAAAGGTCGTTTTCTAGTGGATTCCAGTGGTTTAGAAGCCATTCAAGGACGTTCTGCCCTTTTGGGTGCTGTTACCTAGAAAAAGCAGGTGTTTGCCTCTCTTTCCCCACTACTTCAAGTTGAAGTGGTGGGGTGTCCACAACTACAAAACTTTGGCCAATCCCTCTGGTTTAGAGAAAACTCTAATTTTGGAAGATGTGGTTCATAATCCATAGATCAAAAAGTTCCAACCTTTTCCATCTGCCTAGCTGTGTTTTTGAGCAGTACGGTGCTTGTAGCGGAACTAGTCAGAAAAACATTTGCTAGAGGTAGCTCTCACTCTGGTAAAATGAAGAACGAGAGCGATTTGCGAAAGGAATGATTCAAATGAACATGCGTAAAATTTTAAATGGTGTGCTGGCTTGTACAATGGCTTTGAGTATGACCTCGGTGGCAAACGCTTCAACATCTGGTGGAGAAGCAGACACTCAACCACCTTCCTACACAATAGACACCCCCTATGAATTCCCTATTGTTCCAGAAATGGATGAATGGAAACTTTTCAATACCACAGGAGAAATGTACGAAGCTACACAAATTCCTGATGAAATTTTAGAGGAGATGTCTACGTTTGCATTGTTGGAAACATTAATGGAGCATCCAATGTATTCCGATATCCTAGCCTTTGATGATCAAACAATTGGATTTGACATTGTTTCAAATAAAATTAACATTTTTGACGAACTAGAAGAAAGAGCGGATTTAGATGAGGCTCTTCGACAAGTTTCAACTGATTTTACCAATACAGTTTCAACATTTGGAGTTGAAACTGATGAGATACTTGACGCACAAATTGATGCAATACTTCTAAATGTTTTTATTGATTCATTAAACAACGATATTGATGACAATGATCCTAAGATTCAGTCATTTTCTATCCCAAGTTACGTCTATACTCCAAAAGGTAGTTCCGTTTTTGTTTACCTTGATCGTGATTGGAGTTATTATTCTATCACAGAAGCTACTGCTGTGAAACTGAACAATGAAATGATAGGAAAGTATCCTAATGCTGTTTATGTTCCTTACTCACTAACACCTGCTTTTAATTGCCATTCTTATGCATGGTATAGCACTAATTTAAATAATAATCGTTGGATGCCTTACCCTGGTGCGTTCATTACTGATGGTAGCTATTCTCAAGCATCTATTTATCTAGCAACAAAAGTTGTGTATAACATGGGCGGTGAACCTATTCATTCAGCCCTTATTACAGCAATGTAACAGGAATGGTAAAATCAAAATGGGGAGCTTTTGGAGTGTTCCAGCATTACTATGATTACGGACCATATACAACAGCCGAACAACCCTCACCTGTAACACATTCGTTCTGGCGTTGACTTAATCATAGAATGTCCATAATAATCTTCAAGAAAGAATGTTTCGTACCCAGCTATAGAGTTAAGAAATTGTTATAACTCCGTATTTCCCCCTATTCATTTACTACTTCTGTGTAAGGTTGTATATTGGAGCCCAAAAGGAGCATCTCTACTCAAAGAGTTGCTCCTTTTCCCACATTCGGCTCATTTCCCTCTCGCCTAATGGACTTGCACCTTTGAGAGCAGAGCCAGCAAACCATCTCGCCTTGTGTTCATCTGGAAGTTTGTTCATCAACACTTGGAACTGGCTTTTTCCTTTGATTTCACTGGGTCCAACTAAGTCTT
>JAWXUL010000132.1:0-2344 GCA_044432725.1 Eubacteriales bacterium
TTCTAACAGATAGCCACAGCTTTGTCAAGGTACTATAAGAAAAAACTATTTCCTTTTTCTTGAAAAACATTGCTTACTGCCGTCTTAAATTTCAAGTGATCCTTGCTAGTACAGTTTGGCTCTGACACCAATTTGAGAGGCTCGCCACAACTCCTTTTCATAGGCATTGCCAGCAAAAAGTTGAGACAACCGATGGAGATGAAACCTCATGAGAATCCTCGGTTTCCATCTAGGCGGACTGCTCCCTTGGAGGAAGTGCTGACCTTTGCCCACAGGAGGGCGGACGTTCCTTTGCATTGACTTGCTGGTGACCTTGCTTCCTCCTTTGACAGAATGGGACACAGGGGCAACAGGCAAAAGGACGGTTTCGTGGATTTCAGCCACTTTTGCCATCAGGTTCATTAGCTTCACTGTTTCGTAAGCATTGGAAGCGATCTCTGAAATCAATTCAGATTTAGACAGACCTTGTTTTTGCACCATAGCTACATAAAAAGTCATTTCTTCCAAAGAAGCACAGCTTTCCATGATGATGGTGTTTTGGGTCCAGCCGATGGTTTTCGCTTCTGCCAGTAAGACTTCATCGCTGGAGTAAGTGATGTAAAAATCTCTCATTCTTCGCAAATTCCGAGCAGAGAAACCTTTCACG
Source organism: Eubacteriales bacterium (assembly GCA_044432725.1). GTDB lineage: Bacteria > Bacillota > Clostridia > Oscillospirales > Oscillospiraceae > JAWXUK01. The sequence continues at coordinate 647 of JAWXUL010000132.1, forward strand.
CCAGCACAGTTTTTGGTGATTTCTTTCGCCAATTCAGCAACAAAAGAACTGCTTTCTTCCTTGACGATGATTTCACCAATGGTGCTATACAGGTTCATTAAGGTTTGTGCTTCTGGTTTTGCTGTGGCGCTGAAGCATTCATTGATCGCCATAACCACTTGATTTGTACTTTGTTTCATAGGATTCTCCTTTCTGCTCGACCGTATTGGGAGCGATTTTAATATGTCAAAAGACAAGACCAATAAAAATTAGCCTTGCCCTTCTCATAGCAATATTTGACTATGTATGCCCTCCGTTTGGAGGGTTTGCAGATTAACCAACTCTGCGTTCCTGACTTTTCTTAATCTTCGCCAGAATTTTTTGTGTTACCGTGGTACCGTTGTTGAAATAAATCTGGATGCAATCGCTGTCCACTATTTTAATGGTATGGATTGCTTGGCGAACCAGAGTTTCGTCATACTCTCTGGGATAGCCGTCTGTGTAAGAGGTGAGGTGTTTGGCGATTGTCTGCATCTTTTCCTCGATTTTTTCTTGGTTATTTTCTTTTTTGGCACGTTCCTTGGCTTCGTCTACTCGGTTCTGCAAAGTTCTTGCCTCATCAGAGAGTGCTTTGATTTGTTCTTGGTTCAGGTGGAGGCTATTGTTGGCGGCACATTCCGTCACCATTTGAATGGCTCGTTGTTTCAACCGTTCGACCTTTTCTTCTGCCTCTGTGATGTTGAAGTCAGGGTCTAAGCTGTTTTCAAAGGCTTGCTGTATTTTGTGTAGCAAGGGAAATTGAATCACATTACTTTGTGGTTGCTCGGTGAACAATGCTTCCACAATGCCTTCGTGAAGTGCCACCTCATCAATGTTCACAGAGTCAGAGCAACATTTGTCTTTGACCTGTCGAACACATCTCCAGACGTATTGCTTTTCCTCTTTTTTCTGCCACATCTTCCTGACGTACCGTGAGCCACAACAACCGCACACCAGAATCTCGCTGAGTGCCAGTTTTCCGTTGTATTTCCCTCTGCCTGAGATAGTTTGCTCGTTTGTTTTGTGCTTGTTGCTTCGGCGGAGTGCTTCGGCTTGGACGGCATTCCACGTTTCTCTGGTGACAATCGCTTCATGGTTATTTTTGATGTGATACTTGGGAAGTTCACCGTTATTGTTCTTTGTTGTCTTGCTGATAGGGTCAGCAACAAAAGTTTTTTGCAAGATTACGTCCCCACAGTAGCGTTCATGCTCCAGTATGGCTCGGACCTTGCTGTCTGTCCATTTTTTACTACTGCGAGAAAAGTTTCCCTCATCATTTAGGAGAGCAACGATTTTCCCCACACTATCCCCCAGCAAATATCGTTGGTACATCCTCTGAACGAGGTTCCCTTCTTCAGAAATAACCTCTGGTCGACCGTCCTCACCCTTACGGTATCCATACATTTTACTGAACTGATAGGTGACTTTGCCCTCTTTCATCAGCATTCGTTTCCCCATTTTCACGTTGCTACTGAGGGACACCATTTCTTCCTGAGCAAGACTGGACATGATGGTCAGAAAAAGCTCGCTGGTTTCTTCCAGCGTATTCATGCCCTCTTTCTCAAAAAGGACACCCACACCGATTGCCTTCAGTTGACGAACAAACTTCACCGAGTCCACCGTATTTCTGGCAAATCTGGACACCGATTTGGTGATAATCAAATCAATTTTACCTTTTTT
>JAWXUL010000133.1:0-2311 GCA_044432725.1 Eubacteriales bacterium
GATCACTTTGTACTCCAATTTTGCTCAAGAAGAATCCTTGAATATCTCGAAAAACTGTAAAAAAGGAATTCGGATGAAGATGGAGCATGGCACTTACACCCCAGCTTCCGCCCCCTACGGTTACAAAATCCATGAAAAACAGTTGGTGATTGTGGAGGAAGAAGCAGAAATCGTACAACAGATTTTCGCCGATTATCTAGCTGGTAAAGGAATAACACTTATTGCTAATCAGTTATGTTCAAGGGTAATAAAAGGTAAAACAGCAAGAATTATATGGAAACCGACCACTATTTCTCGAATTCTTCGAAATGAAAAGTACAAAGGGGATTCTCTCTGGCAAAAAAAATTTAACGAAGATGTTCTACCATATCAGCAAAAATTAAACCGTGGAGAATTGCCTCAATATTATGTGAAATCAACTCATCAGGGTATTGTTTCCGAGATTTCTTTTGAACTGGCAAACATTTTGTTGAATGAGCAGAGTAAAAAAGTTAATTTGGAAAGAAAAACTTACTCATTAAGCAAAAAAATCATTTGTTCCAACTGTGGAGCGACTTATTCAAGGAAAGTAACCAGAGGAAAGATTTACTGGTCATGCCGAACTCATTTGAATGACTCTGAAAATTGTGATGCACAACGTATCCCAGAAGTATCAATCCACCGTGCCTTCGTAAATCTTTACAACAAACTTCGCAACAACTACAAAGAAATCCTTGTTCCTCTCCAAGAGGGGCTGGAAGAACTGCAAATCCAAGGCGCACGTCACAGCGAAAAAATCCAAGAAATCAATCAACGAATCGCAGAAATATCAGAGCAGAATTTGAATTTGTCTGGGCTAATGGCTCAGGGAATTTTGGACTCTGCTCTTTTTATACCCCAAATTGATGCCCTGAAAGCGGAAATGGATAAGCTGAAGTGGCAGAAAAAGAGATTGGTAGGCAAACTAACTAGCGATGATTCCCCAGATAAGCTGTCGGAAGTCATCGCTTTTCTGGAGCGATCCCCCAAGACCATCTCTAAATTTGAGGGAGAATTTTTTGACGAGTTGATCGACAACATCCTCGCCTTTGACAAAGAAAAAATCACCTTTGTCCTTTATGGAGGACTGAAATTAGAAGAAAGGCTGTGACTTATGGCACAAAACAGAGTAATTCCCTTTGGATATTGCATGGTGAAAGGCGAGTACATTATTCACCAAGAAGAACAGGAAGTAGTGCTGAAGATTTTTACCCAATATGCAGAAGGGGTGTCCTACAAGCTAATTGCTGAGGAACTTACCCTCGCTCAATTTCCTTATATCCCAGAGAAAATCACTTGGAATAAAAATATGGTGGCACGGATTCTCCAGAATGAGCAGTACAGAGGGCAAGATAAATACCCTCGACTGGTCAGTGAGGAACAATGGGAAAGTAGCAAGCAAGCGATGAAACCCTACACAAAAACTGTGAGTCCAGAGATTAAACTGCTGAAACCCCTGATGATTTGTGGAGTTTGTGGTGGTGGGGTAGAGCGAAAGTTGACTCCCCAAGGCAAAGAGCGGTGGCGATGTGTCAAGGATGTGAAACACATTTCTGTGACTTGTACCGACCAAAGCATTTTGGAGCAAGTGAAAAAAATGCAGTGGGAAACCCAAAAACATTCTCCCAAAGACTACAAAAATAAAACTATCTCCATGGAAATTGTGGCGATGGAGAAAAAACTGGCTGAAAACAAAGAGTTATCCAGTGAAGAACGAAACGGATTACTCCACACCATCGCACAAATGAAATACCAACTGTGCGACAGGCAAGCAAACACCACGGACAAACCCCTCCAAGAATGGCTTGGAAACATAGAGAAAATAGTTCTCAAAGAAAACAAAATCAAAGAAATCGTCACCAAAGACGGAAATATTATAAGAAATGAGGAATGACTATGAGTGTACAAGCAAGAGAAGTAATTGTGATCCCTGCGACCATCGGCAATCACATCGACAGCACCATCAAGCGACAGCTTCGTGTGGCTTCTTACAGCCGTGTGTCCACAGGGCATGAAGAACAGCTGTCCAGTTTCCAAAACCAACAAGCCTATTACAGTGATTTGATTTTGAAGAATCCCAACTGGACCCCAGCGGGTAACTTCGCTGATGAGGGGATTTCGGGTGCCACGGCAGAGAAGCGACCCGACTTCATGCGGATGATTCGCCATTGTAAAAAAGGTAAAATTGATTTGATTATCACCAAATCGGTGTCCAGATTTGCCAGAAATACGGTGGACTCGGTGAAGTTTGTTCGTCAACTGAAGGCAATCGGTGTGGGTGTCCTTTTTGAGA
>JAWXUL010000134.1:0-2285 GCA_044432725.1 Eubacteriales bacterium
CCTTCAGTTGACGAACAAACTTCACCGAGTCCACCGTATTTCTGGCAAATCTGGACACCGATTTGGTGATAATCAAATCAATTTTACCTTTTTTGCACTTGGTTATCATCCGCATGAAGTCAGGTCGCTTCTCTGCCATGGCACCCGAAATTCCCTCATCAGCGAAGTTACCCGCTGGGGTCCAGTTGGGATTCTTCAAAATCAAATCACTGTAATAGGCTTGCTGATTCTGGAAACTGGACAGCTGTTCTTCGTTCCCAGTTGACACACGGCTGTAAGATGCCACACGCAGTTGCCGTTTGATGGTGCTGTCAATGTGATTGCCTTTGGTCGCTGGAATCACAATAACCTCTCTTGATTTCATGTTCACGTTACCCCCTCTTTTTTTATTTTTGTTTCATCTTTTAAAGTCATTTCCGAAATCTCTTCTCCTATGACACAGACTTTTTGAATGGTGCGAATAAATTCTAAGACATTTTCTTCGCCTACGCAGGGTGGCTCTTCACACATTTTATACTTTTCATGGGCGAGCCAATGTAGTTTCTTGCTCCGTTCTTCCACAGAAATTTCTTTCTTTTCACGCAGATCTTTTTCCAGTTGAATCAGTTCCAGAGAGATGGTTTTATTTTTGAAGTCTTTGGGAGAATGTTTTTGGGTTTCCCACTGCATTTTTTTCACTTGCTCCAAAATACTTTGGTCGGAACAAACCACAGAAATGTGATGCATATCGTTGACACATCGCCACCGTTCTTTTTCGTGAGGAGTCCATCTTCTTTGGATTTCACTGGCACAAACACCACAAACCATCAAAGGTTTCAGCAGTTTAATCTCTGGACTCACAGTTTTGGTGTAGGGTTTCTTCGCTTGCTGGCTACCTTCCCACTGTTCCTCACTGACCAGTCGAGGGTATTTATCTTGCCCTCTGTACTGCTCATTCTGGAGGATTCGTGCCACCATATTTTTATTCCAAGTGGTTTTCTCTGGGATATAAGGAATTTGAGCGAGAGTCAGTTCCTCAGCAATCAGCTTGTAAGACACCCCTTCTGCGTACTGGCTGAAAATCTTCAACACCACTTCCTGTTCTTTTTGATGAACGATATTTTCCCCACCTACCATGCAATAGCCAAAGGGAATTATTCTATTTTGTGCCATAAGTCACAGCCTTTCTTCAAGTTTTAGTCCTCCGTAAAGGACAAAGGTGATTTTTTCTTTGTCAAAGGCGAGGATGTTTTCCACCATCTCGTCAAAAAATTCTCCCTCAAATTTAGAGATGGTCTTGGGTGAACGCTCCAGAAAAGCGATTACTTCCGACAGCTTATCTGGGGAATCATCGCTGGTTAGCTTGCCTACCAATCTCTTTTTCTGCCACTTTAGCTTATCCATTTCCACTTTCAGGGCATCAATTTGGGGTATAAAAAGAGCAGAGTCCAAAATTCCCTGAGCCATGAGCCCAGATAAATTCAGATTCTGCTCTGATATTTCTGCAATTCTTTGATTGATTTCTTGGATTTCTTCGCTGTGACGTGCGCCTTGGATTTGTAATTCTTCCAGACCCTCTTGGAGAGGGATGAGGATTTCTTTATAATTATTGCGAAGTTTGTTGTACAGGGTGATGAAGGCACGGTGGATTGCCACCTCCGAGATTCGGTGGGAAGCACAGTCCTCTGCGTTCTCATCATGCTTGCGACAAACCCAACAAGTGTTCCCTTTGTTTTTCCTGAGCCGATAGACAGAACCACAACTTTCACAACGTATTTTTTGCATAAGGGGCGATTCGTTGCGGGTTCTCACAATTTTCTTTCCTCTTTCTGTGAGGAGGATGTTGGCAAGTTCAAATTGGATGTCAGGAACAATACCTTCATGAGTTCTTTTTCCGTAAAATTGAGGAAGTTCTCCTTGATTATTCTTCTTTTTGTATGGAAGAACATCTTCTGTGTACGTTTTTTGCCACAGACAGTCCCCTTTGTATCGTTCGTTTCTCAAAATCACAGCGATGGTTTGCCTTCTCCAGCCAGAAGCACCTTTCAGACGTGCCACTTGGTCTTGGTTCAGACTGCGAGCAATCTCTGTGCAACCTTTACCGATGAGATAATCTCGGAAGATTCTTTGCACAATTTCAGCTTCTTCCTCCACAATCACCAGCTGTTTTTCATGGATTTTGTAGCCGTAGGGGGCGGAAGCTGGGGTGTAAGTGCCATGCTCCATCTTCATCCGAATTCCTTTTTTACAGTTTTTCGAGATATTCAAGGATTCTTCTTGAGCAAAATTGGAGTACAAAGTGATCA
>JAWXUL010000135.1:0-2280 GCA_044432725.1 Eubacteriales bacterium
AGTGGAAATCGGTATGAGTGATTCAGAAGAAACTTCTGCTAAATGTGGGTATCGTTCGCCAGATGACACAGATTTTGCCACTTGGAATAAGGCATATTGCTCTGTACTGACTCCTTCGATATCCTTGCTGTTAGGCATGAATTCTGGAGATTTCATGCCTTTTCGTACCATTTGCCACAAGGGATTCTCTGCCGTCAGGAGAAAAAGTGTGGCGACTTGTTGGTTTTTGGCTTTAGCTAGTGTCAATCCAGACTCTGCAAGGGCTGAGAAAAAACGATCTCGATGTGTTTTGGAAACAAACCATTCCCCATGGAAGTGTCTGGTGGTGAGTAAAGCCTTCTTCTTAAAGTGCGAATTCGTTTCCTGTCGCACATAATCTTCCACTAAATGACGATAATTCATAAAGTCAAAATCATCGAGTGGAAGAAATTCTTGTTTTACAGGGCGAAATGGCATTTTACACCCTCCTTTGTTACATTATTTCAAGTTATGCCACTCATTCCTTGTTCCGGTGCATCAAAACCCATTTCTTCTGCCGTTTTTAATGACCAATCATCGAAATTCCAAAGACTGACATTGATTTTGATCCCATCCATAGGGATGTCTTGTTGTTCGAAGCCTTCTCCCACACCATCAGCCGCTTGACCCTCAATATAATCTTTCAGTTCACGCAATTCTTGTTTGGTGAGTGGTTCCACGATTTGACATTTCGCCACACCGTAGACATCTCCATCCACTTCCTCGAATGTAAAATCCAGACGATTGACCTTATCTTTTAGCGTGTCATTATCCTCGGAGTCATAAAATGCCATGAGACCATGTTCTGCAAATTCTTCCCCTAAATAGGAGGGTTCTGCATAATCTTCCAATTTTGCATTTAATTCTTTGGTTTGACCACAAAGAATGGAGTTGTCAATTTCGAAGAGGTCAGTGAGGGGTTCCATTTCTCCGTATTCGTTTTCCTCGTACCATGTTTTCACTGTAAGTGGCATATACAGTTTCAATTCTTCAGAATTTATCGTTTCACCCATGTTTTACACCTCTTCCTTCTTGGAATTCCTCTTCTGTTTTCAAAAACCAGAAAGAAGAATTCCACAGAGATACCTCGATTTCTTTGCTATCCCATTCAAAAATTTCTTTTCGGAGACTCTCGTTGATGCTCCCTGCTGCGTGACCACCGATGATTTGTTTCAACCGTCCCAGTTCTTCTTTAGAGAGTGCATCGTTCAAGTCCAAAATAGCCACTCCGTACAGGTCTGTTTCCACTTGTTCAGCAGAAAAAATATATTTTTCCACTTTGGCATTGATGCTATCTCGTGACAGGTATTGCCCCATAAATCCACGACTTTCCCCTAGTTCTTCATGGAATCGCAATAATTTCTGTTGGATATAAGGTAGAAATACAGACATAAATTTCTCTGATTTTTCTTCTTTTCCATCACCGCTGATCATGGCTCCCATTTCGCTGACACCTTGCAGTAATTCCATGTAAAGAGGGAAATACAGTTTCATTTGACAAGAATTATCACGGGGATTTAATTTCTTGGGGTATATCCAATGGTTTCTGCCAAAATAGTACCCAGTTCTGCCCTTGGTATTGTAGGTAACCAGAGTCGGTAAATACTCCACGTTCAGCTTTTGCGACTTCATCCCCATAGGCGTGAAAGTCAATGTACAGACCTAGTGTTTCCCGTATTCTTCTGCAGTTTTTATGCCTTGGTTGATTGAAAAATGGTCGATACAAGAAATCAGGGTAGTCAGTGCTGTGAAAGTCTGGATTTTGATGCAGTTCACCAATTGATTCAGTAGTTCCTTTTGATCCTCACGGAGATGCACAAAGGCTTTTGCTATTTTATTGCAATTATTGAAAGAAAAATCTTTCTTTGCAATGGTTTCAACGGCTTCCATTTGTTCTAACCCTAATAATTCCATGGTGCAGTCTTGTAAACCAGACACTACCAATCGTTCAAAGACTTTGAATAAAGCACTTTCGCTGGTGGGTAAATTCAGAAATTCTGATTGCTCCCCTTTGGTGATGCACAGTGTCAATGGCTCATTTTTGTGAGGTAAATAAGGGAAGTGTCCTTGGACGAAATGGTCTTTCCACAAGGTATCATCATAAAAAACCACACCTTTCGATGTGATTTTGAATTTTCCTTCTTGTAGAGATTGAAGAAAAAATGCTGTGTTGTCAAAGTTTTCTTCCACACCATCAGATTCATTCAAATGCAAGGCTCGGCCGATGAGATGCAAATAGGAAAAGTCTGAAATCACAGAAAA
>JAWXUL010000136.1:0-2240 GCA_044432725.1 Eubacteriales bacterium
ACGATGGACGATGAACGATGGACGATGGACGATGAACGATGGACGATGGACGATGGAACAAGGGGGTGTGGACATACAATCCTACGGATTGTGTCCACGTCAGCGAACGCTGACATCTCTCCCAGAGGGAGAGCCAAAGACGACTTGCGGAGAGGGCGTTTCCCAGAGGGAGAGCCAAAGGCGACTACAGTAATTTCTTCCATTCTTCTAAGACTGCATCTTCTTCATAACTTCCGATGACACGATCTGCCACAGCTTTCACTTCCTCTCTTGCCGTGGAAACAGCAAGGGCTGTGCCAGCCACGGTGAGCATTTCAATATCGTTCATGTTATCCCCTGTGGCTAAAACCTCTTCTGGGGTATAGCCATGTTCTTGCAACAGCTGTTCCAGTGCATAGCCCTTATTCACATGAGGCATGGTGAAGTCAAGCCACCACTCACCTGATATGACTAAGTGCAAACGATCTTGCCACTTCTCCCATAAATATTGTCTCCCCAAAGCTTCCACGTTCTCTGGACAAAAGAGAGAAAGCTTGCCACAGGGTTCTTCTGGAAAGTCCTCCCATCCATTTTGATAACAAATGGACATTTCATATTGATCTCTCACAATCTTGCACATGGGAGAATCTTTTTTCGGTATGTAAATTTGTTCTGCACCACAAAGCATACCATCTGCTGTGGGCACCTGAGAGATATCATGCCAAAGTTCACGACGCCAATCCTCAGGAATGATACCGTGATTTACGATCTGGTCTCCTGTCTTCACTGTCACCCCACAGTCAGAAATGAACCAAATATCTGATGCCACTGGAGCAAAGATGCGCTCCATACTACTCAAGGGTCTGCCACTGGCAGCCACCACCTGAATTCCTTTTGCTTTTAACTGCGTAATCACAGTGAAATATTCAGGGTTTAAATTATTATGGCTTTCTTTTACCAAGGTACCATCCACATCTGTAATCAATAATTTTATCATAAAATCTCCTTTTTATTCCTTTTCTATCCTATCTCTTTCCAAAAAACTATATTGTCATGGGATTGATTCGATTTTTTCTCCCTCAGCAAGGACATAGCCTTGCGGCGATTTCAGCTGCTGTACTTGCGTCAGGGGTATAGGTATCAGCGCCAATTTCCTTGCAAAAGGCTTCTGTGACTGGGTTTCCACCAATCATAATCTTCACATTTTCACGAAGCCCTGCGTTTTCCAGTGCAAGGACCACTTTTTCCATAGAAGGCAAACAGCTTGTCAAATGGGTGGAGCAAGCAATCATGTGGCAATCGTGATTTTCACGAAGTGCCTGAACATAGGCATCCGCTGGCACATCCGTCCCCAAATCAATCACTTGGATTCCTTTGCACTCCATCATTGTTTTCACCATATTTTTTCCGATGTCATGGTGATCTCCCTGCACCGTGCCTATAATCACTTTGCCTCTTTTTTCCCATGGTTCTTTTCTTTGCAATGAGGTGAATAGGCTGAGCCCTTCTTTTAATGCAAAGGAGGAAAGTAAAAGCTCTGTGAGAAAAATTTCTTTCTTTTGAAATCTTTCTTCCATGATATTCATACCAGCAAAAAGCCCCTGTCCTAACATCACTTGTTCTGGAATCCCCTGTTCTAAGCCTTGACTTATCAAGGATTTCACCTCTGTTCCTTGCCCTTTTTCCACAGAAGAAGAAATTTTTTCTAAAAAATCCATCCTAACTCCTCCTATCCCACAGAAATAAATCAGTCACAAATTGAAAAGAGCTGCCTGTATTTCCCAACAGCCCTATCTTTTTGTGTCAGTATTCTTCCACCTTCAACTCCTATATTATATCAGAAAGAAGCAAAAGTAACAAGATTAAAATGAAAAGCAACTCCTGGCAATCCCTTATTTTCAGGAATAATGTGAAAATCATTAGAGAAGTTCTACGTTTTCAATCATTACAATCGTCTGTTAAAATAGATATTTGCCACTAAAGTAGCGAATCGAAGGGAAAATCTTTGTTTCCAATATGAAATGATAAAAAAAATTTTAGTTCTTAGCTTGAATCCCCCTTTAGAAATCCACTTCAGAAAAAAATTTTTTTATTTATAAAAAACACTTGACTTTTGTTGCAAAAATGTTATAATAAGATTGTTGCTTCTAAAGAGCAGTTATAGTGTGGAGAGATGGCTGAGTTGGTCGAAGGCGCACGCCTGGAAAGCGTGTAGACCCCTTAAAGGTCTCGAGGGTTCGAATCCCTCTCTCTCCGCCAAA
>JAWXUL010000137.1:0-2220 GCA_044432725.1 Eubacteriales bacterium
GCTCGTGGGGAGTAGCTAGATTTCTTATCTTTCTCGATTCTTCGCCATAATGTAAACTGTATCATCATCTCTGACAGAAATTACCACTATTTTCATCACATGGTTTTCTCTTACAAGACGATAGACAACACGCAAGCCTAATTTTAACAGTTTTATCTTCAAATAACCTGTTAAGTTGCTAGTGTTATGGCTACCTAATGGCTTACCCAGTCCTCCCTCGCTGTTAGGTAAGGGATTTTCAGACACTTTTTCAATCGCTTTCAACACTTGACCACGTTGTGAGCCGTCAAGTTTTGCTAAATCCTTTTTTGCATGGTCTGTATAGTCAGGAATCCAAGCACTCATTCAATATCCACCTCTATTTTTTCTAAATCCTCGGCTGTGATACCAAAATGAGAACAAATTTCATCGTGAGAGTAGTGCTTGGTATTTGTATCTTTACTCCGTTGTTCAGCTTCAAAATACAGGGCATAATCTTCTAGTGCCTCAAGCATTTCCTCATATTTAGATGGTTCGAGCAAAACACAGGAAGGAATATCCCTACACGTCATAATAGTTGTCATACCAAACAGAAAAAAATGTGGTATAATAGAATCCAACAAAAGACAAAAGGAGACAACAAAATGGCAACTTATAGTAAGGAAAAAAAAGCAGAAATTCTCAAACTCTTAGAACCACCAACAGGGCTCAGTATTGCAGAGGTTTCAAAAAAAGAAAACATCTCTCAAAAGACGATTAAAGTCTGGATGGACAAATCAAAGGAAGAAGAATCAATGAAAAATTCCAAGAAAAAATGGAATTCCGAAGAGAAATTTCACATTGTTATGGAAACATACTCCTTAAATGAGGTTGAATTGGCTGAATATGCTCGAAAAAAAGGTATTTTTCTGTCAGATATTAAAGAATGGAAAGAAAATTGTTGCACTGCAAATGGCAGCAAGTCATCAAAAGAAAAATCGCTAGTTGATATCAAGAAAAACGAGAAATCCCTGAAAGAAGAGCTGAAATCATGCAAAAAAGAGTTGAATTCTACAAAGAAACAGCTCTCACGAAAAGATGAAACCATAGCTGAGGTGACTGCGTTGTTGGTGTTGAAGGGAAAAGCTCAGGCGATCTGGGGGGAGTCCGAGGACGAATGATTAGTGCCCCATTTCGCCAAAATGCCGTAGAACTGATCAATGAAGCTGTAGAAAATGGGGCGAAGTTGAAAAATGCCTGCCCTATTTTGGAAATTTCAGAAAGAACTTATAAAAGATGGGTAGATTTGTATAAAAAAACAGGGTCTTATGCCGATTTACGTCCTACTGCTGAGCGTAATTGTGCGACATCAGTAGATAAAGAAGCTGTTTTAGAGGTGCTTCATAGCGAAGAGTTTGCCGACATGCCACCTTGCGAAATTATCCCTATTTTAGCAGATAGAGAGGTATATATTGCTTCAGAATCTACTTTTTATCGCATTTTAAGAGAAGAAAAAGAAAATAATCATCGTAGTAGAGCCAAAGAACCAGAAAGAAAGCCAAAAGAAACACACAAGGCGACAGCGCCTAACCAAGTTTGGATGTGGGATATCACCTACCTTAAAAGCGATATCAAAGGGATTTTTTACTATTTGTATCTAATAATTGACCTATATAGCAGAAAAATCATTCATTGGGAGGTTTATCAGGAGCAAACGGCAGAAAATGCCAGTGAATTTATAAAAAAAGCCAAGAGAAAAGAGCAGTTACTTTCTACTGACCTTTTGGTTTTGCATTCAGATAATGGTGGTCCAATGAAAGGCGCTGTTATGTTGGAAACGCTATATAAATTGGGGATTATACCCTCCAGAAGCCGACCTAGAGTCTCAAATGACAATGCTTATGCTGAATCTATCTTCAAAACTCTGAAATATCGCCCAAATTACCAACCAGCTGGGTTTAAAAATATTGATAAGGCAAGAGCGTGGGTGTTTAGTTTTGAGCAGTGGTATAACTTTGAACATCATCATAGTGGCATCAAGTATCTGACACCTCATCAGCGTCACAACGGCGAGGGGCAGGCTATTTTAGAGGCAAGAAAGGCGGTTTATGAAAAAGCCAAGGTGAAGTATCCTGAACGTTGGAAAGGACGTACAACGAGAAATTGGGAGATTGAGGATGTGGTTTATTTGAATCCTTGCTCCGTGAAAGAACGAAAAAATGTAGCTTAGGATTTTGGACAACTACCTTGACATTTAGCGGT
>JAWXUL010000138.1:0-2209 GCA_044432725.1 Eubacteriales bacterium
GAACTCCTGAAAGATGTTTTTGACGAGCAGATTTCAGAGGAACGGCAGACACAGAGGGAGCAAGTCCAGACGAGGGAGCAGACCTCCAAGCCTAAGAGAAAGGGCGATGAGGGGAGGTAGAATATTCGTGAATTTTCACTAAAATGTCTTGATTTTATTGGTGAGGTGTGGTATGATTGAGGTGTTAGAGGTTGATGGAGTGGCTGTCAACTGTAGGATATTAGTTTAAGGAGGACAAAATAAATGAAAAAATATTTGGCTTATATCGTTTTAGGAATTGGTATGTATTTATGCACATGTTTGACTTTATTGATACTAAATCTGATTGGTATTGGAAATTTTGTTAATATTATTGGAGATGCATTTCGTGTATTTTTGCTTGCAGGTGTTATTTGGTTATTGCCGAATCTGTTTAGTAAGATGAAATCTAACAAATATAATGAGCATAATCCCCCATACGAAAGCTAATCGTTATAAAAAACTTGTTTTATCCACTAATTTGTGGTAAAATGACAAAAAAAGGAAGTGAATCCCCTTGGCACGAACCCTAACAGAAGAAGAATGGTATGCCCTGCCCATCAGCAATGACTTCATGTTCTCAAAGGTCATGCGTGACGAGAGCCTGTGCAAAGAGGTGGTAGAACTTCTTATCGGCAAAAAAGTGGGCGAAGTGAAAGATTTTCAGGAGGAAAAGACCATAAACATCACCCACGATAGCAAAACAGTCCGTTTAGACGTGTATTTGCGTGACGAGGACAAAGCTGTCAATGTGGAAATGCAGGTGTCAAACGAGGACGATTTGAGAAAGCGAAGCCGATACTATCAAGACCTTATCGACCTTGGATTGTTGGAATCTGGGCATAAGTACAGTAAATTACCAACCAGTTATGTGATTTTTATCTGTACTTTCGACCTAATCGGTAACGGAAAGGCAAAAAACTCCTACCAAAACCTAAATGATGAAACATTTACCCCCTTGGGTGACGGTACGCATAAGATTTTCTACAACACCAAAGCTAGCGACACCGAGGAAAATCCCCAGTTAAAGGCTTTTTTGAAGTATGTCGGTGGGGAATTAACGGACGATACCTTGATACAAAAGCTAGAACAACGATTAAAACAAGTGAAAAGCAACGTAGAATGGAGGAAAGAGTATATGAAATTTGAAGCAGACCAACAAATTCGTGAGGATAAGGTGCGGAAAGAGAATAGCCTCGAAATTGCTAGAAATCTGTTGGACGTACTCGAAAATTCAGTGATAGCACTCAAAACTGGTTTACCTGTAAGTGAAGTTGAGAAACTCCGTGCGAACTCTTAAAAATAAGCCTTTATTGACGTAACTAGACGTTAGTAAAGGCTTTTCCTATCCCCTTTTCACCCAACGCACCACTTTGATACCACCCCATCAGCACTTGCACCAGATTGATACCACCATCACGGACGAAAGGAGCGAACCCCATGCCACCTAACAAAAAACTCTACTACCTCAAACTTCCAGAGGACTTTTTCAAACAAGACAAGATAGCCATACTGGAAAGTCAGAAGAACGGATTTCTTTTCACTAACATTTTCCTGAAACTTTACTTACTTTCCATGAAAAATAATGGTAAACTTATGTTGAGTGACGATGTTTTTTACACTACTGAAATGTTGGCAGGTATAACAGGGCATAAACTAGCCATTGTAGAGCAAGCACTTGAACAGTGTAAGAAACTTGAATTGATAAAAGAAAGTGAAGATATGAGCCTTTTTGTTCCTGATTATCAACTTTTAGTGTCAAGTATTCTAAGTGAGAGCCAGCGAAAACAAGCATACCGAACCAAAGAAAAAGTGGGACAAGAACAGGACAAAAAGACAGAATTGTCACAAGAAAAAGACGAAGTTGTCACAGGCTTGTCACAGGAAAAAGACAGTGATGTCACAGAAAATAAGGACAAAGTACCAGAACAAGGACAAATTCCTGACGATATTGTCACAGAAAACCAAGCACCGACCAACCAGAGAATCAAACCTAACAGATTGAAAAAACCTAAAAAAATGGAGGGAATCAACCATATTGAGAATGAAAAAGAAAACACTGCGACCACGGAACAGCCGTAAAACTCACCTTAACCAACTGAATATCTGTGATTTGAGCCTTTATTGACGTGACTAGACGTTGGTAAAGGCTATTTTTATGCAGAATTTTAGAAAGTAAGGTGATTTTATG
>JAWXUL010000139.1:0-2193 GCA_044432725.1 Eubacteriales bacterium
GAGGACGAGGGACGGAGGAGTGGCAGTACAGCCTTAACATCTTCACCTACGGTGCCGATGTAATAGCTGTACCCCACTCCTCTGGGATAGGCGAGATTACTAAAGTGCAGGCACTTTAGATTCTCGCAAGGGGAGGAATCCCCCTTGACCCCCTCTTTGTCATACATACAAAAACGATGTATTTGTATGTATGACCACGCAAGTCCCCACCTAATGGATAGGGACTTGCTCTCACCACCAGCCTTTCTTTTTTAGAGGAAAAAAGAAAGGCTGGTGGTGTTGGGGACGATGAAACGAGTGACCCACCCAGAGGAGAGGTGTGCGATGACAGGACTGACCAATATCAGATTCTGTCGCAACGAACGGATGAACGGAGGAAGAGCCAATGAATAAAACAAGACCGAAAAAATTTATGGTGCGTGTTTCGGAAGAGGAATGGGAAATAGTCAACGAGAAAGTGAAATCCAGTGGTATGAATCAGCAACAATATTTGCTTACTGCTATTTTGGGTCAATCTGTAACTAATACGGACGGAGTGAAAGAATTGGTTCCAGAACTTAAACGCATAGGAAATAATCTCAACCAAATTGCTAGAGCCAGCAATCAAGGTTTGTCTGCCACCAGTGAATCACTAGACCGTATCAACGAGGAGATGAATGAGATATGGCGATTGTTAAAGCAGTATCTTCGAGCAAAAAATTAGGTGAGCATAAGACCCCACCTAAAATTGGTCGTGTGTTGGATTATGTCTTGAACAAAGAGAAAACGCAAGGGATTTACATTGACGGAATCGGCTGTAACCCTGCTACTGTCAAGGAAGAAATGCGAGCCACCAAAGAATTGTGGAACAAGACCACAGGTAGAGAACAAATGCACTATGTCATGAGTTATGCTCCTGAAGATAACATCACCCCAGAGCAAGCCTTGAAAAATGCAAGGGAGGTGGTTGAAAACACTCCATGTATGAATGGCTTTGAAATTTTGCTTGCTACTCATACCGACACCGATCACATCCACACCCACATAGTGGTGAACACAGTCAACTGGGAGGACGGACATAAATATCAGATGTCACCTAATGAGTTACAGGCAATGAAAGATTTTTGCATTCAGCAGAGCAAGGCACAAGGCTTGCATATCCCTGAAAAAGGGAAACACTTTGACGGAACACCAAACGAAAATGCTGTTGCTTGGAAACAAGGGAAGTATCGTGCCTTGGAACGTGCCGACACATCTTCCTACAAATCCTACGTTCTGGATGTTGCAAAAGCTGTGATTGATGTGCGAGAACTCTCCATCAGTAGAGCCGACTTTGTGGAGAGGTTGAAAAAACGTGGGATAGATACCAAGTGGAGCGATACCAGAAAGTACATAGTATTCAGTTTGAAACATGGAGAAGATACCAAAAAGGTACGCAACAGCAATCTTGAAAAGACCTTTGGTATAGATTTCAGTAAGGAGGGACTAGAACTTGAATTTGAAACAAACCATCAGGGACGAGGACGGCAAGAAGCTGGCACTGGAAGTGGAGAATCTGACCCAGTGTTTAGCGATGAAGGAGGAACAAATCAAACAATTGGAGCATTGCTTGATGGAACAAAAGAAGTGTATGACAGAATTGGACAACGAAAACAAGAGTATGACACTATTAAACAAGGAATTATCCCAGAGCCTGCAAGAGCAAAAGTACCTAGTGAAGGTGGGCGAGGACGAGGTTCAGATGTTGAAAAACGAGAAAAAGAGCGACATCAAGGAAATGATAAACCTGAAACAAGACGCAAACCGAAAAATAAAGGCTTTGACCGATGAGCGAAACGAGGTTGGCTTGAAACACAACGAAATTCTTGGAAATTATAAAAAATTTGACAAAAAATATACCGAACTATTAAGAGAATACCACAAAGGAAACGAATCTCATGCCAAGGAAAAGGTTTTTCTTTTACAGGTCATAACAGGATTGGCTTGCTTGAGTGGTGGATTGGGATTGTATATAGTAATGTGATACTCTCCATCAAGGGGAGAAGCATTTTTTTGTTTTATAGGAAAATTATACGAATTATCAAAGAAAAATGCCGATGTAAACAAGAAGTGACACGGATGTAAACAAGAATAGGTTTACATAACAGGGAAAATATGAGAAAATGAACAAGGTAGGGATGAACCAAATGGAACTTCATACAAAAATTTTAGGGT
>JAWXUL010000140.1:0-2128 GCA_044432725.1 Eubacteriales bacterium
CGGCAAAAAGGTTCAGGTCTACAACAAGAAAGAATCTGAAATTGCCGAAGAGTGCCAAAAGAAAATTCAAGGTGCGTTTGAGGATTGGATATGGGAAAGTCCAGAACGTCGGGAAAGTTTAAGTAAACTCTACAATGAAATCTTCAATGCTATTCGTCCTCGAGAATTTGACGGCTCTCACATTCGGTTTGAGGGAATGACGGATAAAATTGAACTGAATCAACATCAGAAAGACGCAGTGGCTCGCACCCTTTACGGTGGAAATACTATGCTTGCTCACTGTGTTGGTGCTGGCAAGACTTTTACGATGATTTCTAGTGCAATGGAGGGGAAAAGACTAGGTTTACACAATAAATCACTAATAATTGTACCTAACCACCTCACTTCACAGGTGGGAGCAGACGTGTATAAGCTGTACCCCAATGCAAAGGTGCTTGTGGCTGGTAGTGATGATTTTAGCAAGGATAAGCGAAGAGAAGTTTGTTCCAGAATCGCCACAGGGAATTATGATATTGTGGTTTTAGGGCATACACAGTTTGAAAAAATCCCATTATCCCCCGAAAGGGTAGAAAAAACCATTCGTCAGCAAGTGGCAGAGATTACAAAAGCCATTAAAAGTGCGAAACAGAGTGATGGTGAATCCTTTACCGTGAAGAATCTGGAAAAAAAGAAGAGGGAACTAGAGGGGAAAATCAAAACACTACTCAATGAAGAAGCCAAAGACGATGTGGTTCACTTTGAGGACTTAGGAATTGATAAACTCTATGTGGATGAAGCCCATAAATTCAAAAATTTGTTCTTAGCCAGTAAAATGACAAATGTATCAGGCATAAACAGTAGCTTTTCTCAACGTGCTACGGATTTGCTCACAAAATGTCAGTATTTAGACGAGATTACAGGGGGAAAAGGAGTGGTTTTCGCCACAGGAACACCAATTTCCAACTCGATGACGGAACTTTTTACCATGATGAAATACCTCCAAAGTAAGCTACTAGAATCCATGAATTTACAACACTTTGATAGTTGGGCAAGTAGTTTTTGCTTGAAAATCACCGATAAACAACTGACTGCTGCTGGAGATTATAAGGAAAAGACACGGTTTGCTAAATTTTTCAATCTTCCCGAGGTAGTAACCATGTGGAAAGAAGGAACGGACATTCAGACCAAAGATATGTTAGACCTCCCCACACCTGAATTTAAGTACGAAACACTCACCAATGACCCAACCCCCTACCAAAAATGGTATATCAACGAACTTTCCGAACGTGCTGACGATGTGGAGATGAAACTGGTAGAAAAAGAAGTGGATAGCATGGGTATCATTACAATGGACGGTAGAAGAATCGCCCTTGACCCCCGACTAGAGGACGAAAGACTTCCTGATGAAGCTGGGAGCAAAATAAATGTCTGTATCAATAAGGTGGCAGAAATCTGGGAGGAAACAGCAGAAAAAAACTCTACTCAAATGATTTTCCTAGACCAAGGTGTACCTCATTTTGACGGAACTTTCAATCTGTATGATGATATTCGTGATAAGTTAGTGGAAAAAGGCATTCCTAAAGAGCAAGTTGCCTTTATCCATGAAGCGAAAAAAGACGAAGATAAAGACAAACTCTTTGCGAAAGTCCGCAGTGGTGAGGTGCGTGTGCTGATTGGTTCAACAGAAAAGATGGGGGCTGGAACAAATTGCCAAAACAAACTTATTGCACTACATCACCTTGATATTCCGTGGAAACCGTCCGAAGAGGAACAGACTAAATAGGAACATATTTACCCAGTCCATTCCTCGCCAAAAACTACGATAAATCCGAAAGACTTCCCACAAATTTGTAGAAAATATTCACAGTCTGCACACGTTCACCCTCAATAACCTCTGCTTCGGTGATGGTAATTCGCTCAATCAAGGCATTCAGTAGAGGTGCAGTGAGTTCCGTGATGTCAGCATAGTCTTTGATACTTTCTACCCAAGTTCTTGCGTTCTGGCTTGCAATATCCTCTTGTTCCATTTCTTCCGAAAGTGCCGTGATTTTCTGTTCCAGTTCAGCTTGTTCCACCTCATATTTTTGGGAAAGTGTAAGGTAGTTTCGCTCACTGATTTTACCCTCGGCATTATCTTCAAACAACTTGG
>JAWXUL010000141.1:0-2113 GCA_044432725.1 Eubacteriales bacterium
TATCATTTCCATTCAGTTTGAAACTGAAATAGATGAAGAAAGTCTGTTTTTGTTCTGTGGACGGCGTACTGATAGGCTGAAAGCACTCTATTTCTCAGGAGATAGCTACATTTTGGTAACCGCCCTACAATCACCCGTCCACCGCATCGGCCTCAAACCTCATATTCCAAGGCATCAGGCTTTCTAAGTCCTCCGCACTAGGTGTTTTTTCTAAATAAGGCACCTCTGTCAACAAGAATTCCAAATATTTAGCCGGATTCCGTCCGTTTGCCACAGCAGTTTCCACGATGGAGTAGATAATCGCACTGGATTTTGCACCCTTCACCGAATCGCAAAAAAGCCAATTTTTTCTGCCCACCACGAAAGGTCGTATGGCATTTTCGGCGAAATTATTTGAAATTTCCACTTCGCCAAAGTTTACAAACTCTCGCAGCATAGCCTCTTGATTTTTTGCGTAAGTCACTGCCTCTGCCAGTTTGGATCCTGACGTAGTGTTCAGATTTTTTATCCATAAGAAATACTCGTCAAGGAAAATCAAAATTTTACCCTGCCGCGCTTCTTTTCTCAAATTTGACTTCAAATCTTTGATATTTTTCTCCAATCTGAACAATTTATTGCACATTTGGAAGCCTACTGCGGCTTTGGAGTTCTCCACAGTGGCACCTTTCGGCATTGCCTCCTTCCATTTTCGCTTCATATGCGCCCAGCAGCCAAATCTGGTCACATTTTCCACTTTATTGTAGCCAGCGTAGCCATCTGTCACCAAACATCCAGAAAAACCTCTCAAAAAGTTCTCTGGATGCTTGCCAGAACGGTCAGGCTGATACTCAAAAATGCGAATCGGCTTGCCAGACCGCCCATCAGAGCCATATACCCACATACGAGACTGCGACGTAGCTGGCTTGCCGTCTTCTTTCAAGACTTGCACTACGGTCTCATCAGCATAAATAACTTTTGATTCCAAAAGCCTATGCTTCATGTGAGTGTAAACAGGCTTCAAATAGCGGTCTGCACACTGAATCACCCAGTTCGCCAGTGTGGAACGGGATAAATCAATGCCCAAACGCTTCCAAATCTTCTCCTGACGGTGCAAAGGCAGCCCATCCACGTATTTTTGAGTCATTACGTTAGCAACCGCCGAAGGCGAAGCAAGGCTATGTTTCATCAGTCCAGGTGAAACTTCTGGATATGTGACACAGTTTTTTACTTCATTTTCTTGGCAAGTTCTGCAAATATAAGCATTATAGTAATAATGAATCACTTTTAATGAGGCTGGAATGTATTGAAGCTCCTTTCGCACGAATTTTTTGCCGATAAAAGTAAGTTCTGTCCCGCATTCGCAGATTTTTTGCTCAGCAGTGAGATCCATAATGACTTCTTTCACAGGCAAGGTTTTCAACCACTCCTCATGAGTTCTTCTTGGTTTTTTTATGTATTCTTTCACGATTTCTTCCAAAGGAGGCTCAATTTCTTTTGGGTTTTGTTCAATTTCAGCTTCATTCAGGAAATTAAACTGCTCAGGCAAGGTATATTTCTCTTTTTCGCTAGATTGACCAAAGCGAGCATTTTGGGCGTTGAGAAGCATTTGAGTCAGTTTTTCGATTTGATTTTCCAACTTATCAATTCTTGCGTCTTTTTCTACTAAGTTTTCTTGCAATTTTTGTACTTTATTCTCTAAGTTCGTAACTTGTTTTGACATGCTTCTCACCACCTTTTCTTTCTTTTATTATATCACGAAAAGCAATAAAAATCAAGAAAAAATCAAGAAAAGATTTCACTTTTCTTGATTTTATTTGGATAAATATGAAGTTGAAGCCATTTTAGAAACTTGAGGTTTATAACTAAAACAAATCCTGTTTTCCTACTTTTTTAATAACTTTCTTTTGTTCCACAGAAAGTCCTTCCATCAGCCAGCGAAATGCTTGTTTATCCAAGTTCCGTAGTTCTATTTCACTGCGAGGCCATTGAAAATTACCATTTGTGAGGCGTTTGTAAAGCAAAATGTAGCTATCTCCTGAGAAATAGAGTGCTTTCAGCCTATCAGTACGCCGTCCACAGAACAAAAACAGACTTTCTTCATCTATTTCAGTTTCAAACTGAATGGAAACGATAG
>JAWXUL010000142.1:0-2093 GCA_044432725.1 Eubacteriales bacterium
GCAAAATAACCGCCTTGGGTGGTGTCCAGAGGGATGTCTGCTGTTTGGTGGATTTGGTCTTTGCCGATGGCGTTGTATTTAGGGTAAAAGTTTTTCTTTGGCATTGGTCTGTTCCTTTCTGCCCCTAGACAAGTCCTCAGACCACATCTAGGGGCAATAATTTTCTTCTTGTTTCAGGGTAACCAAGCAATAAAATCAGTTAGATAGAGTTCATCACATATGACCCTTGCTCTGCTACCCCTTGGCTAAAATTTTCCTCTTGTACCTGTGTTCTAGCTGTTACCAAATCCTCATTCCAGTCCTTTCGCTCTGGAATCAAAAGATTCACTGTATAGCCTTTCTGTTCAAATTCCTTACAGATGCTGTTGCTTGCCTCCATACCAGCACGGTCATTGTCAAGGCACAACACCACATTTTGTAGATGAGGATATTGCTGAGTCATCCAATCCACAGCAGAACTACCCACGCCACACAAGGAAACATAACTTGCTTCTTCCCAGTTCAATTTGTACATAGAAATGAAAGACATCATGTCAATGGGTGCCTCAAAAACAAACAATCGGTCATTGGTCCCCACATGGTGGAAACTGTAGTTGGACTCACTGCTCATGACATTTCGCTTGAAACTTTCCCCCTCAGAGTTCAGTCCATGCTTGTGGGCATGACGAGGTACACCATTCTCATCGATTCCCACAAAAACTGCATTGTGTACAGGTTTTTTATTCGGATCAAAGGATTCACAACTTTCATACAAAGTCCTAGCTTTGGCAAAATGAGAAATCACATCATAATCCAACATACGCCCCTTGGTCAGGTAGGCAAAAGTACGGCTCATCTTGTCATTGCGATTTGGCAGTTCAAAGGGTTGTTTCTCATAATTCTGCCCTTGCTGTTGCCACTGATTCTGCTGAGGAGGGTAGCCGTTCCCTCCCTGTTGGTGAGGATTGCCTTGCTGTTGCGAGAAGTTGTTTCCTCCTTGTTGGTGAGGATTGCCTTGCTGTTGCGAGAAGTTGTTTCCTCCTTGTTGGTGAGGACTGCCTTGCTGTGGTGGGAGGTAGTTCCCTCCTTGTTGGGAAGGAGTTCCTTGCTGTGGTGGGAAGTTGTTTCCTCCTTGTTGGGGAGGACTGCCTTGCTGTGGTGGGAAGTTGTTTCCTCCTTGTTGGGGAGGACTGCCTTGCTGTGGTGGATAGCCATTCCCTCCCTGTTGATGAGGGTTGCCTTGCTGTTGCGAGAAGTTGTTTCCTCCTTGTTGGGGAGGACTGCCTTGCTGTGGCGGGAGGTTATTCCCTCCTTGTTGGGGAGAACTGCCACCTTGCCCTACTTTTTGGAATGGTTGTTGTGGTGTTTGGCTTTGTTCACGAATCATTTCTGGGGTTTCATTGAGCAAGGCACAAATGGAATCTTGAAAACTCATGTTGTAGTATTTTTTCATGAATTCGATAGGATAACCACCATCTTGAGACGAATGGTCATACCACATATGCCCACGAATGGTGATGCTGGGGTCGGATTTCATTCTTGATTCCATACCAGACTTTTCGAACTGTTCCCCTCGTGCTTCCAAGATTTTAACCAGATCTGCCATATTAGCAAGATAGATTGCATCCTTTTTGATGGGAATATAAT
The DNA here is from genome assembly GCA_044432725.1 of Eubacteriales bacterium. Classification (GTDB taxonomy): domain Bacteria; phylum Bacillota; class Clostridia; order Oscillospirales; family Oscillospiraceae; genus JAWXUK01. The sequence continues at coordinate 1,627 of JAWXUL010000142.1, forward strand.
GGCTCATAATTTGTTTCCTCCTTTGTCTTTTTTCAGTCTATATCAGTCTTTATTTCCGATTCTTCGATAAAAATTAGTTTTGCGAACAGGTGGCAGACTCATCTTCTTCCAGTTCTGCCCATAACCACCTTGCATTTGCTTCTTGTTTGGTTTCTTTTTCATCGTCCTCACCTCCCCTCAGTGGAATAAAAAAACCTCAAGGTGAAAATCACCTTAAGGCTAAGTTTAATAATTTGTTTGCTGTGAAAAGTCATCTCGTTTCTGACCATGTGCTTGTTTCTTCTCTGCAAGCTGAAGCATTCTCTTCCGATCCAGTCTGTGACGTGCCTTGTGTGGTAAGGGAGGAAGATTTTCTTCAAATACCTTACTCAGCTGATTCAAAAGTTGTCCCACCTGAAAAGGGATAGATGGTTGCCCCGAAGAAGTTAATGTCTGGAAGTGGTCCACATAAAATTGTGCGTACTCAT
>JAWXUL010000143.1:0-2093 GCA_044432725.1 Eubacteriales bacterium
AAAGTGCTGTAATCTTCATCTAATCATCTCCTTTCTGCCACATTTTATGATTTTTGTGTGGCTATGCTATCCCTTTGAGGGGTGCGTGATAAAGATTACTCTTACATTCTACAACTCCTGCTGCCAATTTGTACTTCTTGTACTGGCGAACTGCAAAATGTTCAGGGTCTTTCTCTTCTAGTCGCTCAAAAAGAATGTCAACAGGGTTTTTGAATGTTTCATCGTCCTCCCTCACTTCCATAGAATTGATAAATTCCACTAAAGTGTTGAAATTCTGTTCTTCTTTTGGTGCTTCATAAAAAAGGTAGCCAATAAGTGCAGAATATAGCAGAATCTCGGCTTTTTCCCAAAAATCGTCCCCACCTTTCGATTCTCCCTTTGTGTTGGCGATAAGTGTTGTCACTAGCTTCAAAATATCTTTTTCACTGCGAATGTACGCAAAAGGGTTGTATTTCATGGATTTTGAAAAGTTTATTGTGTTCAATACTTTAATTTTGTAGGTATCAGTAATCACTTTCCCATTTTTATCCACCAGTGGTTTTCCTTTTTCGTCTAGCTTAGGTTTTCCCTCTACCAACATCTTGCCACACTCCGTCAGTATGCTCCCTTTAGGCTCTCGTTTGTCAAGGACAAAATCAAAAAAATAAGAAACTTTTTTCAAACTCCCTCTAAATATTATTAAAATCGTTGATAAGCATACGTTTTATCTTGTCTAGTAGGCTTTCTGTTGCCGTTTCTGAAAAGTGCATATTGACGTGATAGGTGGTCTTTCCTATCTTGTGAGTGAAAGAGGGTGGCTTGTTTTCGGTGGTCTGGCTTTCGGTGGGTCTGCCGTCCTCGTGGGTCTGGTGGGAAGAGAGGTCTGTTTTTTCGCTCACTGGCTCGCTCTGTGTGGCTTGCTCGTGGTGGGTGGGTACTGGGTTTCCCTCAATTTCGTGACGGCATGGGGGAGCGATGGACGGATTTTCTGGCAACTTTTTAGAGGTCTTTCCCTCGGTGGTCTGGGTTTCTCCTTCTGGTGGGAGGTCGGTGGGTGCGTGGGTCTGCTCCTGTGTGTGGGGTGCTAATTCTTTTTCATTCCAAACTTGGTTTACTTCTTGTTTTTCGTTCATAAAATCACCATACTTTCTAAAATTCTGCATTAAAAATGCCCTTACCAACGTCTAGTCACGTCAATAAAGGCTCATATCACAGATATTCAGTTGTTTAAGGTGAGTTTTTCGGCTGTTCTGGGGTGTCCGTGGTCGCAGTGTTTTCTTTTTCATTCTCAATATGGTTGATTCCCTCCATTTTCTTAGGTTTTTTCAATCTGTTAGGTTTGATTCGTTGGTTGGTCGGTGCTTGGTTTTCTGTGACAATATCGTCAGGAATTTGTCCTTGTTCTGGTACTTTGTCCTTATTTTCTGTGACATCACTGTCTTTTTCCTGTGACAAGCCTGTGACAACTTCGTCTTTTTCTTGTGACAATTCTGTCTTTTTGTCCTGTTCTTGTCCCACTTTTTCTTTGGTTCGGTATGCTTGTTTTCGCTGGCTCTCACTTAGAATACTTGACACTAAAAGTTGATAATCAGGAACAAAAAGGCTCATATCTACACTTTCTTTTATCAATTCAAGTTGTTTACACTGTTCAAGTGCTTGCTCGACAATGGCTAGTTTATGCCCTGTTATACCTGCCAACATTTCAGTAGTGTAAAAAATATCGTCACTCAACATAAGTTTACCATTATTTTTCATGGAAAGTAAGTAAAGTTTGAGGAAAATGTTAGTGAAAAGAAAGCCGTTCTTCTGGCTTTCCAGTATGGCTATCTTGTCTTGCACCACAGGCACTTCCTACGGTCGCTTGAAAAAGTCCTCTGGAAGTTTGAGGTAGTAGAGTTTTTTGTTTGGTGGCATGGGGTCGCTCCTTTCTGTCCGTAATGGGTGGTATCAAAGTGGTGCAAGTGGCTGATGGTGTGGTATCAAAGTGGTGCATGGGGAAAGGGCATAGGAAAAGCCGTCACCGACTAAAAAAGTCAATAACGGCTCTTGTATACTTCATTCTACTTTTATCTATCGTGGCAAAACCTTGAGAGATTCCCACAAGTCTTTCACCA
>JAWXUL010000144.1:0-2087 GCA_044432725.1 Eubacteriales bacterium
CCTTACAGTTAGTTCAATAAAATATTATAAGGAAGTAACCCATTTGTCAAACAATCAAGAATCAGGTGATATTTTGTGTTTAATTCATGTCATCCCCCTCATCCCATCAAATTCCAGTCCGTCCTCCATTCTCTGTTCCTCTGCTTCCAAACGCTCCAAATTCCCCACTGCATCAAACTCCCCACGATCCGAAAAGCACCACGTTTTTCCACCCTGTGCTTGTTCCATCTGCTCTTTCAATGCTGGAATATTATCTGGATGGGAAACGTTCAGCACAGAAAATTGACGTTCTTCCATCAACAATTCTTTCAAGGCAAATCCAGTGACCACAGTTTTTCCCCCGATGCAACCAATGAACCGACCATCTGCCTTGTCTTGGTCTGACACTGGATTCTGCAATGTCCCCACCTGATACAGAGTTTCCTCTTGGATTTCAATGGCTGTGATTTCTACAATTTCAAAGTCAAATTCAGCAAGGTCACGGAGCTGTTCTGGATACATCATGCGAGATTTTCCCTCATAAAGCTGGGTGTTTGTGTTCTGTTCCAGATATTTCACCTGATAAATCTCTTGATCATTGATTTGAGTAAGGTCTATCTGTTTGTTTTGACTCAAGACTTCAGCATTGACTTCCTCCAGAGTTTTCGCCATGCCCTCCAGACGTTCTTGCTTGAGTTCGTGATTGCAATTCACATCAAAATAGAATTTTTTATAGTCAAAGCTGTGGGTGGCGAGGGAAATTTCTGTTGTTCCATCTTCTTTCTGTTCATGCTGGAACCAAAGACCACTTTTCCCATCTTCAATGAGAGAGCGAGCCACTTCCTCTAAATGGACTGGTCTACCTCTGCCAAAGTTTTGCTCTGCATCTCTGGCATAATCATCAGAAAATCTTCCCTCGCTGACAGCATGGAATACTTGTCCTGATAAAATCGCCTTTGCCAGATGGCTTGCTGTCCATTTGCTCGGTTCTTTAATGGGTTTCACTTCCACGAAAGGTGAAAAAGTGTGGACTCCTTTGGGACTGTACTCATGGCAAGTGTAGCCTTCCAGTTCTGTTGCGTTCAACAGGTCTGGCAGAGTTTCAATCCCCATTTCCAACAGATCATTCTGCATATCATCAAAGTTGTTATAATTTTTGTCCGCACTGAACACCTTCTGACTGCATTCCTTTCCAGTTTTCATGGCATTGGAGAGGTCTGTGATTTGAATGGAGCCGTAGTAAAAATGCACCTTGCAGTTCAGGTCAGCATAGTACCCACTTTCACGGGTAGTTAGAGGTCTATCCGCTGATTCAAAAATTTTGTCACCATTCACTTCGCTGTAGCTTGGGTAAAAATGTTTCTTTCCCATGATTTCCTCCCTAAGTCATATTCATACCGTGGTATTCTAACATATCTTGAATTTCTTGCCTTTTTTCTTCTTTCATTTCTAAGTTGCATTCTTCGTCAAACATAAAATCATAGCTGTCATGATGATAGTCACGAAGGGACACATGGACTTGCCCATCTTCCTGTTTGCTTTGCTGAAACCACAGTTGTTTTGTTGGTTCTTCAATCATTTTCCTCGCCATCTCTGGGAGGTCTATCCCCATGGTTTCAAATCCAGTCGAGGTGCAGAAATCCCCATGATAAATCTGTCCTGACAAAATCGCTTTGGCGAGGTGAGATGTAGTCCATTTATTTGGCTCTTGGATTGGCTTCACCTCTACAAAAGGTGAGAAAACACGCACCCCTTTCACAGTCTTTACCTCTGATTGAAAATCTGGGAGGGACTTCGCCTTCAGCAAATCGCTGTAGGCTTCAATCCCCTGATTTCTCAGAGTGGCTCCCATTTCAGCAAGATTGCCGAATCGCTGGTTGCTGGTGTAAAAAATCTTTTTCTCACATTCTTTTCCAGATTTCATGGCAAGGCTCAGGTCTGTGATGTAGATGGAAGTACGGAAAAATTGAATCCGACAGTTTTCCTTTGCAAAATAACCGCCTTGGGTGGTGTCCAGAGGGATGTCTGCTGTTTGGTGGATTTGGTCTTTGCCGATGGCGTTGTATTTAGGGTAAAAGTTTTTCTTTGGCATTGGTCTGTTCCTTTCT
>JAWXUL010000145.1:0-2075 GCA_044432725.1 Eubacteriales bacterium
TGTGGCATTTCAGGAAATTCAGAATCAGGTGGAGCAGACCTTGACCACCCCCGACCTGAAAATTATCCGTGAGTTTACAGACAGCTTTGACATGGTGGAGAGTTTAGAAAAAGGCACTACCCTTGACTTTGTGGCACAAGCAATGAATGAGGACAAAGTGACGGCTCTGGAACTGGAAGAGATGGATTTGAATGACTTTACCACAGCTTTTGACCTACGAGATACTGAAATGTTAGGAAATATGGTGGAGAAAAACCGTGAAATCAATGCCACCGAGGTAGACCATTCCCCCGAAGTCCTCGCAGATATTCAGGATAGCTTGGAGGAAACTTTATCCGATAGCGACCTTATGAAAATCAATGACCTGATTACAAAAACTGATTTGAGAAGTGAAGAACACTCCCGACCATTTATCCAAGAATTTGTCTGTGAAGCCCTCAACAGAAAGCTGATTCTCCCCGATGATGTGGACTTTTTGAAGCCCTCCAACGTGGAAAACTCCATTCACTTTGAGGAACACAAGCAATTACAGGGATATGTCGAAAGTAATCGTGGCGAACAAAGAGAACGTGAACAAGAACCGCTGGCAGAACCCACCCTTAGTCCACTGCTCCAAAAACTCCAAGAAACGGATGTCAATGAGGTGGCTTATAAAGTGGGCGAAAACTTCATGCACTTTGAGAAATCTGGGGATGATGAACAGAATGTCACTGTAAATTATTATAACAAAGACTTGAATGTTATCAATAGTGAGGTGATGGAAGATAAAACAATGGTTGAAGCGGTAAAAAGTCAATTTAGCTTTGGTGGATTCCCTGAAATGGACGTTGCCGAACTAAAATTGATGTTGGCGAAAGAGGAAACCGTGGTGGAACCTGCCGTAGCCTATAAAACCGAAGATGTCATCGCCAGCTACACCCCACAAGAGGACGGTAGTGTGGACTTCCAACTGCTGAACCATGACTTAGAACCCATCCACCAGATTACCTATGAAGATTCCACCGTGTCTATGGCGATTGAAAAAAGTTGTGCTGACGTGATGTTTTCAGGGTGCGAAGAAGTCCAACAAGGCACTGCCACCGAGGTGAATCTGGAACTGATGGCACTGGAAAAAGAAGCCCCACGTCAAGTCAATGACCACTATTTTATCACGGACAGCAAGGTGGTAGGAGATACCGAGGTGGCTTTAGGGCAGAGTAATTCGGGCGATACCTTTGCCACATGGGTGAGAAATATTCCAGCCGATGAATCCAAAGGTTTTGAAGCCAACTGGAACTTCGGAAATTACTTCATGGAGGATAAAGAAAGTGCTGTGGAGGATTTTCACAAGAGAATCGACCAATACACCCCTGAACAGGAGAAACAGGAAGAAAAGAAAACCCCAGAACAAGAAAAAAAGCCTGAACCCAAAGAGAAAACAGCCGTAGACAAGGCAAAACAGGAAAAGAAACAGGAAAAGGCGAAAAAAGTGCCGAAAACCAAAGAGCCAAAACCAAAAAAGGCGAAAGCCAAAAAGCCCAAACAAGAACGGTAAAGGAGGGAATGAATGGGGAAATTACAAGATACCCAGAACCTATATGAAGAATATCGGCAGAAAGTCACTGGAAAGCCTGATACATGGAAAGGTTTTCTCACCACCATGAGCAATAACCACAAATATGACTTTGATACCCAACTGCTGATTTATGCCCAACGTCCAGAAGCAACTGCCTGTGCCACCTTTGATGTGTGGTCTAAACAGGTGAAACGGAGAATCAATCGTGGGAGCAAAGGGATTCCGATTATAGTTTACAACCAGTGGGGAACTGCTAAAATAGACCATCTTTACGATATTACTTCCACCACCCAGCAAAAAGATTCCATGCCCATTAAACTGTGGAACGTCCAGCCCCAGCTTGAACCCTTTATCACGGAGAAACTGGCAGAAAAACACGATACCACTGTGAGCAACGACTTAGGGCAAATGATAATGGATATTTGTGCCGACATCAGCCTTGAACACTGCGAGAATACTGTGGATGACCTTGCCATGATTCGGGATAACAGTTTTTTGGAGGATTTGGACGAACTCAACC
>JAWXUL010000146.1:0-2060 GCA_044432725.1 Eubacteriales bacterium
GTCATGAAAATCGACCCTAAATTTGCAGAAGCCTTGAAAAAACCATCTACCGTTCCCATTCACCAAGTCAGTAAACAGCAATTTGTAGAGGAAAGAGCGGATGACATCAGCACTGAATTTGTCAACCAGACGGAACAGGCAGTGGAAACTTCTCTTTTCCTACTTCACAAGATGGAACAGGGGAAAAAGGTAGAGCAAGGGAAGTCCGTGGAGCAAGTGACAAAAACGGAGCAAATGACACGGACAGACCATGTGGTAAAGACAGAACAAGTGGCAAAAACGGAGCAAGTGATTAAGGCAGAACAGGTAGAAAGAGTGATAGAATCCACAGAAAAATCCTCCTACCATATTAAAACCTTTGAAAAACTCACAGAGCAGTCCAATCATAGCAAGTTACGGACATGGAAAAACAAAGGGGAGGGCATGGAGAGGTCAGGGATTGAACGGTCAGGGATGTCAGAGAGCAAAACCACAAACTTCCGTTTTAAGAAGAACTCTCCCACCAATCCCAACAGCCCAAGCCAGCAGTCTGTGAATAAATGGCAACAAAAACAACGGATAAAGAGAAGTTATGCTAAACAATACCGTTCTTCTCACCCAAAATATAGTACAGTCACCAGAAAAGCCACGGATATAGGAAAGAAACTTCTCACAGTGGTGAAATCAGACCCGAAAGTCTGGTTTATTGTCTTTGGGATGGCTTTTTTACTTCTGATTATCTGTACCACCTTTGCTTCTTGCTCCGTGATTTCCTCTTCTATCGTTTCCTCTACGGCAAGCACCACCTATACTTCGGAAGAAGCCGATTTACAGGAAGTAGAAGCTGCCTACAAATCTAAGGAAACGGCTTTGCAAAACCAGATAGATAACATTGAAACCACTTACCCAGACTATGACGAATATGTTTACAATCTGGTAGAAATCGGACATGACCCTCACCAATTAGCTTCTTTATTGACGGCTTTATACCATGTTTATACCCTAGATATGGTGGAGGACATCTTACAAGAGATTTTTGAGCGACAATATACTCTTACCCTCACTCCAAGTACTGAAACAAGGACGGATAGTGATGGTAACTCTTACACTGTCACGATTTTAACCACAACTTTGACAAATACCTCTATTGACAGCTTTGCTCGTGAATTTTTAACTGATGAACAGTACGAACTATACGAGATTATCTTAGCTTGCAAAGGAAATATGCCAGACCTCTTTGGCGATTACTTAGGAGGTAGTAGCGGTGGTTCGGTAGGCGATGTGGACTATGAAATTCCAGACCACTACCTTGCCGATGATGACTTTGCCCGAGTTTATGCAGAAGCCATTCGTTACTTAGGTTATCCTTACTCATGGGGCGGTCAATCTCCTAGCACCTCTTTTGACTGTAGTGGATTTATGTACTGGATTTATAACGCAACTGGTGTTTATTCTCATTCTCGCTTAACGGCTGGAGGATATTACAACCTTTGTACTAAATTTGATAGCAGTCAACGGCAAGCTGGGGATTTCATCTTCTTTACTGGTACAAGTAGCCACGCAACCATTTCCCATATCGGTATGTATATCGGTGATGGCATGATGATTCACTGTGCTTCTGCTGGTGTCAGCTTTGCTCCTGTGGATTCTGGTTACTGGGCAAGAAGTGACATTTATGTTTGCTACGGCAGACTTCCCATCTAGCGAACTGGAAAGGAGTAATTATGGCGAATGAACCCCCATATCTGAAAAAACTCAACCGATTAGACCAAGAAATCTTTCAAATGGAAGAGAAAATTGGTTCGATGGAAGAAAAATTGAAACAAACAAAGGATGAACGAGATGTGTTAGAGGAAAAAGCCCTACTGGATATTCTGAAACGGAACAAGGTAGGGCATAAGGATTTGGCACAGCTTCTCACTCGGGTGAAGCCCCACGAAGATTCAGAAGAAGAGCCAACGGAAAACTCAATGGAAAAGCCGAAAGAAGCAATAGAAAACCACCCATCAGATTCTTTTTCCATTCACAACGAAGAACATCCTAACCCAACTGAAACAAAGGAGGAAACAACGAATTGAAGC
>JAWXUL010000147.1:0-2045 GCA_044432725.1 Eubacteriales bacterium
CTTCAATTCGTTGTTTCCTCCTTTGTTTCAGTTGGGTTAGGATGTTCTTCGTTGTGAATGGAAAAAGAATCTGATGGGTGGTTTTCTATTGCTTCTTTCGGCTTTTCCATTGAGTTTTCCATTGGCTCTTCTGCTGAATCTTCGTGGGGCTTCACCGTAGAAAGAAGCTGTGTCAAATCCTTATGCCCTACCTTGTTCCGTTTCAGAATATCCAGTAGGGCTTTTTCCTCTAACACATCTCGTTCATCCTTTGTTTGTTTCAATTTTTCTTCCATTGAACCAATTTTCTCTTCCATTTGAAAGATTTCTTGGTCTAAACGGTTGAGTTTCTTTAGATAAGGTGGTTCATTCGCCATAATTACTCCTTTCCAGTTTGCTAAATGGGAAGTCTGCCGTAACAAACATAAATGTCACTTCTTGCCCAGTAACCAGAATCCACAGGGGCAAAGCTGACACCAGCCGAAGCACAGTGAATCATCATGCCATCACCGATATACATACCGATATGGGAAATGGTTGCGTGGCTACTCGTACCAGTAAAGAAGATGAAATCCCCAGCTTGCCGTTGACTACTGTCAAATTTAGTACAAAGGTTGTAATATCCTCCAGCCGTTAAGCGAGAATGAGAATAAACACCTGTTGCGTTATAAATCCAGTACATAAATCCAGAGCAATCGAAAGAAGTAGAGGGAGATTGTCCGCCCCATGCGTAGGGATAGCCCAAATATTTTATGGCTTCTGCGTAGACCTTAGCGAAGTCCTCATCGTCCAAATAATGGTCAGGGATTTCAAAGTCCACATCTCCTACCGCACCACCGCTACTACCTCCTAAGTAATCACCAAAGAGGTCTGGCATATTCCCTTTGCAAGCTAAGATAATCTCATATAATTCGTACTGTTCATCAGTTAAAAACTCATGAGCAAAGCTATTGATAGGGGTATTTGTCAATGTTGTGGTCAAAATGGTGACAGTGTAAGAGTTACCATCGCCATCCGTTCTAGTTTCTGTGCTAGGGGTGTGGGTAATGGTATATTGTCGCTCAAAAATCTCTTGTAAAATGTCCTCCACCATGTCTAGGGTATAAACATGATATAAAGCCGTCAATAAAGAAGCTAATTGGTGAGGGTCATGTCCGATTTCCACCAGATTGTAAACGTATTCGTCATAGTCTGGGTAGGTGGTTTCGATGTTGTCTATCTGGGTTTGCAATGCCGTTTCCTTGGACTGATAGGCAGCTTCTACTTCCAGTAAATCAGCTTCTTCCGAAGTATAGGTGGTGCTTGCTGTGGAGGAAACGATAGACGTGGAAATCACGGAGCAAGAAGCAAAGGTGGTACAGATAACCAGAAGTAAAAAAGCCATCCCAAAAACAATAAACCAGACTTTCGGGTCTGATTTTACTACTTGGAGAAGTTTCTTTCCTATATCCGTGGCTTTTCTGGTGACTATATTATATTTTGGATGAGAAGAACGGTATTGTTGAGCATAACTTCTCTTTATCCGTTGTTTTTGTTGCCATTTATTCACAGACTGTTGGCTTGGGCTGTTGGGATTGGTGGGAGAGTTCTTCTTAAAACGGTAGTTTGTGGTTTTGCTCTCTGACATCCCTGACCGTTCCATGCCCTCCCCTTTGTTTTTCCATGTCCGTAACTTGCTATGATTGGACTGCTCTGTGAGTTTTTCATAGGTTTTAATATGGTAGGAGGATTTTTCTGTGGATTCTATCACTCTTTCTACCTGTTCTGCCTTAATCACTTGCTCCGTTTTTGCCACTTGCTCTGTCTTTACCACATGGTCTGTCCGAGTAATTTGCTCCGTTTTTGTCACTTGTTCCACGGACTTCCCTTGCTCTACCTTTTTCCCCTGTTCCATCTTGTGAAGTAGGAAAAGTGAAGTTTCCGCTGCCTGTTCTGTTTGATTGAAAAATTCAGTGCTGATGTCATCCGCTCTTTCCTCTACAAATTGCTGTTTACTGACTTGGTGAATGGGAACGGTAGATGGTTTTTTCAAGGCTTCTGCAAATTTAGGGTCGATTTTCATGACG
>JAWXUL010000148.1:0-2014 GCA_044432725.1 Eubacteriales bacterium
AGACTTCCAATACACGATGTTGAAAATGGACGGAACACTGGCAGAACATCTCCAACATATCGACAAACAGGGCAAATCAATGGAGGAAACAATCGTCCGTCAAATGATGGAGAAACAGGGATTGACCGAGGAAACACGATTGACAGACCCAAAATGGGAGGGGAAAGTCAACATGATTTACCTCCAAGCGAGAGAAATCGTCCAGTCGGAACTGGTGTTCACCTAGAAAATGACAGTGAACAGGCAGAAAAGTTAGACTTTTTCCCTAGCAATGAGGAAATGATTCAAAATTTAATACAACAAGGAGCAGAAGAGCAAGTTTCTTCTGCTCCTTTTCCCATTCCAGAGCCGATTCCTACCTCTCCACCACCTGAACCACCTCCCTTTGCTCCACCTCTCTTCGGACAAATCCATGACGGTATGAGTGGAAATGCTACGTTCCCGACTGCAAGCGAACCACAGGAACATGAACAAGTTTCAATGGACTACCTTATGGCACAACAAAGGAAAGCACAGGAAGAAAAGACAGCCCCACCACCAATTCCAGTGCCACCCATCACAGCACCTAACCCAGAGCCAGCAGAATTACCCGAGCCAACCAAAGAGGATATAGAACTTGCCTTGCGTTTCGGCACAGCAGACAAGTCCTCAAAAGAAAGAATCCATGATTTTTTTCAGAATAACCCCAACACAGAACGAGATAAAAAGTCATTACTGCGAAAAGAATATGGCACAAGCACCTTACTTTTTGGAAATTATGTTGTAAAAAGCAATCGTGACTTAGGGATTCGTGTGCAAGTAGAGGGCAAAGAGCCAGTAAATATTCCATGGGATAAAGTTGTGGAGATGATGGACGAACTGGTGAGCCGTGGTGCTTATTTGAATCCAGAGCAACAGCAAGTCAAGGAGCAACCAACACCACAAGAATCTCAACGAACGGCTATGTACAGTGAAGTAAGCCCTATTGGTGCTGATAGAATCGCAAGAGGTGAGTTTACAGACCATGAAATGCCTATTTTCACAAACAAAGAGGGAAAAGACTTCGCTTTAGGATTTTTCAACATGGGTAACGGCACAACGGTCAGTAACTTTTTGGAAGAGGTAAACCGAGATTATAAGCAAGTGGCACATATTGGGGAGGATGGCACTCTCAAAATCTATGACAAAAGTTTACCAGAAAATGCGACTGCATACCTGAAAGAGCGAGCAGAATCCGAGAAAAAACAGGAGAAAATCCAAGAAACCCCCTCTATTCCTGTGGAAAAACCTCCTACCTTTGATAGTAAAAAGGAAAAAGAAATTGAATATCTTGTATCTGCGTTCGGTGTGGATGAAACTGTGTTGCGTGAACTCCTTGCCCTTGACTTAAAAGATAATAACGCCACGGAGTTTGGTCGGCTTGACAGACTGACTACAACAGTAGATAAAACACTAGCAAAACAGACGTTTGATACGTTTAGTGGTGAAGATACCTCCATGCACCGTGTCAATATCAAAACCTATAATCTACTGCGAGCCTATATCACCAATCAGCAACCAGAATTTCCGATAAAAAAACCTGAACAGGCACAAGAAACAGTCCAGCCAGTGCCTGAAACAGATTTTTTTCCATTCAAAACAGGGGATTCCGTTACCATTGACGATACCCAGTTTATTATCAAAAACATCTCCGACTATGATGTGACTTTGGTTGACCCCTCTCTTAGTTATCCCATCATGAGAAGCGAGCCAAAGGACTATTTTCTTGAAATTGTGGACGAGATACCAGAAAAGACTGCTGAAATAGAAAAAGCTGAACCATCTTCCAACATTGAACTGGAAAAATCCATGGAAGTGACCTATCAAGGAAAAGACTATGTGATAGATTCTCTTTCTCTCGAGGGCGAAACTGTCTATTTGAAAGAAAAGGGTATGTCTAATGGTAGTGTTGTGATAGCAGATAGAGAAGAAGTGCTGGTAAACCTACAAAAAGACGATAATGGAGAGATAAAAAAATTCCCCTATGCTGTGGGCG
>JAWXUL010000149.1:0-2002 GCA_044432725.1 Eubacteriales bacterium
CTTTTAACGAAACACAAGCAAAAAAAGCATATCTTCTAATGACTGAAATCTTTTTAGGGAAAATAATTTTTTCTAAATTTTTAGCACAACTAAACATATCTTTACATATTTCAGTCAAATTGTCTGGTAAAACAATCTCTTTTAAAGTTGATAAATTAAAACATTTTCCCACTGTTTTCTGGAGAGTTTGAGGTAAAACAAGGGTTTCAATGGGATTATAACAACTATTTTCATAAACATCTCGGGTTGTGCTTAAACAATGAATTGGCACACCTGTATCAATGGTTTCAGGGATTACTTCGTAGGTATTTTTCCCTTTATACCCTGTGATGGTGATGTACTCTTTAGTAAATCTCACTGTCCATTTCTCACGGAGTTCTGCTAAAGTAGGCAGTTCCAGACCAATATCAAGCATTTCCTTACGAGTTTCTAGCTCTTCTAAGTAGGTTTTATCGAAGGTTTTGTTCTTGTAGTCCAAAAGCAGAGCCGTTTCTGCTGTGTTCTCGTTTTTAATGGAAAACTCCAGATACTCCTCCAATTCAGGGAGTTCCAAATGAAAACCTTCCTTAAAATAAATCCCCATTTCTTTTGCTGTGGACTCCAAAAACACCAAATTTCGGAGACGATTCTTTCCTTTTTTTACTTTAACAGTGATTTTCTTCTTCCATTCCTGACGGAACAAGTCTTTTGCCGTTTCCGAAAGTTTATCCCAACGGATGAATAAATCAGTCAAATATTTCTGAGTATGTGCCTTGTTGAACGTCTTTGCAATGATGTCAGGGACTTCTTGCCCCTTTTTCAGTACATTCTCTCGCATTTTGGCACTGTACGGAAAACAACTGATTTGTAAATCCAGTTTTTCTGTCCCCTCTGGTCGGTCTAAAATCTCAATAATTTCTAAAGAATTACATTTTTCAAAGGCTTTTTTATAAATGGAATTCACTGATGGGGGAATGGTGATTTTCTGTAAATTGATACAGCCAACAAAGGATTTTTTGATGCTATTTAGGTTTTCAGGGAAAGAAATCTCTTCTAAAGAGTAACATCCACTAAAAGCATCATCCAAAATGAATTCTAAGTTTTCACTCCACTGAATTTCTTTCAGACTCCCACAACCCGAAAATACCCCAGCATCCATTTCTGTTAAATGTTCAGGCAAACTAATTTGCTCTAATTTTTTACAATTAGAAAAGGCTTCTACCCCTATGGTTTTCACTTCTTTCGATAAAGTAATTTCAGTTAAATTATCACATTGATAAAAAGCTTGTTTCCCCACAATAGTAACAGAATCAGGCATAACCACAGTGGTGACAATGGGATTATTCCAAAAAGCACCTTCAGAAATTTTTGTGATACCATCAGGGATAGTTACTTTTGTTTCATTACCCTGATAGGCAAGAAGTAGAGTTTTCAGGATAATAAAGCCATTTTCATCACAAAGTTTCGGACAATTTCCAAAAGCATGGTGATTCAGTGTCAGTATTTCAATAGGAGCCACGATATCACAAACCATGATTTCTTCCAAAGATGTGCAGTTATTAAAGGCATAACTTTCTATTTTCTTCAAAGAGGATGGAAAATGAATCGTTTTTAATCTGCTACATCCTTGAAAGGCAGCAACACCAAGTCCTACCACTTTATTTGGCAAGGTGACTCTTTCCAATTCCTCTTTACCTGCAAAGGTGCCATTCATCACAGTGACTGGATACCCCTCAATTTCATCAGGAATCACCACATTTTTTTCATTTCCAAAATATTTTTCCAAAGAAATGATTTTTCTTTGGGGGTCACCTTCTTTTTCTCCCATTACTGTGAGAATTTTGTATTCAAAGTCTTGAAAAATGCTCATTTTATTCCTCGCTTTTACTATTAAATTTATGGAGCAAATTCTCGCCACTTTCTGTGCCCACAAATTCCAAACTGTCACAATTTTCAAATGCAGTCGAGTGGATTTTTACTGTATCACTTTCGAGTATTACTTTTTTTAGATGAACGCAATTTT